>CAVPYM010000006.1:0-280052 GCA_963709935.1 uncultured Actinomycetes bacterium | reverse complement strand
CGGTGGGCGGCGCTCCTGCTCGCGTCGCGCGCGGGGTTCTTTGCGGCGCGCCCCGGATGGCTCTCGCTCAGGGGCGCAACTCGTGCGTGGGGAGCCTCCGCCCCCGTGGTCGGGCGTGGCGTGTGGCGCCGCCCAGGCGCCGCCGTGGCTGTCGTGTGCTGACACCTTGGGTGGCCCGTGGGGGCGTGTGCTGCCACACCCCGGTGCCCCGCGCGGGGCGTGTGCTGCCACACCCCGGTGCCCCGCGCGGGGCGTGTGCTGCCACACCCCGGTGGCCCGAGGGGGTGTGTGATGCTGGCCCGGGTTGTCCGTCGTGGCTGGCGTGTGATGCCGCCGGGGGCCCGCGTGTGGCTGCGCGTCGTGCGCGCGGAAACTGCATCGCGGAGGGGTGACGGGAGGATGCAGTGGCCGCCGGCCAGGGGCGAGGTCGGCGCGAAGCGGGCTCGTTCGCCGTGAGACGGCGGCGCGCGGGCGCTAGTGCGCGGAGCGGGCCGCGGGCCGCGGCGCGATCCTGGGGGCTCCGGCATCCTGCAGCCTCGCCCGCCCTCACGGGGAGGGGTCGGGCGCGCCGAGTGTGGATATCGGACCGCGCGCGCCGCGATCGCGCGCGGTTCGCTCGGTCGACCGTGTGCACGGTGGTGGTGACGCGCCGAGTGCGCATACCGCACCTGGCGCGTCACAGGGCGCCGACGTGATCTCGTAGGCCCCGCGGCGACGCGTGGTCGGGGCGCCGAGCGCGGGCGTCGACCGCGCGCGGCCCGATCGTGCGTCGCGTTAGCGGTGCTGGAACTGCCCGGTACTGAGGCGCGGCGGTCGTTTGACCGGCGGGGGGTCGCCGTGCGCCCGCGCCGTGTAGGCACCCGCCGGGCGCTGCCGCGCGGCGGTCGCTCGGCGGCGGGGGACGCCGTGCGCCTGCGCCGCGTAGGCACCCGCCGGGCACGGAGGCGCGGCGGTCGTTGGACGGGCGGGGCGTCGCCGTGCGCCTGCGCCATGATAGGAACCCGCCGGCACTGACGCGCGGTCCCTCGAGCGCCCGCGGGCGTCGCCGTGCGCCGTGTCAGCGGTGCAAGAACCCGCCGGGCACTGAGGCGCGACGGTCGTTCGACGGGCGCGGCGCGGCCGTGCGCTTGCTCGACGTCGTCGGCGTGCAGCAGCGCTGCGCAGGGGCCGCCGGCCGGCCGCTGCGGCCGGTGGTCGATCGCGCCGTGGCGCAGTGGTCGATCGCCGATCCGGGACGCGGGGCGCGGGCGACGCCTGGACCGCGACGACGATCGCCCGCACAGACCGCGCGGAGCTCGGCGGCGAAGGAGTGGGAGACCCGTGCGAGGGGCGCGCACGGCGGGCCCTCGAGGAAGGCGAAGGCCTTGACGTAGGCGAGCGCGCGCCGCAGCCGCGCGGGAAGCTGGAGGAACACGGAAGCGAACATATGTTCTACGGTAGGTCGGTGTGCGGACGGAACACGCGTACGTACTGGAAAAAGCGCGATATGCAGGACAAAGCGTGCCGCAGGTGTGCAAGAAATCTTGCATGGGCTCCGCGGAGACCTCGCACGTTGCGGAGCTTCGCCAGGGCGCGCTCCCCGCTCGGCGTTCCGTGCTGCGCGCTACGCGCCCTTCGCCACGATCCCTCCCGGGCACCAGCGGGGCGACCCGCAGCGGCGGCGGGGGCACCAGCGGCGCGACCCGCAGCGGCGGCGCGGGCACCAGCGGCGCGACCCGCAGCGGCGGCGCGGGCCCCAGCGGCGCGACCCGGACCGACGGGCGGCGCGCCGGTCGTCGCGTCCCGCTTCGGCGGCGGGGCACTGGTCGTCGCGTCCCGCTTCGGCCGCGACGCCACCAGCGCCGCGACTCGCACGGCGGGCGACGCCATCAGCGCCGCCACCCGCACCGGCCGGCGCCGACACCGCCGACGCCACCCTAATCGGCGCTGGGCCGCCCGTGTAGCCCCAGCTCACCCGCCCGCGCCTCCAGCGCGGCGATCACGAACGCGACGTGAGCGTCGAAATCCACGCCCAGCCGCTCGGCGCCGCCACGGATGTCGTCACGATTCACCGCTGCAGCAAACGACGGCGCCTTGAGCTTCTTCTTGACCGACTTGGGCGTCAACCCGTGGATGCCCTCCGGCCGCACCCACGCGCACGCCACCAGGAAGCCGCAGAGCTCGTCGACGGCAAGCAGCGTGCGGTCGAGCTCTGTCTCGGCCGGCACGTCGAGGAAGTCGGCGTGGGCGGCGATCGCGTGGACCATCTCCGGCGGCGCGTCGCGCGACTCGAGCTCGGCGATGATCGTCCGCGGATGGCCGCGCTCGGTGTCGTCCATGTCCGGGAAGCGCTCGTAGTCGGCGTCGTGCAACAGGCCGGTGACGCCCCACAGCTCGGCGTCGTGGCCCTCACGCTCCGCAAAGGAGACCATCGCGGCCTCGACGGCCAGGCAGTGGCGGCGCAGCGATTCGGACTGCACCCACTCCGCGAGCAGGGACCACGCCTCATCGCGCGAAATCCGGGACGGCATGGCTGTTACCCTAGCCCAGCCCTACGGCCCTGCTCCCGTCGCCGGAAGGCACCCTCTCATGGAGAAGTTCGTCATCGACGGAGGCACCGCGCTCACGGGCACGATTACGCCCGCCGGCAACAAGAACGGTGCCCTGCCCATCCTGGCCGCCTCGGTCCTGACCGAGGACGAGGTCGTGGTCCGCAACGTCCCGAAGATCCAGGACGTCGCCGCGATGCTGTCGATCCTCGAGGGCATCGGCGTGCGCATCACGTGGCTGTCCGACCACGCTGTCGCGCTCTGCGCCGACCGGCTGACCGCCGACGAGGCGGTCATCGACCGTGGGCTCTCCGAGCGCATCCGCGCGTCGTTCCTGCTCGCCGGCCCGCTGCTCGCTCGCTTCGGCCGGGTCCGGATGCCGCCGCCCGGCGGCGACGGCATCGGCCGCCGGCGCCTGGACCCGCATCTCGACGCGTTCGCGGCCCTCGGCGCGACCTTCGAGCACCACCGCGACATCGACCTGCGCGCGCCCCGCGGCCTGCGCGCCGGCGACGTCTTCATGGACGAGCCGTCGGTCATGGGCACGGAGAACGCGCTGCTGGCCGCCGCGGGCACGCCCGGCTCCTCGGTCATCGGCAACGCCGCCTGCGAGCCGCACGTCCAGGACCTCGCGCGGATGCTCGTGAAGATGGGCGCCGACATCCAGGGCATCGGCTCCAACGTGCTGACCGTCAACGGCCGGGCCAAGCTGCACGGCTGCGACCACACGATCGGTCCCGACCACATCGAGATCGGCTCGTTCATGGCGCTCGCCGGCGTGACCGGCGGCGAGCTGCGCATCCGCGACACGATCCCCAACGACCTGCGCATGATCCGGCTCGTCTTCGACCGCCTCGGCCTGCGCTCCGAGCTCGACGGCAACGACGTCATCGTGCCCGGCGGGCAGGACCTCGTGATCGCCCGCGACGTCGGCGAGCACAAGATCAAGGTGCAGGACGGGCCGTGGCCGGCGTTCCCCGCCGACCTCACCTCGATCGCCGTGGCGCTGGCCACCCAGTGCTCGGGCTCGGCGCTCATCCACGAGTGGATGTTCGAGAACCGCATGGTGTTCACCGACAAGCTCGTCCTCATGGGCGCCGACATCACGATGTGCGACCCGCACCGGGCGATCATCACGGGCCCCTGCCGGCTGCGCGGCGAGCGCGTCGAGTCGCCCGACATCCGCGCCGGCATGGCGATGCTGATCGCCGCGCTGTGCGCCGAGGGACGCTCGGAGATCGGCAACATCCGCCAGATCGATCGTGGCTACGAGCGCATCGACGAGCGCCTGCGCGATCTCGGCGCGCGCATCGAGCGCGTCGCGATCGAGCCCGTCTACCACTAGCCGCGAGCCCCGGCCGACCCCCGCTGCGCCGCGCCTTCTAGATTCACAGCACCCGTGCGCCCACAGATCCACCCCATTCCCTCCGGCACCCGCGACGTGCTGCCCGACGAGATGCGCGAGCTGCGCGACATCACCGAGGCGATCCGCGCCATCTTCGAGCACGACGGCTACGGCGAGGTCTGGACGCCCGCGCTGGAGTACGAGAACGTCCTCGCCCGCGGGGGCGGCGAGCCGCCCGCGTACCGCGTCTTCGACGACCACGGCGAGGTTCTCGCCCTGCGCACCGACATGACCGTGCCGATCGCGCGGCTCGTCGCCACGCGCTATCCGACGGCCGAGCCGCCGCTGCGCTTCTGCTACTTCGCCCACGCCTACCGCGGCGTGCGCCCGCACCGCGGCCAGATGCGCGAGTTCCTGCAGGCCGGGATCGAGCTCGTCGGCGCGGCCGGCCCGCAGGGCACCGCCGAGGCGCTGACCGTCCTCTACCACGCGCTCGACGCCGTCGGCCTGCGCGACTTCCGGATCGGCCTCGGCGACGCCTCGCTGTACCCGATGCTGCTGCGCTCGCACGACGTCCCGCCGGACGCCGTCGAGCTGCTCATGGACACCCTGGTCCGGCGTGACTTCGTGGCCCTCGAGGCCGAGCTCGGCCGGCTCGGCCTGGACGACGCCGACGCCGAGCTGCTGCTGCGCATCCCGCAGATCCGCGGCGGCGCCGGCGTGCTCGCCGACGCCGGCGGGCCCGTCGGCGACGCGTTGGCCGGCCTCGCCGGCGTCTACGAGCTGCTGCTACCGGAGGTGGCCGAGCGCGTCATCTTCGACCTCGGCCTCGTGCGCAAGATGGGCTACTACACCGGCGCGGTCTTCGACGTCTACGACCCGGCGCTCGGCGCCCCGCTCGGCGGCGGCGGGCGCTACGACGACCTGCTCGGCCGCTTCGGCCGCCCGCTGCCCGCCGTCGGCTTCGCGCTGACGATCGACCGGCTGCACATCGCGCTGACCGGCGAGGAGCAGGGCGCGCAGTCATGAGCACGCCGCCGCCGACCCCGGACCTCGTCATCGCGGTCCCCCGCGGCGCGCTCATGCGCGAGACGCTCGACCGCCTCGACGCGATCGGCATCGACACCGCCGAGGTGCGCTCCAACGACCGCAAGCTGCTGTTCGCCGACGTCGGCATCGTCACGATGCGCCCGTCCGACGTGCCGACGTACGTCGAGGCCGGCGCCGCCGACGTCGGCATCACCGGCAAGGACGTCCTCACCGAGCAGCCCGACCGCGAGGTCTACGAGCTGCTCGACCTCGGCTACGGCGCCTGCACCATGGTGCTCGCCACCATCGACGGGCCCGACCCGTCGGTCGAGGCGCTGCGCCGCCTGGGCGTCATGCGCGTGGCGACGAAGTACTACAAGACCGCCGCCACGTACTTCGAGGCGACCGGGCGCCAGGCCGAGATCGTCGAGGTGAAGGGATCGGTCGAGCTCGCGCCGCTGACCGGCCTCGTCGAGGCGATCGTCGACCTCACCGCGACCGGCACGACGCTGCGCGAGAACAACCTCGTGATCCGCGAGGAGATCTTCGTCTCGACCGCGCGCCTGATCGCCAACCCCGTGTCGCACAAGCTCAAGGCCGCGGCGATCGACGCGATGCTGGAGAAGCTGCGTGCGCATTGAGCGCGTCGCGGTGGGCGGCGACCCGGTCGCCGCGGCAGCGTCCGTGCGCGCCCTCGCGCCTGCGCCCGCGTCGGTGAGCGAGGTCGTCGCGGGGATCGTCGGCGCCGTGCGCGAGGGCGGCGACCGCGCGTTGCGCGAGCTCGTCACGCGCTTTGACCTGGCCGGTGAGCCGGCGCCGGAGGACCTGCGCGTCCCGGCCGCGGAGCTCGACGCCGGGCTGCTGCACGACGACGTGCGCGCCGGGCTCGAGGTCGCGATCACGAACGTCGCGCTCGTCGCGGACGCCGCGGTCGGCGCGGACGTCGCCGTGGCCCTGCCGCAGGGCCACCGCGTGGTGCTGCGCGAGGTGCCGGTGCGCCGCGCCGCCATCTACGCGCCCGGCGGCCGGGCGCCGTATCCCTCGAGCGTCGTCATGGGCGTCGTGACCGCGCGGGCGGCCGGCGTCGAGGCGGTCGTGGTGCTCACGCCGCCGCCGATCGACCCCGTCATCCGCGGCACCTGCGCGCTGTGCGGCGTGCACGAGGTCTACGCGATGGGCGGCGCGCACGGCGTCGCAGCGCTCGCCTACGGCACGGAGACGATCGAGCGCGTCGACGTCATCGCCGGGCCGGGCAGCCTGATCGTGCAAGAGGCCAAGCGCCAGGTGTCCGACCGCGTCGGCATCGACGGCTTCTACGGGCCGAGCGACGTGCTCGTGTTCGCCGACGCGTCGGCCGACCCCGAGCTGATCGCGCTGGACCTGCTCGCCCAGGGCGAGCACGGGCCGGGCGCGCCGGTCGTCCTCGTCTCGGGCTCGTCGCCGCTGCTGCACGCGGTGCGCGACTCGCTGCAGACGCTCGGTGCCGAGCGCGCGCACTCCGACCCGGCCGCCTTCGTGCTCGTCCATGCGGAGTCGCTGCTGGAGGGGCTGCGCTTCTGCGAGGCGTTCGCCCCCGAGCACCTCGAGCTCGTCGGCCCGTCGGTGGAGCGCCTCGCGCCGCGCGTGCGCGCGGCCGGCTGCGTCTTCGTCGGCGCCTCGGGCGCGACCGCGTTCGGCGACTACGTCGCGGGTTCGAACCACAGCCTGCCGACCGGCGGCTCGGCGCGCTACGCCTCGGGCCTGTCGCCGCGGGCGTTCCGGCGCCGGATGAGCGAAGTCCACATCGGCGACGCGGCGCCCGCGCTGGCCGCCGCCGGCGCGCCGATCGCCCGCGCCGAGGGATTCACCGTGCACGCCGAGTCGATGGTGGCGCGCGTGGGGGAGAATGCGGCGCGATGACCGAGGCCCCCCGCACCGCCCAGCGCCAGCGCCGCACCGGCGAGACCGACATCACGCTCGAGCTCGGGCTCGACGGCAGCGGCGCCGGCCGCCGCGACACCGGCGTCGGGTTCCTGGATCACATGCTCGACCTGCTCGCGCGCCACGGGCGGCTGGACCTGACCGTGCTCGCCAAGGGCGACCTGCAGACCGGTTCGCACCACACCGTCGAGGACGTCGGGATCGTGCTCGGCCAGGCGCTCGACGCCGCGCTCGGCGACCGCCGCGGGATCTTCCGCTACGGCCACGCCGTCGTGCCGATGGACGAGGCGCGCGCGATGTGCGCGATCGACATCTCCGGCCGGGCGTTCGTCGCGTTGCACGACGGCGGCCTACCCGCGGGCGAGACCGGCGGCTTCGAGCACGAGCTGCTCGAGGAGTTCTTCCGCGCGGTGGCCGGCAACGCGCGGATGACGCTGCACCTCGAGGTCCAGGCGGGCACGAACGCCCACCACCTGATCGAGGCGTCCTTCAAGGCCTTCGCGCGCGCGCTGCGCGCGGCGATCGCGATCGACCCGACCGAGCGCGGCGTGCCGTCGACGAAGGGCACGCTGACCGGATGAGGCGGGCGCGATGACGGCGGTCGCGATGGTCGACTACGGGATGGGCAACCGCCGCTCGGTGGCCAAGGCGTTCGAGCACGTCGGCACGCCGATCGCGCAGACGTCCGACCCCGACGAGCTGCGCGCGGCCGACGGGCTCGTGGTGCCCGGCGTCGGCGCGTTCCCGGAGGCGATGCGCCGGCTGCGCGCGCTGGGCCTCGACGAGGTCGTGCGGGCGCACGCGCAGGCCGGCAAGCCGGTCATCGGGCTGTGCCTCGGCATGCAGCTGCTCTTCGAGCGCTCCGTCGAGCACGAGGGCTCCGACGGCCTGGGCCTGCTCGCCGGGCAGGTCGTGCGCCTGGACCCGCAGGGCCTGAAGCTGCCGCACATCGGCTGGAACTCCGTGCACTGGGAGCGCCCGTCGGCGCTGTGCGAGGGGCTGCCCGACCCCGCCGCCTTCTACCACGTGCACACGTTCGTGGCGCAGCCCGAGGATCCGTCGATCGTGCTCGGCCGCGGAGAGTACGGCTCGCCGTTCGTCTCGTTCGTGGCGTCGGGCAACGTCTTCGGCGCGCAGTGTCATCCCGAGAAGTCCTCGACGCACGGGCTTGCGCTGCTGCGCAACTTCGTCGGCATCTGCGCGTCGGTCCACGTCTAGTAGTGGTCCACCGGTGATCCTCTATCCCGCGATCGACATCGCCGGCGGCCGGGCGGTGCGGCTCGTGCAGGGCGACTTCGCCGCCGAGACCGTCTATGCCGACAGCCCGCTGGAGGCCGCGCGGGCGTGGGTCGGCGCGGGCGCGCGCTACCTGCACATGGTCGACCTCGACGGCGCGCGGACCGGCTCGCCGCAGAACCTCGACCACCTCGCGCGGGTGGTCGAGGAGCTCGGCGTGCCGGTGCAGTACGGCGGCGGGCTGCGCTGCATCGAGGCGGTCGACGGCGCGATCGAGGCCGGCGCCGCGCGCGCGATCCTCGGCACGGCGGCGTTCGCCGACGTCGACTTCCTCGACGAGGCGGTCGCGCGGCACGGCAAGCGAATCGTCGTCAGCGTCGACACGCGCGGCGGCTTCGTCTCGACGGCGGGCTGGACGCAGACGACGACGCTGCCCGCGGAGGCGGCCATCGAGCGCCTGCAGGATCGCGGCGTGCGCACGTTCGTCTATACGAACGTCGACAAGGACGGTCTGCTCGGCGGGCCCGACCTCGACGAGATCTGCCGCGTGGCGGCCGCGGTGCGCGGGCACTTCATGTACTCCGGCGGGATCGGCCGCCGGGAGGACCTCGTGGCGCTCGCCGGGCTGCGCCAGGTCAACCTCAGCGGCGTGATCGCCGGCAAGGCGCTCTACGAGCGCAGGTTCACCGTCGCCGAGGGGATCGCCGCGCTCGCGGGCTCCGCGGCCGCGGGCGCGGGCGCGGGCGCCCAATAGCCTCAGCGGGGTGCACCTCAAGCGCGTCATCCCCTGCCTGGACGTCGATGCCGGGCGCGTCGTCAAGGGCACGAACTTCGTCGACATCCGCGACGCGGGCGACCCGGTCGAGCTCGCCGCGCTCTACGACGCCGCCGGCGCCGACGAGCTCGTCTTCCTCGACATCACGGCGACGAGCGACAAGCGCGACACGGTCGTCGAGCTCGCGCGGCGGGTGGCTGACGAGTGCTTCATCCCGTTCACGATCGGCGGCGGGATCCGCTCGGTGGCCGACGCCCAGGGCGTCCTCGACGCCGGCGCCGACAAGGTGGCGGTCAACTCGGCGGCGGTCGCGCGGCCCGAGCTCATCAGCGAGCTGGCCGACGTGTTCGGCGCGCAGTGCGTGGTGCTGGCGATCGACGCGAAGGCCCGGCCGGGCGGCGGGGCGGCCGCCGGCTGGGAGGTCTTCGTGGCCGGCGGGCGCACCGCGACCGGGATCGACGCGGTGCAGTGGGCGCGCGACGGCGTCGCGCGCGGGGCCGGCGAGATCCTCCTCACCAGCATGGACCGCGACGGGACCAACGACGGCTACGACCTCGAGCTCACGCGCGCGGTGGCCGAGGCCGTCGCGGTGCCGGTGATCGCCTCCGGCGGGGCGGGGACGCTGGAGCATCTCGCCGCCGCGCTGCAGGCCGGCGCCGACGCAGCGCTCGCGGCCTCGATCTTCCACTACGGCACGTTCGCGGTCCGCGACGCCAAGGCGCACCTCGCGGCCGCCGGCATCGCCGTGCGCCGGTAGCCCTCAGCGCCGCCGGATGTGCCGGTGGCAGTGGCTGTGGCGCAGCACGATGGTCTTGCCGCGCAGCTTGTAGACGTGACGATGGCGGTGGCAGCTGCGCCGGTAGCTGCCGCTGTGGCGGTGGCCGTGCGGGGCGAACCGATAGCGCAGCTGGCGCTCGCGGCGGGCCTGCGCGCGCGCCTTCGCCCGGCGCGCGGCCAGCTCGCGGATGGCCGCGCGCTGCGCCCGGGTCTGGCTGCGCGCGCTCTTCGCGGCGGCCCGGTCGAACGGGCGGCCCTTCGGGTCGAGCGCGAACAGCGACGTGTAGGCGGTGAAGTACACGCGCCGCCCGTCGCTGATGGCGGGGTTGAACGCGCCGCGGTGGGTCCGCCACAGCGTCTTGCCGGTGCGCGCCCCGAGCGCCCACGTCATGCGGCGGCCGAGATCGGAGACGAAGACGGTGTCGCCGATGATCGTCGCGGCGCCGGAGATCTTCGTGCCCAGCGAGCGCACCCAGCGCGTCGCGCCGGTGCGCGCGTTCAGCGCGTAGAAGCGCCCGTCGTAGGAGCCGATGTAAACCGTCGGCCGCCCGCCGCGGGCCTGGCCGACGGCCGGCGACGCGTACACGTAGCCGCCCGTGCTGCGACTCCACGCGAGCTTGCCGTCGGCGCTCGACAGCGAGTAGACCGTGCCGTTCGTGCTGCCGATGTACACGCGGCCGTACTCGACGGCGGCGCTGGAGTAGAAGTTGCCGCCGCCGAGGCCGAGCGCGCCGCTGCCGGGCGCCGTCGACCAGACCTTCCCGCCGTCGGTGCGGCGGATCGCGTGGACCCGGCCGCCGTAGTCGCCGAAGTACAGCTTGCCGGAGTCCAGCGCGATCGCGCCCTTGACCGCGCCGGCGGCCTTCGCGCGCCAGCGCACGACGCCGTCGCGCGCCCGCAGGGAGTAGACGGTGCCGTCCTCGCTGCCGATGTAGACACGGCCGTGGTCGATCAGCGGGGAGGACTCCGAGCGGCTCGGCAGCTGGCGCGACCAGCGCGTGCTCCCGGTCTTGGCCGCGATCGCCATGATGCGCCCGCCGCCGTCCTGCTCGGTGCGCTTGAGCAGCACCGCGTAGATCGTCCCGTCGCTGCAGGCCGGCGAGGCGGCGGCGAGGTGGCCGAGCTTGCGCCGCCAGCTCACCCGGCCGGTCGCGCGTGAGATCGCGTACAGCGCGCCGTTGTTCTTGAGCAGGTACAGCCGCCGCCCGCAGAGGACCGGGGAGAACTCCAGGAGCACGGTGCCGCGCCGCGCCCAGGCCTGCCGGTAGGGCGGGCGCGGGGTCCGCCGCAGGGGCAGGTGGTGGGTGCGCGCCTGCGAGTAGCCGTAGACAGGCCAGTTGAAGCCGTCGTCGGCGGGATGGCCGTCGGCACGAGGGGGCTTGGCGGTCGCGGAGGGCGTGTCCTCGTTCGTGTCGACGAATCCGACGTCCGGATTGAACACGTCGTCCTTGCGGTCGAACACCACGATGGCGCCCGCCACGCAGAGCACGAGGAGAACAGCCCCGATCGCGAGCCGCGGAAGCGGACGCTCGCCGCGGGGCGAAGGGCTCACCCGGGCAATGGTAGAGGCCGGCGGGGCGGCGCCCGCCGGTTGGCCAGGCCGGCCGACGCGCGAGACTGTGGCCATGGAGGACCTGCGCCAGCGCCTGCGCGAGCTGCCCTGCGGGCGGCGGCTGATCGAGGCCGCCGCCGCCACGGGCGGCGTGCACCTCGTCGGCGGCGCGGTCCGCGACCTGCTGCTGGGCCGCGCGCCGCGCGAGCTCGACGTCGTCGTCGAGGGCGACGTCGACGCGCTCGCCGCGCGCCTCGCCGGCGGGGCCGAGGGTGCGGCCGCCGCGGTCGCGCACGAGCGCTTCGGCACCGCGACCGTGCGCGCCGGGGACTGCCGCTGGGACCTCGCGGCGGCGCGCGCCGAGAGCTACTCGCGCCCGGGCGCCCTGCCCGACGTCCGCCCGGCCGGCATCGACGCGGACCTGTCGCGCCGCGACGTCACCGTCAACGCGCTGGCGCTGGACCTGGCCACCGGCGAGCTGCGCACCGCGGCGCACGCGCGGAAGGACCTCGCCGAGGGACGGCTGCGCGTGCTGCACGACGCGAGCTTCGTCGACGATCCGACGCGCCTGTGGCGCGTCGCGCGATACGGCGCGCGGCTGGGCTTCGGCCTGGAGGAGCACACCGCGCGCCTGGCACGCGCGGCGGTGCGCGCGGGCGCCCTGGACACGGTCTCCGGCGCGCGGATCGGCAACGAGCTGCGCCTGGCGCTGGCCGAGCCCGACCCGATCGCGGCGCTCGAGGCCGCCGCCGCGCTCGGCGTCGCGCCGTGGCTCGAGCCCGATCGCGCGCTGGCCGAGCGCGCGCTCGCGCTCCTGCCGGCGGGCGAGGGGCGCCGCGACCTGCTCGTGCTCGCGGCCGCGCTGGCGGCGCCGGCCGACGCGGCGCTCCAGCCGGCGGGCGAGGGGCGCCGCGACCTGCTCGTGCTCGCGGCCGCGCTGGCGGCGCCGGCCGACGCGCTCCTCGCGGACCTGCAGTTCAGCGCCGCCGAGCGCGCGATCCTGCGCGCGTGCGCCGCGGCGCCGGCGCTCGACGACGCGCCGCGCGCGCCGTCCGCGCTGGCCCGTGCGCTGCGCGGGCAACCGGTCGAGGCCGTGGCGCTGGCGGGGGCGCGCGGCAGCGGCGCGGCGGCGGCACGGCGCTGGCTGGAGGATCTGCGCCACGTCGGGCTGCAGATCAGCGGCGACGACCTGCGCGCGGCCGGCGTCCCCGAGGGCGCCGACCTCGGCCGCCGCCTGCAGGCGGTGCTCGACCGGCGCCTCGACGGCGAGCTGGCCGCCGATCGCGACGCGCAGCTCGCCGCCGCGCTCGCGCTCGCGCCACCCGCCGGCACAGCGTGACGCCGTGCTACAACTGAGAACGATGTCCACGGCACCGAAACCGAAGGTCACCACCCCGATGCGGTCCAAGAACGTCTGGGGCGATCGCCTCCAGACACCGTTCGCGGCCCTCGGCGATCACATCGGCTGCGAGCTGCCGGGCGGCCGCGCGGTGTTCTTCACCCGCCGCGGCGGCGTCTCCGGCGAGCCCTTCGAGACGCTCAACGTCGGCTTGGACACGAACGACTACATGCCCGCCGTCGAGGAGAACCGCCGCCGCGTGGCCGAGGAGATCGGCATCCCGCAGGAGCGCTGGCTGGAGGTCAAGCAGGTCCACGGCTGCGACGTCGCGCTCTTCACCGAGCCGCCCGACCCCGAGGCCAAGCCGGCCGAGGCCGACGGCATCGTGACCACGCTGACCGATCACGCTGCCGTCGTCGTGACCGCCGACTGCCTGCCGGTCGCGCTGTTCGCGCCCGAGGGCGTCGCGATGATCCACGCCGGCTGGCGCGGGCTGGCCGCCGACGCGCTCAAGAAGGGCGTCGAGACCCTGCGCGAGGCCGGCGCCACCGAGATCCAGGCGGCGATCGGGCCGAGCATCGGCGTCTGCTGCTACGAGGTCAACACGTGGGTGCACCGCTCGTTCATGCGCTATCCCCGCGGGGTGGCGCGGCTGAGCAACCACGCGCACCTCAAGAACGTCGCCCGCCTGCAGCTGCAGCACGCCAAGGTCCCGCTCGACATGGTCCACGACGTCGACATCTGCACGGTGTGCGCGCCGCGCAGCCTCTTTCACTCGCACCGGCGCGACTACGGCGCCGACCCGAAGGACACGGGCCGGCAGGCGAGCGCGGTCTGGCGGGTCGGCGACGACGCGCCGGCCGGCGACGGGGTTTGACCGAGCCCATCGACGGCCTCACGGCCGCGCGCGTCCGCGCCAACCTCGCGGAGGTGCACGAGCGCATCGCGGCCGCGGCGGCGCGAGCGGGGCGCGACCCGGCCGGCGTCGAGCTCGTGGCCGCCGTCAAGTACGTGCCGCTGGAGCAGCTCGGCGCGCTGGCCGAGGCCGGGGTGACCGCCATGGGGGAGAACCGCGCCCAGGACCTGCGGGCGAAGGCGGCCGCGTTCGGCGACCTGACCTGGGACTTCATCGGCCACGTGCAGAGCCGCAAGGTCAAGCAGATCGCGCCGCTCGTGCGGCTCATCCACTCCGTCTGCACCGACTCCGTGCTCGCGCAGCTCGAGCGTCACGCGCCGCCGGACCTGCGCGTGCTCGTCGAGGTCAACGTCGCCGGGGAGGAGGGCAAGGACGGCGTTGCGCCGGCGGCCCTCGACGGGTTCCTCGAGCGCTGTCCCGTGCCCGTCGCGGGGCTCATGACGATGCCGCCGCTGGCCCGCGGGCCGGACGACAGCCGGCGCTGGTTCGCCGCGCTGCGCGAGCTCGCGGCCGCCCGCGAGCTGCCCGAGCTGTCGATGGGCACGACCCAGGACTACGAGATCGCCGTCGAGGAGGGCGCGACCATCGTGCGGGTCGGCTCGAAGCTGTTGAGCTGATCCGTGCAGGAGAACGGCGGGCGAGGTCTAACCTTTCGTCTGGCATGGCGTTCAGAGACTCCTGGCATCGCGCGCTCGTCTACTTCGGCTTGGCCGAGGAGCGCGCGTACGTCGACGAATACGAGCTCGAGCGCCAGCGTCATCAGGAGGCCGAACTGCAACGCGAGCGCGAGCGCGAACGGGCGCGCGCAGTGCCCGAGCCGGAGGCCGAGGTTGAAGACCGCTACCGCGACCGCCCCAACGTCCGCCGGCTGGCCTCGCGCCGCCGCCAGCGCGACGACTTCGACGACATCTTCGCCGACGACGAGCCGCGCGGCAGCCGTCCGACGACGGTCCTGCGCCCCGTCGAGCGCACCCGCAACGGAGGGGACGTGCGCGTGCACCTCGTCATCCCGAAGTCGTTCAACGACGCCCAGCAGGTCGCCGACAAGTTCAAGCAGTCGATCCCCGTCGTGCTCAACCTGCAGGCGACCGACAACGACCTCGCCAAGCGGCTGATCGACTTCGCCAGCGGCCTGACCTACGCGCTCGACGGCGGGATGCAGCGCATCGCGCACAAGGTCTTCATGCTCACGCCGCGCAACGTGCAGATCTCGGCCGAGGAGAAGGCCGAGCTCATCGAAAAGGGCTTCTTCAACCAATCCTGAGGAGCGCTCGCCGTCGTGAATCGGCGCTCGTCCATACTTCGTCCATGCAACTCGGCCTCATCGGCGCTGGCAACATGGCAACCGCGCTCGCGCGGGGCTGGGGCGACCCCGTTCTCGTGCACGACGCGTACCGGCCGCGCGCCGAGGCGCTCGTCGCCGAGCTCGGCGGCGAGGTCGTCGACTCCAACGACGAGCTGGCCCAGCGCGCCGACGTGCTGCTGCTCGCGCACAAGCCGGCGGGCCTGGAGCGCGTCGCCCGCGAGGTCGGGCCGCAGGCCGCTGGCGTCATCTCGATCCTCGGTGGCGTCAAGCTCGCCGCGCTGCGCGCGGCCTACGGCGCGACGCCGGTGGTGCGCATGATCCCCAGCGTGCCGGTCGAGGTCGGGCAGGGCGTCACCTGCCACGCGATCGACCCCGACGCGGACGCCGAGCTGGAGGCGCAGGCGGTCGCGCGGTTCGAACGGGTCGGGCTCGTCGTCGACCTCGACGAGGCGCAGATGGAGATCGCGATGGCGCTGGCGAGCTGCGCGCCGGCCTACATCGCGCTCGTCGCCGAGGCGCAGGTCGACGCCGGCGTACGGGCCGGGTTGCCGGCCGACATCGCGAGCCGGCTCGTCGCGGCGAACATCGGCGGCACGGCCGCCCTGCTGCAGGCCCGCGGCATGGATACGCTCGCCGTGCGGCGGATGGTCACGTCGCCCGGGGGGTCCACCGCGCGCGGCCTGTCGGCGCTCGAGCACGGCGGCGTGCGGGCCGCGTTCGACGACGCGATGCAGGCGGTGGTGTCCCGATGACCGGCGCGGCGATCCTCGTGATGGCGACGGCGCGCGAGTCGATCGCGAACTTCCTGCAGGCGCTGCTGATCGTCTACCTGATCCTGATCTTCGCCTACATCATCACGTCGCTGATCTTCGCCTTCGGCGGGCGGATCCCGTACTCGAAGTGGTCCAGCGCGACGCTCGGCTTCCTACGCGATGTCTGCGAGCCGTACCTCGGGCTCTTCCGGCGCTTCATCCCGCCGATCGGCCCGGTCGACGTGAGCCCGATCGTCGCGATCCTCGTCCTGCAGTTCGTCGGCTTCTTCATCATCGGCCTGATCCGCGGCGGGTGAGCCCGCCGACAGCGCCGCCGCCGCTGCGCGGCGCGGGGGTGCGCGCGGCGGCGGTGCTCGTCGTGGTGCTGGCGGCCGACCAGCTCGTCAAGGCGCTCGTCACCTCCTCGCTGGAGCGTGGCGAGGTGCGCGACCTGATCTGGTTCGCCGACCTCGTCAACACGCGCAACAGCGGGGTCGCGTTCGGCCAGCTGCAGAACGGCGGCACGATCGTCTCGGTCGTCATCGCCGTGGCGCTGGTGGCGCTGCTCGTGTTCTTCGTCCGCAACGCGCACCGGCCGCTCATCTGGCTGCCCACGGGGATGCTGCTCGGCGGGGCGCTCGGCAACATCGTCGACCGCGTGCGCGAGGGCGCCGTCATCGACTACCTCAAGCTGCCCCACTGGCCGGCGTTCAACGTCGCCGACGCGTCGATCACGATCGGCGTCGTCATCCTCCTGGTGGTGATCGAACGTGGCGATCGAGCTGAACGTCGCGCCTGAGTCGGCCGGCGAGCGGCTGGACGTGCTGCTCGCCGAGGGGCTCGGCTCGCGCTCGCGCGCGCAGCGGCTGATCGTGGCCGGCCGCGTGCTCGTCGACGGCGAGACCGTCAAGAAGAACCACCGCGTGGCGGGCGGCGAGCGGATCGCGGTCGACGACTCGCCGCAGGTCAGCGAGCTGCCGGACGCCGACGCGCCGGTCGCGGACTTCGCGGTGGCCTACGAGGACGAGCACCTGATCGTCGTCGACAAGCCCGCCGGCGTCGTGGTGCACCCGGCGCGCGGGCATCGCGACGGCACGCTGGCGCAGGCGCTCGCCGGGCGCTCCGGCGGCGGCGAGGACCGGTGGCGCGCGGGTATCGTGCACCGCCTGGACCGCAACACCTCGGGGCTGCTCGTGGTGGCCAAGGACGACGCCGTCCACCGCGGCCTGAAGACGGCGCTCTCGCGGCGCGAGATCCGCCGCGAGTACCTTGCCCTGGTCGATGGCCGGCCGCCGTCGCGCAGCGGCACGATCGAGGCCCCGATCGGCCGCGACCGCCGCAAGCGGATCCTCATGTCGACCGACAGCGACGCCCCGAAGGACGCCGTCACGCACTTCGAGATCGAGCGCGCGCTGCCCCAGGCGACGCTGCTGCGCGTGCGCCTGCAGACCGGCCGCACGCATCAGATCCGCGTCCACATGCAGGCGATCGGCCATCCCGTCTGCGGCGACCCCGAGTACGGCCGCAAGGACGTCTACGGCCTGCGCCGGCAGTTCCTGCACGCCGCCCGGCTCGCATTCGCGCATCCCGTCACCGGCGAGGAGCTCGACCTCATTTCGCCGCTGCCCGCGGATCTGGAGCAGGCGCTCGGCGTGGCCGCACGCCCGGGCGGCTAGCTGAGAGGATGACAGCGCACGGGCGCGCGCGGCCGAGTTCGGCCAGGGGCTTCGAAGATCCTCGTGCGCCTCACGCGCACAACCGAGGCCGGATCTGGCGGACGCCGAGCGACGACATTCCGAGCTTCGGCTTCCTCGACGCGCATTTCGAGTAGCGCGAGCGGGCATCCGAGAGGCTTATGCGACGGGGCGGCCCGTCCAAAGGCCGCCCCGCCACCCCACATCACGAATCGAGCCCACCGGAGGTAGGGGAAGGGAGGACTCGGTCCGCAACAGGCACAACGTACCTCGGCACGGAAGCGTGCGTAAACTTGTTTGCACTCAATCGACTGTCCCACGACCCCACCGGGTCGATGCGACGCGGTCCTGCCCGGCGCGTTCGCAGCCAGGTCCCGCTCGCACCGGTGGGTTTCACGCCACGCATCATCACCCTAAGGAGCAGGAACCATGGCCCAGATCGGGATCAAGGAGCTGCTGGAGGCCGGCGTACATTTCGGCCACCAGACTCGTCGCTGGAACCCCAAGATGCGCCGTTTCATCCATGGCGAGACCGGCGGCATCTACGTCATCGACCTGCTCAAGACCGAGCGGTTGCTGCGCGAGGCGCAGGAGTTCGCGTCGGGCGTCGCCCACCGGGGCGGCACCGTGCTGTTCGTCGGCACGAAGAAGCAGGCGCGCGACGCCGTCAAGGACACGGCCGAGGCGGCCGGCATGCCCTACGTCAACCATCGCTGGCTCGGCGGGCTGCTGACGAACTTCCAGACCATCAACCAGCGCATCAAGCGCCTGCACGACCTCGAGCGCTTCGAGGCCGAGGGCCAGCTCGCGCTGCTGCCGACCCGCGAGCGGATGGCGGCCGAGGCCGACCTCGCGAAGCTGCGTGCCAACCTCGGCGGCGTCAAGCACATGACCCGCACGCCCAACGCGATGGTGGTCATCGACCTCAAGGTCGAGGAGATCGCGGTCCGCGAGGCGCAGCGCCTGCGGATCCCGGTCATCGGCCTCGTCGACACGAACTGCGACCCGGACGGCATCGACTTCGTCATCCCGGGCAACGACGATGCGATCCGCTCCTGCGCGCTGATCACGCGGGCGATCGGCGACGTCGTCGGCGAGGGCAACACGGCCTTCCGCCAGCGCGAGGAGGACGCGCGCAAGGAGGCCGAGGAGGCCGCCCGCCGCGACGCCGAGGCCCGCGCCGCCCGCGAGGCCGAGCAGGCCGCCGCCCGCGAGGCGGCCGCCCAGGCCGAGCGCGAGGCCGCCGAGGCCGCCCGTGCCGCGGCCGCCGAGGCCGAAGCCGCCACCGCGGCAGCCGAGGCCGAGGCAGCGGCAGCGGCCCCCGCTGCGGCGCCGCCGGGCCCCGAGCCCGCTACCGAAGCAGCCCCCACGGCGGCGCCGGTGAGCGAGGCGCCCGCCCCGGAGGCGGCCGCCGCGCCGGCCGCCGAGGAGGCACCGGCGAAGCCGGCCCGCCGCCGCAAGAAGAAGCCGGCCGCGGCGCCGGCCGCCGAGGCGTCCGCACCCGAGGCTCCCGCACCCGAGGCTCCGACGGCCGAGGCGTCCGCACCCGAGGCTCCCGCACCCGAGGCTCCGACGGCCGAGGCGTCCGCACCCGAGGCTCCCGCACCCGAGCCGTCCGCACCCGAGGCGCCCGCCGAGGCGGTCGCACCCGAGGCGCCGGCGTCGGAGGCTCCGGCCGAGACGGCCGCCGAGCCCGCGCCCGCCCCCGACCCGCCCGCGTCCGAGGCTCCGGCCGAGACGGCCACTGAGCCCGCGCCCGCCGCCGAGCCGGCTCCCGCACCCGAGACGGAGGGAGCAGCCACGTGAGCGACATCAGCGCCAAGGACGTCAAGGCCCTGCGCGAGCAGACCGGCGCGGGCATGATGGACTGCAAGCGCGCCCTGCAGGAGACCGGCGGAGACATGGACGCCGCGGTCGAGCTGCTGCGCGTGCAGCTCGGCAACAAGATCGGCAAGCTCGCCGGCCGCGACGCGACCGAGGGCACCGTGCAGTCCTACATCCACGCCAACGGCAAGGTCGGCGTGCTCGTCGAGGTCGACTGCAACACGGACTTCGTCGCGCGCAACGACGAGTTCGTCGCGTTCGCCAGGGACGTCGCGATGCACATCGCCGGCTCGCCGACGACGCGCTACATCGCCGAGGCCGAGATCCCCGCGGCCGACCGCGAGGCCGAGCTGCGCGTCTTCGAGGGCCAGGCGGCCGACAAGCCCGACAACGTGCGCGCGAAGATCGCCGAGGGCAAGTTGCGCAAGTGGATGCAGGAGACCGTCCTGCTGCACCAGCCGCACATCAACGCCGACAGGTTCGACGGCAAGACGATCGAGGACCTGCGCGCCGACCTGTCGAGGAAGACCGGCGAGAACGTCGTCGTCCGGCGCTTCTCGCGGTTCTCGGTCGGCGAGTAGGGCGCCGCGTGATCCGGCGATGACCCCCGCTTCGGGACCCGCGTTCAAGCGGGTCCTGCTCAAGCTGTCCGGCGAGGCGCTCATGGGCGACCTCGAGTACGGCACCGATCCCGAGCGGGTCCGCACGGTCGCCGCGCAGATCGCCGCCGTGCAGAAGAGCGGCGTCGAGATCGCGATCGTCGTCGGCGCGGGCAACATCTACCGCGGCCTGAAGGGCGCGGCCGCGGGGATGGACCGCGCGACCGCCGATTACATGGGGATGATGGCGACCGTCCTCAACGCGCTGACGATGCAGGACGCGCTGGAGAAGCAGGGCGCCGACACCCGCGTGCAGTCGGCGATCACGATCTCCGAGGTCGCCGAGCCGTATATCCGCCGCAGGGCGATGCGCCACCTCGAGAAGGGCCGGATCGTGATCTTCGCGGCGGGCACCGGCAACCCGTTCTTCACGACCGATACGGCGGCCGCCCTGCGCGCGGTGGAGATCCACGCCGAGGCGATCCTCATGGCCAAGAACGGCGTCGAGGGGGTGCTGACCGGCGACCCGAGGATCGACTCCGACGCGACGCTGATCCGCGAGATCAGCCACATGGACGCACTGCGGCGCGGCCTGCGGGTCATGGACTACACGGCGCTCACGCTCTGCGCCGAGAACCACATGCCGCTGTACGTCTTCAACATGAACGACGAGCGCAACATCGAGCGGATAGTGTCCGGCGAACGGGTGGGAACGGTGGTGGTGACGCGAGATGAGTGAGCTGATCGACGAACTGCTGGAAGACGCCGGCGACCGGATGAGCAAGTCGGTCGACGCGACGAACCACGAGTTCGCCTCCGTCCGCACGGGACGCGCCAGCCCGGCGCTGCTGGACCGCGTCCACGTCGACTACTACGGCGCCTCGACGCCGCTCAAGCAGCTGGCGACGATCAACGCCGCCGAGGCCCAGCTGCTCACCGTCCAGCCCTACGACAAGTCCTCGCTGAAGGCGATCGAGAAGGGCATCACCGAGGCCAACCTGGGGCTGACGCCGAGCAACGACGGCAACATCATCCGGCTCGTCATCCCGCAGCTCACCGAGGAGCGGCGCAAGGAGTTCGTGAAGATGGTGCGCCACATCGCCGAGGAGGGCCGGATCGCGATCCGCAACGTGCGCCGCGACGTCATGCACGACCTGCGCGAGCTCAAGGAGGGCGGCGACGTCGGCGCCGACGAGGAGCATCGCGCCGAGACGAGCCTCACGAAGCTCACGAACGACCGGATCGCCGAGCTCGACGCCCTGCTGAAGGGCAAAGAGGAAGAGATCCTCGAGGTCTAGTGGTTCCTGACGGTGCGCTGATCCGCCGGGGGACCACTACGTGCTCGTGACCGAGCGCGGCGAGGCGGCGCGCTACGTCGCGATCATCACGGATGGCAACGGGCGCTGGGCGAAGTCGCGCGGGCTGCCGACGCTCGAGGGCCACCGCGCCGGCGCCGACAACCTCAAGGCCCGCCTGCGCGACGCCGGCGAGCTGGGCGTGCTCGAGCTGACGGTCTACTCGTTCTCCACGGAGAACTGGTCGCGCCCGCAGGAGGAGGTCAGCGGCTTGATGGCGATGTTCGCCGAGCGGATCGTCGAGGAGACGCCCGAGCTGCACGAGAGCGGCGTGCGGATGCGCTTCGTCGGGCGCCGCGCGGGCGTCGACCCCGCGCTCGTCGAGCAGATGGGGTGGGCCGAGGCGCTGACCGCGGGCAACGACAAGATCACGCTCTACGTCGCGTTCAACTACGGCGGCCGGGCGGAGATCGTCGATGCCGCCATGCGCTTCGAGGGCGGGGACGAGGATGACTTTCGCAAGCTGCTCTACGCGCCGGAGATGCACGACCCCGACCTCATCATCCGCACGAGCGGCGAGAAGCGGCTGAGCAACTACCTCATGTGGCAGTCGGCGTACTCCGAGCTGGTCTTCACCGACCAGCTGTGGCCCGACTTCGATCGCCGCGACTTCGAGGCGGCGATGATGGAGTACAGCGCCCGCCGCCGCCGCTTCGGGGGCCGCTGATGGCCGGTCGCCCGTCCGGCCCGCGGCGTCCGGCCCGCGCCGGCGGCCGCGCTCTGGCGCGCGGGCGGGCGGGCTTGAGCCCGCGCCGCGAATCCCCGCGCTCGGAGCTCGTCGGGCGCGTGCTCGTCGCGATCCCGGCGATCGCGTACGCGATCACGATCATCGCGGTCGGCGACATCTGGTTCGCGCTCGGCCTCCTGCCGCTGGCGATCATCGCCGCCGGCGAGCTCTTCGACCTCTACGCCGACACCGAGCCGGTTCGCCTGGCGGGCTTCATCGGCGTGACCGCGGTGATCCTCGCCGCGTTCTTCGGCGAGGGCTTTCACGTGATGCTGGCGTTGCTGGCGTTCTTTGCGGTGCTCTTCGCCACCGTGCTCGCGCAGCGCCGGTCGGGGACGCTGGGGATGGCGATCACCGTCTTCGGCGTCGTCTGGATCGGCGTCGCGCTCGCCCATGGCGTGCTGCTGCGCGAGCTGCCGCACGGCGGCGGCATCATCGTCGACATCCTCGTCGGCACGTTCGTCGGGGACTCCGGCGCCTACATCGGCGGGCGCTGGTTCGGGCAGCGCAAGCTCGCGCCGAGCGTGTCGCCGAACAAGACCGTCGAGGGCCTGGCCATCGGGATGGTCACGGCGGTCCTGGCGACGTGGCTGGCCGGCACCTACCAGGACTGGCTGTCGGGCTCCGACGCGCTCCTGCTCGGCCTCGGCGTCGCACTCGCCGCCCCGCTCGGCGACCTCTTCGAGTCCTTCGTCAAGCGCGACGCCGGCACGAAGGACACCGGGACGCTGTTCGGTCCGCACGGCGGCGCGCTGGACCGGCTGGACGCCGTGCTGTTCACGGCGGTCGTCGGCTACTACCTCTGGCTGATGCTGCTGTAGCCGGTCCCGGCGTTTGCCGGCGGCCGGTGTGGCGTCAGCGGCGGCGCACGAGCACGACGCGGTGGCTGCGCGAGCGGGTGGCGCCGCTCGGCTGGCGGGTCGCGACGGTGGCGGTGGCGGCGAGGGTGGTGCGCGTGCGCAGCGCGCGGCGGGCGGGGCGGCGCAGGCGCAGCGTGAGCGTCTTGCGGCCCGGGGCGACGACGTAGCTCAGGCGGGCGATCGTCGTCGTGCGCCCGCGGCCGCCGGGCATGCGCGCTCCCAGCGTGAGCGTGCCGCGGCAGCGCGCCGTGGCCGTCGTGGCGCAGTCGATCCGCAGGCGCACGCGGCCGTCGCGGCCGACGCCGGCGCGCGCGGTGAGCGCGGCGGCGAGCGCGCGCGGGGTGGGCGCCGGCGCCGGGGGCGGCGAGACGGTCGCGGGCGGGTCGGCCGGCGGCGGTGGTGGGGGCGGGGATGGCGGCGGCGCGGCGGTGGTGGCGGCGGCGGGGCAGTACGCGGCCTGCTTGCCGATCGCGCGGTACGGGCAGTCGGCGATCTCCAGCAGCCGCAGAACGGCCTCGCGGTTGCGCGCGGTCTGCGCGGCGATGGCCTCGTCGGGTGGGTAGAAGCCGGGGCTCGCGGTGGTCGGGTACATCTCGAACGTGAACGCGAATACGCCCTCGGCGCCCCAGAGCCAGTCTTCGATCGCCCCGTCGGTGATGTAGAGGTCCGACGCCTGCTGCGCGGTGTAGCCGTTGGACACGGCCATGCTCTGCCCGATGGCGACGAACGCGTCGCGCTGGTCGGCGCCCAGGCCCGGGGCGGTGTCGGCGAACGTGTAGCCCGGCGGCCACAGCACGAGCTCGCCATAGGTGTGGAAGTCGATCGCCGCCTTGATCTGCTGGACGCCGCCGATCCTGCGCGACGCGACGAGGTTGCGCACCGCCTGCGTCTCCGGCGCCGAGAACTGGCTCGGGCCACGGTAGGTCTCCGACGCCGGATCTGCGCTCGAGCCGCCCGGACAGCAGCCCCACAGGAAGTCCCAGTTGCGGTTGAGGTCCGTGCCGATCGCGGTCGCCGGGGCCGGCGGCGGCTGGCGGTTCTTGCGCCAGAGCACGTAGGTGCCGGTCGCCACGTCGAACTCCGCGCCGTCGGGGTTGACGCTCGGCACGATCCAGATCTCGCGGCTGTCGACCGCCGCGCGGACTCGGGCGTCCGTGGTGTAGTCCTCGGTCAGCTCGTGCAGGAGGTACAGCGCCATCTCGACCGTGAGGTGCTCGCGGGCGTGCTGGTTATGGGTGAACAGGATCTCCGGCTCGGCCTCGTCGACGGCCGCGTCGTCGGAGACCTTCAGCGCCCAGATCGGGCGGTTCTCGTAG
The DNA here is from genome assembly GCA_963709935.1 of uncultured Actinomycetes bacterium. Lineage (GTDB taxonomy): Bacteria > Actinomycetota > Thermoleophilia > Solirubrobacterales > Solirubrobacteraceae > CADCVQ01. Next base: position 256,202 of record CAVPYM010000006.1, on the reverse strand, counting down.
CTCGTGCCGATCTGCGTGCGCGTGACGAGCGACGGGTGGGCGGCCACGATCGCGGCGGTCTCGTCAACCCACTCCTGGTAGGTGTGGTAGCCGCCGTCGGTCGCCGGGAACGCTCGTGCGCGGGGTGTGCGCGGCGACTCGGGTGCGGCCGCTGCGACGTAGGGCGTCACGCGGTAGGGCAGGCGGCGCAGCCGGCGCAGGTCCGCGGGTGACGCCGTGACGAGCACCGACGCGTGGTCGGCCTCGACGATCGCCGCCCCGGTGGCCGCCACGGCCGCGCGATCGAGCGAGGTGAGGACGCCGCCGACGTCGTAGGTGCCGACGCTCGCGTCCGGCGTCGCCGCCCCGGCGGGCGGCGCAAGGATGCAGATCGCGAGCAGCGCGATGACCAGCCGACGCATCGGCGACGCAGAGTCCACCGGCCGCGCGGGCCCACCGGGCGCTTGGCAGTGACCACGAGCCGGCGTGTGTGCGGCTGAGCTCACGCGATCGTGACGCGGCCGGTGCGGATATCGCACTTTTCGCTCATCGGTCATGCGGCTCTCGCGATCGTGACGCGGCCGGTGCGGATATCGCACCTCCCGCGTCATCGGTCATGCGGCTCACGCGATCGTGACGCGGCCGGTGCGGATATCGCACCGGCCGCGTCATCGCTGTCGGCCGGGGCGGGCGGCACCGCGCGTGAAGCCCGCGCGCCAGCGCCTGCCACAATGCGGCGCCAGATGGCCCGCCGCCTGCTCATCCTCGGCTCGACCGGCTCGATCGGCACCCAGGCGCTCGACATCGTCGCGCGCGATCCGGAGCTCGAGCTCGTCGGCCTCAGCGCCGAGCGCTCCGCCGACGCGCTGATCGAGCAGGCGCGTCGCTTCGGCGTGGACCGCATCGCCCTCGCCGATGCCGACGCCGGCGCCCGCGCCGCCGAGGCCTGGACCGACGGGGAGGTGCTGAGCGGCGCCGAGGGGCTCGTGCGGCTCGTCCTCGAGTCCGGCGCCGATCTCGTCCTCAACGCGCTCGTCGGCTCCGCCGGCCTGGGGCCGACGGTCGCCACGCTCGGCGAGGGGATCGACCTCGCGCTCGCCAACAAGGAGTCGCTGGTCGTCGGCGGCGAGCTCGTGATGGCGCTCGCGGAGGCCACCGGGGCGCAGATCCTGCCCGTCGACTCCGAGCACTCGGCGCTGCATCAGCTGCTCGCCGGCGAGCGGCCGGGCACCGTCGACAAGCTCGTGCTGACCGCGTCCGGCGGCCCGTTTCGCGGTCGCAGCCGCGCCGAGCTCGCGGAGGTGACCGTCGACGAGGCGCTCGCGCACCCGACCTGGGACATGGGCGGCAAGATCTCGATCGACTCCGCGACGCTCATGAACAAGGGCCTCGAGGTCATCGAGGCCTTCCATCTCTTCGGCATCCCGTACGACCGCATCGAGGTCGTGGTGCACCCGCAGTCGATCGTCCACAGCATGATCACGCTCTGCGACGGCGCCGCGCTCGCGCACCTCGGCAACCCCGACATGCGGGTGCCGATCTCCTACGCGCTGCATTACCCCGACCGCGTCGACGTCCCGGTCGCGCCGCTTGACCTCGCAAGCGTCGGCGCCCTGACCTTCGAGCCCGTCGACGAGGTGGCGTTCCCGGCGCTGGCGCTCGCGCGCGCCGCCGCGATCGCCGGCGGCACGGCGCCGTGCGTTCTGAACGCCGCCAACGAGGTCGCGGTGCACGCCTTCCTGGCCGGCAAGCTCAGCTTCCTCGGCATCCCCGCGGTCATCGAGGGCGCGCTGGAGCGGCTGCCGGTCCAGCGCGTGCGCGCGTTCGAGTCGCTCTACGAGGCCGACCGCGAGGCGCGCGCCATCGCCGCCGAGCTCGTCGAAGCCTGGTCGGAGCGGATCTTGAGCTGAGGCCGGCGCCCGCCGGCTGGACTCAAACGACCGCCGCGACGCGCCTGCCGGATCGCCGGCCGGGCGATCCGGCGCCGCCCCGCCGGTCGGCCGCGCTCGCGATGCTGTCCCCCGAGCCTCGAGCCCGCAGCGACCGCGCGACCACGCAGTGCGACAGTGCTCGCGGCGTGCGCCGGAACGGTGCGGATCCTCCCAGCGCACACGCCGCTGGGCGCGCGACGGCGCCCGGCGACACGCGCGACCCGTACAAGGACTGAGCCGCCGGCCTGGCGCCGAGACCGCCGGAGCGAGACCGGGCGGCTCCTACACTCGAACGGTGAGCTATCTCCTCGCCTTCGCGGGCTTCGCGGCGCTGATCATCCTGCACGAGTTCGGACATTTCGTCGCCGCCAAGGCCGTCGGGATGCGGGTCGAGCGCTTCGCCCTGTTCTTTCCGCCGCTCATCGCGAAGTGGCGCCCCAAGGGCAGCGAGACCGAGTACGGCATCGGGGCGATCCCGCTCGGGGGCTACGTGAAGATCACCGGCATGAACCCGGACGAGGACATGCCGGCGGAGGTCGCGCACCGCGCGTACTACCGCCAGAAGGTGTGGAAGCGGATCGTGGTCATCGCCGCCGGGCCGGCGGTCAACATCGTCCTCGCGTTCCTCATCCTGTGGGTCCTGTTCGCGTCGCGGCCGATGCAGCTCGCGCAGCCCGTCGTCGATCAGGTCGCCAAGGGCAGCCCGGCGAGCCGCGTGCTGCAGCCCGGCGATCGGATCGTCTCCGCCGACGGCGTCGCCGGCTTCGCCGCGGGCATCACGCCCGAGCAGGGCGAGCGCCGCTGGGACGCGATGCGCGACGCGATCGGCCGCCACGGCTGCGCCGGCCAGGAGCGCAAGGGCTGCGCCGCGACCGAGCCCGTGACGCTCGTCGTGCTGCGCAGCGGCGAGCGGCGGACGCTCGAGATCACGCCGCGCTACGACACCGCGGCCAAGCGGCTGGTGATCGGCGTCACCCCGGACACGCGCGGCGTCGACGTCGGCGTGGGGGAGGCGGCCCAGCTCAGCGTCACCGGCATGTGGAACGTCACGACGCTGACCGTCGAGAGCATCGTCAAGCTCGTCTACGACAAGGAGGCGCGCGACGAGGTGTCCGGCGTGGTCGGCTCCTACGAGGCGACGCGCCAGACGCTCGAGTTCGACACCGTGCGCGCGGTCAGCATCCTGGCGCTGATCTCGCTGTCGCTGGGCATCATCAACCTCTTCCCGTTCCTGCCGCTCGACGGCGGCCACATCTTCTGGGCGATCGCCGAGAAGCTGCGCGGCCGGGCGATCTCCTTCCGCGTCATGGAGCGCGCGTCGATCGTCGGGTTCATGCTCGTGCTGGCGCTCTTCTACGTCGGGTTGTCCAACGACATCGGGCGATTGACGAGCGGGGAGGGCTTCGGCGTCCGCTAGGGCGCCGGCGCCAGCTCGACGCGCTCGAGGTCCCATACGGGCAGGTCTCCGGGCGCGGCCGAGGCGTCGAAGTCGGCCCGCGCGGCCGGGCCGAGCGCGGCGAACGCGGCGCGCGTGCGCGCGAGGTAGTCGCGGCTGATCACGGCGACCTGCTGCTCGCGCGCGCGGCGCAGCCGGCGGCGCCCGGTGGCGGACCCGACGTACGCCCAGACGATGCCGCGCGCCGGCGTGACCTGGTCGGTCACCTCGATGCGGTCGTAGTTGCGCTCGCGGTGGTCGAGCCCGGGCAGCTGCGCGTCGACGACCGGGACGCACAGACCGTGGGTGCTGGCCGCCGCATCGTCGAACAGGTCCAGGAAGGCGACGAAGACGGCGGGCCGGCTGCCGTCGGCGCGCAGCCGGTAGTGCTTGTAGCCGGGCACGTCGACGCGGTTGTCCATGGCCACGCCCCAGCCGCGGCGCCGGCCGCGCAGGACGGCCGGCTGGCTGCCGGGCAGATCCGCCGCCAGCGAGCCGTAGCCGAAGACGAACTGCATCGGCCCACCGTAATTACCGGCGCGATGATCGAGTCGCCCCGGCCCGTCCGTAGAATGCAGGGATGGCATCAGCGCGACAGATCATGGTCGGCAGCGTTCCGGTCGGCGGCGGCGCGCCCGTGGCGGTGCAGACGATGACGAAGACCGAGACCGCGAACCTCGCGGCGACGATGGATCAGATCCACAAGGTCGCCGAGGCCGGCGCCGACATCGTGCGTGTCGCGGTGCCGCGCGACCAGGACATCGAGGCGCTGAAGACGATCGTGGTGCAGTCGCCGATCCCGATCATCGCCGACATCCACTTCAACCACACCCTGGCGCTGAAGGCGATCGACGCCGGCGCGCACTGCATCCGCCTGAACCCCGGCAACATCGGCGGGCCCGACAAGGTCGCCGAGGTCGTCGCCCGCGCGAAGGCCGCGGGGACGCCGATGCGCATCGGCGTGAACTCGGGCTCGCTGCCCAGGCATCTGCACGCGCTCGAGCGCGACCAGCCGGTCGAGGCGCTGACGACCGCCGCGACGGAGTTCGTCGAGCTCATGCACCGCCTGGACTTCCACGACTTCAAGGTGTCGATCAAGTCGACGAACGTGCCCAACACGATCGCCTCCAACCGCCTGCTGAGCGACAAGATCGACCATCCGCTGCATCTCGGCATCACCGAGGCCGGCACGAAGTGGTCGGGCAGCCTGAAGTCGGCCGTCGGCCTCGGCACGCTGCTGGCCGACGGCATCGGCGACACCATCCGCATCAGCCTCTCGACGTTTCACGCCGAGGAGGAGGTCAAGGTCGCCTGGGAGATCCTCAAGGCGCTGCACCTGCGCGAGCGCGGCCCGGTCCTGATCGCCTGCCCGACCTGCGGGCGCCTGCAGTTCGACATGGACACGGTCGTCATGGAGATCGAGCGGCGCCTGGAGGCCTACGAGGATCCGATCGAGGTCGCCGTGCTCGGCTGCGCGGTCAACGGCATCGGCGAGGCGTCGCATGCGGACTTCGGCATCACCGGCGCCAAGGACGAGGGCCTGATCTTCAGCCGGGGCAAGCCGCTGCGCAAGGTGCCGACCGCCCAGCTCGTCGATGTCCTCTTCGAGGAGATCGACAAGTACGCGACGTCCAAGCGCATCGACGTCGACGAGCGCGCCGCCGCCGAGGGCGCGCTGTGGCTGCAGGCCAACGAGGACGCCACCGCGATGACCCCGGAGCGCCTCGCCGCGCTGGAGAAGGCCGAGGCCGCCGCCAACGGCGGCGGCGACGAGGTCCTCCTCAAGGCGCTGGAGATCGACGAGGACGCCTCGCCCGTCGCCGGTCGCCGCTTCACCCGCGCCTGAGCGCGAGCCGGCCGCAGCGGCCGAGGCGGACGCGAGACCCGCGCACGGCACCGGCGCAAGCGCCGGCACCGCGCGACAGGTCAGGCCTCAGGAGGTGCCGTCGGAGCCCGCCGTGAACAGTCCGACGCTGCCGTCCGGCCGCAGCCAGATCGCGCGCCAGTCGCCGGCCACCGGCGCCGGCGCAATGCGGTCGGCCTCGAAGTAGCCGCGGATCGGATCGGTCGGCACCGGATCGCCGACGGTGACCCAGTCAGCCGAGCCGTCCTTGGGCTTCCACTGCAGCTGCACGACGTCCGCCTGGCCCGTCGCCAAGAAGCGCAGCTGCCCCCAGATGTGGACGATCGGCGCCGCGGTCGTCGGGTCGACCCCGGTCGCCGTCACGATGTAGGGGAACGAGTAGGCGTACGCGGCCGGCTTGGGCTGGCCGCGCTGGCTGTAGAGCCCCGACTGGTAGGTGAACCAGTAGCTCTTGGACGTCTTGGGCCTGCTGCGCACCGGCGGGACGTCGGCGAGCAGGAACTGCGCCTGCGAGCGGATCCGCGGGTTGAGGTACGCGATGTACTCGCCGAGCGTGTTGTACTTCGCCTGCAGCTCGGGCGCGACGCCCGAGAACGGGTCCGGCGGGTTGGTCTCGAAGCCGTACTCGGTCATGTACAGCGGCATTCCGGCGGCGATCTTGCCGCCGGTCTTGGCCGACATCTCGTCCAGCGTCGTGCCCAGCTCGGAGATGTTCGCCATCGTCAGCGAGTCCGGGTGCGCGTCGCGCACGGTGGGCGACACGTTCTTCGTGTACGGGTGGTGGGCGTAGCCCGAGGCCTGCAGGCCCCTGGCGACGTCGCCGCAGCTGCGCGCCGTGGCGGCGGCGCCGGTGTACGGCGTGCCGTTGGGCTGGATGCAGAACAGCTCGCGCAGGAACTGCTTGGGCCGCATCGGCGCCTTCGCGGTCCTCGCGTCGCTGCCCAGCGGCGCCGTCTCGCCGATCAGGATGATGTCGTTGTCGGCGCGGTGGCCGGTCGCGACGAGGCCCGCGTAGCCATTCTGGTGAAGCTTGCGAAACAGCGCCGGCGAGGCGGGCACGAGCTGACTGCCCTTGCGCTCCCACTGCGGCGACAGCCAGCCCGCCTGGTTGGGCTCGTTCCACAGCGACCACATGCTGACGCGCGGCAGCGTCGCGCGCGAGCCGTTCTCGTCCCTGTAGGTGCCGTCGAAGCGCCGCCCGACGGCGGTCACGAACAGCTTGTACTCGCGCGTCCTGGGCTTGAAGGTCCGCTGCGACGCGGTCGATCCCTTCGGCTTCTTGGCGTGCGCCCACTTCGGACCGGGTCCGGTGACGTTGAAGTACACGCGGATCCCGCGGTCGGTCGCGGCGCGCACGAGGTTGTCGTAGCGGTCCCAGTTGCGGATCGGGTACGTCGACGAGTTGGCGGGCTTGAAGCGCCGGTTCTGGCGCCGTGCGGCCTCACGGGCACGCGTGTTCTTCTTGCCCTTCAGCTTGTTCATGTCGGCCTGCGTGAACCGCGCGAACTCCGCGACCGTCTCCCAGAGCACGGTGACGCGAATCGTGTCGACGCCGAGCGTCTTCATCTGCGTGAGCGTGCGGGCCGCCACGCCGTCACTGCGATACACGAGCAGGTCGTCGTCCATCATGATCGACATCTGGCTCTGGTCCGCCTGCGCGGCGGGCGCGAGGACGGCGCCGAGTACGAGCGCGAGGACCAGCGAACGGAAGGTTGTCGTCATGGAGCTCCCTGCCAGGTGTGGGGTGAGTTAACGCGCGAGCGGGACGGACTCGTTCCGTCCCGCCCTATGAACACGTGCATTGTCGCGAAAGTAGCGCGACACGTGGCCGATCAGCCGATGGCCGCCGCGTAGCGCCGGGAGATCTCCGTCCAGTCGACGGTGTTCCACCACGCCTTGAGGTAATCCGGGCGCTTGTTCTGGTACTTCAGGTAGTAGGCGTGCTCCCAGACGTCGTTGCCCAGCAGCGGGGTCTTGCCGGCGCTGAGCGGGTTGTCCTGGTTGGGCGTGCTCGTCACGGCGAGCGCGCCGCCGTCGAGGACGAGCCAGGCCCAGCCCGAGCCGAACTGGCCGACGCCGGCGGCCTCGAACTTCTCCTTGAACGCGTCGAACGAGCCGAAGGCGGCGTCGATCGCGGCGCCGAGGTCGCCGTCCGGGGCGCCGCCGCCGTCCGCGCTCATCGAGGGCCAGAAGAGGGAGTGGTTGTAGTGCCCGCCACCGTTGTTGCGGACCGGGCCGCGCTTGTCCTCGGGGATGGCGTCGAGGTTGGCGATGATGTCCTCGATCGGCGAGTCGGCGTGCTCGGTTCCATCCAGCGCGGCGTTGAGCTTGTCGACGTACGCCTGATGATGCTTGTCGTGATGGATCGACATCGTCTGCGCGTCGATATGCGGCTCGAGCGCGTCAGGGGCGTACGGAAGGGGCGGAACCTCAAAGGCCATAGGGCGTTTCTCCTCTTTCGTCGGACTCGCCTCGGACTCTACCCGCGTAGGCTTGGCGGAACCCGATGGCGAACTCATGACCCGACTCTCCGCACTGCTGCTGCCGACCGAGCGCGAGCCGCCGGCCGATGCCGAGGCGATCTCGCACAAGCTGATGGTGCGCGCCGGACTCGTCCGCCAGCTCGGGACGGGGCTGTGGTCCTGGCTGCCCGCGGGCTGGCGGGTGCACCAGAAGGTGGTGCAGATCATCCGCGAGGAGATCGACGCCGTCGGCGGCCAGGAGATGCTCATGCCGGTCCTGCAACCCGCCGACGCCTGGCATCGCACGGGCCGCTACGAGATCGACGAGCTGTTCAAGCTCAAGGACCGCAAGGGCGCCGACATGGTGCTCGCGATGACGCACGAGGAGTGCGTGACGACGCACGTCGCGCAGGTCGTGCGTTCCTACCGCGACCTGCCGTTCAGCCTCTACCACTTCCAGGTCAAGGAGCGCGACGAGCCCCGGCCCCGCGCCGGCGTGCTGCGCACCCGCGAGTTCATCATGAAGGACGCCTACACGTTCGACCGCGACACGGACGGCCTGCAGGCGCACTACGAGGCCTACGCCGGCGCCTACGACCGCATCTTCGAGCGCACCGGCCTGGAGTGGTACAGCGTCGAGTCCGACGTCGGCATGATGGGCGGCACCGGCGCCCACGAGTACATGGCGCCCTGCGCGGCGGGCGAGAACGAGGTCGCGCTCGCGCCCGGCTACGCCGCCAACGTCGAGGTCGCCACCGCCGACCCGCAGCCCGTCGACCTGCCCGAGGCGCTGTCGGAGCCCGAGGCCGTGCACACCCCGGGCGCGACGTCGATCGACGCCGTGGCGCGGATGCTGGGCGTCCCCGCGGCCGCGCTGCTGAAGGCCTTCCCGGTGATCGTCGACGGCGCCTCCGGCCGCGCCGGCGGACGCGGTCTCGCGCTCGTCCTCGTGCGCGGCGATCACCGCGTCAACGAGATCAAGCTGACGAACGCGCTCGGCGCCCCATGGCGCCAGGCGCGCGACGAGGAGGTCGCCGAGCGGATCGGTCCCGCCGGCTTCATCGGCCCCGTCGGCGCCAACGTGCCCGTGCTGCTCGACGAGGCGGTCGGCGACGGCGGCTACGTCGTCGGCGCCAACGAGCGCGACCACCACCTGCGCGGCGTGCAGCCCGGCCGCCACTTCGCCTTCGAGCGCGTCGACGTGCGCAGCGTCGAGGCGGGCGACACCGTCGGCGGGCAGCCGATCACGATCCAGGCGGCGATCGAGGTCGGCAACATCTTCCAGCTCGGGACGACGTACTCGGCGCCGCTCGGGGCGACCTACCTCGACGTCGAGGGCCAGGAGCGCCCGATCGTCATGGGCTCCTACGGCATCGGCCCGGCGCGCATCGTCGCCGCGGCCGTCGAGCAGTTCTCCGACGAGAAGGGGATCGCCTGGCCGCGCGCGCTCGCGCCGTGGGGCGTCGAGGTCATCGCGCTCGGCAAGCCCGGCAGCGACGAGCTGGCCGCGGCCGAGGGGTTGTACCGCGAGCTGCGCACGGCGGGCCTGGAGGTCCTGCTCGACGACCGCGATCTCGGTCCGGGCGCGAAGTTCGCCGACGCCGAGCTGCTGGGTTGTCCGCTGCGGCTGACCGTCGGCCGGCGCTCGCTGAAGGACGGCCGGGCCGAGGCGCAGCGCCGGCGCGGCCTCGAGGACGTCGAAGGCGGCGTGCCGCTCGGGCAGGCCGCAGAGGCAGTGGCCGAGCTGTGGCGGACGCTCCCGTAGGCCGCGCCCGGCGCGAGCCGGGCGCGCCGGATCCCGACGCGACCGCGCTCGGGCAGGCCGCCGAGCGGGCGCGCCTGACGTTCCGGCGGCTGGCCGGCCTGGACCGCTCCGGGCCGCCCCCGCCGCAGACGCTGCGCGGCCAGCCCTGGAACGTCGCGACGATCCCCAATGCGATCGGCTTCGTGCGCCTGGCGCTGATCCCGGTCTTCCTCGTGCTGGCGCTCAGCTCCGACAGCGGCACCGATGCGCTGCCCGCCGTGATCTTCGCCGTCATCTCGTGGAGCGACTACGTCGACGGGATCGCCGCCCGCCTCACCGGTCAGTACAGCCGCTTCGGCGCGCTGCTCGATCCGTTCGTCGACCGCCTGCTCGTCGTCGCCGGGCTCGTCGTCTGCTGGCACTTCGAGCTGCTGCCGCACTGGGCGATCGCCGTGCTCGTGGCGCGCGAGGTGCTGCTGCTCGTGGCCGGCCAGCTCGCGCTGCGCGCGGGCTATGAGATGAAGATCAACTGGCCCGGCCGCGCGGCGGTCTGGCCGACGATGTCGGCGATCTTCTTCGCGCTCGTCGGGCTGGCCACGCTGGCCGAGGTGCTGCTCTACATCGGCCTGGCGCTCGCGTGGTACGCGGTCGTGCTGTACGTGCGCGACGGTCTGGCGCAGCTACGCGCTGCGCGCGACGGAAACTGAGCGCTCGCGCGCCTGCGCGATGAGCGGCCCCTGCGCGGCGAGCTGCGTCGCGATCGTGCTCCAGCGGCCGAGCCGGTTGCGCAGCGTCGCCGAGGAGGGCAGCTCGGGCCGGCCCGCGGCGTGGCGCTCGTAGGCGAGCACGGTCGGGATCTCGCCGAGCTCGCGCACGACCTTGCGCAGCGCCTTCCAGCAGGCCTCCTCGGTCCAGCGGCGCTTGCGCTTGCGCGCGGGGGTGCTCAGCGGGGCCATGTCGGCCGCGCGCAGCGCGTGCGTCCAGCCGCCCATCCGGTTGAGCACGGTCGGCAGGCTCGGGTAGTTCAGCTCGCGGGCGTGCAGCGCGTACTCCTTCGCGCTCGGGACGCGACCCACCCGCGTCGACACGGACACGAGCGCGAGGATGATGTCGCGATCGGAGTACGTCTGCACCGAGCGTGCCCCGGCCATGCTGGCCCGGCGGGCGGCGCGGTCGGCGTCGGTGGCGAAGCGCTCGATCGTGCTGCGGCAGGCGGCGGCCTGCAGCCCGAGCTCGCTGGCGGCGACGCGCGGCGCCTCGCCGGCGCGCCAGCGCTCCAGCAGCTCGTCGATGCGCGCCTCGGCCTGGGCCTCGGCACGGCGGCGGCGCGCCTCGGCGATGTCCTGGGGCGCGGGTCCGCCGTGCGCGCGCATGATCTGGCGCACGCGCTCGCGTGAGACGCCGAAGCGCAGGGCGATCTCGTCGAGGCTCCAGCCCTCCTCGCGCAGCGCCTGCATCCGCCGCACGCGCTGCAGCGACCCCGGTACGAGGCAGCACTCCTCGCAGCCCGCAGGGTCGGTCAACACCGTGATCGGCACGGTCTGGACGTTCGGCGTCGGCTGCAGCGGAGACATGAGATTAGGGTGACCTAAGAGGCGGAATTGCAAGATTACAGGTTCTCGGCGGGCTCGTCCAACCGCGCGCCCGCATCCTCGGACAACCGTCCGCTGAGTCTCAAGCTCAGCTTGAAGGCAAGAGATCCGCTGGTATGCTCGCCCGACCGACCGGCCGGCCTGCACCTCCCTTCCAGTAGGAGTCTCTCTTGATGGACACGTTCCCCGATCTTGGCTCGCTCGCCGACCAGGAGCTGAAGGGACCTCATCCAGCAGCTCACCGACGAGGAGGTCGAGGTCTCCTACCGCCGTCGCATCCTGCACGGCAAGATCGACATCCTGCGCGCCGAACTCGTCAACCGGCTGCGCAAGAAGCACGAGACCGGCGAGGACGTGATCTCCGGCGCCGATGTCCAGCGGCTCACGGACATCCTCGCGGGGCGCACGACGCAGGAGTAATGGCGCACCACTGCCCCGAGTGCGGGTTCCTCAACGCCGAGGGGGCCAACTACTGCCAGAAGTGCGGCGCGTTCGTCGGCGCGTCCGAGGCGCCGCCGACGGATCCCGTCACGGCGACGTACCGCATCGACGAGACCGGTGAGCTCATCCCCGTCGAGCTCGAGGACGTCGTCGCGCACGGCGCCGCGCTCGTCATCCGCGCCGGCGGCGGTCGCGTGGGGGAGAGCTTCCCGCTCGCCGGCGAGCGGATGCCGATCGGCCGGCGGCCCGACAGCGCCGTCTTCCTCGACGACGTGACCGTGTCGCGCGACCACGCCCTCATCGTGCGCCGCGGCGGCGCCTGGCATCTCGACGACCTCGGCTCGCTCAACGGGACCTACGTCAACCGCCACCGCATCGAGACGCACCGTCTCGAGGACGGCGACGAGCTGCAGGTCGGCAAGTACAAGCTCACGTTCCTCTCGCGCTGATGGCCACGACGAACCCCGCCGACAAGCAGTCCGCGCCACCCGACGAGGGCCGCCCGCAGAAGGGGATGACGATCGGCGTCGTCTGCAAGGGCCTCGCGCAGGAGTTCCCCGACATCTCGATCTCGAAGATCCGCTACCTCGAGGACCAGAAGCTGCTCAACCCGCGGCGCACGGCCGGCGGCTACCGCCTGTACTCGCCGTCGGACATGGTCCGCCTGCGCACGATCCTGCGCCTGCAGCGCGACGAGTTCCTGCCGCTGCGCGTCATCCGCCAGGAGCTCGCCTCCGGGCGCGCCAGCGACGGCGACGACAAGGTCGGCACGCCCGAGGCCACCCAGGCGGCGATGGCCAGCAAGCGCAAGCGCCGGGCCAGCGTGTCGGTCACCGACGGCGGCGCGATGTACGCCCTCGAGGACGTGCTCGAGGAGACGCGCGCGGACCCCGCCCTCGTCCGCGAGCTGGAGGACTACGGGGTCATCAAGAGCGAGCTGCGCGCCGGCAAGCACTACTACGACGAGACCGAGCGCGAGATCATCGGCGCCGTCACCGAGCTCGCCCGCTACGGCGTCGGCGGGCGCAACCTGCGCGTCTTTCGCTCGTCCGCCGATCGCGAGGCGGCGCTGCTGCAGCAGATCCTCGCCCCGGCGCTGCGCTCGCGCAACCCCGAGCGCCGCAAGGAGGCGCTCGAGGCGCTGGAGAACCTCGCCGCGGTCGCGACGCACCTCAAGCACCTGCTGCTCATCCGCGACCTGCGCAAGATCGCGGGATAGCAGGCGATGACATGACGGACAACGGCTCCCTGGCGAGCCTGATCCGCTCGATCCCCGACTTCCCCAAGCCGGGGATCGTCTTTCGCGACATCACGCCGCTGCTCGCCGATCCGGGCGGCCTGAACGCGGCGGTCGACGCGCTGACCGAGCTCACGCGCGGCCTGCGCCCCGACGTCGTCATCGGGGCCGAGGCGCGCGGCTTCCTGCTCGGCCCGGCGCTCGCCCGCGAGCTCGGCACCGGGTTCGTGCTGGCGCGCAAGCCCGGAGCACTGCCGCACCGGACGATCCGCCACGAGTACGCGCTGGAGTACGCGACGAGCGTGCTGGAGATCCACGAGGACGCGATCGCGCCGGGCATGCGCGTGCTCGTCCACGACGACCTGCTGGCCACCGGCGGGACGGCGAAGGCGCTGTGCTCGCTCGTCGAGCAGCTCGGCGGCGAGGTCGTCGGCTGTGCGTTTCTCGTCGAGCTGGCGTTCCTGCCCGGCCGCGCGGCGCTCGCGCCGCACGAGGCCCGCGCGCTCATCCGCTACGACGAGGAGTAATGCCGACGGTGCGCCGGGCGCGGACGCTGGGCGCGACGCCGGAGGAGATCTGGGCGATCGTCGGCGACGCCTACCACCTGCCGCGCTGGTGGCCGCGCGTGACCCGCGTCGAGGGCGTCGAGGGCGCGGCCTTCACGCAGGTGCTGACGACCGCCAAGGGCGTGCCGGTGCGAGCCGACTTCCGCGTCGTCGAGTCGGCGCCGCCGGCCGTGCGGCGCTGGGAGCAGCAGCTGCTCAACACGCCGTTCGAGCGGATCCTGGCGGCGTCGGCGGTCGAGGTGCGCGTCGAGCGGGCGGGCGACGCGGCGACGCGCGTCGCGATCACGCTCGCCCAGCGCCTGCGCGGGCTCGGGCGGCTGGGCGGCTTCATGGTCCGGCGCGCGGGTCGCCGCCAGCTCGACGGGGCGCTCGACGGGCTCGAGGCCCTGGTGCTGCGGCCGGGCTGAACCCGGCGTCCTACGGCGTCCTACGGCGTCCTACGGCGTCCTACGGCGTTCTACGGCGTCGTCGTCGTCGGTGCGGCGCCGCCGGTGCCGGGCGTGGTGGCGGTGCCGCCGCCCGTGCCCGCCGCCGCGGTGATCATCCGGCCGCGCAGGATGATCGTGCCGGGCTGCTTGGGGTTCTCGGCGGTCTCGCGGGTGAGCAGGATCTCGCGCGGGGTCGGCGTGTCGGGTGTGAGGTCGCTGACGGTCTCGAGCTTGCCGTCGGCGCCGACGACGGTGGCCGGGAAGCCGAGGAACTCGCTCTCCGTCCTGGAGGTGTAGAGCCACACGCCGTAGGCCGAGCCGCGCGTGCTGCTCGGCGGCAGGCCCGTCGCCTGCAGGGCGAGGCGGTACTGGCCGTTGTCGGGGAAGTGGACGATCGCGACCTCGCCCCGCGCGTCGGACGCGTTGCCGCCGGGCGGGCGCAGGGTGCCCTGCGCCTTGATCTCGAAGACGTCGCCGGTCGGCGTCGTGGCCTGCGTCGTGGAGGTCGAGGCCGGCGCCGGCGTGGTCGCGCTGGACTGCGGGTCGTCGTCGCCGCCGATGTTGAGCGCGATGATGATCGCGATCGCCAGCGCGACGCCGACCCCGGCCGCGATCAGGCGGCCGCCGAGCTGCGAGCTCTTCTTGGCCTCGAGCTGGCGCGCGGCGCGGGCGTCGAACGCGTCGAAGGCCTCGGCGACCTCCTCGCGCTCGGCGGGGATCTCGGGCAGCTCGCCGTTGGCGATCGGGCTCAGCGCGCCGGCCACGCCGCGCGCCCAGGCGCGCCCGGGGGCGGAGCCCTCGAGGTACTCGCGCGTCGCCGCGCGGCGCGACGCCGACTGCTGGCCGAGCAGGTAGTCGGCGATCTCGTCGCAGCGGTCCTCGTCGATCCCGGCGGGGTCGGGGCCGAGCGCGGAGACGGCGCCGCGGGCGCGCGCGCGGACCGCGTCGACGTCGGTCTTCAGCAGGCTCGCCAGGTCGTCGTAGGACTTGTTCTGGCGCAGCAGCAGCTGCAGGACGGCGCGCTGGCCGTCGGAGAGGCTGTCGAGGGAGGCCATGCAGGGCGCACCCTAGCGACCCGGCGCGGCGATTCGCGTTGGTGAGTGAATAGTCTCCGAAGAGCGTGAGCAGCAGCGATCCTCTGCGCGACGATCCGCGCTTCGCCGGCCCGCAGGGCTTCGACGCCCTCTACGGCCTGGCGGTGCTCGAGGTCACCGACGAGCTCGTGCGCGCGCAGGTCGCCGTCCGCGACGAGCTGCGCCAGCCCTTCGGTTTGATCCACGGCGGCGTGCTGGCCTCGATCGCCGAGACGCTCGCCTCGCTGGGCACCGCGGTCGTCGTCATCCGCGAGGGCAACGTGGCGATGGGCTCGTCGAACCACACGTCGTTCCTGCGCCCGATCGTCGACGGCACGATCCACGCTCGCGCCCTGCGCCGCCACCGCGGCCGCACGACCTGGGTGTGGGACGTGGAGATCACCGACGACGCCGGGCGCCTCTGCGCGCTGACGCGGATGACGATCGCGGTCCGGCCGCTGCCGGCGGACCCGCCGCCGCCCGCAGCGTCCGCGGGCTGAGTGCTCAGCCGCCGTAGCGGTTGGTGATCGGCACGCGCCGGTCGCGGCCGAACGCGCGCGACGTGACCTTGATCCCCGGCGGCTGCTGGCGGCGCTTGTACTCGGCGACGTCGACGAGGCCGATGACGCGCTCCACGTCGGCGGGCGGCAGCCCGCGGGCGACGAGCTGCTCGTAGCCGAGGTCGTGCTCGACGTAGCCCTCGAGGATCGCGTCGAGGATCTCGTAGGGCGGCAGGGAGTCGTCGTCGCGCTGGTCGGGGCGCAGCTCGGCGGAGGGGGGGCGGGTGAACAGGTCGGGCGGCACGAGCCCGCCGCCGGCCTGCTCGTCGCGATGGCGCGTGAGGCGGTAGACGAGCTGCTTGGGGACGTCCTTGATGACCGCGAAGCCGCCCGCGCTGTCGCCGTACAGCGTCGAGTAGCCGACCGACATCTCGGACTTGTTGCCGGTCGTCAGCACGAGCCAGCCGAACTTGTTCGACAGCGCCATGAGCAGGTTTCCCCGGATTCTGGCCTGCAGGTTCTCCTCGGTGAGGTCGGCCTCGCGACCGGCGAACGTGTCTGCCAGCGCGGCGTCGAAGGCCTCCATCATCGGCGCGATCGGCAGCGTGCGCAGCTCCACGCCGAGGTTCTCGGCCAGCCGCTCGGCGTCGCTGCGGGTGCCGGTCGAGGAGTACGGCGAGGGCATCGTCACGCACGTCACGCGGTCCGGCCCGAGCGCGTCGACGGCCAGGAGCACGACGAGCGTCGAGTCGATCCCGCCGCTGAGGCCGAGCACGACGTGCTCGAAGCCGTTCTTGCGCGCGTAGTCGCGGGTGCCGAGCACGAGCGCGCCGTAGACCTCCTCGACGACGTCGAGCGGCGGGGCGATCGCGGCGGCGGGAGCGGGGCCGGGCACGCCCCCGGCGCCGTCGCCGCCCGCGCCGCCCGCGCCGCTGCGGCCACGGACGGCGAACGATCCCAACCGGTCGACGCTGTCGCGGGCCTGCGCGGCGGGCGCGCGGCGGCGCGTGTCGCGCAGCCGGGCGGAGCCGACCGTGACCGGGTCGACGTCGGCGACGAGCAGCGCCTCCTCGAACTGCGGCGCCCGCGCGAGCACCGTTCCCGCGTGGTCGACGACGAGCGAGTAGCCGTCGAAGACGAGCTCGTCCTGGCCGCCGACGAGGCCGCAGAACGCGACCGCGGTGAGCTCGTCGCGGGCGCGCTGCTGGATCATCTGCTCGCGCTGGGCGCCCTTGCCGGCGGCGTACGGCGAGGCCGACAGGTTGACGATCACGCGCGCCCCCGACAGCGCCTCGTCGGAGAGCGGCGGGCCCGGCTGCCAGATGTCCTCGCAGATCGTCAGGCCGACGGTGACGCCGTCGATCGCGATCGTCGCGCCGCGCTCGCCCGGCTGGAAGTAGCGCAGCTCGTCGAAGACGCCGTAGTTGGGCAGGTGCTGCTTGCGGTAGCTGGCCTGGATCGCGCCGTCGGCGAGGATGGCGGCCGAGTTGTGGACGTCCTCGGCCCGCTCGGGGTAGCCGACGATCGCGACGATGCCGGTCGTATCGGCGGCGAGCCGCTCGAGCGCCGCGCGCGCGTCGGCCAGGAAGTGCTCCTTGAGCAGCAGGTCCTCCGGCGGGTAGCCGGTCAGCGCGAGCTCGGGAAAGACGACGAGCTGGGCGCCGGCGTCGCGCGCGCGGGTGATGGCGGCGGCGATCGCGCGCTCGTTGCCGGCGATGTCGCCGACGACCGAGTTCAGCTGCGCCAGCGCGATCCGCAGGGGTGCGGGGGTCACGCGCGTGCGTGGTGGCGGTTGCGGTCGGCGCGGCGCATGGCGCGGGCAGGCGGGGTCGGCGTCACCCGGTGCGTCCGAGCCAGTATTCGACGAACGACTCGAGCGCGGGATCGTCGGGCCCGGCCGCCTCGAGCGTCCGCTTCGCGGTGACCGCGGTGACCGGCGCATCGAGGTTGGGGCGCTGCTGCACGAGGACCGCCTGGCCGGCCGCCTCCAGCGCCGCGCCGGGCGGCCCGGCGATCCGCTCGGCGAGCTCGCGCAGCTCGAGCGTCAGGCGCTCGTCGCTGTGCAGCAGGACGACGTTGCCGGGGCGCACCGTCGGCTCGGCGCCCGCCGGCCGCGGCTCGCCCGGACCGGACTGCGTCGCGCGCGGGACCGTCGCGTCGTCGCGCGACACGAAGAACGCGGCCGCGCCCGCGACGAGCAGCACGGTCAGGACGATCGTGCCGACGACGTAGAGCGCCCGGCCGGCCATCAGCGCGTCCTTCCCGCCGCGGGCCGGCGCGGTGCGGCCTTCGCGGTGCGATCGCGCGTCGCGCGGCGCCCGCGGGCGGCGCGGCGCGGCACCGAGGCGCCGTCGGCGAGCGCGTCGATCGACGCGCGCAGCATGCCGGCCAGCGTGTCGAGGTCGGCGAGCGCGTCGTAGTCGCCGAGCAGCCCGAAGCCGAGCCGTCCGTCGTAGCTCATGACCGCGATGCCGAGCGCCTGGCCGCCGGCGAGCGGGACGACGGGGTACAGCGCGCGCAGCCGGCGCCCGAGCAGGTGCAGCGGCTGCTGCGGGCCCGGCACATTGGTGACGACGAGGTTGAAGAAGCGCTGGCGCTGCTGCAGGCGCGCGGCCTGGCTCATGATCGTCGGCGGCGCGAAGCCGGCCAGCTCGGTCAGCGTGCGGGCGCCGATCGCCTCCCGGTCGTCGCCGAGTTCGGCGGTGGCGTCGCGGATCGCGGCGTGCTGGCGGACCGGATCCTCGATGCCGACCGGCAGCGACACCCACATCGGCGCCGCCTCGCTGGCGAGCGCCCGGCCGTGCCCCTCGCCGCGGACGAGGACCGGGACGAGCGCGCGCAGCTGCAGGCCCTCGGTGTCGACGCCGCGGTGGCGCAGGAAGCGCCCCAGCGCCCCGGCGACGGCGGCGAGCACCGCGTCGTTGACGGTGCCGCCGAGCGCGTCCTTGACGCGCTGCAGCTGGGCGAGCTCCGCGTCGACCCAGGTGTAGCGGCGGTGCGGACCGACCTTGACGTTCAGCGGCGATGGCGGCGCCGGGCGCATGCCGGCGAAGCGCAGCGCGCCCATCGCCTGCAGCCCGTCGCGCGCGGCCTGCAGCAGGTGGCGCGGCCTGCGCGCGACGGCGCGCGCGCTGCGGGCCAGCTCCTGCGGGTGCGTCGCGCGCTCGAACAGCGCGTCGGTCAGCAGCTGGGCGCTGCTCGGCAGCGGCCGCGGGGCCCAGCGGGCGGGTGGGCCCGGCGGCGGGGGCGCGGCGGAGCGCTCCGTGTCGAACAGCACCGTCGTGATGTCGACCGCCTCGACGCCGTCGACGAGCGCGTGGTGGCTCTTGGCGATCAGCGCGAAGCGGTCGCGCTGGAGGCCGTCGACGAGGGACAGCTCCCACAGCGGCTTCGTGCGGTCCAGCCGCTGGGCGAACAGCCGGCCGGCGAGGTTCTTCAGCTGCTCCTCGCTGCCGGGCGCCGGCAGGCCGGCGTGACGCAGGTGGTAGCGCAGGTTGAAGTGCGGGTCGTCGACCCAGACCGGGCGGCCCTGGTGCAGCGGGACGCCGGCGAGCCGCTGGCGAAAGCGCGGGACGAGGTGCAGACGCGATTCGATCAGCTCGCGCAGCTCGTCGTAGGGCGGGGCCGGTCCGTCGAAGACGGTGATCGACGCCACGTGCAGCCGCGCCCCGGCCTTCTCGAGGTGCAGGAACGACGCGTCGAGTGCCGAGATGCGATGGCCGTGAGCGATGGGGTGATTGTCGCACTTGCGCTGGCAGTGGTCCGGTGTGGTCGCCATTGTGTGCGGCGTGGCCCCGATCGCCCATCTGGACATCGACGCGTTCTACGCGAGCGTCGAGCTGCTGCGCCGCCCGGAGCTGCGGGGCCTGCCGGTGATCGTCTCGGGCAGCGGGCCGCGCGCGGTCGTGACGACGGCCTCCTACGAGGCGCGCCGCTACGGCGTCGGCTCGGCCATGCCGACCTCGCGCGCGCGGCGGCTGTGTCCCGACGCCGTGCTCGTCGCGCCGGACTTCGACGCCTACCGCGAGGCCTCACATGGGGTGATGGCGCTCGTGCGGCGGGCGGTCGATCGCGTCGAGGTCGTCGGGATGGACGAGGCCTACCTCGATCTCGCCGAGCTCGTCGCGCCGCGCGCCGCGATGCGCCGGCTCGTGAGCGACATCAACGCGGCGACGGGCCTGGACTGCTCGATCGGGATCGGGCCCAACCGGCTCGTCGCGAAGGTCGCCTCCGATGCCGAGAAGCCGCGCGGATTCGTCTGCCTCACGCGCGCGCAGGCCTGCGAGCGCTTCGCCGGTCATCCGCCGGGGCTCGTCCCGGGGATCGGGCCGAAGACCGCCGCGCGCCTGGACGCGATGGGGATCACGACGTTGCGCGCGCTGGCGTCGACGCCCGTCGACGCGCTCGTCGCGCGCTTCGGCGCCAACCACGGCCCGGACCTGCAGCGCCGCGCGCGCTTCGAGGCCTCCGCCCGGCTGACGCCGGTGCGCGTGGCCCACTCCGAGTCGCGCGAGACGACGTTCGACGTCGACATCGCCGACGCCGCGAAGCTCGAGGAGATCCTGGCCGACCTCGCGGGCCAGCTCTGCGAGCGCCTGGCCAAGCAGGACCGGCGCGGGCGCAACGTCGCGATCAAGGTGCGCCTGTCGGACTTCACGACGGTGACGCGCGCGCGCACGATCGCCGCGGCCACCAACGACCCGGCCGTGGTGGCCGCTGTCGCGCTCGACCTGCTGCGCGAGTACGCGGCGGCGCGGCCCGTGCGGCTGCTCGGGGTCCGCGTCGCCACGTTCGAGCGCGCTGCGGTGCCGGGCGACGCCGACCAGCTCGCGTTGCCGTTGTAGCGTTCCGTCCGTGCCGAACATCGACATCGCCGGAAACGACCTGTACTACGAGCGCCGGGGGACGGGCGAGCCGGTGCTGCTCATCCAGGGCCTCGGCGGCAACAGCCTGCACTGGGGCGAGGGCTTCCTCGGCGGGCTCGAGGACGGCTACGAGCTGATCCTCTTCGACAACCGCGGCGCCGGCCGCAGCGGTGTGCTGGAGGGCGAGCTGACGATCGTCGACCTCGCGCAGGACGCGCTCGCCCTGCTCGACGCGCTCGAGCTCGACCGCGCCCACGTGGTCGGGATCTCGATGGGCGGGATGGTCGCCCAGGAGCTCGTCCTCGCCGCGCCCGAGCGCGTGCTGACGCTGACGCTCGGCTGCACGTTCCCGGGCGGGCCGGAGGCGAAGATGACCGACATGGAGGTCGTCGGGATGCTCGCCGAGGCGGTCCTGTCCGGCGACGACGAGCGCACGCTGCGCGTCGGCTACGAGGTGATGATCGCCGCCGAGTACGGCGAGCGGGAGGGCGCCTACGAGCTCTACTCCGAGCTCGCCGGCCAGTACCGCGCGCCGATCCCCGTGCTCATGGCGCAGCTCGCCGCGATCATGGGCCACGACACGAGCGATCGCCTGGCCGAGGTGACCGCGCCGACGCTCGTCATCCACGGCACCGCGGACCGCCTGATGGAGGTCGAGAACGGCGAGCTCATCGCCCGCCTCATCCCGGGGGCGCACCTGGAGCTGCTGGAGGGCTCGGGCCACATGTTCTTCTGGGAGCAGCCCGAGCGCAGCGCGCAGCTCGTCCGCGACCACGCGGCGTCGGCGGCCCCGCAGACCTAATAGAGCGCTGCGGCGAGGCGCCGGCGCGACTCGCGCGCGAGCGGATGCTCGACGCCGAGCTCGTCGAGCACGCCGACGATGACCTTGCGCAGGCGCTCGCGGTCGTCGTCGCTCTCGTCGGCGGCGGCGAGCTCGTCGAGCAGGATGTTCAGGCCCGCCTCCGTGTCGCCCGCGTCGAGGTCGGCGAACGCCTCGGCGAGGGGCGGCCGGTCGCCGTCGTGGCGCTCGAGCTCGATCCGCGCGACGAGGCCGTCGGCGGCGAAGGTGCCGGCGACGTTGCGCAGCTGCTTCAGCGCGGCGTCGGGGTCGCCGGCGCGGTAGCTGATCTGCGCGAGCTTGAAGTTCGCGTCGGGGTTGGCGGGCTCGAGCTCGAGGACCTTGCGCAGCGACGCCTCGTCGCCGGCGTCGAGCAGCTGCCGGGCCTCGCTCGGCACGAGGCCGTCGAAGAACGCCTCGACCTGGCTGGGGCTCTGCGCGCCGACGAACTCGGCGGCGACCTCGCCGTCGACGAACGCCTTCACCGCGGGGATGCCCTGGATGTCGAACTGCTGCGCGATGCCGGGGTTCTCGTCCGTGTCGATCTTGACGAGCACGACCTTGCCCTCGCGCGCCTCGGCGGCCTTCTCGAGCACCGGCCCGAGCTGGCGGCAGGGCGCGCACCACGGCGCCCAGAAGTCCACGACGACCGGAAGCTGCGCCGATCGCTGCAGCACCTCGGTCTGAAATTCGGCCTCGTCGACGTCGATCACGGTCATGGGAGACAGGGTAGACAAGCCGGCCTGCCAGGCTTGCGGCGTGGCCGAGCAGGTGATCGACGCAGGCGGGGGCGTGCGGCTCGCCGTCGCCGACGACCCGGGGGAGGGCATCCCGGTCGTGCTGCTGCACGGCCTGACGGCCGCGCGGCGCTATGTGGTGATGGGCTCGCGCGGGCTGCAGCGGGCCGGCCATCGCGTCGTCGCCTACGACGCGCGCGGCCACGGGTTGTCGACGCCGCCGGACGCTGCCGACGCCTATGGCTACGCCCAGCTCACCGGCGACCTGGCCGGCGTGCTCGACGCGCTGGGGATCGCGCGCGCCGTGTTCGTGGGCGCGTCGATGGGCGCGCACACGTGCCTGCGCTTCGCGTGCGAGCAGCCCGAGCGCGTGGCGGCGGTGGTCGCGATCACGCCCGGCTTCGACCCGCTGCAGTACGCGCGGCCGCAGCGGCTGGCGCGGTGGGACGCGCTGAGCGACGCGCTGCGCGACGGCGGGATCGAGGCGTTCGCCGAGGCGTTCGGCGTGCAGCGGATCCCGGAACGGTGGCGCGCCGCCGTGGGGCGCGCGCTGCGCCAGCGGATGGCGGTGCACGGGCGGCTGGACGCGGTCGCCGACGCGCTGCGCTGGGTGCCCCGGTCAGCGCCGTTCGCCGACCTGCACGCGCTGGAGCAGATCGAGTGCCCGGCGCTGGTGATCGGCTCGCGCGACGAGGCCGACCCCGGCCACCCGCTGGAGATCGCACGGCGCTACGCCGAGCTGCTGCCGGCGGGGCGCCTGGTGGTCGAGGACGGGGGCGCCTCGCCGCTGGCCTGGCAGGGCGGGCGGGTGTCGAAGCTCATCGCGGGGGTGGCGGCGCAGGTCGGGTGAGGTGAGCGCCCCGCGGGTGGCGTGGGAGCGCGGGCGCGGGGTGGGGGGTGTGTCACCTTCTCCGCTATATCCGCGTACTACGTGCGCCGTGTGCGTCGCGCCACGTGCCCACGTGCCCACGTGCCCACGAGCCCACGAGCCCACGTGCGCCACGCGCCACGTGCCCACACGCGGTCGGGGCGCGCCGCGTGCGGAGATCGCACCCGGCGCCGGACCGGGCTGGGGAGCCGGCCGAGTCGCCCGGCGAGCCGCCGCCGACGGCCGTAGCCTCCGACCATGCGCCCGCAGCCCACCGCCGGCTACTCCGCCACCCCGCTTGTGCGCAAGCTCGGCTTCGCCCCCGGCATGCGCGTGCACTACGCCAACGCGCCCGAGCACTTCGCCGACCTCGTCGGCGAGCTGCCCGATGGCGTGCGCATCCTCAAGCGCCCGGCGCCGGAGCTCGACCTGGCGATGCTGTTCGTCACCGAGCGGCGCGCGCTCGCCCGCGGAGTGCAGACGCTGCAGCCCAAGCTCCAGCCCGCCGGGATGATCTGGGTCGCCTGGCCGAAGCGGGCGTCGAAGGTGCCGACCGACATCACCGAGGACGTCGTGCGCGAGGTCGCGCTGCCGCGCGGGCTCGTCGACGTGAAGGTGTGCGCGATCGACGAGGTCTGGTCGGGCCTGAAGCTCGTCGTCCGCAAGGAGCTGCGCGCGCCGGCGACCGGCCGTTAACGACGATCGACCCCGGACGCCGAGAGGCGCGCCGAGGCCGAGGAAGTCGAGTTGTGGCGGCCGGTGGCGTAAGCCGGACCGGAACCGCGGATGGATCAGCCGTTCAGCGACTTCTTGAGCGCCGCTGCCGCGGAGAACTTCGCGGCCTTGCTGGCCGCGATCTTGATCGGCTCGCCGGTGGCCGGGTTACGACCCTCACGGGCGGAACGCTCGCTCACGCTGAACTTGCCGAAGCCTGCGACCGCAACCTCGCCACCTCCGGCGAGCTCTGCGGCGATCGCGTCAAAGGTGGCGTCAACCGCGCCCTTTGCATCAGAACCGCTGAGACCGGTGTCCGAGGCCACCTTCTGTGCGAGCTCCTGCTTGGTCATTGAGTGCTCCCGTCTTGAGTACAGATGGCGCCTACGCTAGCGGCTGCCCCGGCGGCGCGGGGCTTTTCCCCCGGTTGACGCGCTGTCAAGCGGGTCGTGTCCCGGTCGTCGCGGCACCCGGTGCGGGCGCCCCGTTTGCGTCGCTACCCACCAGAACCAGGAGTGACGCGCAACTCGCGCGGGCCGGCTCCGTTTCGGATGGCGGACGAGCCGACGACGGCGGAGGCGGGCATGGCCGCTACGAGCAGCACGCGGGTTCACCGGCGCATGGCGGGGGTCCTCGGCTTCGCCGCCGGCACCGACGGTTCGGTCACGGCGCTCGCGGTCGCGGGCGGGCGCGTGTTCGCCGGCGGCCAGTTCACCACCGCCAACGGCGCCAAGCGCCGGCGGCTGGCGGCCTTCGACGCGGCCTCCGGCGCGCTCGGCGCGCTCGACATCACCGTCGACGGCCCGATCGAGACGCTCGTGCCCGCGGGCCGGCGGCTGTACCTCGGCGGCTCGTTTGCGAAGGTCGCGCGGCGGCTGCACCCGTCGCTGGCGGCGATCGACCTCACGCGCGACGCGGTGGTCGCCGGCTTCAACGCGCCGCGCACCACTCGCGCCGCCAAGCTGCGCGTCCAGACGGTCAGCGCGATCGTGCCGCTCGGCGGGCGAGTCCGCGCCGGCGGCGACATCGACGTCTCGCGCACGCTCCGGCGCGGTGCGAGCGCACGTTTCAGTTCCGCTCCGGGCTCGTCGTGGTGCGCACGACCAGCGGGACGATCGACTTCGCCTACAACGCACACCTCGGGCTCCGTCGCCGCGCTGACGCGGGTCGGGCGGACGCTCTACGCGGGGGGCACGATGTCGCGCCGCTCGGGCACGCGGATCGTGCCGCGCAGATCCAAGCGCGGGCGGCGGCTCACGCCGCGGCGGGTGCCGGTCTACCGGCACAACCTCGTGGCGCTCGAGGCGGCCGACGGCGACCTCGTGCGGACGTTCTGCGCCGCGGTCAACAACCGGGTCGCGGCGCTGGCCCACGCCGGCGGACGGCTCTACGTCGCGGGCTTGTTCCAGACGGTCGGCGGCCGCCGGCGCGACGGCTTCGCGGCCGTCAGCGCAGCGACCGGCGCTCCGTCGGCAGCCTTCTCACCGCAGCCGCGGTCGCCGCTCGAGGGCAACGCGATCAGCGCAGTGCTGAGCGACGGCGCCCGCGTCTTCGCGGCCGGCCGGTTCAGCGGGTTCGGTGACGTCCCGCGGCCGCACTTCACGATGTTCCCGGCGGCCGCCGCCGGGGCCACCTGATGCGCCGCGGCCGCCGCCGCGCACGGGCGGCGGCGCTCGCCGGTGGGCGGCTTCACACTGGTTCAGCTCGGCGCGCGCAGCGCGCGCCGGCCGGCGCGGTCGAAGGTCGAGGCGCTCGCGTTCGGCCCCGGCCGCTCGATCGTCGTCGCCGGGTGCTCGAGCGGCCCCGACGGCCTCGACCGCGGGCTCGCGGCGCGGCTCACGGCGTCCGGCCACCTGGACTCGACCTTCGCCAGCGCGGGGCGGCGCATCGTCCAGCTCGGCCTCGACTCGGCCGCGCGGCCGGCCCGGTCCGCCCTCCACGCGCTCGCCGTGCGCCCCGACGGATCGGTGCTCGTCGCCGGCCGCGGCACCGACGTCCAGGGCAACGACCAGGTCGTGCTCGCGCGCCTGAACGCCGGCGGCGGGCTCGACGCCGGCTACGGGCGCGGCGGCGTCGTGCGCACGCAGGTCAGCGGCGCGATCAAGGACCGGCCCGCGCGGTCGGTGGCCCGGGCGATCGCGCCCACCGCGGACGGCACCGTCCTCGTCACCGGGTCGACCTCGCTCGGCGGGGCGTTCACCCTGCGCACGACGGCCTCCGGGCGCCTGGACTGCGGCTACGGCACCCTCGGCAGCGGCGCGGGCTTCAACGCGCTGTACCTGCGTCCCGCAGACCCGACCGCCGACGGCGCGTTCGGCGTCCTCGCCCAGCCGGACGGCCTACGTCGCCGCGGGCCGCCTGCCGGGCGGCGGACTGCTGCTGGGCCGCGTGATCGGCGGTGCCTCCGGGACGCCGCAGGCGCCCCCCCGGCGGCGCGGGTTGCGCACGCTCGGCGCGCGTTATCTCGGCCAGGGGCGCGCCGTCGTCTACGGCGCGGTGCTGGCGAACTGCTCCGCGGCCGGCGTGCGCTTCGTCGCGAGCCCGGCGGCCAGGCGCGGCGGCGGCGCGGCGCGGCCGATCGTGACGCGGTTGCAGCGCGTCTCCGGCGCCTACGGCCTCCAGGTCGTCTGCGCGCGCATCAGCGGGCTGCGGCCGGGCCGCACGTACCGGGTGCGGAACGACTCACGCCAGACCCGCGGGACAGTCGGCGGCACGCGCACGCTGCGCGCGCTGCCGACCGGGCGCAGCCCTCCCGCAGGAGGGCTGCGCCTGATCGACGGGCCGGGAGGCCGGCCGCGCACGGCCCGCCTCCCGTTGTCACGTCAGCGCTGGTCCTGGTGGCCCAGCTTCGTGCTGGTGTCGCTGCGGGCGCTGCGCTGCGTCGCCTCCGGGGCGGCTCCCAGCGGCTCGCGGCGATCGGCGAAGACCGCCGTCGCGTGCACGGCGCCCTGCGACAGCTGGCGCAGGCCGACCCAGCTGATGTTCGACAGCGTGTCGCACGCCTGGTGGTAGCAGCGGTCGAACGCCTCGCCCGCCACGCCGCCGAAGCGCTCCTGCTGCTCGGCCGTCTTCTCGCTCTCGGCGCCGGAGAACAGGCCGCCGGCCGGAATGCCGACGTCGATGAACGCCTTGTAGTCCGAGCGGCCGTCGAACGCCGTCGGGTCGAGGGCGAGCCGCTTCGCGCCGAAGTACTGCTCGAAGACGTGCTCGATCTCATCCGAGCCGGGCGGTCCCGCCGTGCCGAACGCCGAGCCGTCGCCGTCGTATGCGAGGCGGATGAAGTTCGGCGAGCCGAGCATGTCGAAGTTCAGGTTCAGCCCGATCTTCGCGGCCTCCTCCTCGCTCAGCGCCGCGACGTAGCGCGTCGATCCGACGAGACCCGCCTCCTCGGCGCCCCAGAACGCGAAGCGCACGGGGTTGCGCGGATCGCGCTCGTCGGCCATCTCCTCGGCCAGCTCCAGGATCGTCGCGGTGCCGCTGCCGTTGTCGTTGATGCCCGGGCCCTCGAGCACCGAGTCCAGGTGCGCGCCGACGAGCACGGCCTTGCCGGCCCGCCGGGCGTTGCGCGGCTCGAGCTCGGCGATGACGTTGGACGTCGTCGTCGGCGTGATCTTCGTCGACGTCACGATGTGCACGGCGGTGCCCGCCGCGGCCAGCTCGTTGCCGATGGCGAAGCTCGTGCCGACGGCCGGGATCGTGGCGGTCGTGTCCTCCCCGAGCGTGCCCGCGAGCGTCGTGTCGCGCCCGGGCTGACCCTCGTTGAAGACGACCGCCCCCACCGCGCCGGCGGCCTGGGCGTTCTCGACCTTCTGGGCGAACGGGCACGTTCCGCGCTGCAGGAGTGCGATGTTGCCGGTCACCGAGGCGGGGAAGTCCGCGGCCTCGCAGCCCGAGGTGCTGCTGTTGGGGGCGGCGCCCGGCGGCAGCACCACGTCGATCGGGACCGCGGTGCCGCTCACGTCGCCCGAGCCGGCGTACTCCATGACCTGGAACTCGTCCGGGTTGGCGAACGTGCGCGCGGTGGGCGCCGTGCGCTCGAACGTGGCCGGCGCGAGCTCCTCGAAGGACTTGAACGTGAACGTCTGCTGCTCGGGCTCGTAGCCGGCGCGCCGGAGGCGGCGCATGACGTACGCCGCGGAGGCGTCGAAGCCGGGCGTGCCGGAGGCGCGCGTGCCGCCGTTCATCGTCGCGATGTTCTGCAGCGCCTGCAGGTGCGCACGAATGCCGCTGGTCTTGACGTCTTCGCGCAGGTCCTCCGAGACCTTCAGGGGATTCGGCGCGGCGCCGGCGGCCGGCGCCAGCGCGAAAGTGAGAGCGATGCCGATGAGCACCGCTCGGATGGATCGATCCACGTGGATCTCCTCTCGAATGTGAGCGCGCTGACCTACCGCAGCGCGACAGATGCAGGGTCGCTACCCGTGCGTCCCCGGCGATAAGCCCGAACGCCGCCGCGCCCCGTTCTTCAGCACGGATCGAACATTTGCTCAGGCTAGGGAGAAATCAAATTTCGTTATGCCATAATCTCGGAGGTCATGGGCAAGCGCCTCACACGCCGCCGCCTGCTGAGCGCGGTCCCCGCGGTCGGCCTCGGCGCGACCGCGCTGCACGCCGCGATCCCGCATTCGCACGGCAGCGCCGTGGCGGCCACCGATCACGGCGCGGCGGCGGGCGGCGCCCACGGCGCCACGTCCGGCCATGCCGCCAACCACGCCGCCTTCCGCGGCGGCGCGGTCGACCACCGCGCCAACGGCTTCGACCCGCACGAGATCCTGCGCGACTTCGACCGGGGCACGACGAGCCGCCTGGCCGACGGCCGCACGCTGCGCGAGTGGACGCTGATCGCCTCCGAGCACGAGATCGAGATCGCGCCCGGCGTGCGCTTCACCGCGTGGTCCTACAACGGCCGCATCCCGGGCCCGACGCTGCGCGCCACCGAGGGCGACCGGCTGCGGATCCGCTTCGTCAACGGCGGCCGCCACCCGCACACGATCCACTTCCACGGCATCCACCCGGCCGCGATGGACGGCGTCGCCGGGATCGGCGCCGGCGACATCGCGCCCGGCGCCGAGACCGTCTACGAGTTCGACGCCGCGCCGTGGGGGCTGCAGCTCTACCACTGCCACGTGCGCCCGCTGGCCGAGCACATCGCCAAGGGCCTCTACGGCACGCTGATCATCGACCCCAGGCAGCCGCGCGCGAAGGCCGACGAGATGGTCATGGTGATGAACGGCTTCGACACGAACTTCGACCGCGCCAACGAGCTCTACGCGGCGAACACGATCGGCTTCGCGTACGCCGACACGCCGATCCGCGTCAAGCGAGACGAGCTCGTGCGGGTCTACCTCGTCAACGTCCTCGAGTACGACCTCATCAACTCCTTCCACCTGCACGGCAACTTCTTTGAGTACATCCCGACCGGGACCGCGCGCGAGGGCAGCGAGTTCACGGACACGGTGATGCTCTGCCAGGGCCAGCGCGGGATCCTCGAGATGCGCTTCCCGAACACCGGCCGGTATATGTTCCACGCCCACCAGTCGGAGTTCACCGAGCTGGGCTGGATGGGCTTCTTCGAGGTCGTGGACTAGTGGAGGCCGGCAACCCCACCGCAGACCTCGCCCGCGACCCCGCGCGCCGCGTCCCCGCCTGGGTGCTCGGCCTCGTGCCGCTGCTGCTCATCGCCGCGGCGATCGGCACGTTCTCCGCGCTCGGCGGGCCCGGCCTCGGTGACCGCCGCGGGCCCCCGGCCGAGGAGCTCGCGATCGAGCGCACGAGGCTCGTGCCCGGCGCGATCGAGCTGACGGTCCGCAACGACGGGCCCGATCCGGTGTCGGTCGCGCAGGTCGTCGTCAACGACGCGTACACGAACTTCCGCGGCGCCGACGGGCCGATCGGCCGGCTGGCCTCCGAGACGCTCGTCATCGACCACCCCTGGAACGAGGGCGAGGCCTACTCGGTCGCCCTGCTGACCTCCAGCGGCGGGACGATCGCGCACGAGATCCCGGTCGCCGTGGCCACCCCGGACACCGACCTGAGCTTCTACGGCCTCATGGCGCTGCTCGGGATCTACGTCGGCGTCATCCCGATCGCGCTCGGGATGCTCTGGCTGCCGTGGATCCGCCGGATCCCGCCGAGCTGGCTGCGCGTGGTCATGGCGCTCACGGTCGGCCTGCTCGCGTTCCTCGCGATCGACGCGACGCTCGAGGGCGTCGAGCTCGCGGGCGAGGGGTCGCAGGCGTTCGGCGGCGTGGCGCTCGTGCTGCTCGGCGCGGCCGTCGCCTACCTCGCGCTGACCGGCGTCGGCGCGTGGCTGGCCCAGCGCCGCCGGGCGCAGGCCGCGGCGGGCGCCGGCGGTGCGACGCTCGCCCTGCTCATCGCCGTCGGGATCGGCCTGCACAACCTCGGCGAGGGGCTGGCGATCGGCACCGCCTACACGACCGGGGCGCTCGCGCTCGGCGCGTTCCTCGTCGTCGGCTTCGCGCTGCACAACACGACGGAGGGGCTGGCGATCGTCGCGCCGATCGCCGAGGCGACGCCGTCGCTGCGCCGCCTGGCGCTGCTCGGGCTCGTCGCCGGCGCGCCCGCCGTGCTCGGCGCCTGGATCGGCGCCTCGGCGTTCAACACCTCCATGGCGGCGTTCCTGTTCGGCGCCGGCGCCGGCGCGATCGCCCAGGTCATCGTGCAGCTTGCGCCGTCGCTGCGGACGCCGGGCGAGCGCAGCCTGCAGCCGCGGGTCGTCGGCGGCCTGCTCGCCGGCCTGGCCATCATGTTCGCGACCGGGCTGCTCGTCAGCGTGTAGGCGGGCCCCCGGATGGCGACGACCCACGCGACCCACGGCACCCACGGCACGCACGGCACCGGGCAGAGCAACGCGATCGAGGACTACGCGAAGTCGATCTACTCGCTGCAGCAGCGCGCCGCGGGCGCGGCCGTGACGACGAACGCGCTGGCCGAGCGCTGCGGCGTGACGCCGGCCTCGGCGTCGGCGATGGTCAAGAAGCTCGCCGAGCGCGGCCTGGCGATCCACGAGCCCTACCACGGCGTGCGCCTGACGCCGTCCGGCGAGCGCCTCGCGCTGGAGATGCTGCGCCACCACCGCCTGCTCGAGCTCTACCTCGCCGAGCACCTCGACGTGCCGTGGGACCGCGTCCACGAGGAGGCCGAGGCGCTCGAGCACGTCCTGTCGGAGTTCCTCGAGGCGCGCATCGCCGCCAAGCTCGGCCACCCGACCCACGACCCGCACGGCGACCCGATCCCCGACCACGACCTCGTCATCGTCGAGGGCCAGACCGAGGCGCTGGACTCGCTGGCGGTCGGCGCCGGCGGGCGCTTCGTGCGCGTGTCGGACTCCGACCCGGAGATGCTGCGCTACCTCGCCGAGCGCGGAATCGCGATCGGCGACGCGTGCAGCGTCAGCGCGCGCCAGCCGTTCGACGGGCCGATGACCGTCCACTTCGGCGACGCCGAGCACGTGCTCGGCGGGACGCTCGCCCGGGCGATGCGCATCGAGCTGGACTGACGCCCAGCTTCAGGCCGGCGAGCTGAGCCGCTGAAAGACGTCCCGCCAGCGCCGCGCGGGGCCGACCGGTCACGTACACATGCCCCTTCGGCCCTTGACGGACGTCGAACACGTCGCATACGTTGGCGGGCGTGAGCGCGCAAGCGGCCCCGACCACGCCGATCACGGCCACCGGCACCGGGGATCGAAACCTCGCCGGGCAGGCGATCGCGATCACGGTCTTCAGCACGATCCGGCCGTGGGGCAACGTCCTCGCGCCGATCCCCGGTCGCATCTTCCTGCCGATCCTGTTCAAGGTCACGCGCCGGATCCCGAAGCTGACCCTGACGCTGCGCCAGCTGTCGTTCATCCACTTCGCGCGCTGGTCGGTCATCACGAAGCTGCCGTACAACGGGGCGCCGCAGACCAAGAAGCGCTTTCGCTACCCGCACATGTACTTCGAGAGCAACTTCAACGGCGGCTGGGAGGAGTACATCGACGCCTTCTCGCACATCCTCACGCGCGGGATGACGGCGTTCTGGGGCAGCTCCTTCGGCTTCCCCAAGCCGCTGCCGACGGCGCAGTTCAAGCAGTACATCTCGGTCAACGAGACCGAGGCCGCGCACTACTACTCGGCCTATCCGGACGCGACCAGCACGATGGTGCAGCGTTCGCTGAAGCTCGACGACAAGCTCACGCCGCTCAAGCGCAACGCCGAGAAGATGAGCCCCGAGGAGTTCGCGGCGGCGTACCGCCGGTTCCTCACCGACGTCCAGGACTGCCTCTGATGCCCCGCGCCGGGATCGGCAACAAGACCGGCCAGGCGTACGCCTTCATGGCGATGACGCCGATCAAGCCGGGCGAGGAGGTGGCCCTCGCGCAGTACCTGCACGGCCTGCGCGACGCGGGCAGCCCGTTCGCGAAGCTCCCGCGCACGCACATGGGCCGCTTCGTGATCGTCCCGGACTTCCACAACGACAAGGCCTGGAAGCAGCGCAAAGAGGAGCACCTCGACCTGCGCTACCTCATCTTCACGAGCAACCTCGACGGCGACATCGAGAGCTACCTCGACGAGCTGAGCGAGCAGCTCGCGCCCGAGGCGGCGGAGATCTGGGGGCGCTGCGTCGGCTGCCCCGAGAAGCCCTCGGGCCAGCGGCTGAAGCACTACCTCAAGCACAACCAGATCAACACCGGCATCTTCTACGCCGCCTACCAGGATGCCAGCGTCGCGCGGGTCAAGCACTGCCTCTACGAGCGCGAGCGGATGATCGAGTTCGCCGTCGCCGCGCAGGGCCTGGCGCCCGAGGCGCTGCAGCAGGCGTTCCTGCAGGAGTTCGGGGGCGAGAGCTGATGGCCGCGAGCGATCCGCCGGTGCACATGGACCTCGGCGACATCCAGGGCGACATCCTGCGCGCGTACGGCAACGACTACGGCCACACGACGTACGCGTTCGTGCACATCGAGTGCCCGGCCGAGCAGGCGCGGGCATGGTTCTCGGGCGTCGTGGACCACGTCACCACGGCCGAGCCGTGGCCGAAGGGCGAGAAGCCGGTGACCACGCTCAACGTCGCCGTCACGGCGAAGGGGATGCGCGCGCTCGGCGTCTCGGACGCGGTCAGGGACACGTTCTCGACGGAGTTTCGCGCCGGCATGGCCGAGCGCTCGGTGCTGCTCGGCGACGTCGGGCCCAGCGCTCCCGGGACCTGGGAGGACGGCCTGGGCACCGGCGAGGCGCACGTCCTGCTGACGATCAACGCCAAGCGGAAGAAGGACCATCAGCACGCGCTGGGCAAGATGCGCGAGGCGATGCAGGAGGCCGGCGGCGTCAAGATCGTCTACCAGGAGGACACCGCGCTGCTGCCCGGCGCTCGCGAGCACTTCGGCTACGCGGACGGCTTCGCCCAGCCGGCGGTCGAGGGCTCCAGCGACCGGCGCGCACGCGGCGGCGGCGTGCCGCTGAAGGGCGGCGGGTGGCGCCCCCTCGCGCCCGGCGAGTTCATCCTCGGCTACCCCGACGAGGACACGCGCGCCGATCCCCAGCGGCGCCTGCCCAACGCGCCCGCGGCGCCGCTCGGGCGCAGCGGCACGTACATGGTCTGGCGCAAGCTCTACCAGGACGTCGCTCGCTTCCGGCGGGTCCTCCGCAAGGCCGCCGAGCTCTACGAGGGTGGCGACGCGCACCTGCTGTCGGCGAAGGTCGTCGGGCGCTGGACCAACGGCGCGCCGCTCGTCAAGTACCCGACGAAGCCGCCGGAGACGTACGACGCCAAGTCCGCGGACGCCAACGACTTTCGCTACGACCAGGACGTCGACGGCATGCGCTGCCCGGTCGGCGCGCACGTGCGCCGCTCCAACCCGCGCGACGCGCTCGGGGCCGTCAAGGGCCCGGGCGCCAAGGTCACCGGCTTCGCGGGTCATCTGAGCTTTCGCCACCGCATGATCCGCCGCGGGATGCCCTACGGTCCGGAGCTGGCGGAGGGCGTCACGACCGACGACGGCGTCGACCGCGGCCTGGTCTTCGTGTGCTTCCAGGCGAGCATCTCGCGCCAGTTCGAGGGCGTGCAGGTGCAGTGGCTGAACGCCGGCAACGTCTTCGGCCTCGGCCACGACAAGGACTTCATCCTCGGCGACCCGAACGGCAAGGGGAAGATGACCATCCAGGGCAAGCCGCCGTTCTTCCTCACCCCGCAGGAGACCTTCGTGCAAACCCGCGGCGGCGAGTACCTGTTCGTGCCGGGCATGACCGCCCTCGCCGCCCTCGCCGACGGCACCGCGGGATAGGGGGAGGCTATGGGCGTCATCGACGAGATCAGGCAGCTGGGCGAGCGGCTGGCGCACGAGAAGGACCGCCTGACCGAGAAGGTCTCCGACCTCGTCGGACAGCTCGCCGACTCGGAGGCCAACGAGACCTTTGCGATCATGCGCCGCTTGGACCCGATCGTCAGCGCCGGCCCGACGACGATCGTCGCGCTCAACGAGGACGTCAAGGAGGTGCCTCAGCGATCCGGTGCGCTTCACCGCGCACCTCTACGGCCCGAAGATGGAGGCGATCACCGGTCCGTTCATCCTCGGCGTCGACGACACGCCGCTCTATCACCACGATCACGCGGCGATGGATCGCGCGGTCACCCGGGACGACCTGCCGCGGCTGGCCAGCTCGATGTACGAAGTCGCCAACGAGCTCGTCTCCGAGCGCCGCGACGAGGGCGAGATCGACGTCGTCTCCCAGCTCGCCGACCCGGCGCTGGATCGTGTCGTCGCCGAGTACTTCGGGACGCCGGGTCCGGATACGGCGACGCAGCTGCACTGGGCGCGCCACGTCTTCCAGGAGCTGTTCATCAACGTCGGCAACCTGCCGACGGTGCGCGAGCGCGCGCACGCCGACGCGGCGCAGTGGCGCCCGCATCTCGACGGGCTGATCGATGCGCGCAAGGCCCAGCTGGAGGCCGGTGAGGACGTCCCCGACGACGTGCTGACGCGGCTGCTGCGCTACCAGGCCGAGGACGAGCCGAACTTCCACGACATCGCGATCCGCCACAACCTCCTGGGCAACATCACCGGCTGGATCCCGACGATCTCCAACGCCTTCGCCCGCATCGTCGAGGAGCTGCTGCACCGCGAGGACGAGCTCGAGGCCGCGCAGGCGGCGGCGCGGGCGGGCGACCGCGATCTCGTCGCGGCGTACTGCTGGGAGGCCTCGCGCTTCCGGCCGCAGAACTTCGCGCTGCTGCGCTACGTCCCGGAGGACACGGTCATCGCGGCCGGCACCGACCGCGCGACGAAGGTGAAGGCCGGCTCGACGGTGTTCGCCGCGACGCTGTCGGCGATGCACGACCCGGAGGCGATCGACAAGCCCGAGGAGTTCCGCGTCGACCGGCCCTGGAGCGACTACATGCTCTTCGGCCACGGCCTGCACACGTGCTACGGCCAGCAGATCGTGCGCGCGCAGATGCCGGCGCTGGCGACCGCGCTGCTGGAGGGGCCGCAGATCAAGCGCGCGCGCGGCGACGAGGGCAAGCTGCGCTTCAGCGGTCCGTTCCCGTCGGGGCTGACGGTCCGCTTCGACGACTGAGCGCCGGCCGTTCAGGTGACGAGCGCGCTCGCAACCTACCGCCGGGGCCGCCGGTGAACCGAGTGCGCTGCCGTGCCGGGGACTCGCCGCATCCAGCCGCAGTCGACGCCTGGTATCGCGACGACCCAGCGGGCCGGGCGCAGGCTCAGCGTCACGCCGCTGCGATTGCCGGGGAGGCCAACGCAGAGCGCGGCGTCCTCGACGACTGAGAGCGCATAGCCTGCGCACGTGCAGGACGACCACCGCCGGCGCCTGCTCAACCCGCCCGTCGTCGGCTGGGTGCTCTATGACTTCGCGAACACGATCTTCTCGTTCGTCGTCGTCACGCGGTACTTCAACGACTGGATCATCGAGGAGCAGGGCCAGCCGGACATCTACGTCGGGCTGATGGTCGCGGCGGTCTCGCTGGCGCTGATCGTGTCGCTGCCGCTGATCGGCGCGCTCGCCGACCGCAGCGGGCGCCACAAGCCGATCCTCATCGTGTTCACGCTCGTCTGCGTCGCCGCCACCGGGCTGCTGGGCGTGGTCGAGTCGGTCCTGCTCGCGCTCGTCGTCGGCGGGCTGGCGACGTTCGCCTTCAACACCGCCGACTCGCAGTACCACCCGCTGCTGGGCACCGTCGCGCCGGAGCGCGACCGCGCGCGCGTGTCCGGGATCGGCGTCGCGGTCGGCTTCGTCGGCAGCCTCACCGCGCTCGTGGTCATCGGCGGAATCGCCACCGACGGCCACGCCCAGCGCGCGTTCCTGCCCGGCGCGGCGCTGTTCGCCGTCTTCGCCCTGCCGCTCTTCCTGCTCGTGCGCGAGCGCCGCGAACCCAGCGAGCGCTCGCCGCTCGGCCCGTTCGCCCAGCTCGCCGCGACAGTCCGCCGCGCGCGCGGCGCGCCGCACGGCCGGCTCATCCTCGCGCGCTTCTTCTACGTCGACGCGATCGCCACCGTGCTGCAGTTCATGACCGTCTACGCGCGACGCACCGGCGACTTCGACGGCGCTGACATCAACGTGCTGCTGGCGATCGCGACGGTTTCCGCGCTGGCAGGGGCGATCGGCGCCGGCCTGCTCGCCGAGCGGATCGGGCCCAAGCGGGTGATCCTCGGCACGCTGACGATGACGATCGCCGCCCTCGTCATCGGCGCCGTGACGGGCTCGAGCGCGCTGCTGTGGGTGCTCGGTCCGCTCATCGGGATCGCGCTCGGCTCGCTGTCGGCGGTCGACCGCGTCTACCTGCTGCGGCTCATTCCGGCCGAGCGCCGCGGCGAGGACTTCGCGCTCTACGCGCTCGTCGGCAAGCTCTCCTCGGGCTTCGGTCCACTCGTGCTGTGGGGCGGGACGGTGCTGGTCGCGACCGAGCTCGGGCTGTCGAAGTTCGACGCCAGCCGCCTCGCGATCCTCGTGCTGGCCGGCGCGGCGCTGGCCGGCTACCTGATCCTCAGGCCGCTGCCGGAGGCGCCCGCGGCGGACGCGAGCCCTGTGGCGGGTTGACCCCGAACCACGGGGTCAATCCGCCACAGTCGCCCTGAGCGACCACAGCGAGCTGTTACCGGCGGCGGTGCGCAGGACCGCGCCCTCGCCGACGGCGCGGATGAGCGCGGTCTCGGCGGCGAGCAGGTCGGGCACGCCGAGGTGCGGCGTCATCGCGGCGGCGACCTCGGCGGAGGCGAGCGGATAGGCGAACGCGGCGAGCACGTCGACCGGATCGGTCGCGGGCGCGCGGCGCGCGAGCGTCGGGTCGAGGTTCGCCACGACGACGTCGTAGGCCTCGACCGGCTGAAAGCCGCCGGCTTCGAGGCTGCGCCCGCCGTACTCGAAGACGAGCGACGGGGCGGTGTAGCGCACGGCGCCGTCGGTGTTCGCCGCGCGGCCCTGGAACTCCGTCGGCGAGCCCGCCGCCGTGCGCGCCCGCGCGCGGTCGGCCTCGTAGGCCGCGACGACGTCGTCATCGCCGATCCGCGCGACGATCGCGTCGGCGTCGAGCCCGGGCACGCCGCTCAGCGCGGTGCGCAGCATGGCCGGCTCCTCGAGCCGGCCGGTCGTCGTGAACTGCGCGAGCTGCAGCGCGCGGAACGCCGCCAGCTCGAGCTCGGGCGCGTCGAGCCGGGTCGCCACGACCGCGCGGCAGCCCGGCGACGTCGCGCTCAGGTCGGCCTTCGGCGTGAACGCGAACGGCATCCCGAAGCGCGTGAACGTCGTGCGCCAGTCCATCGCGGAAGCGGTCGGGTGGTAGCCGCGGGCGATGTACTGCGCGCGGTCCTCGGCCAGGCCGATCGTCACGAGCGTCCAGCGCAGCCCGTCGCCGTAGCGCCAGCGCAGCGTCGTGTGCGCGGGCCACGCCGAGTACGCCCACGGGCAGCCGGGATCGGTGAAGTGCGTGACCTCGATCACGAGCGGGCGCGCCTCAGGCGCCGCAGCAGCGCTTGTGCTTGCGACCCGAGCCGCACGGGCACGGGTCGTTGCGGCCAGGCTGCGCGGCGGCGCCGCTGCCGTCCAGCGCCTCGGCCAGTGCGGCCCGCAGGGCGTCGAGCCGGCCGGCGTCGAGCCGCACCTCGACGTCCGTGTCGAAGCGGACCGCCGCCCCGTCGCCGGACCGGCTGACGATCTCGAAGGCCCCCGCCGACGCGCGCCAGGCGAAGGGCGGCGTGGCGATCCGCTCGCGCAGGGCGCGCACCGCGTCGGAGGCGAAGCCGTGGTTGTGCTGATCCAGCGCGCCGTCGGGTGCGACGTGGTCGAGCTCGACGACGACGGCCACCGGCGTGCCGAAGACGACGAGCGACAGCTCCTCGGTGATGGCGACGCGGCGCGGGCGGCCGAGCGAGCGCCAGGCGGCGAGCGCGCGGCGGCGGTCGGCGTCGTCGCCGCCGGCACGCTCCGTGAAGCGCAGGGCGCGCTCGGCGGCGCCCGGTGCCGCGGGCGAGCGGCGTGCGGCGGCCGCCATCGCCAGGGCGGCGTAGATGCCGCCGGCGGTCGGGGTCTCGCCCTCGCCGCGGGCCTGCAGCCCGGCGATCGCCTGCATGCCGGCGGTGACCGCGATCTCCACGGCCTGCGCGGCGAGCGCGACGTGCGCGAGGCGCCCGAACGCCGACGTCGTCTGCGGATCGGTCGGCCCCACCGACGCCGAGAAGGCCTTGATCGCGTCCGTCAGCGCACCGAGCTGCTCGGCCTCCGGTGCGCCGGTGCGGCGCAGCATGTCGGCCAGGCACGACTGCGCCAGGCCGGTCAGCTCGCTCTCGTCGCCGTGCTTGGTGACGGCGCGGTGGACGATCCCCTTCAGCAGCGAGACGGCCTCGTCGGCCTGACCGTCGGCGAGCAGCTCGAGCGCGCGGGCGTCGGCGGCCTCGATCGCCTCGGGGCGCAGCTCGAGCAGGTCGACCGCCATCACAGCACCCTCACGAGGGCGGCAGAACTACCCGGCGTGAGTACCGCAGCCGCCTCCGCCGCAGCAGCCCATGTCGGCCAGCGCCGAGCCGACGTCGCGCTGGAAGCGGCGCTGGCCGGAGGCCATGTTCGGTGTGAGGAAGGTCGACAGGAGACGCTTGGTCTCGGTGCCACAGCTCGGGCACGCCGGTGCTGGTGCGTCGGAGCGAAGGAGCTCTTCGAAAGTCTCGTCGCAGGAACTGCAGGAAAAGTCGTAGATCGGCACGAGCGGATCGTGGCCGTCGCGGGGGCTTCTGTCAAGCCGCCGCCACCGACCGCCGCTACGCGGGGCGCGGCTCGTTGTCGACGGCCTGGTAGGGCCGCGGGTCGGAGTCGTCGATCGAGACGATGCAGGACGGGGGGCAGCCGAGCGGCAGGATCAGCTGCTTGCCGGTCCACCACCAGGCCTCGACCTCTGTGACCATCGGGTCAGGCACGTCGAGTTCGAACACGACGCAGGCATCGGCGCCGAGCGTGATCGCCCGGTCGTAGGCGTAGTCCTGCGACAGCGCCTTGTTGGGCGCGACGTAGCTGCCGGGGTGCAGTCCGTCGGCGATGATGCCCTCGCGACAGTCGGCGGTGGTGCCGTGGTAGACGATCATGATCTCGTTTCAGTGTGACGCAAGTCGCGCGGCGGCGGTTGCCGGGAACCGCGGCGCGGCGGAGGGTGTAACACCCGTATGCGTACCCATACGACGGCGGCGCTTCTTGCGATCACCGGCCTCCTCGCGCTCCCCGCCGGCGCGCTCGCGGGCGGCTGGGCGACGGTCGGGCTGAGCTCGACGCCCGACGGCCTTGCCCCCGGCACCCCCTGGAAGGTCGACATCGAGGTGCTCCAGCACGGGCGCACGCCGCTGGACGACGTGCATCCGACCGTCACGATCAGCTCGGCCGACGGCGCCACCCGGCGCACGTTCGCGACCCGCGCGACGGGGCGGCCGGGCGTCCATCGCGCGTCGGTGACGTTCCCGCGCGCGGGGACGTGGCGCTACGTCGTCGACGACGGGTTCACGGCCCGCCATCCGTACCCGGCGGTGCAGATCGGCGGTGCCGGCGCGGCGACCGCTGCCGGCGGCGGCGGTGGCGACGATGGCGATGGCGGTCTGGCCCTCGACCGGATCGGGCTCGCCCTGCTCGCCGCCGTCGCGGCCGCGGGGCTGGTCCTGGTGCCCGCCCGCCGGCGCTCGCGCCGCCGCGACCCCGGACCCGCGGCGGCGACCGGGGGCTGAGGTGCGCGTGCGTGGGCGCGTGCGCGGGCCCGAGCGCCGGCGCGAGGCCATGCGCGCCGGGCTGGCGGCGGTGCTGGCGGCCGGCGCGGTGCTGCTCGCAGTGGGCGGACCGGCGCGCGGGGGAGACGCTCGGACCGGCGGCGCCGCCGCGCAGCCCGACGCGACGGCCGCCGGCCGCGCGCTGTTCGCCCGCATGGGCTGCGGCGGCTGCCACGAGCTCGCGCAGGGCGCCGGTGCCGGCTCCGTCGGGCCGAACCTCGACACGGTCCTGCCCAACTACGACGCGGCCATGCTGCGCGCGAAGATCGTCGATCCCTACCCGGCCGGGGCGAGCGCGTCGTACGCCCAGATGCCGCCGGACTACGGCGCCCGGATGAGCGCCGGGGAGCTCGCCGACCTCGTCGCGTTCCTGCTCGCGGCAGCGCGCGATTGATGGCGCCGTGGCAAGGGTGGGCTGCGATACCGTCCCGCCTCCATGGGCGGCGGCGAACCACAGCGGATCTCGATCGAGGCGGCCAGGCAACTCGTGCTCGACCGCGTCACCCGCCTGGAGGGCGAGGCGGTCGCGCTCGACGAGGCGCTCGGACGCATGCTTGCGCAGGACGCCGTCGCGCCCAACGACCTGCCGCCGTTCGACTCCTCCGGCATGGACGGCTTCGCCGTCATCGCCACCGACACGGACGATGCGCCCGTCGCGCTGAAGATCATCGGCGAGGCGCGCGCCGGGTCGCTCGCGCTGGATCCGCTCACGCACGGCACCGCGATCC
Organism: uncultured Actinomycetes bacterium; assembly: GCA_963709935.1. Lineage (GTDB taxonomy): Bacteria > Actinomycetota > Thermoleophilia > Solirubrobacterales > Solirubrobacteraceae > CADCVQ01. The sequence goes on along the minus strand of CAVPYM010000006.1, from coordinate 215,957 downwards.
GCGTCTCGACCGGCGCGGTCATCCCGGAGGGCGCCGACGCCGTCGTGCGCCAGGAGCTGACCGAGATCGAGGACGGCGCCGTGATCGTCAACGAGGAGGTCGCCGCCGGCAACGACGTCCGCTACGCGGGCGAGGACATCCCCGCGGGCGCGACCATCCTGTACGCCGGCACCCTGCTCGGAGCGGCGGAGATCGGCGCGCTCGCCGCGGTGAACATCGCGCGTCCCGTCGTCGTGCGCCGCCCGCGGATCGCGCTCGTCAGCACCGGCGACGAGCTCGTCTCGCCCGGGCCGCAGCTCCGACCGGGCCAGATCCGCGACGGCAACGCGCCGGCGCTGACCGCCGCGACCCGGGCGGCCGGCGCGGAGATCGTGACCAGCGTGCGCGTCGGCGACGACCGCGCCGAGACCGTCGCGACGCTCGGCGGCGCGCTGGAGGGAGCCGACATCGTCGTCAGCGTCGGCGGGGTGTCGGTGGGCCCGCACGACCACGTGCGCCCGGCGCTCGAGCAGCTCGGCGCCGAGCAGATCTTCTGCCGCGTGAGCCTCAAGCCCGGCGGCCAGGTCTGCTTCTACGTCGCGCCGTCCGGCGAGCTGGCATTCGCCCTGCCCGGCAACCCCGCGTCCGCGCTGACCGCGTTTCGCGTGCTCGTCGTCCCGGCGATCTTCGGCATGCTCGGCCGCAGCCTCGAGCTGCAGACCACGCGCGGGATCGCCGAGACCGACCTGATCGGCACGGTCGGCCGCACGTCGGTCATCCGCTGCCACGCCGAGATGCACGACGACGGCTGGCACGTGACGCCCAACGGCGACCAGCGCTCGCACATCCTCACCTCGATGCTCGGCCTGCCCGTCATCGCGCTCGTGCCGGAGGACTGCGAGGTCCTGCGCGCGGGCGAGCCCGTGGACATCGAGTTCGTCGGCTAGATGGCGGCGGCGGCGGTCGCCCTCGCGACCTGCGCCGAGTTTCCCGCGCTCGACGACGAGGGCCGCCTGCTGCTCGACGCGTTGCGCGACCTCGGCGTCCGGGCGCAGCCGGAGGTGTGGAGCGCGGCGCCGGCGGGCGGCTGGGGGCAGTACGACCGCGTCGTCGTGCGTGCGACGTGGGACTACACGTTCGCGCTGCCGGACTTCCTGCGCTGGACGCGCGCGGTGGGGGCGGGGCGGCTGCTCAACCCGCCCGACGTCATCGCCTGGAACGCCGACAAGCGCTACCTGAGCGACCTCGCGCGGGCCGGCCTCAACACGATCGCCACGCAGCCGCTCCCGCCGGGCGCTCCGTTCGCGCCGCCGCCCGGGCGCTTCGTGGTCAAGCCGGCGGTGTCGGGCGGCGCGCGCGGAGCCCAGGTCTTCGACGCGGAGCGCCACGCGCAGGCCGCCGCGCTCGTCGCGAAGCTGCACGCCAACGGCGACGACGTGCTCGTGCAGCCCTACCTCGATGCCGTCGACGGCGACGAGGGCGAGATCGCGCTCGTCTACATCGACGGCGAGCGGTCGCACGCGATGCACAAGGGGCCGCTGCTCGCGCTCGACGTGCCGGCGGTGGAGGTCGGCTTCCGCGACGAGGAGATGAGCGTCGTCGCCGACCCGGCGCCCGACATCGTCGCGCTCGCGGATCGCACGCTGGACGTCGTCCTCGAGCGCTTCGGCGGACCGCTGCTGTACGCCCGCGTCGACGTGCTGCGCGACGGCGCGGGCGCGCCCGCGGTCCTCGAGCTCGAGCTCATCGAGCCGTCGCTGTTTCACGGCTTCGCGCCCGGCTCGGCGCGGGCGTTCGCACGCGCCATCGTCGCGCGCCTGCCCGCGTAGGGCAGATACGGTCCCGCCGATGGCGCGCGTGCTCATCCGCGGAAGCGGCGACGTCGGCTCGGCCGTCGCGCACGTGCTGCTGAACGACGGCCACGAGGTCGTGATCCACGACGTCGCGCTGCCGGCGGCGCCGCGGCGCGGGATGGCGTTCGCCGACGCGATCTTCGACGGCGCCTGCGAGCTGGACGGGGTCGGCGCCCGGCGGGCCGAGCTCGCCGAGCTCGGCGAGGGGCGCCGCGACGAGGTGCTCGTCAGCATCGCCGAGCAGCTCGGCGACGTGCTCGCCGCGCTGCTGCCCGACGTCCTCGTCGACGCGCGGATGCGCAAGCGCGCGCAGCCCGAGACGCAGCGCGGCCTGGCGCCGCTGACCATCGGCCTGGGGCCGAACTTCGTCGCGGGGGAGACGGTCGACGTCGCGGTCGAGACGCAGTGGGGCGACGATCTCGGGACGGTTGTGCGGGTGGGCGCGACGAAGCCGCTCGGCGGCGAGCCGCGCGCCTTCGAGGGCCACGCCCGCGACCGCTTCGTCTACGCGCCGGCGGCCGGCGTCATGCGCACCGAGGCCGCGATCGCGCAGCGCGTCGCCGCGGGCGAGCCGGTCGCGACGATCGGCGACGAGACGCTGCGCGCGCCGCTGGAGGGCATCCTGCGCGGGCTCGTCCACGACGGCGTGCCGGTCGCCGCCGGGGCGAAGGTGCTCGAGGTCGACCCGCGCGGGGACCTGACGAAGGTCTACGGCATCGGGCCGCGGCCGCGGCGGATCGCCGCGGGCGTGCTGAAGGCGATGCGGGCGCACGCGGGCGAAGCCTGACCCACCCGTCGGGCGAACGAGGTCGCTGGCAGACTCAGCTCGCGGGGAACGACGACACGTTGAGCAACGTGAGGGCGTCGTAGCCGACCAGGGCCGCGCCGAGCGGCTCGCCGGCCGTCAGCAAGCGAACCCAGAGGTTGTCTGCGGCATCGGCGCGCAGGAGCACGAGGTAGCGGCGCTGGCTCTCGCGCAGGATCGCGACGATCCTCCGATCGCCGGCGGCGGTGCCGATCGCGCCGACGGGCAGCTTGCCGGGCAGGCCGGCGGCGATGAGCAGCCGCGCGGCGCGCGGCCCGACGACGCCGACGATCGCCAGCGAGGCGCGGATGTCGTGATACGTCAAGCTCCCGTCACGTCCGTACGGGATGGAAACCTCGGACGTCAGCGCGGGGTGGGGACCGACCAGCAGCGTGTGGTGCGCGTCCGTGCGCAGGTACCACACGCTGTGCAGGCGCCGGCCGCTGCCGATGGCCAGCGCCGGGTCGCCGAAGCGAGCGATGAGGGCTCGATCGAGCGTCTCGCGGTCGCCGCGCAGCTCGAGCACGCCGTAGTCGGAGTGGTCGGCCAGCCCGACGCTCTTCATGCAGACGGCGATCTCCGCGGAAACCGATCCGTAATGGGCGACGACCGTGTGTCCGTCGCGGTCGTGCAAGCCGGCGGAGGCGGCCAGGCAGGTACGCGGCACGGTGGCGATGACGGACTGGCGCACGGGGTTCTCCATTGCTCGAGGAGGTTAGATCGTCCGCCCATGACCAGACGCCGGCGGCCCGCCGAAGCGGGCCGCTGATGCGTCTGTTGATCGCCGTGGACGGTGATCGTCGGCGTCAGCCGACGCCGAGCTTCTCCGCTGCGCGCCGCGTGCCCTCGACGCGGTTGGTGATCTTCTGAAACGCGATGTCGCGGGCGAAGTCCGGCGAGCCGTGGTTGGGCTTCTCGTCGATCGAGAACGGCGAGAACCCGCAGTCATCGGTCGAGCCGAGACGCTCCTTGGGGATGAAGTCCGCCGCCCGCACGAGCCGGTCGCAGATCTCCTCGGCGCTCTCCACCCGCGGGTTGCCCGGATTGGTGACGCCCACGTAGCACATCTGATCCTCGCGGCTGTGCTCGCCGATCAACTCATAGACCGGGTCCTTCTCGCGCTCGGACGCGAGCTGGATGAGGAAGTAGCCGGCGTTGATCTTGAACATCTCCGGCAGCAGGTTGACGTACGGCACGTCGGCCGAGTGCACGGAGTCGCGATCGCCACCGGGGCAGGTGTGGATGCCGATCGAGGTGCGCTCCTCGTCTGAGAAGTTCGCCAGCACCCGGTTGTTGAGATCGATGAAGTGCGGCAGCAGGCCCGCACCGGTCCACGGGTTGCGCGGGTCCTCGCGCGTCGCCAGACGACCCTCGGTGAAGTCGATCGACACGCGCGCGGCGCCGGCCTCGAAGGCCTTGCGGATATCGATCGTGCACTCCTGCACGATGTCCTCCTCGAAGTCCTCGCGCGAGTAGCCCTCGACCGGGTCCTTCAGCGGATACAGCAGCGCCAGCATCGACGGCGCGATGACCGCCTGCTTCATCGGCTTGGTCGCGTAGGGCAGCGACATCTTCAGCGTGTCCGCGGCGTAGAAGTTGTACTTCAGCGGCCCGCCGACGAGCTTGGGCAGCTGGCGGCCGTGACCGTCGGCGAAGATCGCGAAGAACTGACCGCCCGGTGCGAGGTTCTCCGCCAGGCCGGTGCCGGCGAGCGTGTCGATGATCGGATAGGTCGCAAACGACGACCAGCGCTGCTCGCCGTCGGAGATGATCGGCGCACCGGTCGCCTCGCCGCGCTCGATCGAATCCTTACACGCCTCGTCCTGCAACTGCTCGAGGTCATCCTTGGAGATGTTGCCCTCGTCGTACTCCGCGTAGGCGGCCTGAAGCTTCGAAGGCCGCGGAAGGGAACCGACCGGCTCGGTTGGAATGCCGGTGTCGGTCCTGGGGTCGTAATCGGTCATGCGCTCTCCTCCTGGTCGTGTCTGTCTCGTGCTACCGCCACATGCTCTGCTACTCCTCAGCGCGCTACCGCACATTGCTCCCGTGATAGAGCCTCATCTGTCCATTGGCCCACCTCCGGTTGCTTCGGCCTGCCGTGCGGTCGCTCGCCCTCGAGCACCGTGGTTGCGGCGACAGCATTATCGCCCTCGACGCCGCCGCCGGCGTTCTGGGCGAGCGCGATCCGGGGTCCGAGCGCCCTGCGGCTCGAAGTTGGCGCGGTCGGCTCCCCCGGAGCGGCTTTGCCGACATCATCGGCTCTCCGCGGCGAAGCGCCGGCGAGCGAACGCCGGCCTGAGACGCTGCGGCGTCCTCCCCGCGCGGGCCGGGAGCGTGGAGGCACCGCGTGCCCGCTGACTGGCTGCTCATGCTGTTCGACGTCGCGGCGATCGTGGTCGTGGCGTGGCTCGGCGGCATCGCCGCGCAGCGGCTGCGCCAGCCGCGCATCGCGGGTGAGATGGCAGCGATCTTCCTCGCGGGGCTGCTGCTGGGCGGGCGGATCGCCGACATCGTGCCTGGTCAGCAGGCCGAGGGCCGGATGGCCGCCCTGTTTCCCGAGACGGCGGTCACGCTGGTCACGGTCGTCGGCGGCCTCGGGCTCGTGCTCTACATGCTGCTCGTGGGGATCACGATCGACCCCGCGCCGTTGCGTGAGCGAGCCGGCGCGATCGTGGGCCTCGCGGTCACGTCGGCCGGCGCGATGCTCGCACTGGCGCTCGTCGTTGGGCCGTGGCTCGCGGACGCCGGTGGGTGGAAGCCGGCCGGCGTTGCGCAGAGCGCGTTCGTGCTCGCGCTCGCCGCGGCGCTGGGCGCCAACGGCCTACCGATCGTCGCCCGGATCCTCGAGGACCGCGCGATGACCCACAGCGCGGTCGGCTCGATCGTGATCGTCGCCGCCACCGGCGCCACCGCGCTTGCGCTGATCGCCGCGGCGATCGCGATCAGCGGGGGTGACGCGCCGGCGGCCGGTCGTGTCGCGCTGCATATGGGCGCAGGGCTCGTCCTGCTCGTTCAGGTGCTGGCCGTCACGCGCACGCGCTGGCTCGTCCTGGGGCCGGCGGTCACGCTCTGCGCGGTGGTTGGGCTCGCGGGGGCGGCCGCGCTTGCTAGCGATCAGCTGCTCTCGAGCCTGCTGGTCGGACCGCTCATCGTCGGCATTGCCGTCAGCAAGGGCGGCGCGACCGGGATCGGGCTGGAGCGCCGCCTCGGCGTTGCGGTTCGGCGCGTCGGCCTGCCGGTCTTTATCGGGCTCGCGGCCCTGCACACGGATCTGCGCGAGCTGCACTCGGGCGTGCTCGCCGCCGTGCTGGCCCTGCTCGCTGCCGTGATCGCGATCAAGGTCGGCGCCGCCTACGGGGCGGCGCGGATGGCCGGGTTCGGCGCTGCCGACGCGCGCGCCATCGGCGCGCTCATGCAGTGCGGCGGCGTCATGACGATCGCGATCTCGCTCGAACTGCTCGCGGCCCGCGTCATCGACCTGCGCCTGCACGCGACGTTCACCCTGATCGGCCTCGTGACGAGCTTTGCCGTCGGCCCGCTGTTGCCCCGAGCCGAGGGGCGGCGGCGACCCCTGCCGCAGTGGACGGCGGCTGTTGGCGATGACCGGGCCTGACCGGTCGCGACCACGGCGATGCGCGACGATGGCGCCATCGCCTTCGAGTTTCAGCCCAGCCGCTGCGACCGGTCTCCGGGCCGCGAGCTGCTGACCGAGCTGATCGACTACTTCAACGCGATCTACCCCGGGCGCGCCGGGCGACCGGGCTCGATCACGACGCCCGACGAGATGGTCCCCCCGCACGGCGTGTTCCTCGTCGGCTACGAGAACGGTGAGCCCATCGCGATCGGCGGCCTGCGCCCGCTCGAGGAGATCGGGGTCTGCGAGATCAAGCGGATGTACGTCGTGCCGGCCGCGCGCTCGCGCGGCGCCGGACGGGCGCTGCTGGCCGCGCTCGAGGAAGCCGCGCGCGCCATCGGCTACCAGCGCGTCCGGCTCGACGCGGGGCCGCGGCAGCGCCACAGCCGCGCGCTCTTCGCGACCGCGGGCTACGTCGAGATCAAGCGCTACAACGAGAACCACATCGCGGACTACTTCGCGGAGAAGCGGCTCTAGCGATCGTGCGCGGGCCGGTCGCCCCCATCCTGCGTAGGACGCGGCACTCGACGATTTCAGTCGGGTTGGGCGTAGGCGGTCGTCGGCGTCGACGATCGCCGCCAGCAGCGCGGCGCCGGCCAGCACGACGAGCGTGCATGAGTCGCTTGACGTCGGTGAGCGTCTGCTCGGCGATCTGGCGCGCGTGCTGGTTTCCGTCGCGCAGGACGTCGCGGAGGTGGCCTGGGTCCGCGGCGAGACGCGGCGCGAGACGCGCGACCACGCCCGCATGCCGGTCAGCCGCGACCAGCTCGCGATGTCGGCCCGGTCGCCGGGCCGAACGCGGCGAGGTAGCGCAGCACGACGTCGTCGATCGACGGCTGCGGATCCAGCGGCCGGCCGAGCCACGTCTGCGCGGTCGTCGACGGGACCTGCCGCGTCTGTCCCCACAGCCCGCGCGGCGGGACCTGGACGAACGCCAGCAGGTTGCGGCAGGCATAGGCGAGCGCGGCGGCGTCGTGCTGCGGGAAGCGCTCGGCCAGCGCCGCGCGCAGCTGCCCGCCGGTGCGCGGCGACTGCGCGAGCAGCGCGCGAGCGACGTCCAGCACCGGCGCCATGTCGACGCCCGCGAGCTTCGGCCCGTACTCCGGGTGGCGGCGCAGCTCGGCGTCGAGCACGGGCTGCATGAGCGGGCGCAGCGTCAGGCAGTCCGCGGCGCTGACGAGATGCAGCGTGGCGCGCATGACGACGATCCGCACGACCGCGCGCGCCACCAGCAGCCGCGAGAGCGCCTCCGGATCGAAGCCGTCCAGCCGCGACCCGAGCCCGAGATAGGGGTTGTGCGGCACCTGCGCCTGCATCCCGACGAGCTGCTCGACCGTCGCGAGGACGCCCGCGCACGAGCGCGCCAGCAGCCCTGGCGCGCCAGCGTCGCCCGGTTCAGCGCCCGCGGGCTGAGGACGTCGGCGCTCACGAGCGCCGATCGTAGTCCCGCCCGCGATCGGCGACACTGCGGCCGTGCGCACCCGCGAGCGCAACCGGCTCCGGACGGCCGCCGACGTGGCGCTGCCGTTCCTCGTCGCCTTCTTCCTCGTCGGCATCGTCGACGAGACCACCGGGCTCACCGACGCCGAGCGGATCGGCGGGATGCTCGCGGGCGCGCTGCAGGGCGCCGCGCTCTGGTGGCGGCGGTCGCACCCGCAGATCGTCACCGCGATCGCGCTCGCGGGCGGGTTCGTCATGTGGTCCATCGCCCCCGACGGCCTGCTGCCGTTCGCCGGGCTCATCGCGGTCTTCACGCTCGCCGCCACGCGAGTACCGCGCATCTCGCTGTTCGGGCTCGCCGGCCTTGCCGCGCTGACCGCGCTGAACTTCCGGACGGCGTCGGAGGACGAGGCGACGTTCGTCATGGTCTTCCCGTTCGTCGCATGGGTGCTCGGCGAGGCGTCGCGCCGCGCCGTCGCCGACGCGTCGCGGCGAGCCGTCGACGAGGAGCGGGCGCGGATCGCGCGCGAGCTGCACGACGTGATCGCGCACAGCGTCTCGGTCATCGTCATCCAGGCAGCGGCCGCCGACGACGTCTTCGACGAGCATCCCGAGCAGGCCCGCGCGGCATTGCGCTCGATCGAGGGCGCCGGGCGTGAGGCGCTCGCCGAGCTGCGCCGCCTGCTCGCCGCCGTGCGCCCGGACGCGGGCGAGGGCAGCGGCGACCCGCTGCGCCCGCTGCCGGGCCTGGACCGCCTCGACGAGCTGGCCGGCTCGATGCGCGCCGCCGGGCTCGACGTGACGATCGACCGCGACGGCGGCGCCGCCGCGGCGCTGCCGGCGGGCGTCGACCTCTCGGCCTACCGGATCGTGCAGGAGGCGCTGACGAACACGCTGCGCCACGCGGGCGCGAAGCGGGCCGACGTCGCCGTGCGCGTGGGGGACGGGGTGCTCGACCTCGACGTCCGCGACGACGGCCGCGGCGCCCCGGCGGGCGCGGCCAACGGCAGCGGCCGCGGCATCGCCGGCATGCGCGAGCGCGCGGCGATGCTCGGCGGCACGCTCGAGGCCGGTCCGCTGCCCGGCGGCGGCGGCTTTCGCGTGCACGCGCGCCTGCCGCTGGATGCGCCCCGATGATCCGCGTGCTCATCGCCGACGACCAGGTGCTCGTGCGCAGCGGCTTTCGCATGATCCTCGACGCGAAGGCCGACATCGAGGTCGTCGGCGAGGCCGGCGACGGCGGCGAGGCGGCGCGGCTCGTCGCGCAGCTGGCGCCCGACGTCGTGCTCATGGACGTGCGGATGCCCGACGTCGACGGCCTCGAGGCGACGCGCCGGATCGTCGCGAGCGGCAGCCCTGCCCGGGTCATCGTGCTGACCACCTACGACGTGGACGACTCCGTGTACGCCGCCCTGCGCGCGGGCGCCAGCGGCTTCATGCTCAAGGACGTCCGGCCGGCGGAGCTCGTCGAGGCGATCCGCGTGGTCGCCGGCGGCGACGCGATGCTCGCGCCGTCGGTGACGCGCCGGCTGCTCGATCGCTTCGCCGGCGCGCTGCCCGGCCCGGCGGGCCCATCGCCCCCCGACCTCGACGAGCTGACGGAGCGCGAGGTCGAGGTGCTGCGGCTCGTCGCGCAGGCGCTGACGAACGCGGAGATCGCCGAGCGCCTCGTCGTCAGCGAGGCGACGGTGAAGACGCACGTCTCCTCGGTCCTGCGCAAGCTGGGGCTGCGCGACCGCGTCCAGGCGGCGGTGCTGGCCTACGACATCGGCCTCGTGCGCCCGCGCTCCGTCTGAGGACTGAGCGCAAGACCATCCCTGCGCCCGATGTGCTCGCGGCCACGGGCGCCGATCATCCTGGCATGAGCGAAGACGCCGCCACGCGCAGCACCGCCGCGAAGCTGCTCACGCCGATCCTCGTCATCGCGGCGATCGCCGTGGTGATCGTCTTCGATCCGCTGGCCGCGCTCGCGCACAACCTCGAGCTCGGCTCGATCGGGCTGCCGGACATGCCCGGCTGGATCGACTGGATCCGCGACCTGCCCGGCCCGGGGCTGCTGATCGTGATCGTGGCGCTCGTCGTCCTCGGCGAGTGGGGCCGGCGTGGCAACGGCGCCGACCGATCGGAGGAGGACCGGCCATGATCGAGGCGCGCGGTCTGCGCAAGCGCTACGGCAGCGCGCTCGCCGTCGACGGCCTGACGTTCGACATCAGGCCCGGCGTCGTGACCGGCTTCCTCGGGCCCAACGGCGCCGGCAAGTCGACGACGCTGCGGATGATCCTCGGCCTCGACCGCCCGACGGAGGGCACCGTGACCGTCGCCGGCCGCGCCTACCGCGACCTCGCGAAGCCGATGCACGAGGTCGGCGCGCTGCTCGACGCCAAGGCCGTGCACGGCAAGCGCAGCGCGCGCCAGCACCTGCGCTGGCTCGCCCAGGCCGGCGGACTGCCCGCGCGCCGCGTCGACGAGGTGCTCGCCGACGTCGGCCTCACGGAGGTCGCCGGCCGGCGCGTCGGCGGCTTCTCGCTCGGCATGGCGCAGCGGCTCGGCATCGCCGCCGCGCTGCTCGGCGACCCCCGGACGCTGCTCTTCGACGAGCCGGTCAACGGCCTCGACCCGGAGGGGATCCGCTGGATCCGCACGCTCATGCGCAGGCTCGCCGACGAGGGCCGCACCGTCGTCGTCTCCAGCCATCTCATGAACGAGATGGAGGAGACCGCCGACCACGTCATCGTCATCGGCCGCGGACGGCTCATCGCCGACACGAGCATGGCCGAGTTTCGCCTGCGCGGCGCGGGCAGCCACGTGCGGGTCAGCTCGCCCGACGCGGCCCGCCTGGCGGAGCTGCTCGGCCAGGCCGGCGGCGCGGTGGCGCCGGCGACCGCCGACCCCACGGCGTTCAGCGTCGTCGGTCTCGGCGCCGCGCAGATCGGCGACCTCGCCGCCGAGCACGGTCTGCGCGTGCACGAGCTGACCCCGGTCTCGGCCAGCCTCGAGGAGGCGTTCATGGAGCTCACGCACGACAGCGTCGACTACCGCCCGGCGGGGATCTCATGACGGCGCTTGCGATCACCCTGCGGTCGGAGTGGACGAAGCTCGCCTCGCTGCGCGGGTCGTGGATCAAGCTGGCGATCGCCTTCGTCCTGTCCGTCGGCCTGACGGCGCTGCTCGCGCTGATCGTCGGCGCCACCTGGGACGACGCGAGCGCCGCGGATCGCGCATCGCACGACCCCGCCGGCATCGCGCTCTTCGGCAGCCTGTTCAGCGCGATCGTCTTCGCGGTCCTCGGCGCCACGGCGGTGACCGCGGAGTACGGCTCGGGGATGATGCGCGTCACGCTGACGGCGACGCCGCGGCGCGGCCGCGTCCTCGCGGCGAAGGCGCTGGTCGTGGCGGGGGTGACGCTGGTGGCGGGGCTCATCACCGCGACCGCGACGTTCCTCGCCGCCCAGGCGGTCCTCGCCTCCTACGGCGTGCCGACGGCGAGCCTGGGCGACGGCGACGCGCTGCGCACGGTGCTCGGCGACGGCGGGCTGACCTTCGTCCTGCCGGTCATCGCGGTCGCGCTCAGCTTCGCGACGCGCAGCACCGCGGGTGCCGTGACCGCGGTTCTCGGGGTGATCTTCCTGCCCTGGATCCTCGGCGGCGTGCTCCCGCAGTGGTGGCGCGAGAACGTGCTGGACTACATGCCCGGCGCCGCGTCGGAGGCGATCACGAGCGGGCATCTCGAGAGTGCGACCGAAGGGCTGCTCGCGCCGGGTGCTGCGGCGCTCGTGCTCGCGGGCTGGCTCGCGCTGTTCCTGGGCGCCGCCTGGGTGGCGCTCGAGCGGCGCGACGCCTGAGCGGATCCAGAAGGTCAGGCAGCGCTCGAGCGCGACCGCGCCCCAGCCGGCGAAGCCGGCCACCGTGCCGAGTCCCGCTGCGCCGGCGTCTCGGGCTGGGCGTCACGTGCACGAGACATCATCAGCATGTGTAGCTCCGTCGTCGACGCGAATCGCGGCCTCCTGTGCGTCGAGATCGTCGACGAGGAGCGTCACGAGCCCCGGTCCCGCCCGGTCGGGGTCCTGCACGTTGTGGACCGACCGGGCCTCGGCGAGCGTCCCCACGGCCTCCGTGGCGTGCGGCAGGAACGAGGGCGCGCCCAGCAGCTGCTCGTACCACGCTCGCGCCGCCGCGAAGTCCCTGACGGCCAGGCCCGCGAAGAGCTGCAAGGACATGGCGCCACCGTAACCCATGCCGGCAAGGTCCCGCGCGCGCGGGCCGGCGACGACCCGGCCGCGGACAGACTGACGTCGCGGGCGCTGCTTCAGGGGATCGCGACCGCGTTTGCGCTGACGCGGATGCCCGTGTCCGAGCCGGCCGGGATGTCGACGACCAGCACGCCGGGCCGGCCGAGCTCGGCGCCTTGGTGAACCGTGATCCGCGCGGGCGGCTCGACGAGCCCGAGCGCACGCAGATAGCCGCCCAACGCGGCGGCCGCGGCTCCCGTCGCCGGGTCCTCGACGATGCCGCCCGGCGCAAACGGGTTGCGCGCGCGAAACACCGCCGGCTCGACGCGGTACACGAGTTGCAACGTCGTCCAGTCGCGCCCGGTCATGAGCGCGAGCAGGCGATCGAAGTCGTAGTCGAGGTTCGCGAGGCGCTCCGAGGTCGCGGCGGCCAGCACGAGATGGTGCGCGCCGGCGTACGCGACCCGCGCCGGGAGCGCCGGGTCGAGTTCCGCCGCGGACCACCGCAGCGCGGCCAGCGCTTCGGCGAGGTCGTCGTCGCCGACCACCGTCGTGTGCGGGGCGACGCTCGTCAGGGTCGCGACCGGACCGGACTCGCCGGCGCGGACCGCGACCTCGACCAGCCCCGCCGCGGTCGTGAGTCGCAGGCGCTCAAGACCGTGACGCTGCGCGTGCGCGACCGCCGCGGCGATGGTCGCGTGTCCGCAGAACGCGACCTCGTCCGCCGGGCTGAAGTAGCGCACGTCGAGGTTGCCCCGGCCGTCGTCCGCGGTGACGAAGGCCGTCTCGGAGTACCCGACGTCGGCCGCCGTCGCCAGCATCTGCGCCGCGCTCAGCCCGCCGGCCTCGAGCACGACGCCGGCGGGATTCCCGGCGGCGGGATCGTCGGTGAAGGCGGCGTAGCGCAGCACCTCGGACACGCCGTCACGGTATCCGCAACGCGGGCCGAACGACGTGGGACCGCCCGCAGACCGTGGTCAGGTCCGTGCGCCATCGGGCTGGCGCCGCGACGGCCCGCCGCCCCGCGCGCCGTCGGCTACGGTCCCGCCGTGGCGTTCGCGCGGCTCCCCAACAGCGGCGCAGCGTGCGCGAGGCTCGTCCGTGCGCGCTGACCGCGCCGTCCTCGCGGCGATCTTCGCCGGCGGCTTCTGCGGTGCGATCGCGCGTGCCCAGGTCGCCGGCGCGCTGCCGTACGAGAGCGGGCACTGGCCGTGGCCGACGCTGCTCGTCAACGTCGCCGGCGCGCTCCTGCTCGGGTACGTGATCACCCGCGTCGAGGACGGCCGCGAGCCGTTCGCGCACGCCGGGCGGCTGCTCGGCACCGGCTTCTGCGGCGCCCTGACGACGTTCTCGACATTGCAGCTCGAGCTGCTGCAGATGCTCGACGACGACCGCCTCGGCCTCGCCGCGACCTACGTGCTCGTCAGCCTCGCCGCCGGTCTCGTCGCCGTGGCCCTCACCACCCGGCTCGCCCGCGCGACGGCCGCCCGGCCCGGTCCGTGAGCGCGCCCCTCGTACTGGCCGTCGGCATCCTCGGCGGCGTGGGCGCGGTGGCGCGGTATCTCGTCGACGCGGTGATCACCGCCCGCAGCGCGCGTGTGAGCCGGCCGCCCGGCCGACCGTTCCCGCTCGGCATCCTCGCCGTCAACCTCAGCGGCGCGTTCCTGCTCGGCCTCGTCGCCGGCGCCGCCGTGCACGGCGACCGCTACAGCCTGATCGCCACCGGGCTGCTGGGTTCCTACACGACCTTCAGCACGTGGATGTTCGACAGCCACCGGCTCGCCGAACACCACCGCCGCGCCGCCGCGGCGCTCAACCTCGCCGGCAGCCTCGTCCTCGGCCTGCTCGCGATCTGGCTCGGCCGTGCGCTCGGCGGCCTGTTCTAGGCGTGGCCATCGTCGCGATCGCCTCGTCCTTGTCGTAGCGCGCGAGCGCCGGGAACGCCGCGACGACGATCCCCGCGCAGACCATGCAGGCCACCCCGCCCGACAGCACCGAGAAACGCGGGCTGGTGATCGCCGCGACCGCGCCCGCCTCGACGTCGCCCAGCCGCGGGCCGCTCGTGACGACGAGCGAGAAGACCGACGACATCCGTCCGCGCAGCGCGTCGGGCGTGACCGTCTGGTTGATGACCGAGCGGCAGACCGCGCTCACGCTGTCGGCGGCGCCCGCCACCGCGAGCAGCGCGGCGGCCGGCCACAGCGAGTGCACGAGCGCGACGGCGGCGATTGCCGCGCCCCACACGCACACCGCCGCGATCGTCACGACCCCGAGCTTGCGCACGTGGTCCAGCCAGCGCGTCGTCAGCGCCGCCACGACCGCGCCGGCCGAGACCGAGGCGAAGAGCAGCCCGGTGCCGCTCGCGCCCGCACCGTACACGCTGATCGCCAGCACTGGAAACAGCGCGCGCGGCATGCCGAACGTCATCGCCGACAGATCGATCGCGAACGACCCCAGCAGCGCCGGGCTGCGCCGCACGAAGCGCAGGCCCTCGCCGATCGACGAGCGGATCGACAGCCGCTCGCCGACGAGCTGGGGCAGCTGCGGCGACAGCCCCAGGACGGCGCCGACCATCGCCAGGCAGGTCAGCGCATCCGCGGCATACGCCGCCTCGACGCCCGCCGCGCCGATCAGCAGGCCGCCCAGCCCCGGCCCGAGCACCATCGTCAGCTGAAACACCCCGAAGTTCACCGCGAGCGCGGCGGGCATGTCCGCGCGCGAGACGAGGTTGGGCACGATCGCCGTGCGCACGACGTTCTGCAGCGCGCCGAACCCTGCGAGCAGGCCGGCCAGCACGAACAGGACGACGATCGGCGGATCGCCGGCGATCGACACGGCGCACAGCGCCGTCGCGACCGCGACGAGCCCGATCTGGTCGAGCAGCAGCAGGCGGCGGCGGTCGCTGCGGTCGGCCAGCGCGCCGCCGAGCAGGGCCATGAGGATCAGCGGCCCGAGCTCGACGGCGCCGAGCAGCCCGGTCAACAGCACCGAGCGCGTCTCGACGTACACCTGGTAGGGCAGCGCGACGAGCGCGGCCTGCGTCCCGAGGCCGGAGACGAAGTTGCCGAGCACCAGCAGGCGCAGCTCGCGCGAGGCGCGCAGTGCGCTGAGATCGACCGTGAGACGCGGCAGGCGCAGCGGGCCCGCCCGGCGCTACTTCGACGCGGCCTGGTGCAGGAACACCACGAGCGCGCCCCGCGCGCCGGCGCCGCCACGCAGCTGGACGCGGCGCAGGCCGCCGAAGTCCTTGACCGTCGCGGTGTACCCCCGCACGCGGCGCGGCCGGCCGGCGGCGAGCCAGCGGCGCACCAGCGTGCGCGCGGCGGGACACGTCAGCCCGCGGCCGGCGCGGCGGACGTCGGACACCGCACCACCGGCACGCCCCAGGCCGCCGCAGCGAGCATCGGTGCGCGGCGCCGGGATGGCCTGCCAGTCGGGCGACTCGTCGGCGTTCTCATAGCTCGTCAGCTTGCGGGCGTCGCTCCCGGCGGCGGGTATGACGTGGATGTCGCCGTGCCGGTCGTCGGGGCCGCTGGTGAAGGCCAGCAGGCGCCCGTCCGGCGACCACGCCGGGCCCTCGTCGTGGGCCGTGTTCGCGGTGAGCTGCGTCGGCCGGCCGCCGTCGGCCTGCATGACCCAGATCTCCATGTCGCCCTCGGGGTTGGCGCCGGCGACGTCGGCATTGCTCTCGAACGAGAGATTCGTGCCGTCGGGCGACCAGGCCGGGGCCGAGTCCCAGGCGCCGGGGACGTCGAACAGCGCCGTCGGACCGCTGCCGTCGACGTTCAGCGTGAAGACCCCCCGGTCCGTGTCGCCGGTCGGCGAGAGGATCCCGGCGTAGGCGAGGCGGCGCTGGTCGGGCGCGTAGCTCGGGTAGAGCAGAGGATGGGGCGGAGCGAAGCGCAGCGCCGGGCTCTGACCGAGCGCGCCCATCTGCCAGATCGTCGAGGCGCGCCCGGGGCCGCTGCGGCGAAAGAGGATCCCGCGGCCGTCGGGGACCCAGGCCGGTTCGCTGGAGGCCTGGCCGGTCACCGTCTCGGTGAGCCGCCGGTGGCCCGTGCCGGCCGCCGTCATCCGGGCGACCTCGAAGTTCACCGGCGAGTCGGGCTTGTCGATCGAGTAGGCGATCGCCGTCCCGCCCGGCGACCAGTCGGGCTGGCGGTCGGTGTCGGGGTTGGGGGTCAGGCGCCGCTGGTCGCTGCCGTCGGCGTTCATGCTGAAGATGTCGAACTCCCTGGCCGCCGGGTCCGTGCGCGCGCTCGAGAAGGCGATCCGGCCGTTGAACACGTTGGCGCCGGCCGGTGCGGCCAGCGCCAGCCACGCCGCCGCGCAACCGAGCAGCGCTCTCCCGAGCGCCCGCCGCGGCGGGGGGCGGTCTGCCGAGCCCGTCATCTGCGATCAACGATAACCGCGCACGTAACATCGCTCGCGGGCGCGCCGGCGACGGCGGGCCGGTCATGCCGTGGACAGTTGAGGCATGATGCGCCCGGATGCCCGGCACACCTGAGGAGCTGACCGAGGACGAGCGCCGGCAGCTGCGGCGCGCGAGCGAGCGCCTGCGCACGGCCTCCAAGGAGCTCGAGTCGCTTGTCGCGACCGAGCCGATCAAGAATCGCTGGGCGCCCGAGCCGGCGCCGCCGGAGATCCTCGACGCCGCGCGCGACGAGCTCGGCGCCGCCTGGGGCGAGCTGGTGCGCGGCTACCGCGAGCTGCTCGGGTGGGAGCCGCCGGTCCCGCCCGGGTGACGGGTCCCGCCGCGGCGCAGGCGGTAGCCGAGGAAGCGCCGCCGGCCGCCGGACGCCTCGGCGTAGGCGCGCTCGATGCGGTGTCCGGCCTGCTCGAGCTCGAAGATCGCGTTCGCGGGATCGTCGATGCCCGCGTCGGCCAGGGCCTGCTTGGCGACGGGCTGTCCGTCCGCGTCGTGCAGCACGCCGAGCAGCCGGCGCTCGGCTGACGGCGGCGGGCCGCCGCCGTGCTCGGCGTCGGTCCGCGGCTCGGCGCCGTCGTGCCGGCCGCCGCAGAGCGCGAGCGTGCCGCCGCAGACGCCGCAGGGGACCCCGTGACGGATGAGGCTCCTGGCCTCCGCGCTGCTGATCACGGCCCGGCACCGCTCACATCGCATCAACACCGGCGACTGCCCGTTCATCCCCGTCCCCCAAGCTCGCGATGAGTCCGCACCAGCGGTCGGCCCCCGGCCACGTCGCCCGTCACACCCCACACCGCTCTCGCCATCGGCGGGCCCGGCACGACGTGATTATGCACCGGGGGGAGGACAAAACAAGGTCTGCCGGCAAAGAACGCCTCGGCGCGGGGCGACCGCACGCCACCGGGTCTCAGCCGATCCTCAGCGACGAGACGAAGCGCGTGTAGGCGGCCGGGGGCGTCTTCACGTCGGCGCCGCCGGTCACGAACTGCAGCTGGAAGACGCGGCCCTCCGCGAGGATGACGCGGGCGAACACGGTGCCCCTGGTGCCGTTCTGGTCGGAGGCGTCGGCGATCCGCGCCTCGCGCGCCGGGAAGCCCTGATAGCGCGTCTGCCGGTCCGCCGCCACCCGGCCCTGGACGCTCGACGCGGCGCCCTGCACGGCGCCCGCGAGATCGCCCGCGACGCCCTCGGGCAGCTTCAGCACGCTCATCGAGAAGCCCTCTTCGCCGCCCTCGGTGATGTAGGCGGTGATCGGCACCGGGCCGGCCGCCGTCTGGGCGGTGACCACCTGGCGCTTGGCCGTGCCGGGCATCCGGACGGTGAAGCCGTCGCCCTCGAGCGTCTTGGCCGGCGTGTCGGCGACGCTCTGCTCCCCGCCCTCACCGTCGTCGTCGCCGCACGCCAGGAGCGCCGCGCCAAGCAGGGCGGCGACCACGACGAGCAGCAGCCGGTGCAGGAGGCGCATGCCCCAAGCCTCTCACCGATCGCGGCGGCGCGTCGTATCGCGCCGGCGCTGTAGCGTGGGGCGGGTGCCACGGGTGGCCGTCGCCGGCAGCGAACTGCATTACGAGCGCCGCGGGCAGGGCCCGCCGCTGCTGCTCATCCAGGGCATGGGCGCCAACGGCACCCACTGGGGCGAGCCGTTTCTGACCGAGCTCGAGCGCGACTTCGAGCTCGTCCTCTACGACCATCGCGGCATCGGCCGCAGCGGCGCGTTGCAGGGCGCGGGGGTCACCGTGGCGGGCATGGCGGCAGACGCGCTGGGACTGCTCGACGCGCTGGAGATCGCGCAGGCCCACGTGCTCGGCATCTCGATGGGCGGGATGGTCGCCCAGGAGCTCGCCCTCGCCGCGCCGGAGCGGGCGCGCACGCTGATCCTCGGCGCCACCTCCTGCGGCGGCACGCAGTCGCGGGCGACGCCAGCGGAGGTCGTCCAGCGGCTGACCACCGTGGCGCTGTCGCGCGATCGCGAGCTCATGCTGCGCACGGGCTTCGAGCTCGTCGTCTCGCCCCGGCACGCCGCCGACCCCGTGCACTTCGCCCAGTTCGTCGCGGCCGCGCAGCAGTTTCCCGCGACGCTGCCGGTCCTGCTCGCCCAGAAGGGCGCCGCCGACGGGCACGACGCCTACTCGCGCCTGCGCGCGCTGCGCGTGCCGACGCTCGTCATCCACGGCACCGCCGACGAGCTGCTCGCGTCGATCAACGGCGATCTCGTCGCGTCGCTGATCCCCGGCGCGCGGCTGGAGCTGCTGGAGGGCGTCGGGCACCTGTTCTTCTGGGAGCAGCCGCAGCGCTCCGCCGAGCTCGTGCGCGGGTTCGCGCTGGACGCGCGGGTACTGTCTCGCGCATGACGCACATCGAGGTGACCGAGCGCGGGCAGACGATCGCCTACTCGTTCGAGGACATGATGAAGTACCACGGTCCCGGCTCCCCGGGCGGCGTCGCGCAGGCGTTCAAGGTGATGGAGCGGGGGTTCCCGGAGTTGTCGCCCGACGGCCCGCCGATCCGCCGCGACGTGGCGATCCGCACGTCGTTCGGCGGCCCCGGCGCGCGCGACGGCTTCGAGGCCGTGACGCGCGCGTTCACCGGCGACCGCTACACCGTCGATCCCGCGCTGGCCCGTCCCGAGCTCGGCCGCGAGCGCGAGCGCTTCGTGTTCGTCCTCACCTGCGGCGAGCGCACGGTCACGCTCGTGGTGCGCGACGGGATCATCGATCCGGAGTTCATCGACCTCGTGCGCACGGAGGGACGGACCGAGGAGCAGAAGGAGCGCCTCGAGGTGCTCAAGGCCGAGCTGGCCGAGCGCACGATGAGCGCCGCCGCCGCCGACGTCTACGACGTCGACGGGGGCTAGGCTGGCGGGTATGCACGCGATCGCCGCCCTCGGAGACGCGCCGACCGCGGCGATCGCCGTCGTGGCGATCGTGCTCGGGCTGCTGTTCGCCGTCCGCGGCCCGCGTGAGAAGCGCGCGGCCGCCCCCGGCCCCGCCGATGGCGGCGAGCGGCCGGGTCCGGCGATGGTCACCCTGCCGGTCGCGGCCGTCCCGGACGCCGAGCCCGGGTTCGTCGGTCCCGAGGGCGAGGTCGTGGGACACGGGCCGATTCGCCTCGGCGGGCACGGGCCGCTCGGCGGGACGGAGCCGGCGGTGGCCGATTCGCCGCTCCCGGTGCCCGCGCCCGCGCCGGCCCCCGTCGCCGAGGCGCCGCTGGCCGCGCCCGAGCCGCCGCTGTTCGCAGCTTCACCGCCGGCGGCGTCACCCGAGGCCGACGCGCCCGAACTTGAGCCAGAGCCGCCGGCGCCGCCCCCCGCGGAGCCGGCCGAGCCCAAGGAGCCGGCCTGGCGCATCGCCGCGCGGGCCGCGAACTCCGCCGTGCACTTCCGCCAGGGCACGATCAAGGTCGGCGGCAAGCCCGTCGACAAGCCCAAGGACGGCTAGCCGCCCAGACATGCGAAGAGCCCGCCGGCGCAGGACGCCGACGGGCTCGTTGTGCAGTGTCATCCACCGGCCGGGCGCCGGCGGGGACGGTGGGTGGGCCGTGCTACGCGGCTTCGCGCAGCCCGGCCAGCGCCTCTTCGCCCTCGAGGCTGCGCATGGCGGCCTCCTCGAGCTGGCGGGCGCGGTCACGGGTGATGGACAGCTCGCGGCTCGTCGCCTCGATCGAGCGCTCGCGGCCGTCGCGCAGGCCGTAGCGCAGCTCGACGACACGGCGCTCCTCGCCGGTCAGGCGCCCGAGGGCGTCGGCGACCGTGCGCTCGAGCTCGCTGGACTGGGCCTCTTCGCTGGGGTCCGGGCGATCGCTCGCGATGAAGTCGCCGAGGTTCGAGTCGCCTTCGTCGCCGATCGGCACGTCGAGGCTCGTGACGTGACGGCGTGCCTCGCGCAGTGCGAGCACATCGGCCACCGTCATGTCGGCCGCTGCCGCGACCTCCTCGTCGGACGGATCGTGCGAGAGCTTCGCCGTCAGATCGCGCTCGACCCGCGAGAGCTTGCGCTCGCGCTGCTCGATGTGCGTCGGAAGGCGGATCGTCCGCGACGTGTTGGCGAGGCCGCGCTGGATGCTCTGCCGGATCCACAGCGTCGCGTACGTCGAGAACTTGAAGCCCTTGCGCCAGTCGAACTTCTCCGCGGCGCGGATCAGCCCGAGGGTGCCCTCCTGGACGAGATCGCCCAGCGGGAGCCCGAGACCCTGATAGCGGCGTGCCTGCGAGACGACCAGGCGCAGGTTGGCGTTGATCATGCGGTCCTTGGCATCGACGTCGCCGCGCTCGATGCGCTTGGCGAGGGCGATCTCCTCGGCCGCGGTCAGCAGCTCGTAGCGCGACGCCTGGTTGAGGAACGTCTGCAGCGAGTCAGCGGTCATCTCCGCCTGTGCGCGGGCCGTCTGGCGTGCGGATTCCTCGGCGGGCGTCCGCCGCTTCGGGCGCTTCGGTGGGGCGCTGTGTTCGCCTCGGCGGCGCGCGCTCGTTGTCGTAGTCCTTGCCATGCGATCCCTTTCCAGATGTGTCGACGCGCCGTGTTCGCGACCCACCCCGACCCGTCAGCTCATTGCCTGCCCGGAGGCGGCACGTCAGAAGAGGGGAGAGGGGCGGTCGAGCGAGTGGGGGGTGTTCCCACACGGCGCCGGAGAAGATCGTACCAGATGATTGCGCGAGCAACAAATCCGGCGCGATACTCTCTTCCGGTGCGCCGCCTACCCGCGTCTGCCGCCCTCTTCACATGCGCGGTCCTCGGCATCCCCGCCGTGTCTGCGACGGGTGCGACGGAGCATAGCTGCACCGGGGGCTCCTGCGAAATCGCGGCCGCCGCCGCCGCGGGCAGGATCACCTCCGCGGGCGTGGGCCCGGTCCGCCTTCGCCGGACCTACCAGTCGCTGCGCGCCGGCGGGGCGCTGGGGAAGGTCCGGCCGGGCTGCGAGCTGGGCGGGCCGCGGACGCGCTCGGCGCCGCTGCGCGCGCCGCTGAAGGGCTCCGTAGAGCTCACGCTCGGCTCGCCGCGCCGGGTGGCGGCGATCACGGTGCGCGGTGGCGCGACCGCGCGCGGGGTCGGCATCGGCGCGACCTCCGCCGCGATCCGCGAGGCCTTCCCGCGCGCGACGTTCGACCATCGCTCCGACGCCACCTTCGGCCTCACGTTCGCGCGCGTGCCCAAGGGCGCCGGCGGTCGCCTGGAGTTCGGCGTCGACACGAAGACGAAGAAGGTCACCGTCATCGGGATCCCGCGGATCCCGGTGTGTGACTGAGCGGCTGCTAGTCCAGCACGAGCAGCTCGAACGCGATCCGGCCGTCCTCGATCGTGGCGCGGCCCATCGTGCGGCTGGGCGCCCGGCGGCGCTCGGTGGGGGAGCCGGGGTTGAAGATCGCAAAGCCGTCGCGCTCCTCGTGCTCGGGCATGTGCGTGTGGCCGAAGATCACGGCGTCGCAACGCGGGAACGCGGCGCGCATACGCTCGAACCGGCCCGCCGCGGGACCGGGGATGTGCACCATGCCGATGCGCGCGCCGCCGAGCTCGAGCTGCAGGCGCGCGGGCACGAGCCGGCGCACGGCCTCCGTGTCGACGTTGCCGCTGATCGCATGCAGCGGCGGGCCCAGCGCGCGCAGCAGCTCGATCACCGGCACGTCGATGAGGTCGCCGGCGTGAAGGATCGCGTCGGCGGCGCGGCAGTGCTCGAGGCACGCGTCCGAAATCGCCCGCGCGCCGCGCGGCATGTGCGTGTCGCTGATGATCGCCAGCCGCATTCGCCCCCAGGTTCGCAGCCTCGCCCGGGCGAGGTACCGTCGGGTCGGTGAGCGCCGCGAGATCAGGGCTGACCGTCGCCGTCACGGGCCCGACCGGCACGTTCGGGTTCGGGCTGATCCCGCTCCTGCAGGCCGATCCGCTCATCGCCGCGATCACCGGCATCGCGCGCCGCCCGTTCGACCCCGCCGCCCACGGCTGGACGAAGCTGGCCTACCGCGAGGGCGACGTCCGCGACCGCGCCGCGCTCGAACGCGCCTGCGCCGGCGCCGACGTGGTCGTGCACCTCGCCTTCAACCTCACCGGGCGCAGCGATCGCGCGTCGATCCGCGCGATCAACGTCGACGGCACGATGAACGCGTTCGCGGCGGCGGCCGCGGCGGGGGCGGCCCGCTTCGTGTACGCGTCGTCGGTCGCGGCCTACGGCTTCGGCGCCGACAACCCGATCGGCATGACCGAGGACTGGCCGACCCGCCCGGCCGCGCACCTGTTCTACGCCCGCGAGAAGGCCGAGATCGAGCGCCTCCTGCACGACGCCGCCGCCGCGCGCCCGCAGGTCGGGCTGTACCTCCTGCGCCCGTCGATCGTGGTCGGACCGCACACCGTCGGCGCGAAGACCTTCGTGCCCGCGCCGCTCGAGCCGCTCGTGCGACGGCTCGCGGGGCTCGCGCTGCGGATGCCGGTCGCGCTGCCGGTGCCGGTCGCGCCGCTGGCGCTGCAAATCGTCCACGAGGAGGACGTCGGTGCGGCGCTGCGCCTCTGCGTGCTCGGCGCCGGCCCGCCGGGCGCCTACAACATCGCCGGCGACGGCGAGGTGACGGCGGTCGACCTCGCCCGCGAGGCGGGCCTGCGGGCGATCGCCGTGCCGCAGGCGCCGGTGCAGGCCGCCGCGCGCCTGCTCGCGGCGCTGCCGTTCGCGCCACCCTCGCTCGGCTGGGTCGAGGCGCTGGCCGGGCCGGTGATCATGGACACCGCCAAGGCCCGCCGCGAGCTGGGCTGGAGCCCGCGCTGGACGGCGCTCGCAGCGCTGCGCGACACGCTCGCCGCCCACCGCGGCGGCTGAAACGGCCTCAGGCGTCCGCGCCCGCGCCGGCGCGTGCCAGCACCCGCAGCGCGGCCACCCGCACGGCCTCGTCGAGCATCTGCCCGTCGAGCGCCACGGCGCCCGCGCCGCCCTCGCGCTCGGCGTCGGCCAGCGCGGCGATGACCGCCCGCGCGTGCTCGACCTCCTCGTCGGACGGCGTGAAGAGCTCGTTGAGCGCCGCCACCTGCGCCGGATGGATCGCCCACTTGCCGTCGAAGCCCATGTCGCGGGCGCGCTCGGCGGCCGCGGTGAAGCCCTCGTCGACCTTGATCCCCAGGTACGGGCCGTCGATCGCGGCGACGTCGTGCGTGCGGGCGGCGACGAGGATCGCGTCCTGGATCGCGCGCCAGGAGTCCAGCTCGGCCCGCGCGCCCGCCGCGCGCCCCAGCGACGCCGACAGGTCGGCGTAGCCGAGGATCAGGGCGTCCAGGCGCGGCGAGGCGCCGGCGATCTCGTCGAGGCGCGCGACGCCGGCCGCGGTCTCGATGAGCGCCTGCACCCGCAGGGGCGCGCGACCGGTCTGCGCGGCGGCCTCGGCCCCGTCGAGCAGGCGGTCGACGAACTCTAGGTCGCCGCGGCTCTCGACCTTCGGGACGATGATCGAGTCCGGTCCGCGCGCCGCGGACGCCATCGCGACGATGTCGGAGTGACACCACGGCGTGCGCGCCGCGTTGACGCGCACGCTCGTGCGCACGCCCTCCCACTGCGGCTCGCGCAGCGCCGCGACGACGGTGTCGCGCGCCTCGTCCTTGGCCGACGTGGCGACGGCGTCCTCGAGGTCGACGATCACCTCGTCGGCGCCGCGCAACGGCGCCTTCGCGAGCATCGCGGCCGACGAGCCGGGGACGGAGAGGCACGAGCGGCGGGCGGTGGGGGGAGGGGAGGAGGCCATGCGCGGCAGACTATTGCCCGCTCCGCCAGCGTGCTCAGGGCTCAGGGCTCAGGGCTCAGGGCTCAGGGCTCAGGGCTGCAGGGCTCAGGGCGCAGGGCTCGGGGCGCAGGGCTCAGGGCTCAGGCCTCAGGCTTGCGGCAGAGGTACTGGGCGAGCATGCCCGACGCGCTGTAGGTCGCGTCGACGATCTCCAGGCCGGCGCGCGCGATCATCGGCTCGAGCAGCCAGGTGAACGTCGAGTTCTCGTCGCGCACGTGCTCGGCGATCTCCGCGCGCGTCCAGCCACGCTCCACGTCGGCCGACACGAGCGCCGTGATCCACGCCTCGATGCGGTCCTCGGCGTCGTCCGGCGCGAAGCCGTAGACGACGTCCGACAGGCGCAGCACCCCGCCCGGGCGCAGCATGCCGGCGATCCGGCGCAGGGCGATCGCCTGCCAGAAGTCCGGCAGGTGATGCAGCGCGAAGCGGCTGTAGACGACGTCCGCCGGCGCGCCCGCGTGCTCGTACGTCAGAAAGCCGGCGTCGACGGTCTCGACGTTGCCCACGCCGGCGGCCGCGAGCTTCTCGACCAGGCGCCCGAGCATGATCGGCGAGACGTCGACCGCGACCACCCGCGCGCACACCTCCGCGGCCGCCAGCGCGAACTGGCCGGTGCCGGTGCCCAGGTCGACGACCGTGGATCCCGGGCCGAGGTGGCCGGCCGCCCGCAGCAGCGCGACCTCGACGGCGGCCCCGGCGTCCATCTTGGCGTCATAGCGCCGCGCGTGCTGCTCGTCGAAGTGCTCGCGGCCGGCGTGGGCGCGCTCGTCCAGCCACCACGAGTCGGGGTCGCCCGCCATCGCCCGTGCCCTCAGGCCGGCCGCACCGACGCGATCGCCGGCAGCCGCTGCGCGACCCCGAACCAGCGGCGGCCGGCGTCGCCGGAGCCGAAGATCTCGCCCGACGTGGCGCCGAAGTACAGCTCCAGCGCGTTGCCCTCGCCGGTCGCGGCGAACGACTGGCGCAGCACCGACAGGTAGGCGTCGCCCTGCGGCAGGCCCGCGTCGCGCGGGGTCCACGTCGCGCCGGCGTCGCGCGTCTCGTAGACGGCGACGCCCCCGTCGGTCACGCGATCGGCCGTCGTGACCGGGATGACGTAGGCGCTGTCGGGATCGGCCGGGTCGAGCACGACGGGAAAGCCGAAGTCGTGGGGGAGGCCGGCGGCGATGTCGATCCACGACGCGCCCGCGTCGTCGGAGCGGTAGACGCCGCCGTGAAACTGCAGGAACAGGCGCTCGGGCCGGCGCGGCGCGCGCTCCAGGTGATGGACGCAGAGGTCGATCGCCGTCGCGCGCGCCGCCTCCGGCAGGTAGTCGGCGACGATCCCCTCGTTGCCGTGCGCCCAGGTCGCGCCGCCGTCCTCGGTGAGCCAGACGCCCGCGGCGGAGATCGCCAGCGCGAGGCGCTGCGGGTCGCCCGGCCACGGCGCGATCGAGTGCACCGACAGGCCGCCGGAGTCGCGCCGCCAGCGCGGGCGCGTGGGGTGCTCCCACAGCGCGCGATTGAGCTCCCACGTCTCGCCGTCGTCGCGGCTTTCGAACAGCACGCCGGGGTCGCCGCCCGCGTACAGCAGGCCGTCCGCCTCGCCCGGCACGATCACCCACACGCGCTTGAGCGCGTCCGTGCCGCCCTTGGGCAGCGCGACGCCGCGGGCGGGCTGCCACTCGCCGGCGAGGTCGTCGGTGAACCAGATCCGCGGGCCCCAGAACGGCGAGGTCACGGCGGCGTACACACGGCCGGTGCGCGCATCGCGCATCGCGTAGTCGACCGGCTCGCCGACGAAGGCCCGCGTCGTGATCTCGAACTGCGCGCCCGGCTCGCCCTCCAGCACGAAGAGGCCCTTGCGGGTCCCCACGAGCAGCTCGGTCACGGGTGGCGGTGGGTCATCCGCCGGAGATCGCGGGCAGGATCTCGATCTTGTCCTTGCCCCCGATCGCGGTGTCCGGATCGGCGGGCTCGCCGTTGACGAACACGTTGATGTGGCGGCGCAGCTCGCCGCGCTCGTCGAGGATCCAGCCCTCGAGTCCCGAATGGTCCTGCTCGAGCTGCTGCAGGAGCTCGGTCACGGTGCCGGCCTCGACGTCGAGCTCAGACTCGCCGCCCGCAAGCTTCTCCAGCTGCCCTCGAAGTCGCACGATCGCCATGTCTGGATCTTAGGTTCCCCGAAAGCCCGGCGCTTTGATCGCGGCGCGGCAGAACTCCTCGCCGCGCTGACCGCAACCATCGATTCGTGCGGTTTCCATCGATTCGTCCCGACCCCGCCGATAGGTTGCGCCGGTGCCCTCGATCGGCATCATCCCCCTGGGTCCGCTCACGGATGCCGGGGTCAAGACGTTTCTCGATCAATGCGCCGCCCCGTATCCGCACGACGGGATCGGTTCCAGGCGGGTGGACGGGCTGCAGCCGTTTCTGCGCTACTGCGCCGGCTCGCCGTTCGCCCTCGACGGCGTGACGCGACTGAACGACATCATCCCCGACACGCACAGCGCCGCCTACCGGGCGTGCACCGAGCGCAACGCCAAGCTGTCCTCGCACGAAACCGATGGCGTCAATCGCCGGCTGCTGACCGACAACCTCCTCGACGCGGCCACGGCGTCGTTCGTCGACATGGTCGAGACCCATGATTGGCCGAGCGGCGAGGGGCTGATCCTCAAGGGAGCGCTCGTGCTGGCGCGGGGTCTGCAGCCGGTCGAGATCACGCGAGCGCACGCCCCCTTGAGGAGCGATCGGGAAGGCTTGCTGAGGTCACTTCATCGTGCGCCTCATGCAGTCCCGGCGCAGGCGGGGGCCGCTGCTCTCGACGAACATCTCGGTGGACTTCGTCGACGCGATGCTTCAGGCCACGCGGGAGCCACCGGTGATCTGGATCGGACGGGTCTCCGAATACCAGGAGTTCCGCAACCTCAACGTCGAGTGGAAGCAGCCGGCGCCTGCGCACACGCAGGACGTACACGAGGCCGTGAGCCACGATGCACGAAGGCGGGGCGGAACGGGCGGCTTTGCGTACGCGGAGTTCGAGAAGCGCCTGCTGGTCGCCTACGGTCCATCACCCGGCGGTCACTACTACCTGCATACGCCGCGACAGCATGCCGGGGTGCTGTCGGAGGCCCGCGCGCACATCGAGGCTGACCTGGAGGCCAGCGTCGCGGAGCTCGAGCGCAACGAGCCGTCGCTCGCCGACTTCCGCGCCGAGCGCCTGTATTGCAAGCGCGACAACGACGAGCAGTACCGCTTCGTGACGCGTCGGCTGCTCTTCGCCTGGCAGTACGCGCTCTACGACCCGGGTCCGGAGCCCAATCCACTTCCGTCACACGGTCCTTCCCCCGGTGATTCGCCGGCCGGGCCGCCCTCCGCGCCGGCGGGACCGCCTCAGGCCGGCATCTCTCCTCGATCGCTACGACGCAAGGACGCCGCATGAACGCAGATCCGATTGCCAGTCAGCCGCCGCCGCGCGACGACGATGTCCCGCAGGCACCGCTGACGCTGGCGGACGGCATCCCCCTGACCGGCGATCCGGCCGAGCGGGCGCTGCGCGACGAGCTGGCATCGCGCGACGTCGCCGTCTGGGCGAACGCCGCGCTGCGCCTCGGCGCGCATTACGTGCACAAGAAACCGAAGGTCGGCGAGCCGTTGCTGCGCCAGGCCACCAAGGGCCCGCCCCTCATCGCTGCGCGAGCCATGCTCCGGCTGGCGCGCGCGAAGCATGCCGCCGACGACCCGGCAGCGGCCCGCGAGCTGCTCGCGTGCGCGCAGGACTGCACCAAGCTCGACTGGTGCGTCGACGATCAGATCGACGAGGCGCTGGTGGCCGTGCGCATCGACATCGCGAGCGCGTTCGCGGTCGCGGGTCAGCCGGGCGCCGCGATCGACATCCTCGCGGTGGCCGACGCCGCGATCCGCAAGCAGATGCGGGGCATCGGCCCGGGTGACCCGAGCGATGATCGGCTCCGGCGCCTGGCCGGGCTGATCAACCTCCGGCTGGGACAGACGCAGAAGGTGGGCGACCGGGCTTCAGCCGATGCGGCGTACCGCGTGGCGTCGCAGTACGGATCGCGCTCGGTCGCCGCGACCGCGGCGTGGGAGCTCGGATGCATGCTCGAGCAGCACGGTGGTGGAGGCCCAGACATCGAGGAGCAGTACCGGCGCGCCGCCGAGTCGGGCGACCCCATCGTCGCGCCGCAGGCGATGATCTCGCTGGGCGACCTGTTGCGGCGCAACAACCGCCGCAACGCCGCGAAGGAGTGGTGGGGACGCGCGCTGGATGCCGGTGGCGACGAGATTGCCGGCCAGGCGGCTCGCAGGCTGGCAGAGCAATGGCCGGATGACGTCGACGCCACGGCGCCGTCGGCACCATTGAGTCCTGCCGCGCAGCTCCCCGAGCTCTCGCCGCCGACGTCGCTGGGACGCGTCGCCTCCGGCCGCGCATCGACCGACGTCGCCCCCGCCGGCGGAGATCGCGTGAAGGTCATCGTCGTCGGCGCCGGCACCGGCGGCCACTATCTCCTGCCGGGCTTGCAGTACGACTACGAGGTCGTCGGATACGTCGACGACGATCCGACGATCTCCATGGTCAGCGACGTGCCGGTGCTTGGTCCGATCGACGAGCTCAGCGCGATCCTGCAGCGCGAGCCGAGCGTCGGCCTCGTCATCTTCGCGATCCCCACCGCCAGCGGAGAGACCCGGCGGATGGTGCTCCAGGCCGTCCTGCAGTGTCGCCGCCGGCTGCTGTCGCTGCCGAGCATGTTCGAGTTGCTGCGGGGACATCCGCTCGTGCCGCAGCTACGGCCGATCGAGGTGCAGGAGACGTTCGGCAAGGTTCCGTGGTCCGTCGATCGTGCGGCCGCCGCGCTCGTCCGGGGCCGGCGGGTCGCGATCACGGGCGCCGGCGGCTGGATCGGCGAGGAGCTGGCGCACCGCGTGGCGCAGGGGCAGGCGCGCCATCTGCTGCTCATCGACGACGTTTCCGGACCGCTGCGGCGCGCGCTGGACGAGCTGCGCGAACTCCACGACGTCGTCGATTGCGACGCACGGATCGTCGATTGCGCGGACCGCCTCAGCCTCGACGAGGTGTTCGCGACCTTCAAGCCCGAGATCGTCTTTCACTGCGGTGCGCTGAATCACTCGCCGTCCGACGTGCTGTCCCTCGCGCATGCAGCGCGGGTCAACATCCTCGCCGCCGAGACCGTGGCCGCGGTGGCCAAGCAGCACGGAGCCACCGACCTCGTGCACGTGTCGGCCGATCGCGCAAGCCATCGCGCCATGGGCTTCGACATGACGAAGACCCTCGCCGAGCAGGTGGTGCTCGCCCAGGCCACCACTGCCGAGCAGAGCGCCGCCACCGGCCTGTCCGTGGTCGACGACCGCGGCAAGCCCTTTCGCGTCTCGGTGCTGCGGCTGCCGAACGTCTGGTCCAGGGAGGGACCGGTCGTCGGCCGGCTCGTCCACCAGCTCTCCAGAGGCGGGCCGATCCGGGCCGCGGCGTCCGCCGAACGATGTTTCATCCACCCGTGGGAAGCGGCGCAGGCGATCCTGCGGCTCGTCCACACCAAGCACCACGGTGGGCTGTACGCGTACCGTGGCGGTGAGGTGCTCCTGATCCGCGAGGTCGCTGAGCGCCTCATCTGGATCAACGGCCTGACCGCCGGACGGGACGTCACGATCGTCGATCACCCGTCAGCCGACACGAAGACGAGCATCGCGGTCATCGGCGCGGACGAGACGGCCGGTGAGCCGGTCGCCCATGAGACCTGTGAGGTGATCCAGTCGCCTGAGCTGCTCGAGCGACTGAGCAGCCGGATGGAGCAGGTGCGGCAGGCGTGGGAGACGGGCGACCGCGCAGCGCTCGCCGACGCGCTCGTGCCCGACAGCGCCGGCGACTCGCCGGCGGTGGCGGCCGGCTGACGACCTCCCGCCGCCAGGGGTGCGCGCGTTGCGCGCGAGCCGGCCCAGACACGGCGGAGGCGATGTTTCGTGCGGTTTCGGCATGGCTGAGCCGACGCACCCGGCGATACTGCTCCCAACAGGTTGGCCTCGCAACGTGCCGGTGGCACAGGGGCCAAGCGAGACAATGGAAGGCCGGTGGATTGCCATGATGGGCACCGCTGAAACCGGTGGATCGACCCAAGCAGCCGCATACGACGACGCCGCGCAGCGCCTCGACCTCGATGTGGCGTTCATGCTCGTCGATCTGGCCAACGGCCATGTGCTGAGCGAGAGCCAGGCACGCCGTTTGTATGCGGAATGGTTCGCGGTCGACGAGGATGCGTGGGCGCAGCCGTGGCTGCGCGATGTGCGCGAGCACACTCGCATGTACATCCAGCACTTCGGAGGATCGACGCCGATCTGATCAGAAGCGCTCGAAGCCGGCGGTTCTCAGCGATCTACCTGAGCGTGCGCCGGGGCAGGCAGATGACCTGGCCGCGCGCGCAGGCGCGCGGCCAGCATCGCCTGGGCGCTCATTCGCGGCGGTTGATCATGTGGTTCGCCGTCGACTCCAGGTAGCCCCAGAGCCGCTCGCGGTGCGGCTCGGCGAGGCCGGCCGCGTCGACGGCGACGCGCATCGCGCGCAGCCAGGCGTCGCGCTCGCGGACGCCGATCGCGAACGGCGCGTGGCGCATGCGCAGGCGCGGGTGCCCGCGCTCGTCGGAGTACGTCGTCGGGCCGCCCCAGTACTGCACGAGAAACAGGCGCAGGCGGTGCTCGGCGGGCCCGAGATCCTCCTCCGGGTACAGCGCGCGCAGCACGGGGTCCAGCGCGACCTCGTCGTAGAAGCGCCCGACGATGCGCCGGAAGGTCGGCTCGCCGCCGATCGCCTCGTAGAAGCCGAGCGCGGGCGGGGTCGGCACGGTCGGCAGCGACATGCACCCGATCGTAGCCAGGGCATGGTCGCGCCCGGTGCGCACGCGCGACCCCCCGACCTGTACCCGATGACCCCCCCGCACGGGGGGAACCCCTGTTCGGACTATGAATCGGGCGCAACGGTAAGAGTGTGTTCGATTCAAGCCCCACCGCCGTCCTGTTCCCCGGACGGGGCAGCCAGACCAAGGATATGCGCGCCCTCGTGGCCGCAGTGCGTCCCGATCTGCTCGATGCGGCGATCGAGCTCGTCGGTGAAGACCCCTTCCCCCGCGTGGAGGAGTCCACGCGCTTCGCCCAGCCCGCGATCCTCTGCGCCTCGCTGGCCAGCTGGACGCGCGTTCGCGGCTACGTCGACCCGATCGCGCTCGCGGGCCACTCGCTCGGCGAGTTCTCCGCCCTGGCCGCCGCCGGCGCGATCCTCGACCACGACGCGCTGCGCCTCGTCGTGTTGCGGGGCGACCACATGGCGATGTCCGGCGAGGCCTCCGGCGGCGGCACGGTGCTCGCCGTGCTCGGCGCCTCGCCCGAGGCCGCCGCCGCGCTGGCCGAGCGCCACGGCGTGAGCGTCGCCAACGACAACGCGGCCGGTCAGGTCGTGCTCTCCGGATCGCCCGGGGCGCTCAACGACGCCCGCGCCGACGCCGAGGCCCAGGGCCTGCGCGCGCTGCCGCTCGGCGTGGCCGGCGCCTTGCACTCGCCGCAGATGCAGGGCGCCGTCGCCCCGTTTGGCGCCGCGCTGCGCGACGTGACCTTCCAGGAACCGGACTTCACCGTGTTCTCCTGCGCGACCGCCGCGCCGTTCACCGACCCCGCGACCGAGCTCGCGCAGGCGCTCGTCTCCCCGGTGCGCTGGCGCGAGACGATGGACGCGCTCGACGACTTCGGCAGCGAGTTCTACGTCGACGCCGGCCCCGGCCGCGTGCTGTCCAAGCTCGCGCCGCGCTGCATCAAGGGCGCGAAGGCCGTCAGCGCCGAGGCGCTGCTGGAGGACATCGGTGCCCGCGTCTAGGCTCCTCGAGCCGCTCGGGCACACCTCGCCGGCGGACCCCCGCCGGCGCGCCGCGGGGATCGCCGGCTTCGGCCGCGCGCTGCCGGCGACGGTCGTCGACAACGCCCCGATCGCGGCCCGCATCGGCGTCGAGCCGGCGTGGATCACGAAGCGCACCGGCATCTCGCACCGCCGCCGCAGCGCGGCGGGCGAGGGCCTGACCGCGCTGGCCATCGAGGCCGGCAGCCGCGCGCTCGCCGCCTCCGGCGTGGACGCCGCCGACGTCGACGCCGTGCTCGTCGCGACCTCCTCCTCGGACGACGTCGTCCCGCAGGCGGCGCCGCTCGTCGCCGGCGCGCTGGGCGCCGAGCGTGCCATGTCGTGGGACGTCGGCCTCGCCTGCACCGGCTTTCTCGCCGGCCTGCAGCAGGGCGCCGCGCTGATCGAGAGCGGCCGCGCGACCATCGTCCTGCTCATCGGGGCCGACATCCTCACGCGCTACACCGATCCCGACGACCGCCAGACCGCCGCCCTGTTCGGCGACGGCGCCGGCGCCGCGGTGCTCGTGCCCGGCGGCGCCGGCAGCATCGGCCCGGTCGTGCTCGGCGGCGAGCCGCAGCGCGAGGTGCTCTACATCGACCGCACCGACAACCTCGTGCGGATGGACGGCAAGTTCGTCTACCAGCACGCCGTCGACCGCATGGAGCGCGCCTGCCGCGCGCTGCTGGAGATCGCCGACCTGGAGATCGACGCCATCGAGCTCGTCATCGCCCATCAGGCCAACGGGCGGATCATCAACGCCGTCCGCGAGCGCTTCGGCCTCGATCCGGCCCGTGTCGCCGACTACGTCGCCGACCTGGGCAACACCTCGGCCGCGTCGGTCCCGCTCGCGCTGTCGCTGGCCGAGGACGACGGCCGCCTCCCCGAGTCGGGCCACGTCCTGCTGACCGCCTTCGGCGCCGGGTTCTCCTGGGGCGCCGCACTACTCACGTTTGGAGATACGCCATGACCCCCACCGCCACCGCCACCGCCACGTCCAACGGACATCGACCTGAGGTCGCGCAGGCCACGCGCGACGGCTGCCGCCCCGACGGCGCGGTCGTCCTCGTGACCGGCGCCTCGACGGGCATCGGCGCCGCGATCGCGCGCGCGCTCGCCGCCGACGGCTGGGCCGTCGCGGCCGGCTTTCGCTCCGACGCCGACGGCGCCGCCCGCACCGTCGACGCGATCGAGCAGGCCGGCGGCGCGGCGCTCGCGATCGGCGGCGACGTCTGCGATCCGGCGGCGATGGCCGACGTGCTCGCCGCGGCGCAGGAGCGGCTCGGCCCCGTGCTCGGGCTCGTCAACAACGCCGGCGTGCGCGCCGACGGCCTGGCGATCCAGATCGACGACGACCAGTGGGACCGCGTGCTGGAGACGAACCTCAGCGCCGCCTTCAAGCTCACCCGCAGCGTGCTGCGGCCGATGATCAAGGCCCGCTTCGGGCGCGTCGTGAACGTCGCCTCGGTCGTCGGGCCGCGCGCCAACGCCGGCCAGGCCAACTACGCCGCCGCGAAGGCCGGGCTGATCGGCATGACGAAGACGATCGGCGTCGAGATCGCGCGCCGCGGCGTGACGGTCAACGCCGTCGCCCCGGGCTTCATCGAGACCGAGATGACCGCCGACGTGCCCAAGGAGGTGCTCGACGCCGTGCCGGCCCGCCGGGCCGGGCGCCCCGACGAGGTCGCCGCCGCCGTGCGCTTCCTCGCCTCCGACGCCGCCAGCTACGTGACCGCCACGACGCTGTTCGTCGACGGCGGCATGAGCGCCTGAGGCCAGGCATGAGCACGCTCGCCCTCGTCGAACAGACCACGGAGAAGCTCACCGCGCTCGAGCGGTTGGAAGCGCTCTGTGACGCCGGCTCGTTGCAGCTCATCCGCAGCGAGGTCCGCGGCCGGCGGATGGGCGACCGCACCAGCCCCAACGACGGCGTGATCGACATCGAGGCGGTCTGGCTCGTGCGCGAGCTGCTCGACCACCTGCCCCAGCACGCGCCGCCGCCGCCGCGCCGCCTGCCCGTGATCGCGCCGGCGGGGGCCGTCCGATCGTGCCGTGCCCGCGTCCAAGCGCCAGGTCTACGACGTGCGCGACGTCATCCGCACGCTCGTCGACGGCGGGCGCCTGCTGGAGCTCAGCCCGCGCTGGGCGCGCAACATGCTCACCGGCTTCGCCCGCCTGGACGGCCGCACGGTCGGTGCATCGTCGCCAACCAGCCGCGCTACCTCGGCGGGGTGCTCGACGCGCAGGCGGCGACGAAGGGCGCGCGCTTCGTGCGCACGTGCGACCTGTACGGGATCCCGCTCGTCGTGCTCGTCGACACGCCCGGCTTCCTGCCCGGCACGTCGCAGGAGAAGCTCGGCGTCATCCGCCATGGCGCCAAGCTCGTGCACGCGTTCGCCGCCGCGTCGGTGCCGCGCGTCACGGTCGTGCTGCGCAAGGCCTTCGGCGGCGCGTTCATCGCCATGAACAGCCGTGAGCTGGGGGCGGATCTCGTGCTCGCCTGGCCGCAGGCCCAGCTCGGCGTGATGGGCGGCCCGCAGGCCGTCGACCTCGTCGCGCGCCGGGCGATCGCCGCCGCCGACGAGCCGGCCGCCGAGCGTGCTCGGTTGGCGCAGGAGTACGAGCGCGACTCCCTGACCGCCGACGTGGCCGCCCGCGAGGGTGTCGTCGACGAGGTCATCGAGCCGTTTCAGACGCGCGTGCGGCTGGCGGCGGCGCTGTGGACGCTCGACGGCGCCGAGCGGACCGGCTCGGTCAACCGCAACATCCCGCTGTAGCCGGCCGGCGCGCGGGGTCGCGCCGGCCTATCGCCCGGCGACGATCGCCTCGACGTCGTCTGCGCTGAAGAACGTGCGGTGCTCCGCGTCCGTCCAGAGATCCTCGGTCGACGCGCACGTCGAGCAGGGGTAGATCCGTGCGGTGCGGTCGTCGCTCGCCGACAGGATCGTCTGGCCGTCGGGGGCGAAGGCCACGCTGTTGACGTAGTCGCCGTGCAACCGCTGGGCGGAGAGCAGCTTCCCCGTCCCGACCTCCCAGACCCGCGTGGTCTGGTCGGTGCCGGCCGTCACGACCCGTGTTCCGTCGGGACTGAACGCCGCCCTGGCGATCATGCCGGCGTGACCGCGCAGGACGTGCAGCGTGCGCCCCGTCGCGACGCTCCAGAGCTGCGCCGTCGCGTCGGACCCGAAGCTCACGACCGTCTCGCCGTCGGGGCTGAAGCTCGCGCCGAAGACGCCGCCGTGAGCGCGCGTGCGTCGCAGCCGGCGGGTCTGCGCGTCGAAGATGCGCGCGTTGCCGTCGCCCGCGGTCGTGACGATCGAGCGGCCGTCCGGGCTGAAGGCGGCGTCGGCGGGCCAGGCGGCGGGCATCGGCAGCACGAGCGGCCGGCCGGGCAGGCGCTTGCCGTCGCGCATGCGCCAGAGCTGTGCCGGCCCGCTGTACGTCGTCGCCAGCAGCCAGCGCCCGTCCTTCGACAGGCTCGCCGTCCGGACGGGGTCGGCGAGCTCGAGGACGTCTGTCGCCCGCGCGGTCCCGGCGTCGACCACGAGGATGCGGCCGTCGATGTTGCCGGTGTCTCCGGCCGGGACGATCCGCTCCCCGGCCAGGACGATCCGCTCCCCGGTGGAGTCATAGGCGACCGAGTTCAGCCGCCGGAACCCGAGCCCGGCCGGGCGGCGCGTCGGCCCCGGATCGGCGCCGAGATCGCGGAGCAGCAGGCGTCCCTCCGCGTCGACGGTCGCCACGCGCGTGCCGTCGGGCGTGAATGCCGCGTCGAGCACCCAGTCGCCGTGCCCGCGCAACACGCGCCCGGGCGCGACGCTCCACCGCCGGGCGGTGCCGTCGGCCGACACGGTGAGCACCTCGTCGCCGGCCCGGGTGAAGCCGGCGTCCCGCACGGCCAGCGCATGGCCGAAGAGGCCGGCGAGCAGCGTGCCGCTGGCGACGTCCCACACCCGCGCGCTGCCGTCGCTGCTCGCGGTCAGCAGGCGGTCGCCGGCCGGGCTGAACGCGACCCCGTCCACCGCGTCGGTGTGACCGGACAGCTGGTGGATCCGCCGCCCGGTCGCGGTGTCGAGCAGCGTGGCCGTCTTGCTCGAGGCCATGGCGAGGCGTCGCCCGTCGCGGCTGAAGGCGATGTCGGCGACCTTGCGGTCGTCGCCCAGGCGGGCGCTCACCCTGCGTCGGCCGGCGAAGTCCCACAGCACCGCCGAGCCGCCGCTCAGCGTGGTCACCGCTCGCCGGCCGTCCGGGCTGACGGCGACGCGGCACGCGCCGAGGTCGGGCTTGTCCGCCGAGCGCGTGCTCCGGGCCGGGGTCAGCGTCGTGGTGCGCGCGCTGCGCCAGCGCCAGGACAGCAGGCGTCCGTTGCAGGCGCTGCCGACGACGTGCTCCCCGTCGGTCGGATCGAACGCCACCTTGATCCCCGTCGTCGATCTGCCCGGGATGCTCGCCAGCTCCCGGCCGTCGCGGACGTCCCAGACGTGCGCGACCCCGTCCGTGCCCAAGCCGGCGGCGTAGCGCCCGGTTTGGCTGAGCGCGATCTGGTAGCGGTGCGCCCCCCGCAACGTCACCGGCTTGGCACCGCTGCTCGCGCGAACGACCCGCACGTCCGTGCCCGAGCTGAACGCGGCGGCCGCCCCCGTCGCCGCGACCGCCAGCAACCCGGCGTCGCCGGCCACCGGATGCGACGACAGCCGCGCGCCGCCGTTGCGCGGGCGGTCTGTCGCGTGGGCAGCCGGCGCCCCCAGGGTCAGCCGTTTCGCCCCGAGGCTGACGAGCATCGCGCCGCCGTCCGTCAGTCTCGCGTTCTTCGGCACGTCCACCTTGAAGCGGTCGAGCACGCGCGACGCTCCGAGCGACTGGCGCAGCGCGTCGTCGGCCCCGCGCGTCTGCGCGGTGCTCCACGCCTCCCGCGCCAGCACGACGCTGCGCTCCGGGTCGAGGCGCAGCCGCCCGATGGCCCTCTCCGCCAGCTCCTGCGACCGAGCCTGCTCGCGCGCGTCCTCCGCGTTCTGACGCTCGACCACCGCCCAGATCACCGCGGCGATGAGGACGACGACGAGCAGCGAGAGCGCCGTGGCGGCGTTGCGCACGAGCTTCGCGCGCTCCGTCCTGAGCGTCTCCTCCTCGGCCTTGGCGCGCTCGGCCAGCAGCGCCTGCTGCTTGCGCGCGGCTTCGTGGCCCCGGCGCCACTCGACGGCCGACGCGCCGAGCATGTCATGGAAGAGCTCGTAGCCGCTGCGGTCCCCGTTCAACGCGACCGGACGCAGGATCCGCTCCTCGCGGAGGTGCTCCAGGGTTGCCGTCATGAGCGGCTCGGGCTGCTGGGTCGCCTCCGCCAGCTCGCCGGCCGTCAGCGCGATCTTCGACCCGCCGGACGTCACGAGGACGCGGAAGGCCGCTGCCGCGGCGTCGCGCGCGTTGTCGTCGAGGCCCTTGACCGCGTCGTCGAGGTGGCTGTGGATGATCGCGTTGGCGCCGCCGAGCGCCGTCAGGGTGGCGAGGCCCAGTTCGCCGGACCCGTCCTGGGTCGCCCTTGCCCATACGCGCTCCATGACCAGCTGCAGGAAGGCGGTCTCGAACCGGGCGCCGTCGGCCGCGCCGGTGGCGTTCGCGCCGGCCGCCGGTCGCAGGCGCACCTCGCGCAGGACCTCGTCGACGAGCTCGTCCTGGATCGTGGTCGGCTCGCCCTCGCCCTCGCCCTCGCCGGCGCCTGCGGTGCCGGCTGCGCGCCGCGCGAGCGGCTCGCGGATGGCGGCCCGCGCAGCGGGCTCGTCGAGGTAGTCGATGTGCAGGTAGTTGGCGTAGACGTTCGGGATGCGGTCCTTGAAGTGATCGCCGATCCGCGAGTACGAGTCCTCCCGGATCGAGATGAGGAAGTGCGCGCGCACGTCCGGGCGCTCCACGCACAGGGCGAGTGCGTCGGCGAACCGCCGGCCGGCCTCGTCGTGCTCGTGGTAGAGGAACAGCTCCTCGAACTGGTCGAGGATGATCAGCAGCGTGGAGTCGGCGGCCTGCGCGGCGATCTGGATCGCCTCGTGGAGGGCGTCGCGCGGCAGCTCGAGCTCCGCGCCGTCCGCGACGAACGGCTGTACGGCGGCGGCGACCTCGTCGACGAGCGAGGCGATGGGATCCTCTCGCCACGTGCTGCAGACGACGGGCACGTAGCGGGGCGAGTCACGCTGCTGGCCGGCGTCGCGGCGGTGCGCGCGCAGGCGCGCGGCGACCCCGGCGCGCAGCAGCGAGCTCTTGCCGACCCCGCTCTGCGCGTAGAGCAGCGTGAGCCGCGAGGCGCGCAGGTTGCCGATGATCCGCATGCGCGCCTCGTCGCGACCGAAGAAGAGGTCGGCGTCCTCCTCGGTGAAGTAGTCCATCCCGACGTACGGGCACCGCGGGTCGCCGCTCATGGCGTCAGGCAGCGCTCGAGCTGGCGCACATAGGCGGAGACGGGAAGGCCGAACCGATCGACGTCGAGCTTGTCCCAGAACTTGTGGTCGAGCTTGCCGAGCCGGCGCTGGACCGACCACGACGCCGCGTCGAGCTTCTGGTCGGCCCAGATCCGGCGCAGGAAGACGCGCAGGCTCCAGTCGCGCAGCCCGTACTCAAGGAAGAGGCAGTGGCTCTGGCGCAGCTTGCCGAGGATCTGCACCGGGATGAGGCTCTCGACCGGGCTGCGGCTCAGATAGCCGATGTAGTCGTCCTCCGTGATGACGAAGTTGTGCGCGAGGCTGTACGCGGGGGGCGCGTCGTGCAGCTCGCCGCCGTGGATCTTGACGATCACCGTGCGCCCGAGCTGGCCCATCTCGTCGATCGGAAAGCCGCCGTAGCCGTTGGGGGAGGTGATCGGCGTCGGCTCGCCGTACCACGGAAGGTGCAGGAAGCGGCCCTTGTGGTCGCCCTGCGCCATGAACACCGCGAGGTCGAACGGCTCGTTGACCTCGTCGAACGCGCGCTCGAGCAGCGTGTCGTAGCTCGACGTGACGATGAGCGCAAACCGCTCCGCGCCGCGCTCGCGCATGAGGCTCGGGACCCGCGCGAGAAAGCGGTGTGCGGGTGCGGGGTCACGCTGCTTGCCCAGCAGGAGCAGCTTCAGCGCGTTGTGCAGATCGGGATCTCCGGCCACGCGGCAGATGTGCTGTGCGACACGCGCGAGATCCGGTGGGTCCGAAGACCGGTCCGCCGTACCGTCGAAGGCGCGGCTGAACTTCTTCATGAGGGCGCGGGCGAGGTCCTCGTCGGAGGGCATGTGCCTGGAGTCCTCGTCCCACGGCGCGTCCCCCTCCGCCGCGCCGACGGCCGAGCCCAGCATCGGAACGATCGAGCCGGCCTCCAGGTAGTCCACGACGTCGAGGAAGTGCTCCTCGTCCGGGATATAGGGACCGGTGGGAAGCTCGGCGGCGGCGGCGGCGGGCGCCGCAGCCGCAGCCGGCTGACCGGGCGCCGGGGCCTGCGGTTCGAGCGCGTTGGCCCGTTCCCTGGCGACCAGGCCCGGCAGCTCGTCCATCAGGGCCGTCACGTCCTGCGTCCACGAGGCGTGGCGCAGGATCTTGACCTGGCGGGATGCCACCGGCCGCAATGGCCGGGGGAGCCGCTCCTTCGGCGGCATGCTCGCGTCGTCCACCAGGACGGGGACGAGCAGGAGCCCCTGCCTGCGCATGGCGGACTCGAGCTCGCTCCTGAGGACGTCCTCCTCCGCGGGGTTGAGCACGGTCCTGGCGCCGCGCTCGTCGGCGAGGTCGACCCAGCGCGTCCCGATCACCGCCAGGACGACGTCGGCCTCCGCGAGCCGAGCCTCGATCTCGCTGCGCCACGACGTCCCCAGCTGGAGATCCTGCGTGTCGAAGAAGACGTTGGCCTCGCCGAAGCACGCCTTCGCCGCCTCGGCGAGCTGGCGGGCCGCGGACGAAGCATCCGAGCGGCGGTAGCTCACGAACAGCCGCAGGGGCGGGTCCGCGCCCTCGGGGGAGCTGACCATCACATCGTCCCTGTCGCGTTCGGCCGGTTCATGCTCGCTGCACCGAGAGTGTCCTGGGTGCGCGTGATACAGGCAAACGCATTCGTTCGGCGCCGCTCGCCGGGTGCCGCGCGATCGCCGCGGGCGCCGCGCGCGCCTCAGACGGCGGTGGCCCAGGCGGCCATGACGCCGCTCTTCTCGGCGGCGCGCAGCTCGTTCAGGCCGCCGAGCGGCTCGCCGTCGACGACGATCTGCGGGTAGCTCTCCAGGCCCGTCAGCTCGGTGAGCTCGGCCTGCAGCTCGGGGTGCTCGCTGAGGTCGACCTCCTCGAAGGCGACCCCGCGCTTGCTCAGCAGGTTCTTCGCGTGCTCGCAGTAGGTGCACGAGGCGGTCGAGAACAGGACGACGCGGCTGGCCATGCCCGGAGTATGGCGCGGCACTACGCTTCGGCGCCGTGGGGCTCGCGGAGGCGGAGATCTCGAGCTGGATCGCCGAGCGGGCGGCGCGCGCCCCGGACACGCTCGCGATCCGCTTCGAGGATCAGGCGATCAGCTACGGCGCGTTGGAGCAGCGGGTGGCCCGGCTGGCCGGCCTGCTCGCCCGTCACGAGGGCATCCGCGAGGGCGACCGCGTCGCCTACCTCGGACAGAACACCCCCGAGCTGCTGGACCTGCTGTTCGCGTGCGCGCGCACCGGCGCGATCCTCGTCCCGCTGAGCGCGCGGATGCCGGCGCCGGAGCTCGCGGTCGTGCTGGCGAACACGGAACCGGTGACGCTGCTCGCCGAGACCGCGTTCGCCGGCACGGCGCGCGAGGCGGGAAGCGCGCTCGACCTGAGGATCGTCTCGCTCGACGCCCTTCCCGAGCGGCTCGCCGGCGCGCCGCAGCGGCCCTGCGATCCCGATCGCAGCCTGGATGCGCCGCTGCTGATCATCAACACGTCGGGCACCACGGGGCCGACGAAGGGCGCGGTGCTGACCCACGCGATGCTCCACTTCAACGCGCTGAACGTCGCCGCCGCCGTCGGCATCGGCCCCGCCGACGAGGTGCTGGCCAACGGCCCGCTGTTCAACACCGGGCCGCTGAACATCCTGACGACGCCGGCGCTGGCCGCCGGCGCGACCGTGACGATCCAGCGCGAGTTCGAGCCGGGCGCGATGCTGGAGGAGATCGAGCGTCGCCGGATCACGCTCGCGATCTCCGCGCCGCCGATGACGAAGGCGCTGATCGCCGATCCGGGCTGGGAGACGACGGACCTGTCGAGCCTGCGCTGCGTGATCACCGGCTCGACGACCGTGCGCGAGGACGTGCTGGCGCCGTGGTTCGCACGCGACGTGTGCGTCCTGCAGGACTACGGGCTGACCGAGGCGATGCCGGTGGTGACGATCGTCCCGCGCGAGCACGCCCACCGGCTGCGGGCCACGGCGGGGCGACCGGTGCCGCACTGCCGGGTGCGGATCGCCGACGACGACGGCGCGGCGCTGCCGCCGGGGGAGGTTGGCGAGGTCCTCGTGCAGGGTCCGACGGTCATGCCGGAGTACTGGCGCAATCCGGCGGCGACCCGCGCGGCGTTTCACGCGGACGGCTGGCTGCGCACGGGCGACGCGGGGTGCCTCGACGCCGAGGGCATGCTGTCGATCGTCGGCCGCCTCAAGGAGGTCATCATCGTCGGCAGCTGCAACGTGTACCCGGCCGACGTCGAGGCGGTCCTGGCGAGCTGCCCCGAGATCGCGGAGGCCGCCGTCGTCGGACGCCCCGACGGCGAGCTCGGCGAGGTGCCGGTGGCGTTCGTGGTCCTGCGGCGCCCGGGGTCGCTGAGCGCCGGCGACGTCAGGGGCCTCTTCGAGGGACGGCTGGCCGCCTACAAGCACCCGCAGGACGTGGTGTTCACCGAGGCCCTGCCCCGCAGCGCGATCGGCAAGGTCCAGGCCGACGAGCTGCGCCGGTCGCTGCGGGAGTCCTCGGGGGAGGCCACGACGCGGTCGGCGTCCGGCCGCGACGTTCCGTAGCAGCGCCGGCAGCCAGGGGTCCCACGGCACCGACGTGAACCGGCAGACGTCCGCGTCGCCGCAGACCGACTCGAGGGTCGGCGCATCAGGCTCCGACCACGGGCGAAGCAGCAGCGAGCGGTCGCGCAGGGTGACGGACTCCAGGCACTGAGGCACGTTCGCACGATGCCATGCCGTGAACCTCCGGGACGGACGGCGGAGGACCGAACGCCGCTCGTCGGAGCCTGGGTGCGGGTCTCGGTGTGGCGTATCCGTCGTGCCTGGGCGCGAACGATTCGCCACGCCATCGCCCGGAGCAGGCACCATGCGTGAGCGATGGAGCCCGACGACCTGTACGGCCTGGCACTGGATCGGTTCATCCCCGAGCGCGCGGCGCTCGCGAAGGCGCTGCGCGCCGACAAGCGGCGCGACGAGGCGGCCGCCGTGGCCGCGCTGCGCAAGCCGTCGGTCGCCGCGTGGGCGGTCAACCAGGTCGTGCGCTCGCAACCGGCGGGGGTGCAGGATCTCTTCACCGCCGGTGACGAGCTGCGCGAGGCGCAGGCGCGGCTGCTGGCCGGCAGCGGCGACGGCCGCGCGCTGCGCGCGGCGAACGAGCGCGAGCGCGAGGCCGTCGACGAGCTCGTGCGCGCAGCGCGCGGGCTGCTCTCCTCCGAGGGCCACGAGCTCAGCCCGGCCGTCGTCGAGCGGGTCTCCGACACGCTGCACGCGGCCGCGCTCGACGAGCAGGCCCGCGAGCAGGTGCGCGCGGGCCGCCTGGAGCGCGAGCTGCGCCACATCGGGCTCGGGCTCGGCGAATCGGCGGATCCGTTCGCGGTCGCGCCGCCCGCGCCCAAGCAGCGGGCGGCCAAGCCGGCGCCCGCCGCGAGCGGTGAGCGCGGCACGGCCGACGCGCCCGCGAAGCCGGCGGCCGCCGCCAAGCCGAAGGCGCCGTCGCCCGAGGAGCGCCGGGCCGCGCGCGATCAGGCCAAGCGCGAGCGCGAGGAGCGCGCGCGCCTCGAGCGCGAGCGCACGGAGGCGCGCAAGGCGGCGCGGATCGCGGAGACGGCGGCGAAGCGGCGCGCCGAGCGCGCGGGCCACGCCCTCAAGGCCGCCGACGAGCGCCGCGCGCGCGCGGCCACGTCGCTCGAGCAGGCCGACGAGGCGCTCGCCGAGGCGCAGGCCGAGGCGCAGGAATCCGTGGCCGCCCTGAAGCAGGCGCAGGCGACGCTCGACGCGCTCTGAAACCAACGGGCGCGCCGCTCACGCCGCCAGCGTCGCGCCCGCCTCGCAGGTCAGGCCGCGCGGGCCCGATGCGCGGACGGTCACCCGGTCGCTGCCGTCGAAGTCCGGCAGCGAGCGGCGCAGGCGAAACGAGCCGCCCGAGCGGCGGGTGCGCACGCTGCCGCGCCAGGCCACGCGCCGCTCGTGGACGAGCACCACGCGCCAGCGCTCCCCGCGGCGGCTGCGCTTGACCTCGAACTCGACGCTGATCACACCGTCGCGCGAGCGCAGCCGCAGCTTCGACGACGCGCCCTTGCCGCACGTGCCGGTGTCCCGCGCCTCGCGCCGGCTGTCGTCGT
Organism: uncultured Actinomycetes bacterium; assembly: GCA_963709935.1. Classification (GTDB taxonomy): domain Bacteria; phylum Actinomycetota; class Thermoleophilia; order Solirubrobacterales; family Solirubrobacteraceae; genus CADCVQ01. Next base: position 172,435 of record CAVPYM010000006.1, on the reverse strand, counting down.
CGCGGGCGATCGCGGGCGCCGTGCCGGCGCCGCACAGCGGCACGACCGCGGCCGCGCAGGCCACGCAGCAGGCGATTCGCACGCTCACGCGGCACACCATCGCCGGCCGGCGCCCGCGCCGCGATGGGACTTTCGTCGCGCTCGCGCGCGCGCTCGCGACCCCATGGCGCTCGGCCCACAGCGCCGCCTGCGTGCGGTCGGTCACGTCGAGCTCCCGGAAGATCCGCGTGAGGTGCGACTTCACCGTCTTCTCGCTGATCGCCAGCCGCCGCGCGATGAGCTTGTTCGGCGGCCCCTCGACGAGCGGCGCGAGCACCTCGCGCTCGCGCGCCGACAGGTCGCCGAGCGGGTCGGGCGCCGTGCGAGCATCGAGGATCGTGGCGCGGCGCGCGGGTCCAGCGGCGACTCGCCCCGCGCGGCCGCGCGGATCCCCTCGCCGACCGCGTCGGCGTCGACGTCCTTGAGCAGGTAGCCGCAGGCGCCGGCCTCCAGGGCGCCCATGATCCGCGGCCGGTCCGAGAACGCCGTCAGCACGACGACGGCCGTCCCCGGCTGCGCCGCCGCGATCCGCCTCGTCGCCTCGATCCCGTCGAGCACCGGCATGTCGAGGTCCATGAGCACGACGTCGGGCTCCAGGCGCGCGCACTGCGCCACCGCCTCGGCGCCGTCGGCGGCCACCCCCGCGAGCTCGACGCCGTCCAGCGCGGAGATGAGGCGGTCGAGGCCGTCGCGGATCACGCCGTGGTCGTCGGCGAGCAGGACGCGGATCATCGGGCGGGCAGCTCCAATCGCACGGTCGTTCCCACGCCGGGAGACGATCGCACCTCGAGCGTGCCGCCGGCCTGCGCGACGACGTCCTCCAGCAGCGTCAGCCCGAGGTGGCCCTCGGCGCCGCGCGCCGCCGCGCGCCGGCCTCGAAGCCCGTCCCGTCGTCGGTGACCACCAGCCGCGTCCCGTCCGGCTCGGGGCGGGTGACCGCGACCCCGATCGATGCTGCCCCGGCGTGAGCCTGCGCGTTGCGAATCGCCTCGCGCGCCGCGCGGTAGACGAGCGTGTCGTGCTCGGTCGCGCGCACCCGCGCCGCCGCCGTTGCGCTGCGCCTCCTCGACCGTCAGCGTCGTCGCGATCCCGCCCGCCGCCAGCGGGCTGAGCAGATCGCTCAGCGCAACGCGCAGGCCCGCCGACTCGAGGTTGGGCGGGTGGATCTCGACGAGCAGCGTGCGCAGGTCGCGCACGCCCTGGCGCAACGTCGCCGTCGCGTCGCGCAGCGCGGCGGCCGCGGTGTCGTCGCCGCGGCGCTGCGCGTCGGCGGCCAGCGGCGCGAGGCCGAACGCGACGCCCGCGAGGTCCTGCACCACCCCGTCGTGCAGATCGGCGGCGATCCGCCGGCGCTCCTGCGCGACGCCTCGGCGGCGCTCGACAGCAGCGCCTCGCGCTCGCGGTGGCCGCGGTTGCAGGCGCCGCGCCATCGACCAGGCCAGCGGCACCTGGAAGAGCACGAGCACGACGATGCCGCCGACGAGCGGCGGGGCCAGCGCGCCGAGCAGCCGCGTGCCGCTGGCGTTTGACCGAGCTGAAGCGCTGGTAGATCTCGAACAGCAGCGGCGTGCCGTCGGGGGTGCGGATCATCGTGTGCGCCTCCAGCAGCTTGCCCCGCGGGCGCTGGTAGCGGTTCTCGGCTCGTCGAGGTCGCTCAGCTCGGCCTCGGAGCCACCGCTGGAGAACAGCTCGAGCTCCTCCTCGCCGAGCGCGTAGCGGCTGCCGATCAGCGCCGGCTCGTCGGAGTAGAGGATCCGGCCGTCCTTCGTCCACAGCTTCACGCGCACGATCGAGTCGCCCAGCACCAGCGCCGACACGGTGTCGTCGAGACGGCGCAGCGCGGCGGGCTCGCCGCGGACGATGCCGTCGCTCAGGCCGGCGGCTCGACGAGCCCCGCCTCCGAGCGCACGCGGTCGCGCGTGTTGCCGATCGCCTCGTCGATCGCGACGTCGCGCAGCGCGAAGAAGCCGCCGACGACGAGCACGGCGATCGCCGCGAGGCTGCCGAGCATGAACCGCGCGACGGCCGCGTCGACCCGTGGCGGCGCTACCCCCGGACCGGTGCTCCGGCGCCGGCGCGCCCGTGATCCGCGGCCGGGTGAGGGTGCGGCGCTGTCCATGAAACCCACGATTGGTGCCCAACCACACCCGTCGCGGCCGCGCACGGACGACGGCCCCAGCCACACCCGTCGCGGCCGCGCACGGACGACGGCCCCAGCCACACCCGTCGCGGCCGCGGCACGGATGACTGCCCCAGCCACACCTGTCGCGGCCGCGCACGGACGACGGCCCCAGCCACACCCGTCGCGGCCGCGGCACGGACGACGGCCCCAGCCACACCCGTCGCGGCCGCGGCACGGACGAGGGCCCCAACCACACCCGCCGCAGCCGCGGCACGGACGACTGCCCCAACCACACCTGACGGACCTGGCGGACCGGACCGCGTGGCCGCGGCCACGCGCGCAGGCTCAGCGGTGGACGGTCGACATGTCGGCGTAGCGGTCGCCGGATCCCGCGCCGACGGGCGCGATCTCGTCGATGCGGGCCAGCTCGTCCGCGCTGAGCGCGACGTCCGTGGCGGCGGCGTTCTCCTCCAGGTAAGAGCGCCGCTTCGTCCCGGGGATCGGCACGATGTCCTCGCCCTGGGCCAGCACCCATGCCAGCGCGAGCTGGCCCGGCGTCACGCCCGTCTCCGCGGCGATCTCCTCCACGCGCGCGACGAGGTCGAGGTTGCGCTGCAGGTTCTCGGCCTCGAAGCGCGGAAACCGGCCGGCGCGGCGCGAGTCGCCCTCCGGCAGCTCCTCGACCGAGCGGATCCGGCCGGTCAGGAAGCCCCGGCCGAGCGGGCTGTAGGCGACGAAGCCGATGCCCAGCTCGCGGATCGTGGCCAGCACGCCGTCGTCCTCGGGATCGCGCGTCCACAGCGAGTACTCGGTCTGCAGCGCGGTGATCGGGTGCACGGCCTGGGCGCGGCGGATCGTCTCCGGCGCCGCCTCCGACAGGCCGAGGTGGCGCACCTTGCCCTGGGCGACGAGCTCGGCCATCGCGCCGACCGTCTCCTCGATCGGCGTCTCGGGATCGACGCGGTGCTGGTAGTACAGGTCGATGTGGTCGATGCCGAGGCGCTTCAGCGAGGCGTCGCAGGCCTCCCGCACGTACTGCGCATCGCCGCGGATGCCGAGGAACTCGCCGTTCTCACCGCGCACGTTGGCGAACTTCGTCGCCACGACGACCTCGTCGCGACGGCCGGCGATCGCCTTGCCGACGAGCTTCTCGTTCGTGAACGGCCCGTACATGTCCGCGGTGTCGAGGAAGTCGATCCCCAGCTCGAGGGCGCGGTGGATCGTCGCGATCGCCTCGCTCTCGTCGGCCGAGCCGTAGAACTCCGACATCCCCATGCAGCCCAGCCCCTCGGCCGCGACCTCGAGCGCTGCGTCGCCGCTTCCCAGCGTGCGCCTGTCCATGCACTTCCTCCTTCGTTGCTCGTCAGCCATCCCGCCTACCCGCGCGGCGCGGCCCCGGCACACACGCCCACCGCCGCTAGCGCTAGCGCTGCTCGTCGCCGGCGGGCTCCGGATCGGGCGCCGTGCGGTTCCAGACGACCTGCTGGGGATACGGGATCTCGATTCCCTCGGCGTCGAAGGCCTCCTTCAGGCGCTGGCGCAGATCGCGGCTGATGGCGTACTGGTCGGCCGGCCGGGTCTTCACCACCAGCCGGATCACGATCGCGTTGGGGCCCAGCCGCTCGACGCCCCAGACCTCGGGCTCCTCGAGGATGTCGTCGCACTCCTGCCACAAGGTGTCGGCCACGCGCTTGATGACGTCCTTGGCGTGCTCGATGTCGGTGTTGTAGGCGACCTCGACGTCCAGCAGCGCCCGCGACCAGTGCTGGCTCTTGTTGCCGACGCGGCGGATGTCGCCGTTGGGCACGTGCCACACGGTGCCGTCGACGGCGCGCAGGCGCGTCGTGCGCAGCGAGACGGCCTCGACGGTGCCCGACGTCTGCTGGTCGAGGTCGACGATGTCGCCGACGCCGAACTGGTCCTCGACGAGGATGAACATCCCCGACAGGAAGTCCTTGACGAGCGACTGCGCGCCGAACCCGAGCGCGATGCCGACGATTCCCGCGCCCGCCAGCAGCGGGGCGAGGTTCAGCCCGAACTCGCCGACGACGAGAAAGCCGGCGATCGTGAAGATCACGGCCGTCGCGATGCTGCGCAGGACGCTCGTCAGCGCGTTGATGCGCTGCTCGGCGCGCAGGCTGACGTCGCCGGGCTCCAGCAGCGCCGCCGGCGTGCGGCGCCGCAGGGAGCCCAGCCGCTCCTGCACCGTGCCCGAGTGCAGCGTGTGCAGGGCGCGGCGGATCGCGCGGCCGACGAGCTTGTTGACGATGAGCGCGGCGGCGAGGATGACGATCGCGGTCAGCGTCGCCCCGAACGCCTTGTCGGCGAACTCGGCGAGCGCGCGGTCGTCGCTGCGCTCGAAGACCACGCGACAGAAGAAGCCGGGGTCCTGACCGCAGACCTCCTGGACCGTTGGCGGCGTCACCGCTGAGAGCGCGAGGAGCACAGCAGCGGACAAGCTAGCAACCGCCCCGGGGCGATCTTCGCACGTCGTTAACAACCCCATCTAGACTCGTCGCATGTTGCGCCTTGCAAGCTGGATCAGGCCAGCGGGTGGAAGTCCCGCACCGGTAAGCGCTGGAGCGCCGGGTAGCAGGCCCCGGTCTCGGGGAGAGATCCTCGCGGCTGAGCGGGGCGTCGAGAGCCTCTTTGGAGCGAGCAAGCGCGTGGGCTGGGATCGCAGCCTCGTCAGATCTACAGTCGGGGAGCCGAGCCGCTCATGTCACGGCGAAGGCGATGTCCGCCAGTCTCATTTCGGATTTGGGTGCGGCGGGTCCCTGCGGGGTAGGGAGACTTGCACGCGCGCAAGGTCTGATCGCGGAACAAGGGAGACCCGTCTGGCCAGCTTCGTCAGCAAAGACCGCTCGTGTAAGCCGATGGCGAAGTCGAGCGGAGGTCAGCGGGAGTCCGACGGGGTCGTAGTAGTGCAGATCGGCGTGCAGAACAACGCGCCGGCAGCGAAGGACCCCGGCTTTGATCGCGCCTGTGTAGGACGCGAGCGTCAGGGCATGCCCGCATGGCGGGCCAAGCACCCCGGCGGGCTTAGGCCCGTCGAGCCGTCGGCAAGCGAAATGGCGATGGTTGCCACTTGCCGCGGTCACGCACTCGCAACGCCACGATGCAGGCTATGGGTAGCGGCCAAGCGCCCACAACGTCCGCCGCAACACGCCAAACGGTCTCGTTGGGGTGACTCCCCGCGGGCGGCGTGCTGTCGTTGGGATCTCGTCGGTCGCGTTGCCGCGCCAGGAAGATCATCGGTACGCCGTGTGCGGGAAAACCGCACGCACGGATTGAGAGGGGAAGCTGGAAACGGACTCGCTTAGGCGAGGACCGCGCCAGTGACTACCAATGGCCGTCGCCGTCGCCCGCGAGCTGTCCGGACCCGCTCGGCTCGGCCGGCGCACGAAGCTCATGGTCAAGACGCTGGCCGCGGGCGAGATCGCCGTCCTCGACCACCGCGACCTCGACCGCGTCTCCGCCGAGGACCTCATCGGCGCGGGCGTGCTGGCGGTGCTCAACTGCAGCTCCTCCTCGACGGGCGCCTACCCGAACATGGGGCCGCTGCTGCTCGTGCAGGCCGGGATCCATCTCGTCGACCTGCCCGACGACACCCTGTTCAAGCGGCTCAGGGACGGCGACGCGATCACGATCCGCGGGGGCTCGATCCTGCGCGGATCCGAGCTCGTCTCGACGGGCGTGGTGCAGGAGCCGGCCGCCGTCCGCGCCGCCACCGACGAGCGCCGGCGCGAGATCGGCGACGCGCTCGAGGCGTTCGCGCGCAACACGATCGAGCACATGCTCGAGGAGCGCGAGCTGCTGTCCGGGCGCATCGAGCTGCCCCGATTCGACACCGACTTCCGCGACCACCCCGCGCTCATCGTCGTGCGCGGCGTCGACCATGAGAAGGACCTGCGGATGCTGCGGCCCTACATCCGCGACGTCAAGCCGAAGATCATCGCGGTCGACGGCGGTGCCAACGCGCTGCTCGCCGCGGGCTTCAAGCCCGACATGATCGTCGGCGACATGGACTCCGCCAGCGACGCCGCGCTGAAGTGCGGCGCCGAGCTCGTGGTCCACGCCTACCCCGACGGCCGCGCCCCCGGCCGCGAGCACCTCGAGGCGCTCAAGCTGCCCTTCAAGCTCGTGCCCGCCCCGGGCACGAGCCAGGACGTCGCGATGATCATCGCCGCCGAGAAGGGCGCCGAGCTGATCGTCTCGGTCGGATCGCAGTTCAACCTCGTGGAGTTCCTCGACAAAAACCGCCGCGGGATGGCCTCGACGTTCCTCACGCGCCTGCGCCTGGGGGAGATCCTCGTCGACGCCAAGGGGGTGAGCCGGCTGTACCGGCCGCTGCCGGGGCGCTCGCCGCTCGTCGTCGTCGCGGCGGCCGGCCTGCTGTGCCTGCTGGGGATCGTCGTGCTGACGCCGGCGCTGCGCGATCTCGCCGACCTGATGTGGCTCAAGCTCGAAGTGGTCCTCGGGCTCGAGTGAGCCACCACCCCTGAATGTTCGACTTCCGTTACCACGCGCTGTCACTGGCAGCGGTCTTCATTGCGCTCGTCGTCGGGCTGCTGCTCGGCGTGGCGATCGGCGACAAGGAGCTCGTCTCGTCGGCGCGCCAGGACCTGCGCAGCTCGCTGCGCGCCGACGTCCGCCAGGCCGACCAGGAGCGCGACGAGGCCAAGGCCGCCCTGCGCGAGCAGCAGCAGTTCGCCGACGACGCCTATCCGATCCTCACGAAGGACCAGCTGCGCGGCCGGCGCATCGGGCTCGTCGTGCTGGGCAGCGACGACGGCGCGCCGGACCTGATCCGCCGCGCGCTGCAGCCGACCGGCGCGGACCTGTCGCTCGTCGCGGTCGTGCGCGAGAACGTGCAGCTCGAAGCGCTCGCCGAGAGCGCGCGCGGCACGAGCTATGCGGACGTCGCCCGGGACCCGTCGCTGCTGGACGACCTCGGCCGTCGCGCGGGCATCCAGATGGTGCTCGGCGGCCGGCTCGTGCGGCGGCTGCGCACGCCGCTCATGCAGACGCTCAGCGGCGAGTTCGGCGGCCTGGACGGCGTCATCGTCATGCGCCCGGCCCCCAAGCCCAAGGACAAGGACACGGCGAAGCGGCTGACCGCGCTGCAGGACGGCATCGCCCGCGGCCTCGGGCAGACCGGCGTCAAGGTCGTCGGCGTCGAGCGCCGCCGGAGCGATCCCTCGCACATCGGCTGGTATCGCGACCGGGAGCTGTCGAGCGTCGACAACATCGACGAGCAGGCCGGCCGTGCCGCGATGGTCTTCGTCCTGGCCGGCGCCCAGGGCGCCTACGGGCGCGGAGACGGGGCGCAGGCGCTGCTGCCGCCGGTGGTCGGGCAGGTGCGTTGAGCCGGCCGCGCCGGGCCGCCTTCGTCCGCCCATCTCGCTAGGTTCCAGTCCAGTGGCTCGTCCCGCACATCCGAACGCGACGAATCGCTAGTGCAAGCCCTGCCGTTCGTCTTCTCGCTGCTGGTCGCCGTGGGGCTCACGCCGCTGGTGCTCTCCCGGCTCGCCGAAGCGGGGCTGACGCGCGAGAACTACCGCGGGCGGGTCCTGCCGGTGCCGCTGGGCATCGCGATCGTGCCCGTCGCGCTCATCGCGCTCATCCCGGTGATGCTGCTCGCACGCCTGACCGACCTCGACGTCTACCCCGACAACCTCGGCTTCGCGATCGTGTTCGTGCCGGGGATCGCCCTGCTCGGCCTCATCGACGACGTGCTGTCCGGCGCCGGCCGCGGCTGGCGCGGGCACGGCAAGGACGTGATGAGCGGAGCGCTGTCGACCGGGCTGCTGAAGGCCGCCGGGACGCTCGGGCTCGCGTTGCTCGTGGCCTCCTCGCTGCCCGGCTCGGACGCCGAGTTCCTGCTCGCCGCGGCCGTCCTCGTGCTGGCCACGAACACGTTCAACCTGCTCGACCTGCGGCCCGGGCGGTCGGTCAAGACGTTCGTCCTGCTCGGCCTCGGCCTGACGATCGCCACGACGAACACCCAGGCTCTGGCCGGGCTGGGGCTGTTCCTCGGGCCGGTCCTCGTGGCGGGCTTCTACGACCTGCGCGAGAAGGCCATGCTCGGCGACGCCGGATCGAACGCGGTCGGCGCGCTCGCCGGGCTCTGGCTCGTGCTGACGCTCGACAGCAACGGTCAGCTGATCGCGCTGGCCGTGCTCGCGCTGGTGAATCTTTTCGGGGAGTTTCGGTCAATCTCGAACCTCGTCGAGAGGCTTCCGCTGGTGCGCCACCTAGACTCGTTGGGACGCCCCCGATGACGCCATCCTCAGCACAGCCTCAGCGCAAGACGAAGTTCATCTTCATCACCGGCGGCGTCGTCTCGTCGCTCGGCAAGGGCATCGCCGCCGCCTCGATCGGGCGCCTGCTGGTGGCTCGCGGCCTGACCGTCGGCCTGCAGAAGTTCGACCCGTACATCAACGTCGATCCGGGCACGATGTCGCCCTACCAGCACGGCGAGGTGTTCGTCACCGAGGACGGCGCCGAGACCGACCTCGACCTCGGCCACTACGAGCGCTACACCGACGCCAACACCTCGCGCGCGTCGAACGTCACGGCCGGCGGCATCTACAACTCGGTCATCCGGCGCGAGCGCCGCGGCGACTACCTCGGCGGCACCGTGCAGGTGGTGCCGCACATCACCGACGAGATCAAGCACCGCGTCAAGCTGCTCGCCGAGACGCAGGACGCCGACATCGTCATCACCGAGATCGGCGGCACGGTCGGCGACATCGAGTCGCTGCCGTTCCTCGAGGCCATCCGCCAGTTCCCGGTCGACGTCGGCCGCCGCGACTGCATGTTCATCCACCTCACGCTCGTGCCGTACATCGGCCACGCGGGGGAGCTGAAGACCAAGCCCACGCAGCACTCGGTCAACGAGCTGCGCCGGATCGGCATCCAGCCCGACATGCTGCTTGCGCGTTCGGAGTCCGAGCTCGGCGCCGACATCCGCAAGAAGATCGCGCTGTTCGCGTCGCTGCCGGTCGAGGCCGTCATCAGCGCCAAGGACGTCGACAACATCTACAAGGTGCCGCTGTGGTTCGCCGACGAGGGCGTCGACGACCTCATCTGCGAGCACTTCTCGATCGACGCGCCGCAGCCGGACCTGTCGGTGTGGGAGCAGTTCACGCGCCGTGCGAGCGCCGCCACGGACAGCGTGAGGATCGCGCTGGTCGGCAAGTACGTCGCGCTGCAGGACGCGTACCTGTCGGTCGCCGAGGCGCTGCGCCACTCGGGCTTTCACCACGACTGCACGGTCGAGATCGAATGGGTCGACTCGGAGCTCTTGACGAGCGACGCCGTCGCGTTGGAGCGGCTGGGCGGCGCCGACGGGATCCTCATCCCCGGCGGCTTCGGCGGCCGCGGCATCGAGGGCAAGATCCGGGCCGCGCGCGTCGCGCGCGAGCGGCGCATCCCGTACCTGGGGGTCTGCCTCGGCATGCAGGTCGCGGTGATGGAGTTCGGCCGCCACGTCGCCGGGATGGACGGCGCCAACTCGACGGAGTTCGACCCCGAGACGCCGCATCCCGTGATCGACCTGCTGCCCGAGCAGAAGGAGGTCACCGACCTCGGCGGGACGATGCGCCTCGGCGCCGACCCGGTGAAGATCCACGCCGGCACCCGCGCGCGCGAGCTCTACGGCGAGGCGGTCATCTACGAGCGCCACCGCCACCGCTACGAGGTCAACCTCTTCCTGCGCCGGCGCCTGGAGGCGGCCGGCCTGATCGTCAGCGGCACCTCGCCCGACGAGCGGCTGGTGGAGATGATCGAGCTCGACGACCACCCGTTCTTCGTCGCCTCGCAGTTCCATCCCGAGTTCAAGTCGCGCCCGGAGCGGCCCGCGCCGCTCTTCCGCGACTTCGTCGGGTGCGCGCTGGCGCGCGGCCGCGGCACGGGCGAGCCGTCCGGCGAGCACGCCGAGCTGCGCATCTCCCGCGGCTGAGCGTGCTCGCCGGCGGCGCTGGGACTTGGCGCGCGAGCGGGCGCCCCGGCCGCTCGCCGGTCCGGCCGTCGTCGTCGCCTGGCCCGCCCGCCTCTGGGGTTTCTTGCGTTTCGCGCGTTTCTTGCGTTTGTTGCGCAAGCCGGATAGGATGGCCTCATGACCGAGCGAACCGACATCCAATTCGCGACCGCGGTGGCGGGTGCCGCACCGAGCGCCGATCACCTGCGCGCATGGCCGACGATCTCACGCGCGGCGCAGCTGATCGGCCGCAGCACATCCGTCATGAGCCGGGCGATGGACGCCGATGGCGTACCCAAGCATCCGGCGGGCCGCCGCGACAAGAAGGTCGCGCCCGCCAGCGTCCTGCGCTACGCCCGCGTGTACGGCGCTGACGTCGACGCCGTCGCCGCGGCGTTGATGGACGACGCGGAGGCCTCGGGCGCCGCCGCGCAGTACGTCGAGTCCGTCGAGCAGGACATCGGCGCGTGGATGGCCGGACGCGCGCGCCGCGCCAGGATCGTCGACGGCGCCCCCTCGCTCGAGGCACTGGTCGCCGCGATCCGCGAGATCGCGTCGCCGCAGGAGGCGGCTGCGATTCTCGAGCGTGCCCAGATCAAGGGCTGAGGCGCAGCAGCAACACGCCGGACGCGGTTTTCGACCGGGTCGCCACGCGCTCCCCGAACAGCCCCCGCAGGTAGGTCTCGCGGTCGGGTCGACCCTCGACGTCGATATGGACCACCCCGAGACCGGCAGCCCTGGCCGCGTCCTTGGCCGGCAGGCGGCTGAGGACCCAGAGGCGGTGCTTGGCCGCGACCCAGAGCAGGAGGTCGAGGGCGACGTGCACGCTGCCGTCCAGTGCCAAGACCTGCCGCTCGTCATGACTGTCCGGCGGCAGACGCACCCCGAGCGTGCGCACGAGCGGCGGCTGCTCCAAGTCGGTATCCAGGTGCCAGACGAGCGCACACGAGACACCGCCGTCGTCCAACCGGGACCGCACGAGCACGGTGCGGCCACGGCCCGCCGTCAGGCCGGCGTTGGCCGCTGCGGCGTCCAGGTTGAAGCGGAACGCCTGCGCGTACACGCGCGGGGGCGGCGGGGCTGCGCCGACGTCCCACAGTGCCTGACGGCGCTTCACCGTGGGCGGGTCTGCGGTGACCAGCCCGTTGGTGATCGCCAACGTGGAGTTCTTCTGCATGCCGGACGCGTCGAACGTCATCACGGCTCGCCCCTCCCACGACACTGACATGCGGCGGTATTCCACGGTCGCCGTGCCGGCACCTGCCAGCCGCCCGACTGCGCGCGCGCCCCGGGCGGCCGGCCGGCGCGGTGAACCCGCGGTCACCGAGGCTTCACAACCGAGCGCCGGTCGACCCTCACGATCCGTCCCGACATTCGCAAAACGGACGGAGGGACACATGGCCAGCCAGGTAACGCGACGCGATTTCGTCAGGCGCTCGGCGGCAGCAGGCGCCGGCATCGCGCTCGGTGGGCCGATGTCGGCCTACGCGCAGCGCAGCGCCACCGGCGGGCGCCGCGCCGCGATCGGGTACGGCGCCCTGCGCCCGACCGCGGAGCTCGACAGCGCGATCGAGTTCCTCGCCCTGCCGCCCGGCTTTCAGTACCGCCTCATCAACCGCGCCGGCGAGCTCATGACCAGCGGCGGTCCCACGCCCGGCATCTTCGACGGCATGGGCGCCTTCGACGGCCCGCGTGGCTCGACGATCCTCATCCGCAACCACGAGAACCGCTCGCGCCCCGGCGAGGTGACGGTCCCGGTACCGGCGGGCAAGCGCTACGACCCGGATGCGAACGTCAAGGGCGGCAACACGAAGCTCGTCGTCGACCGCCAGCGCCGGGTCACGGAGTCCTACGCGGTGCTCGGCGGCACGCACACCAACTGCGCCGGCGGCGTGACCCCGTGGCGCACGTGGATCACCTGCGAGGAGATCTTCAACTACGGGGCGACGGAGAACAACGTGACCCCCGGCACGGGCGTGCCGCACGGCTACGGCTTCGAGGTCCCCGCCGACGCGACGGGCGCCGTGCCGGCGCAGCCGATCGTCGACGCCGGTCGCTTCTCCCACGAGGCCGTTGCCTGGCTGGACGGCGTCCTGTACGAGACCGAGGATCGCGGCGACGCGGCCCTCTACCGCTTCCTCCCGGCCCGCCGGCCGCGCGAGTTCGGCGACCTGGCGAGCTTCGGCGGCACGCTGCAGGCGCTCGCCGTCCGCAGCCGGCCGGGCTTCGACGCCAACCTCGCCGACCCCGGCGAGTCCTATGACGCCGAATGGGTGGCGATCGACGAGCCCAACCCGCTGCAGGACACGGTCCGCCACGAGGCGCAGAGCAAGGGCGCCGCGATCTTCGACCGCACCGAGGGCATCTGGACCGCCGGCCGGCGGATCTACTTCGACTGCACCACCGGCGGCGACGCACAGCTCGGCCAGCTGTGGAGCTACGAGCCGCGCGGTCGCAACGGCGGCGAGCTGACGCTCATCTACGAGTCCACCAGCGCGACCGACCTCGAGAACCCCGACAACCTCGTCGTCGTCCCGGCCAGCGGCGACGTCTTCCTGCAGGAGGACAGCGACGGCGAGCAGTTCGTCCGCGGGGTGACCAAGCGCGGGAGCCTCTACGACTTCGCGCAGACGCTGCTCAGCGACTCGGAGTTCTGCGGCGGCTGCTTCAGCCCCGACGGCCGGACGTTCTTCCTCAACCAGCAGGGCAACCGGCTCGCGAGCGGCCAGGCCCCGGGCGACCAGGCCGTCGCCGACGGGGGGCTGACCTACGCGATCTGGGGGCCGTTCGGCGGCGCCCGCGATCGCTGAGCGCGGACGGGTCGACCCCGCGCCCGCTCAGCAGCGACCGGCGCGTGCCCGCCTCAGCGCTCGCGGAACGTCACGGCGCGCGCGCGGTCGACCGACCAGCGCCCGCGCCGCCAGGCGATCCGCGTGCCGTCGGCCAGCCGCACGGCGGTGTGGCCGAGCCGGGGCTCACCCCACAGGGTGGCCTCCAGCGGGCGCTCGTGCTCCGGCGTGTCGCCGAGCCCCGCCGCCACGTGGGCGGCGGGGTAGGTCACGACGATCGATCCGCTGCCGGGCCACTACGTCGCCGCGCCGGCGGCGACGCGTTCGTCGCGCGCTGGTGGATGGGCACCGGCTCGTCGGTCGACTTCACCTCGCTCGGAGGCGATCACCCCCTCGGTGAACTGGACGAACTGGTCGGCGATCTCGCCGTCGGCGCACCACAGGCCGAAGCCGCCGATGAGGCGCCGATCGTCGCGCCGGATGTCGATGGCGAACGGCCGGCGCGCGATCTCGACGCGCAGCCGGCCGCGCGACAGGACGAGCGTGTCGGCGAGCGCCGCGGTGTGGACCGGCATGGCGTGAAGCTTCTCCCGCGCGAGGCGGTTCCCCTCAGGCGTTCACCGCAAGGTCACACGGCGATCCCCAGCCGTTCACAAGCGGGCCGCGTTTGCAGGCCAAAGTCCGGCGCGACGAGCGATACGAACGAACCACACAAGGGAGCACCGATGACCCCTCGATCGACCAGCCGGGTCGACCTGCACTGCCATTCGACTGCCTCGGCGGTGTCCAAGCTCGGCGTGCAGCGCGCGCTCGGGCTGCCCGAGTGCGCCACACCGCCGCAGGAGGTCTACGACCTCGCCAAGCGCCGCGGGATGGACTTCGTGACGATCACCGATCACGACACGATCGACGGCGCACTCGAGCTCGCCGAGCGCTACGACGACGCGTTCGTCTCCGAAGAGCTGACCGCCTGGTTCCGGGGCGAGCAGCAGGCCGTGCACATCCTCGTCTGGGGAATCACGCCTCAGGATCACGAGCGCCTGCAGGCGCTCGCCGGCGACGTCGAGGCCGTCGCCGAAGCGCTTTCCGAGCGCGCCATCGCCTGCGCGCTCGCGCACCCGTTCTACTCGGTCGAGGCGCCGCTGCTGCCGCGCCACCGGCGCCGGCTGGCGCAGCTGTTTACGATCTGGGAGACCCGCAACGGCTCACGGGCCCCCGAGCTCAACTCGCCCGCCGAGGTCTACATCGAGACCCACGGCGGCACCGGCGTCGGCGGCTCGGACGACCACGCCGGCGTTGACGTCGGCCGCACCAGCACGCAGACGGCGAAGTGCGCGACGTGGCGCGAGTACCTCGACCGGGTCGTCGCCGGCGACGCCACGCCGGTCGGCGAGCACGGCAGCGCGGCGAAGTGGACGCACGCCGCGATGGCGATCGCCACCCGCGCGCTCGGCCGGGGCGAGCCGAGCGGCGAAGCCCCCGACCCGGCCGCGATCTTCACGATGGTCCAGCGGCTGATGAGGGAGGGCGACGCGCGCTCCAGCCACACCGCCACCGGCCTGTGCCCGGACGACGCCCGCGCCCTGCTGCGCGCCTGGCTGAACGCGGTGGAGCTCGACCTGACGGAGACCGAGCTGATCGAGCTGCTGCAGGGCGACGACTTCTTCCACGCCGACCTGTACCGGCGCGCCCGGCGCATCCACGAGCGCAAGCTGGCCCGCGCGGTCGAGCAGATCGCGGCGACCGCCACGCGGCCCAACCCCGGCGGGGCCGACCTCGGCGCCGCGGCGGAGACGCTCTTCGACGCCTGCCTGGCGGCGATCCCGTACGCCCCCGCGACCGCGTTCCTCGGCCGCGAGAAGGCCAAGCTCGCCCGGCGCGAGGGTGAGCCCCTGCGCGTCGCGCTCGTCGCCGACGCGGTCGGCGGCATGCACGGCGTGACGCACACGCTCGACGAGCTGCGCGACCGCGGCGTGCCCGGCTTCGAGGTCGAGGTCGTCGGCACCGACCACATCGTCGACCGGCGCCTCAGCGCGGTGGCGGAGATCGACATCCCGTTCTACGCGGGCCTGAAGGTCGGCGTCCCGAGCCTGCCGGCGATCGTCGACGCGCTCGCCGACGGGCGCTACGACCTCGTCCACCTCTGCTCGCCGGGGCCGTCCGGCGCCGCCGCGGCACTGATCGCCCGCGCGATGGGCGTGCCGATCCTCGGCAGCTACCACACGGAGCTCGCCGCCTACGCCGGCGTGCGCACGCAGGACCCGCGGCTCGAGCACGCCGCGCGGCTGGCGATCGGCGCCTTCTACGGCCAGTGCCATCGCGTCCTCTCGCCGAGCACGGCCTCGGACGCGGTCCTGCGCGAGATGGGCATCGCCGACGAGCGGATCGGCCGCTGGGATCGCGGCGTGGACGTCGCGCGCTTCTCCCCGGCGCTGCGCCGCCCGGACCTGCTGCCCGGTGAGATCACCGTGCTCTACGCCGGCCGGCTCACGCGCGAGAAGGGAGCCGATCTGCTCGCCAAGGCGTTCCTGCGGGCACGGGAGCGCGACCCGCGCCTGCATCTCGTGCTCGCCGGCGGCGGGCCCGAGGAGCACTTCCTGCAGGCGCGGCTCGGCGAGCACGCGTCGTTCCTCGGCTGGCTGGAGGGCGACGCGCTGGCGGCCGCGTACGCAAGCGCCGACGTCTTCCTGTTCGCCAGCCGCACCGACACGTTCGGCCAGGTCCTGCTCGAAGCGCAGGCGAGCGGGCTGCCGGTGGTGGCGGTCGGCGAGGGCGGCCCGGCCAGCATCGTCACCGACCAGATCTCCGGGCGCCTGTGCCCGGCGGACGCGGGCGCGCTGGCCGACGCGGTCGTCGAGTTGGCGGCCTCGCCGGCCCTGCGCGAGCGGCTTGCCGGAGGGGCCCTGCGCGCGGTGCAGGAGCGCACGTGGGAGCGCTCGCTGCAGCGCCTCGCCGACGGGTACCGCCGCGCGCTCGACCCCGCCGGCGCGCAGCGGCAGGCCAGTCGTGCCGCGTGAGGCGGCCGTGCGCGAGGCGCGGCGCCTGCTCGACGCCGTCACGCCGCGTCCGCCGGCGCGCGCGGTGCGCCGCGCGCGCCTGCGGGTGGCCGACGTGGCGCCGTTCTACGGCGAGCGCAGCGGAGGCATCCGCACGTACCCCGCTGGGGGTCACGCAGAGCGCGCCGCCAGCCGGCGGTGCGGTCGGGGCCCAGGCCACTCCTGACCCTCAACCCGCGCACCTCATGCGCGGGTGCCGACCTTCACATCACAACCGGACGCGCCGGACGGCGCCCATAGGGACTAGTGGCGGCCGACGTGCGTGGCGCTCGTGAACTCGCGAAACAGCCCGGTCACCACGAACGCCGTCTGCTCGCCGATGTCGACGGCGTTGTCGCCGACGCGCTCGAACGCGCGCGCCACGAGGATCATCGTCATCGCCCACTCACGCGTGTCGAGGTCGTCGCCGACCTCGACGGCGATGCGAAACACCTCGCGGTTGAGGCGATTGACGTCGCGGTCGCGCTCGACGAGGTCCTCGGCCATCGCGACGTTGCGCTCGGCGAAGGCGCGCTTGCACTGCACGACCTCCGCCCGCGCCGCCTGGCCCATCTGCACGAGCTTGGAGAGGATCTCCTCGCGGACCGGCGGGTCGTGGCCCGACAGCGGGATGAGCTTGGCGACGTTGACGCACTGGTCGCCCATCCGCTCGACGTGCTTGATGAGGTGCAGCAGCGCCGCGACGAGCCGCAGATCGCCGGCGACCGGCGCCTGCAGGGCGAGCAGCGACAGGATCCCCTGGTGGACCTCGAGATAGCGGCCGTCGAGCCGGTCGTCGTCGGCGATGACGAACTGCGCGAGCTCGACGTCCTGGTGCTGCAGCGCCTCGATCACCCGGTCCATCTGCTCGCACACGAGGTCCAGGCCCCCGAGCGCGCTGGCCTCCAGCTCTGCGAGCTGCTGCTGGAAGTGGCTGCGCTGGTGCTCGAATCCGTTGCCGCGCGCGGGCATCAGCCGAACTTCCCGGTGACGTACTCCTCGGTGCGGGGGTCGTCGGGGGCGGTGAAGATCTTGTCCGTCGGCGCGAACTCGACGAGCTTGCCGACGCGCTTGCCGGCCTCGAGCTTGTCGACGTTGTAGAACGCCGTCATGTCCGAGACGCGCGCGGCCTGCTGCATGTTGTGCGTGACGATCACGATCGAGTAGTTGCGCTTGAGCTCGAGCATGAGCTCCTCGATCGCCCCCGTCGAGATCGGGTCCAGCGCCGAGCAGGGCTCGTCCATGAGGATGACGTCGGGCTCGACGGCCATCGTGCGGGCGATGCACAGCCGCTGCTGCTGGCCGCCGGACATCCCGAACGCGTTGGTCTTCAGGCGGTCCTTGACCTCGTCCCACAGCGCGCCCTTGCGCAGCGCGGTCTCGACGATCTCGTCCATGTCGCCCTTCATGCCCAGAACCCGCGGTCCGAATGCGATGTTCTCGTAGATCGACTTGGGAAACGGGTTGGGCTTCTGGAAGACCATGCCGATCCGCTTGCGCACCTGGACGGGATCGATGTCGGGCGCGTAGAGATCCTGGTCGTAGAAGAGAACGCTGCCGCTCACGCTCGCGGTCGAGATCAGGTCGTTCATCCGGTTCAGGCAGCGCAGCAGCGTCGACTTGCCGCAGCCCGACGGGCCGATGAACGCCGTGATGTGGTTCTTGCCGAGCTCGAAGGTGACGTTCTCGACCGCCGGCACGCCGCCGTAGGAGACCTGCACGTCGCGCAGGGTGAAGACCGCCTCGCGCGCCGGCGCGGCTGCCCGCGCGGAGTCCGGCTGCGCAGCGGCGCTCGGAAGCCCCGCGGACGCCCTCACGCCGGGCCGGGCCTGTGCGGGAGCGTCGGGTTGCGTCGCGTCCATGTCATCACCTGTGGTCGTCATCGCTGGGTTTGCGGAGCGGAGGTCACGCCGGTCACCACTTCTGCTCGAAGCGGTTGCGCAGGTAGATCGCCATCGAGTTCATGAGCAGCAGCACGATCAGCAGCACGACGATGGCGCCGGCCGCGAGGATCTGGAACTCCTCGCGCGGCTCGCCGGCCGCGCCGAAGATCGCGATCGGCAACGCCGAGAACGGGCCGTCGATCGTCGGGTCGGCGAGGCGGAAGGCGGTCGCGCCGACGAGGATCAGCGGGGCCGTCTCGCCGATCGCCCGCGACAGCGCGAGGATCACGCCCGTCGCGATCCCCGCCAGCGCGCCCGGCAGGACCTGCTTCCAGATCGTCTGCCACTTCGTCGCGCCGAGCGCCAGCGACCCCTCGCGGATCGAGGGCGGCACGGCGCGCAGCGCCTCGCGCGAGACGATGATCACGACCGGCAGCACGAGCAGCCCGAGCGTGAGGGCGCCGGCGAGCAGCGTCGGCGAGCCCTGTCCGAGCCCCCAGATGTCGACCGGGCCGCGGACGATGAAGGCCAGGCCGAGGATGCCGTACACGACCGAGGGGACCGAGGCGAGGTTCTGGATGTTGACCTCGATGACCCGGTTCCACCAGCGGCGCGGGTCGGCGTACTCCTCCAGGTAGACGGCGGCGGCGACGCCGACCGGCACGATGAACGCCGCGCACAGGACCGCCAGGTACAGCGTCCCGATCAGCGCGGGACGCACGCCGGAGCGGCCGGCGTCCAGCCGCGACGGGAAGTTCGTGATGAACTCGGGCGTCAGCAGCGGCACCCCGTCGATCGCGACGTCGATGACGAGCACGCCGAGGAACAGGACCGTGATGAACAGGCACAGCAGCAACCCGGCGCGAAACAGCAGGTCGCGCGTGCGCTGCCCGCGGGACGCCCGCTCGACGACGCGGCGGGTGAACGCCGATTCGGGGATCGTCGCGGCCATGGCTACTCGTACACCTGGCGGTACTTGCGCACGAAGGCAATCGCGACGAGGTTCAGCGCGAAGGTCATGACGAAGAGCGTCGTGCCGACCGCGAAGATCGTGGCGTAGGCCACGCTGCCGGCCGACACGTCGGAGCGCGCCACGTTGGCGATGAAGGCCGCCATGTTCTGGTGGGCGACCGCCAGGTCGAACGTGAGGTTCGGGTTGTTGCCGCTGGCGACGAGGATGACGACGGTCTCGCCGATCGCCCGCGACGCGCCGAGCACGAGCGCCGCGACGACGCCCGACAGCGCGGCGGGAAAGACGACGCGCACGACGACCTGCCACTTGGCGGCGCCGAGCCCGAAGGCGCCCTCGCGCAGGGACTGCGGGACCGCGGACAGCGCGTCCTCGCTGACCGACGCGATCGTCGGCAACACGAGGATGCCGAGGATGATGCCGCCCGACAGGCCGTTGAAGATCTGCAGGTTGATGCCCACGTCCTGCAGCAGCGGGGTGAAGAACGTCAGCGCGAAGTAGCCGAAGACGATCGTCGGGACGCCCGCGAGCACCTCGACGATCGGCTTGAAGATCTTGCGCACCCGGGGCGAGGCGTACTCGGCGAGGTAGACGCCCACGCCGAGCCCGAGCGGGACCGCGACGATGAGCGCGATGAACGTCAGATAGAGCGTGCTCCAGATGAGCGGCACGACCCCGAAGGACGTCGAGTCACCGCCGGCCAGGGGCGCCCAGTCGGTGCCCAAGAAGAAGTCGGACGCCGGGATCTCCCCGAAGAACTTCGAGGATTCGGTGAGCAGCGTGACGACGATGCCGGTCGTCGTCAGGACCGACAGCACGGCGGCGGCGGCGAGCAGGACCTTGATGGCCTGCTCGCCGACCGAGCGGCGCGTCCGGGTCCGGGTCAGTGAGACCGACCCGGCGCCGGGACGCGCCGACATCTCGGTTGCGCCGCGCATCGGTGTGGTTACTCCGTCGGCGCCTCGACGGGCATCGCGCCCTCGAGGTTGGCCTTGGCCTGCGTCAGCAGGTCCTCGGTCAGCGGCACGTAGTCGGCCGCCTCGTTGACCTTGTCGTTGTTGTCGAGGATGAACCCGATGAACCCCTTGACCTCGGGCTTCGCCGCGGTCTCGGTGGTCGGGTACATGAACAGGGGGCGCGACAGCGGCTTGTAGCTGCCGTCGGCGATCGAGGCGATCTCCGGCTTGACGCAGCCGTCCCCGCCGTCCACCGCGAGGATCTTCAGCTTGTCCTTCTGCGAGTCCGCGAAGGCGAAGCCGACGTAGCCCAGCGCGCCCTCGGTGCCCTCGATGCCGGTGACGATCTGGTTGTCGTCGGCCGAGGTCTGGACGTCCTTCGTGCGCTGCTCGGCGTCGGTCTCGAGGACGGCCTCGGTGAAGTAGTCGTACGTGCCCGACTCGGTGCCGGGCGTGAAGAACGACACCTTCTGGTCGGGGAAGCCCGCGCCCAGCTCCTTGTAGTTGGCGATCTTGGACTTCGGGTCGAGCAGCTTCTTCAGGTTCGCCGTCGTGATGCAGTCGTCGGGGATCGCGAGATCCTGGTTCGTCACGACGCTGAGGCCGTCGATGCCGACCTGGACCTCGACCGGCGTGATGTTCGCCTTCTTGCAGGCGTCGTACTCCTCCTTCTCGATGCCGCGCGAGGCGTCGGCGATCTGCAGCTCACCGCGGCAGAACTTCTCGAAGCCGTCGCCCGTGCCGACGCCGCCGACGCTGATGTCGACGTCCGGCGCCTGCTCGGCGAACAGCTCGACCGCCGCCTGTGCGACCGGCTCGACCGTCGACGAGCCGTCGATCCGGATCGAGCCGCTGAGATCCTCGCTGACTGCCGCCGCATCGCTGCCGCCGGTGTTGCCCGAGTCCTTCTCGTCATCCCCGCAGGCGGCGACGCCGAACGCGAGCGCGCCGGTGGCGACGACGACCACGCCGAAGCGATGGAGCTTCAAGGTCTGTCCTCCTCTGTGTGTTCCCATAGCGAGACGGAAGGTCGCAGCGGCACGCCGCCATCCTGTTACCGGCCCGTGCTCGTCGTGTGAAAAGGATGTGAAGCGCCGGAGTCCAGGCGATAGCCGAAGCCGACGTGCGTGTGGATGAGGCGCTCGTCGGGCAGCGCGCGCTCGAGCTTGGCGCGCAGCTTGTGGATGTAGACGTCGCACGAGCGGTCGCCGCCGCGCAGCGTTCCGCCCCAGGCCTGGCGGTAGAGCTCGTCGCGCGAGACGATCCGGCCGGCGCGGCTGGCGAGCGCCACGAGCAGGTCGAACTCGCGCACCGATAGCGTCAGCGCGCGGCCGCGTGCGAGCACGAGACCCTCGCGCGGTCGGATCTCGAGCTCACCGACCTTGACGAGCTCGGCTTGGTTGGCCTGCATGAGCCCGAGGCTCCCGGGCGCGGCGGGCGGCGGGGTTATCGCGTTGTGATTGCCCGGTGAAGAAGGTGTGAACGCGACCGTGGCCGGAGGCGCACGGCGCTCACGGTGCCTTGACGGCGATGCCCCCTAGGATGTGGGCGGCCTTCTCGCAGCTGTCGATCGCGTCCTCGAGGCGTTCGAAGAGGTCCTTCCAGCGAATGATCACCGTGGGGTCGATGCCGCCGACGAACAGCGAGGCGATCGCGCCGCGGACGATGCGATCGCCCTCGTTCTCGAGCCGATGGATGTCGCTCAGCAACGGCTTCAGCGTGCCGGCGTCGTGCAGTGAGTCCAGGGCCGTGGCGAGGATGCCGGTGGTCTCGTGCAGGACCCGGGCGAGCTGCTGGGCGGCCTCCATCGGCGCCTCGATCTGGTACAGGCCCAGGTAGTCGGCCACCTCTTCGGCGAAGTCGACGATGTCGTCGACCGCGGCCGCGAGGCCGAACAGGTCCTCTCGGTCGATCGTCCGCGGCGGCGCGGTGTGCAGCGCGTGCATGAGGTCGTGGGTGATGCCGTCGCCGGCATGCTCGCAATCGAGGATCGCTGCGCGCAGCTCCTGCGATTCGGGCCAGTCGGTCAGCAACTGCAGCAGCAGCTCGGCGGTGCGCTCGGCATTGCGCCCGGCGCGGCTGAAGAGCTTGAGCAGCGCGCTGTCGTTGGGCTTGAATCGGGTGCCGGGCATGGGCGTGATCCCGCCCACACGGCGGGGCGGAGTTGATCGTACCGGCGCCGTCCAAGCGCTTCGCGATGCGCTCGGGGACCGGGCCGCGCAGCCTGACGAACGCCGAGTTTGCGATCCTCCGCTTGTGAAAATCCTGTGTACGCGACCCGTTCGCGCGCTGACCGTCTCAAACGGCCCCTAGACTCACGCCAGTGATGAGCGACGCCAACTCGGTCGCATCGACGCCCCCGCTGCGAATCGCCGTCATCGACGCCGACACCGGGTTCGTCCAGGTCCTGGCCAACCGCCTCGACCGGCTCGGCTGGGAGCACCGCGTGCTGACCACCGCGGTCGGAATCGACCGGCTCGTCTCGATGCGCCTCGGCGCGCTCGTGATCGACGTCGCGCTGCTCGGCCCGCCCGCCTGGGACTACCTCGAGCGGGTCGCCGATGCCCTGCCGGCGCTGCCGATCGTCGTCTGCACCGGCCGGTCAACCGTCGCCCAGCGCGTCCGCGGGCTGCGGCTGGGGGCCGACGACTGGCTGACCAAGCCCTGCCACCCCGAGGAGCTCATCGCCCGCATCGAGGCCGTGTCGCGCCGCCGGCGCGAGGGCGGCTCGGGCGCCGGAGAGACCGTCGCCGCCGGCGAGATCGAGGTCCGTCCCGACCAGTTCCAGGCGTTCGCCAACGGCGGCTCGATCGACCTCACGCGGCGCGAGTTCGAGCTCATCGCGCTACTGGCCTCGGCGGCCGGCCGCGTGCTCGAGCGCGAGGAGATCTACCAGCGGGTGTGGGGCTACACGATGGCCCACGGCGACCGCTCGGTCGACGTGTTCGTGCGCAAGCTGCGCGCCAAGCTGCAGCTGGCCTCACCGGCCTGGGAGTACATCCACACGCACTTCGGAGTGGGCTACCGGTTCGCGGCGGTGTGGGTGGCCGAGGCTCCGCAGCCGGCATCCGCGGTCGTGGCGGCAGATGCGCCGCCACCGGCGGCGACGGCCGCCGCCACCAGCGCGCCTCCCGCGCTGAGCCGCATCGCCTAGCCCCCGGTGCGCCCCGCCTCCAACGTCGAGCGCCGCCGGCTGAACGACACGTTCGCCCGCCTCTGCGCGATTCCCAGCCCGTTCGGCGCCGAGCGCGCCTGCGCCGAAGCCGTCGCGCGCGAGCTGCGCACGATGGGGCTCGGCGTCGAGGAGGACGGCGCCGCGCCCGAGACCGGCGCGGAGTGCGGCAACCTGCTCGCGCGCATCCCCGGCCGCAGCGAGCGCACGATCCTGCTCTGCGCGCACCTGGACACCGTGCCGGAGGCGGGCGTGATCGAGCCGGTCGTCGACGGCGGCGGCTGGGTCAGCGCCGGCGACACGATCCTCGGCGCCGACAACAAGGCCGCCGTCGCCGTGATCCTCGAGGTCGCGCGCCGCTGCGCGGTCGAAGGCTCGCCGGTCGGCCTCGAGCTGCTGTTCACCGTCAGCGAGGAGAACGCGCTGGCCGGCGCCAAGGCCTTCGACGTCAGGACGCTGCAGGCCGACTGGGGCTACGTCTTCGACCACGCCTCGCCGATCGGCGAGATCATCGTCGCGGCGCCGACGTACTACCGCTTCGAGGCCGAGTTCCGCGGCACGCCCGCCCACGCGGGCATCCGGCCCGAGGAGGGGCGCAGCGCGATCCAGGCCGCCGCGCGCGCCGTCGGTGCGATAACGCTGGGGCGGATCGACGAGGAGACGACGACGAACGTCGGCCGGATCGAGGGCGGCCAGCGCGGCGGGACGAACATCGTCGCCGCGCGCTGCACGGTCGTGGGGGAGGCCCGCTCGCTGGATCCGGTCAAGGCCGACGACACGATCGCCGCGATCATCGCCCACGTCCACGACGCCGCCAACACGCCCGCCTGCTTCTGCGACGTCGACGTCACCACCGAGCGGCTCTTCGACGGCTACCGCCACGCCACGAACGCCCCCGCCGTGCTCGCCGCCGAGGAGGCGCTGCGCGCCTGCGGCTATACGCCCACACGGCGCGCGACCGGCGGCGGCTCGGACGCCAACGCCTTCGAGGCGGCGGGATTTCATTGCACGAACCTCGCCAACGGCACCGAGCGCAACCACGAGCCCGACGAGCGCGTCAGCGTCGCCGCCCTGGAGGGCATGCTCGACGTGACGTTCGCGCTGCTGCACGCATGCTCCGCCTGAGGCGCGCCACCGTCGCGGTGGCCGGCCCGCCGGACGCGATCGAGCAGCGCCTGGCGATCCACCTTGGCGACGAGCGCCGCACGGCGATCGCCGACGTCGCGCTCGTCGGGCCGTCGCAGGCCGGCGACGACGTCATCGTCAACGTCGAGGCGGTCGAGCTGGGGCTCGGCTCGGGCGGCGCGGACATCGTGCACGTCAACCTCACCCGCGGCCTCGGCGGCGCCGGCACGCCGGGCGCGCACGTGATGAAGCTCAACTACACGAGCCTGCAGCACGCGGTGCTGCCCGTCGAGGAGGGCGGCGACGGCGACGCCACGCCCGCGGCCCCGCAGCTGCCGCTCGCACGCCCCGCGGCGGTGCTCGCGCTGCACGGCCAGCTCGCCCCGCTGGCCTGGGCGTTTCACCAGGCCACCGGCGGCAACGGCCGCCTCGGCTACGTCCAGACCGCGGGCGGCGCGCTGCCCGGCGGGCACTCCTGCGTCGTGCGCGACCTGCGCGCCGGCGGGATGCTCGCCGGCCACCTCACCGCGGGGCCGGCCTTCGGCGGCGCCGACGGCGACGCCATCACCACCGCCGCCGCGCTGCATCACGGCATCACCGAGCTGCGCTGGGACGCGGCCGTCACCGGCCCCGGCCCGGGCATCCTCGGCTCGGGCAGCGCGCTCGGCCACGGCGGCCTGCAGGCGCTGGACTCCGCGCATACGGCGCTCGCGCTCGGCTGCCCGACGCTGCTCGTCGCGCGGATGTCCTCGACCGATCCGCGCGAGCGTCACCGCGCGATCAGCCACCACACGCGCACGGTGCTCGAGCTGCTGCTCGCGCCCGTGGTCGTCGCGCTCCCCGACGGCGAATCCCCCGCGGACGAGCGCCACGACTACAAAGCGCTCCCGATCGACCTCGCCGGGTACACCGCCAGCGGCCTGCCGACGCGCTCGATGGGCCGCGATGATCCGCTGTTCTTCGCCGCCGCGCTCGCCGCCGGCACCGCGCTTGCCCAGATGACATGAGCCCCGACGACCACAGGATCGAGCCGCTCGGCGGCGACACCGTCTACGAGGGCAGCCAGTTCTCCGTCCGCGTCGAGCGCTTCCGCCACGCCGACGGCGAGGAGGTGGAGCGCGAGATCGTGCGCCGCATGGACGCCGCGGGGATCGTCGCCTACGACGACGAGCACGTCTGGCTCGTGCGCCAGCCGCGCGAGTCGCTGGGGGAGTACACGCTCGAGCTGCCCGCCGGCAAGCTCGACATCGAGGGCGAGGCGCCGCTGCAGACTGCCCAGCGCGAGCTCGCCGAGGAGATCGGCTGCGAGGCCGAGCACTGGCAGCGCGTGCGCGGCTTTCGCCCGTCCAGCGGCTACAGCGACGAGCTCGTCCACGTCTTCTCCGCGACCGGCCTGCGCCCGAGCGACGTCGAGCCGGTCCCCGGCGAGCGCATCGAGATCGTGCGCTGGCCGCTGGCCGAGCTCGATGCCGCGCTGGCGGCCACCGACGACGCCAAGACCGTCATCGGGCTGCAATGGCTGCGCGCCACGCTCGGCTGAGCTCGCTCTCCGCGGCGCGCACGGCGCACGCCGCGTTGCACCGCAATGGATCGCGCGGCGCCCGGCGAACTTCGGCCACATGGCCGTCGCCCGCACCCACCCCGCCACACGCCCGTTCGAACACCACGTGCTCGACTTCCTCGCGTATCTCGAGTTCGAGCGCGGCCTGTCGCGCAACACGCTGGAGGCCTACCGCTCCGACCTGTTGCAGTTCGGCCACTTCCTCGTGCGCAACCGCCTCGACGCGACGGCCCTCGGCCACGCCGAGCTCGCCCGCTTTCTCTCCGAGCTGACCGCCGGCGGGCCGCAGCGCCCGCCCGTCGCGCCCGCCACGATCCAGCGCAAGACCGCCTGCCTGCGCTCGTTCTACCGGCACCTGCGCCGCGAGGAGATCATCGACCATGACCCGACGGCCGAGCTGCGCTCGCCGCGCAAGAGCCAGAAGCTGCCGCAGGTCCTGAGCCGCGACGAGGTCGCCAAGCTGCTCGCCGCCCCGCGCGGCGACGAGCCCGCGGCGCTGCGCGACCGCGCGATGCTCGAGCTCATGTACGCCTGCGGCCTGCGCGCCAGCGAGGCGGTCGACCTGACCGTCAACAGCGTGGATCTGCGCGCGGGCGTCGTGCGCGCGCACGGCAAGGGCTCCAAGGAGCGCCTGATCCCGGTTGGGCGCCAGGCGGTCATGGCCGCGCGGACGTACCTCGAGCGCGGCCGGCCGAAGCTCGTCGGCCTGCGCGACGAGCGTCACCTGTTCGTCAACCACCGCGGCACCGGCCTCACCCGCCAGGGGCTGTACAAGATCGTCCAGCGCCACGCTGCGAGCGCGGGGCTGGCGGGGCGGATGAGCCCGCACACGCTGCGCCACACGTTCGCCACCCACCTGCTGGCCGGCGGCTGCGACCTGCGCTCGCTGCAGGAGATGCTCGGCCACGCCGACGTCGCGACGACGCAGATCTACACGCACCTCTCGGCCGACCGCCTCAAGGACGTCTACTTCCGCGCGCACCCGCGCGCGGGGGCCGGCGCCGGCGGTTCGTCCCCCGGCAGTTGAGACAATGACCGGGTGCGCCGCACCCTGCTCAGCCTCGTTGCTGCCGCCGCCGTCCTGCTCGCGGGCTGCGGCAACGACCGCACGCCGGTTCCCGAGCTCGGCCTGATCCCCGCCCCGAAGGAGTTTCGCGCCACGCCCTACCTGGCGGACGGCGTGCAGTTCCGCTCGCCGACGAACTGGCGCGTGGTGAAGGGTGAGGACACGCACCTGGCGACGGTCGCCGTCGGGGACGCGCAGGTCGGAATCTTCCGCTACCCGCGCGACGAGCCGCTGCCCGAGACGCGCGCCCAGCTCGCCGCCGCGCGGCAGGCGCTCGTCGCCCAGATCGAGAGCCGCGACCCGACGTTCAAGCTCACGTCGACGCGGCTGGTCATCAAGCCCGGCTTTCGCGGGGTGGAGGTGGTCGGCGTCGGGACGAACCTGACCAACACGTCGATCCAGCGCTCGATGCGCTCGCTGCACGCCTACGGCCACGGCGGCGAGGTGGTCATGGACGCGTTCGCCCCGCCGTCGCAGTTCGCCCGCGTCGACGAGCAGGCCTTCGGCCCGATGGCGCGCTCCCTGCGGCTCAGCGCGCCGCGGGCCGGCGCCGCCCCCTGAGGCGCCGGTCCCGCCCGCCGGGTAGGCACGCGCGGCGGGGCTACGCTCAACGCCAGCGATGCCCGAGCTTCCCGAGGTCGAGACGATCCGCCGCCAGCTCGCGCCGCTCGTCGAGGGACGCAGGCTGCGCGCGCTGGAGGTGCTCGACGCGAGGTGGTGTGAGCCCATGCACCCGGCCGAGCTGCGCGACGCGCTCGAGGGCCGGGTGGTGGAGCGGCTGTCGCGGCGCGGGAAGTACCTCATCTGGGAGGCGCAGGACGAGGTCTACCTGCTCATGCACCTACGCATGACCGGCACGGTCCTGTACGACCCGCCGCCCGGCGCGCTCTACACACGCGTGCGGTTCGAGCTCGACGATCCCCGGTCCGTCGGCGTTGCCGGCTCCGCCGCCGGCGGGGCGCCGGCGGTCCACGAGCTGCGGTTCTGCGACCCGCGCCGCTTCGGCAACGGCGAGCTCGCGCTGGGCTACGCGGCGCTGGAGGACTTCCTCGACGCGCGCCTCGGCGTCGAGCCGCTGGGCCCGGACTTCACCACCGAGCACCTCTACTTGCAGACGCGCAAGCGGCGCACCCCGATCAAGGCGCTGCTGCTCGACCAGCGCCGCGTGGCCGGCGTCGGCAACATCTACGCCAACGAGGCGCTCTTTCGCGCCCGCATCCACCCGCTGCGCGCCGCCGGCCTGCTCAAGCGCACGCAGGTGGGCGCGCTGCGCGACGCGATCGTCGCCTCGCTGGAGGCCGGCCTCGGCGCCGGCGGCGCCTCGATCGACGACTTCCGCCACCCCGACGGGGTCAAGGGCGCCTTTCAGAACGAGTTCCTCGTCCACAGCCGCGAGGGCGAGCCGTGCACCGTCTGCGGCACGCCGGTGCGCAAGTTCGTCGCCGCGGGCCGCGGCACGTACGCCTGCGAGTCCTGCCAGACGCGCCCGCGGGTGCGGCGCGGGCGCTGAAGACGCGCGTCGCCGAGGGCGGCCGGCGGGAGCGTGGCGGGTTGGTGTTCGTTACGAACGGGTTCGCGCCGGGCTGGGCGGGGCCGGTGGTGGCGGGGGGAGCGTGGCGGGTTGCTGTTCGCTATGAACAGGTTTGCGCCGGGCTGGGCCGGGCGGTCGGTGGCGCCGCCGGGAGCGTGGCGGGTTGCTGTTCGCTGCGAACAGGTTTGCGCCGGGCTGGGCCGGGCGGTCGGTGGCGCGGGCGGGAGCGTGGCGGGTTGATGTTCGCTGCGAACAGCTTCGCGCCACGCTGCCCTCCGGCGACGCCGGGGGGGCGAGAACGCGCGCGCTGGCGCCTTGTACTCACATGACCCCACCGCATGCCACGATCACCCCCGACGCCACCGTCGCGCAGACCGCGTTCGGGCAGCACGGCGTCGTCACGTTCGCGCAGCTGCGCCACGCCGGCCTCGACGACGGCGCGATCAACCTGCGCGTGCGCAACGGACGCCTGCACCGGCTGCACCGCGGCGTCTTCGCCGTCGGCCACGCGCGGGTATCGCGTGAAGGGCGCTGGCTGGCCGCCGTGCTCGCGCTCGGCGAGGGCGCGGTGCTCAGCCACGTGAGCGCCGCTGCGCTCTGGGGCATCCGGCCCAGCAGCTCCGCCTACGTGCACGTGACCGTGCCGACCGCGGCCGGCCGGCACCGACGGCGAGGCATCGTCGTGCACCGCTCGCTCACGCTGGGATCGGCGGACGTCGCCGAGCACAGCGCCATCGCGGTCACGTCAGCGAGCCGCACGCTGCTCGACCTGGCGGGCGTGCTCGCGCCGGGCCGGCTGGAGCGCGCGGTCGAGCAATCGCTCGCGCTGCGGCTGTTCGACCTGCGCGCGGTCGAGGCCGTCATCGCGGCCAACCCGCGGCGGCCGGGCGCCGCCGCGCTGGCCCGGATCGTCGCCGGCATCCACCACGAACCGTCGCTCACGCGGCTCGAGCTCGAGGCGCTCATGCTCGACCTCTGCGACGCCCACGCCATCGAGCGGCCGGAGGTCAACGTGCTCGTCGACGGGCTCGAGGTCGACTTCCTGTGGCGCGCGCAAGGGCTCGTCGTCGAGACGGACGGACGCAAGAACCACGGCACGCCGACGGCGTTCGAACGCGACCGGGCACGCGATGAGCGCCTCACCGTGCTCGGCTACCGCGTCGTGCGATTCACCTACCGCCGGCTCGTCGATCACCCAGCCGCCGTGGCAGCAACGCTCCGCGCGCTGCTCGGCTGAACGGCAGCCCTAGTCGGCCAGCAGATCCGCCAGCATGCCCGACGAGGCCGCCCGGGCCGTCTCGTCGTAGCCGCCGACGAGGATGCCGCCGACCGTGACCTGCGGCAGCGTCATCATGCCGGTCTTCTCGGCGAGCGCGATGACGCCCTCGGGATCGCCCGCGAGGTTGATCTCCTCGAACGCGACCTCCTGCGACTTCAGGAGCATCTTCACCCGCGTGCAAAACGAGCACGATTCGGTCGTGTAGACGATGACGTCACGCATAGCTTCAGAAAGTATAGTGCCCCGCCGCCGCGACCGGCGGGCTCAGTCGACGAGCAGGTCGGCGAGCATCCCGGCCTGGTCGGCGGCCAGCGTCTCGACGTAGCCGCCGAGCAGCATGCTGCCCACGAAGACCTGGGGGAGGGACTTCATGCCGGTCCGCGCGACGAGCTCGTCGTAGGCGTCCGTGCCTTCCTCCACCATGACCTTCTCGTATGGGATCTCCCGGACGTTCAGCAGGTTCTCGACCGAATGGCACAACGTGCAGATCTCGTCGCTGTACACCGTGACCGGGCGCATCGTCAGTCCACCAGCAGGTCGTCGAGCATGCCGTTGACCGCGGCCGCCTGTACTTCCTGGGCGCTGCCGAGGGGGATGACGCCGATGAAGGCCTGCGGCAGCTTCATCGAGCCGGCGCGCTCGCCGAGCGCGTGGTGTTCGGGCGAGTCGAGGGTGACCAGCGTCTCCTCGTACGGGATGCTGCGCTCTTCGAGCAGCTCCCGCAGCGAAGCGCTGAACCCGCAGCCCTCTTTCGTGTAGATCTGCATCGTTCTCATGACCTGGAAAGTCTAATGCCCGGCTCCCTGAAGACAGAAGCCGTCGTCCTGCGCACGCTGCGCTACGGGGAGGCCGATCGGATCCTCCATCTGTACACCCCGCAGCGCGGCCGGATCGCCGCGATCGCCAAGGGCGTGCGGCGCGCCAAGAGCCGCTTCGGCGGGCGCTTGGAGCCCTACTTTCGCCTGCAAATGGTGCTATACGAAGGCCGCAGCGACCTGCTGACCGTGACGAGCGCCGACACCGTCACGGGCCATCCGCACCTGCGCGAGCACGGTTCCGCGCTCGACAGTGCGGCGCGCGCCTGCGACGCCGTCGCGCGCCTGTTCGAGACGACCGATCCGCATCCTGGCGTGTTCGCGCTGCTCTGCAACGAGCTCGCGCTGCTCGACGCCCGTCCCGGGCAGGCCACGCACGCCAACCAGCTCGCGTTTCGCCTCAAGCTGCTGCTCGCTGCCGGCCTCGCGCCGCAGCTCGCGGCCTGCGCGACGTGCGGCGAGGCCGACCACCTCGCCGCGTTCTCGGGCGCCGCCGGGGGCGTCGTGTGCAGCGCCTGCGAGGCCACCGGCTTCGTGCTCGGCGCGGAGGCCCACACGTTCATGACCGGTGCGCTGGGCGCTCCGCTGGCCAACGTGCCGGTCGCCGGCGAGGTCGCGCTGCGCCAGGCCGAGCGGGCGATCGCCGAGACCGTCGAGCACCACGCGCACGTGCGCTGGCGTTCCGCCTACCCCGGGGCACGCCGGCGGCTATAGGATCGCGCGCCATGGGAGTAGCTCCAGCAGGAACGACGTGGGTGTACGACTTCGCCGAGGGCTCGCGGGAGATGCGCAACCTCCTTGGCGGCAAGGGCGCGAACGTCGCCGAGATGACGCGCATCCTGGGGGCCGACCGCGTCCCAGCGGGGTTCACGATCACGACGGAGGCCTGCGTCTCCTACATGGAGCACGGCCAAACGGTCCCCGACGGCATGGACGAGCAGGTCGACGAGGCGCTCGCCCGGCTCCAGGACGCCGTCGGCAAGACGCTCGGCGACCCCGAGGACCCGCTGCTCGTCTCCGTGCGCAGCGGCGCGCGCGAGTCGATGCCCGGCATGCTCGACACGGTCCTCAACCTCGGCCTCAACGACCAGTCGGTGCAAGGCATCGCGGAGCGGACCGGCAACGAGCGCTTCGCGTGGGACTCCTACAGACGCTTCGTGCAGATGTTCGGCGGTGTGGTGCGCGACATCCCCGGCGAGCGCTTCGAGCAGGCCATCAAGGAAGCCAAGCAGCGCCACGGCGTCACGCTCGACACCGAGCTCGACGTCGATGCGCTCAAGCAGCTCACGGCCGCGTTTCGCGAGATCTTCCAGCAGGCCACGGGGGAGGAGTTCCCGCAGGCCCCGCGCGACCAGCTCGCGCAGGCGATCCGCGCGGTGTTCGACTCGTGGACCGGCGACCGCGCCGTCACCTACCGGCGCCTGAACCGCATCCCTGACGACTGGGGCACCGCGGTGAACGTCCAGCAGATGGTTTTCGGCAATAAGGGTGACAGCTCGGGCTCCGGCGTGGCGTTCAGCCGCGACGAGGTGACAGGCGAGCCTGAGCCGTCGGGTGACTTTCTGGTGAACGCACAGGGTGAGGACGTGGTGTCGGGTGTGCGCAACACGCAGGACATCGCCGAGCTGCGCGACGTCATGCCCGAGGCGCACGCGACGCTCATGGACATCCTGCGCACGCTCGAGGCGCATTACAAGGACATGCAGGACACCGAGTTCACCATCGAGGAAGGTCGTCTGTACATGCTGCAGACGCGCGACGCCAAGCGCCCCGCGCAGGCGATGGTGCGCTTCGCCTGCGACGTCGTCGACGAGGGCCTGCTGACGAAGGCCGAGGCGATCGCCACGATCGACTGCGAGAAGCTCGACGCGCTGCTGCACCCGACCTTCGACCCGACCGTCGAGTACGCGATCCTCGCCAAGGGCGTCGCCGCGTCGCCGGGCGCGGCCAAGGGCGAGATCGTCTTCACCGCCGCCGATGCGGTCGCGGCCGCCGCCCAGGGCCGCGACGTGATCCTCGTGCGCCCGTTCACCGAGGCCGAGGACGTCGCCGGCTTCGACGCCGCCCGCGGGATCCTCACCGCCGAGGGCGGCAAGGCCAGCCACGCGGCGCTGGTGGCGCGCGGGATGGGCCGGCCGGCCGTCACCGGCGCGAGCCGCCTGGGCATCGACCTCAACTCCAAGGAGCTGCGGGTGGGGGACACGCTGCTGTGCGAGGGCGACTGCATCGCGATCGACGGCACCACCGGCCAGGTCACGGTCGACGACGTGCCGCTCGTCGAGCCGCAGATGGACGAGCACTTCGAGCGCGTGCTGCAGTGGTCCGACGAGCTGCGCCGGCTCGGCATCCGCGCCAACGCCGACACGCCCGAGGACGCCCGCAAGGCGCGCGAGTTCGGCGCGGCGGGGATCGGCCTGTGCCGCACCGAGCACATGTTCATGGCCGCCGACCGCCAGCCGAAGATGCGCGAGATGATCCTCTCAGACACGATCGAGGGCCGGCGCGCCGCGCTCGACGAGCTGCTGCCGCTGCAGCAGCAGGACTTCGAGGACATCCTCGAGGCGATGGACGGGCTGCCGGTCACGATCCGCCTGCTCGACCCGCCGCTGCACGAGTTCCTGCCGCCCGACGAGGACGATCCGCGCGCGCACGCGCTGCGCGAGGTCAACCCGATGCTCGGCACCCGCGGCTGCCGGCTGGCGATCCTGCACCCGGAGATCTACGAGATGCAGGTCCGCGCGATCATGCGCGCGCAGCGCGCGGTGACCGAGCGCCTGGGCCATCCGCCGAGCCTGGAGGTGATGGTCCCGCTCATCGACTACGAGCGTGAGCTGGAGATCATCGAGGAGCTCATCTTCCGCGTCGCCCACGAGGAGGGCGTCGCGCGCGAGCACTACCTCGTCGGCACGATGATCGAGCTGCCGCGGGCGTGCTTTCTCGCTGACACGATCGCCATGCACGCCGACTTCTTCTCCTTCGGCACCAACGACCTGACCCAGACCGCGCTGGGGTTCAGCCGCGACGACATCGAGGGCAAGATCCTCGCGCCGTACATCGAGAACAAGGTCTTCGACCGCTCGCCGTTCGAGACGCTCGACACGCCCGGCGTCGGCCAGCTCGTTCGGATGGGCGCGTGGCTGGGGCGCAAGACCAAGCCCGAGCTGAAGCTCGGCATCTGCGGCGAGCACGGCGGCGACCCCGACTCGATCGACTTCTTTCACAACTCCGGCCTGAACTACGTCTCCTGTTCACCGTTTCGCGTGCCGGTGGCCCGCGTGGCCGCGGCCCAGGCGGCGATCCGCCGGGGCGACGACGGCGGCTGGTAAGCCGACGGCTTACCCTGACTCAGCGCCCGCGCAGGCGGGCCACGAGCCGGTGAATCGCCTCACCCACTGCATCGAGGCTGCGCTGCGAGACCGCATCGAGATCGTCGGCGAGGCTGTCGCGCTGCGGGTAGTCGAAGTCGATGACGTCGATCGCGGGCACTCCGCGTTCCAGGAACGGAGAGTGATCGTCGAAGATGCCGGTGGCGCTTCGGGGCGGAAACAGCGAACCGACGCCGACGGCGCTCGCCGCGCGGCGCAGATCCGCCCACAGCGCCTGATCGGAGCTGGCCTCGCGCGGGAAGCTCAGGTCCGCCTTCTCGGCGATGTAGTCCAGCAGCACCATCGCCGACAGCGCCCCGCGATGGCGCTTGGCGTAGGCCGTGGATCCGCGCAGCCCGCATTCGATGAACGGCTCGCACCCGGCCGGCTCCTCCTCGCCGTCGAAGAGCACGAAGCGCAGCTCGCGCGCGTTGCGCGGCCGCGGCGCTCGCGCGAAGGCGCGCGCGAGCGTGACGACCGCCGCCGTGCCCGCGGCCCCGTCGTTGGCGCCGACGAAGCCGCGCGGGGCCGCCTCGACGTCGTAGTGCGCCGCGACGAGGATCGCGGGGCGGCGGCCCGGGACGGTGCCGACGACGTTGCGCAGCCGCGGATGCCCGGGGATCGCCTCGAAGCGGCCGCGGGGCAGGAGCGCGCGCAGCCGCACGGCCAGTCGGCGCAATCGCACCGACCCGGCGGGGCGCCACCCGTAGGACACCACCTGCTCGCGCAGCAGGGCGAACGCCCGTCGCCCGTCGAACGCGTCCACCCCGGCGCGCGGGACCACGGCCGTGGCCGGCGCGGCAGTGGTGGTGCTCGTCGGCTCGGTCGCGACCGGGGTCGGTACGGCAGGCTCGGCGGAGGGATCATCCGACCCGCACCCTCCGAGGGCGCCGACGAGCAGCAGGGCAGCCACCGCTCCCGCGATGGCGCGCCGGATCGCGGCGGACGGCATCGGCGAAGAGTAGCCCCGTCAGTCGACGTGCAGCACCGCTTTGCCGGCGACCCGGCGCTCGAGCAGCGCGCTGATCGCCGGGCCCGGTTCGCGCCACGAGGCCTCGAGATCGATCTGCGTGTCCAGCCGGCCGGCGGCGACGAGCGCGGCGAGCCGCCCGAGGTCGCTGCCGCCGGTGCCCGTGCGCTCGATCTCCTCGAAGACGAACAGCCCGTGCAGCGTGGCGCCGGGGGCGCGGCCGAACAGCGTGCGTGCCGGGAAGCTCACCGGCTCGGGGTCGCTGGAGGCGAAGGACACGACGGCGCCGCGCCCGGCCACCCGCCCCAGCGCCGCGCCGAGCGTCGCGCCGCCGACGCCCTCGATCACCGCGTCGTACTGCGCGTCGCCCGACAGATCGAACACGACCTCCGCCGCCCCCAGCTCGCGCAGGCCGCGCGCCCGCTCGGCGTTGCGCGATAGCGCTGTCACGTGCGCGCCAGCGCGCGAGGCGAGCTGGACCGCGAGGCGCCCGACGCCGCCGCTGGCGCCGGTCACGAGCACGCGCTTGCCCAGCACGAAGCCGCAGAGCTCCAGCGCGCGCAGGGCGGTGACGCCCGCCACGGGCAGCGTGGCGGCCTGCGCGAAGCTCACCTCCTCCGGCAGCTCGGCGAGGTTCACCGTCGCCACCGCGACGCGCTCGGCCCATGCGCCGTTGTGCACGATCCCGACGACGCGGGCGCCCTGCGGCGGACCGCTGCCGTCGGCGGCGGCCTGCGCCACCACGCCGGCCACGTCCCAGCCCGGCACCGAGCCGGGCGGGCGGTCGGGCAGCTGGCGCGACTCACCGCGATTGAGTGAGAAGGCCTTGACCGTGACGAGCGCCTGGGCGGGCAGCGCCTGCGGGTCGGCGACCTCGCCGAGGGTGACGTGCGGCCGCTGCGGCGTGACGGTCAGGGCGAGCATCGCCGCAGGGTAACGCGGCACCGAGCACGGCCCAGCGTCCGTGCCGTTGCCCGCGGCTGCGAGAATCGCCGCATGGACGCCGTCACCGCACCGGGCAACGTCGCGCAGCGGTTCGCCGCACGGCGCCGCGCGTGGGAGGAGGAGCAGCTCTCGCCGCTGGCGGCGCGCTCCTATCCGGCTCAGCGCGCCGCGCCCGAGGCGGACTGCGCGCTGCGCACCCCGCTGCAGCGCGACCGCGACCGGATCGTGCACTGCAAGGCGTTCCGGCGCCTGAAGCACAAGACGCAGGTCTTCGTCGCACCGGAGGGCGACCACTACCGGACCCGCATGACCCACACCCTGGAGGTGACGCAGATCGCGCGCACGGTGGCGCGGGCGCTGGCGCTCAACGAGGACCTCGTCGAGGCCATCGGGCTCGGCCACGATCTCGGCCACCCGCCGTTCGGGCACATCGGCGAGGGCGTGCTCGACGCCTGCCTGGCGGAGCGGTTCGGCGGCGGCTTTCGCCACTACGAGCATTCGCTGCGCGTCGTCGACGTGCTCGAGCCGACACCCAAGCGCGACGACGTCGCGCGCGCGGCCGGGCTCAACCTCTGCGTGAGCGTCAGGGACGGGATCGCCTGCCACTCCGGCCGCGCGCCGCTGCCGTCCACGCTCGAGGGCCGGATCGTGCGGATCGTCGACCGCGTCGCGTACATCAACCACGACATCGACGACGCGCTGCGCGCCGGCGTGCTCGACGAGTCCGAGCTGCCCGCCGCGCCGATCGCCGTCCTCGGCGCGACCGGCTCGGCCCGCATCGACACGCTCGTGCACGATCTCGTGGAGACCTCCGACGCTACGGGCGACATCGTCCAGGGCGACGATGTGGGCGCGGCGATGGCCGAGCTGCGCGAGTTCATGTTCGCGCGCGTGTACCTCGGCGAGGCCGCGCGCCGCGAGCACTCGCGGATCGAACGGGTCCTGCGCGCGCTCTTCGAGCACTACGCCGCCGATCCCGCCAACGTGCCCGACGGCGGCGGCGCCCCGGGCGCCGACCATGCCCAGCGGGTCACGGACTACCTCGCCGGCATGACCGATCGCTACGCCGTGCGCGCGTTCGAGGCGCTCAGCGTGCCGACGTCGTTCGCGCTGTAGGGCGAGCCCGTGGCCCTGTACACCAACGACTCCAAGGAGCGAGTGCGCGACGCCGTCGACATGGTCGACCTCGTCTCCTCGCGCGTGGAGCTCAAGCGCGCCGGCGCCAATCGCATGACGGGCCTGTGCCCGTTTCACGAGGAGCGCACCCCGTCGTTCGGCATCAACCCGGCCGAGAAGGTCTACCACTGCTTCGGCTGCCAGGCCTCCGGCGACGCGTTCACGTTCGTCATGGAGACCGAGGGGGTCGACTTCAAGGGTGCGCTGGAGCACCTCGCCGATCGCTACAAGGTCACGCTGGAGCTCGAGGACGAGGACCCGCAGGCGGCCGAGCAGCGCAAGCGTCGCGAGCGGCTGCTCGAGCTGCTCGAGCGCACGGCGGCGTACTACGTGCGCCAGCTGTGGGAGTCGCATGAGGCCGCCAAGGCGCGCGAGTACCTTGCCGGCCGCGGGCTGGCGGAGGCGGCGCTGCGCGAGTTTCGCGTCGGCTACGCGCCCAGCGCCTGGGACACCGTGCTCAACGCCTCACGGCGGGCGGGGTTCGGCAACCGCGAGCTCTACGACGCGGGCCTGGCGCAGAAGTCGCAGTCCAGCGGGCGCATCTACGACCGCTTCCGCTCGCAGATCATCTTCCCGCTCGCCGACGCGCGCGGACGGGTGCGCGGCTTCGCCGGGCGCAGGATGGTCGACGCGCCCGATCGCCCGAAGTACGTCAACAGCCCCGAGAGCGAGCTGTTTCACAAGGGCAGGACGCTGTTTGCCGCCGATCTGGCGCGGGGCCCGGCGGCGAAGGCGCAGAGCGTCGTCGCCGCCGAGGGCTACACGGACGTCATCGCCATGCATCAGGTCGGGGTGCGCAACGCGGTCGCGATCATGGGCACCGCGCTGACGGAGGACCAGATCGGCGAGCTCGCGCGCCTCGCGCCGGAGGTCAAGCTGGCGCTCGACGCCGACAGCGCCGGCCAGACGGCGATGCTGCGCGCGGCGCAGATCGCCGCGAAGCGCAAGCCGCCGCTGCGCCTGCGCGTGGTGGCGCTGCCCGCCGGTGAGGATCCCGCCGACCTCGTCCAGCGCGCCGGGGCCGACGAGATCCAGCGGCTCATCGCCGAGTCGGTGCCGTTCGTGCGGTTCCGCGTGCTGCGCGCGTTGCAGACCGGCAACCTGGCCGACGCGGAGGGCCGCGACCGGGTCCTGCGCGACCTGGCCGACGTGCTCCCGCTGCTCGGTCCCAGCGCGGAGCGCGAGGAGCTGCGGCGCATCGCGGCCGATCGCCTCGACCTGACCCCCGAGCTGCTCGAGCGGGCCCTGCCGCGGGGCAGCGGAGCGAGCGCGGCGGCCGCCGGCGGCGGTGGCACGACCGCGGGCCCATCACGAGAGCGCGACGGCGAGCCGCCGCGCGAAGCCCGCGCCGGTGCGGCGGCGCTGGGCCGTCGCGACCCGACCGAGCGCTCGTTTCTGGCCCTGTGCATCGCGCTGCCGGAGCTCGGCGGTCCGGCGCTCGCCGAGCTCGATCCGCAGGCCGATCTCAGCTCGGACGTGGCACGGCGGGCCGCCGCGCACCTGCGCACGCATCTGCGCTCGCCCGCCGACGGGGTCGACGAGCTCTACGACGCCGAGCTCGTCGCGCTCATCCGCGAGCTGGCCGTCCGCGCCACCGCGATGACCGCGGCCACCCGGCGGGACTTCGACATCGAGCGGCTGCAGCTCGCGCTCGCCCGCATCGACCGGGAGATCGCCGGCGCGCGCGCGAGCGGCGCCGCGATCGAGGAGCACGCGGCGCGGCGCGGCGTGCTGCGCATGCGCCTGGACGGGTTGATGGAGCAGGTCTGACGGCGCAGCTCGCGTGTTAGGGAGCTGTGAGAGAGGTGGCGCTCGTGCCCGAGGCATGTGTCACCATCGATTCGTCCATCTTCCGAAAGGCCGTGCCGTGATCGCCCACTTCCGTCCGAGTTCCCTGATCGCAACCGCGTTGGCCGCCGTTTGCGCTGTGGTCGTGCTGTCCGTCGGTGCGCAGGCGGCGCAGGCCGCCCCCTATCGGGTCTGCACCCTGACGGAGAGCCAGCAGCAGCCGAAGAACGGCAAGCCGACGTTCAACCTGACGATCAAGCGCAAGGGCGCCACGTGCGCGACCGCCCGCAAGGTGGCCCGGGCATTTCACAACTGCCGCTCCAAGGCGAAGTTCACCTGCGGCAAGGCGGTCTTCGGAGGCTGGCGCTGCTCGGGCAAGAAGCTCTCGAGCACGAAGGTCGCCGTCTACGCGACCTTCACCTGCTCGTCCGGCGCGCGGCGGGTCAACAGCACCTACCAGCAGAACCGGGCATAGCGCATCCCGACGTACGGACACGGGCGCAGCCCGCGGGGAGGTTGCATGGCACGAAAGCTGAGAACCAGGATTGCAGGCACGGCGTTCGCGGCGGCGCTCGTCAGCGCGCACTTCGCGACCGCCGTGGCCGGCGCCCAGGCGCCGGCTGACCCGCTGACGCCGGCCAACCCGGCACCGCAGCCGCCGGCCGCGCAGGCCCCGCCACCGGTGGCGCCGGCGCCGGATCCGCCGGCGGACACCGTCGTGTCTGCCAACGTGGCCGATCCGCTCGAGGCGCTGGTGGAGCCGGGCGATCGCGCCCGCCTGTCGGACGAGAAGAGCATCACGCGCTGGGCGCACCCGCAGGACCTCTCCCGGATCCGGGCGCGCCCCGACCCCACATCGCCGGGCGTCGGTCGGCTGCGCTACGTGACCGAGGATGGCGTGGCGGAGGTCTACCTCGTACTCGGTGCGGTGGTCGACGAGATCGGCCGTACGTGGTTATGGATTCGCGTGCCCAAGCGCCCCAACGGGGGGACGGGCTGGGTTCAGCGCGACTCGCTGGGCGGTCTGCGCGTCGTGCGGACCAGGCTCGTGATCGGCCGCCGGGCACTGCGGGCGACGCTCTACAAGAACAATCGGATCATCTGGAGCGCGCGGGTCGGGATCGGCAAGACGGGGACGCCCACCCCGCTGGGTGACTTCTACATACGCGAGCGCCTGCGCGGCGTACCGGGGGGGATCTACGGCCCCTGGGCGTTCGGAACGAGCGCGTATTCGGCGCTGTCGGACTGGCCGGGAGGTGGCGTGGTGGGAATCCACGGCACCAACGAGCCGGGGCTCGTCCCCGGGCGGCCGTCGCACGGATGCGTGCGTCTGCGCAACGACAAGATCAAGCGGCTCGCGGTGCTCATGCCGATCGGGACGCCGGTTCAAATCGTGCGCTGAGTTGCAAGCGCCGTTGCAGATCCAACCCGCAGATGTAGTCTGATGCAACGCTTCCGTGCGTACTGAGAGCAACAGACAGCCAGATCACCGGAGGGGCAGTGCCAGTCGAGGTATCGCGCTGGGCGCACAAGACGCGGGATGACAGGCGACGCGTCCTGTGCCTGCGTGTGCGCCGACACGCGGCCGCACGGCTGACGCACACGGCTGGGGACTGGCGCTACGCAGTCACATTTCTTCGCCGGAGGCCGTTCGTGCCTAGCCGGCCTTACGAGAGGTATCGATGATGCTCAGGTCTAGGTGGATGGTGCGCACAGTATGCGGTGCGCTGACGATGTTCGCGGTGCTCTGCGCCGGCGCGTCGTCGGCGTGGGCAGGGATCGGGTTCTCGCCGACGATCAACATCCCGCAGCCGAACGCTGCGGTGACGGTCGGTCAGACGAACCTTCCTTCGCAGGTGCGGTTCGTGAACATCTCCGATTCGCCGCAGGACACGCAGACGCTGACGTTGTCGAGCATCACGGTGGTGCCGGCCTGCCGCGTGAACTCGTTCGTGGGCAGTGATTGCCCGCAGCCCGATCCCGGCGTGATCGCGATCGATACGACCGCGACGGGCCGGGCGGGGACCGCGTGTGCGGGCAACACGTTCACGGTCTCGAACATCAGCGTGGGTGTGCAGGACAAGTACCTGTTCACGCCGCTGGGTGGCCCGGTGGTGTTGGGTCCGGCGAATGGGTCGGGTCCGTTGCCGATCTCGTGCATCATCGATTTCACGGTCGACATCCTGAAGGCGCCGACCGTCGACGCCATCCCGGGCGGGACTCGTCAGACCGGGAACATCGCGAGCGCCAACGGCGTGACGACCGATGGCTCGACCGGCCAGGCTTCGCAGACGAACACCACGACGATCGCGCAGGCGCCGCTGACGGCGACGACGGTGGCCTCGACGGTGGCTCCGTTCACTTCCTTCTCGGACTCGATCACGCTGGGTGGCATGCCGGCCGGTTCGCCGGCGCCGACCGGGACGGTGACGTTCTCCGCCTACGGCCCGAACGATCTCGGGTGTGCCAACCCGCCGATCACGCAGGGTCCGCTCGCGCTGACCGGGTTGACGACGACATCGGGTCCGTTCGATCCGCCGGCTCCGGGCGACTACACCTTCCGGGTGACCTACAGCGGTGACCTCAACTACCAGGGCTTCACGACCCCCTGCGGTGAGCCCAACGAGACGGTCAACATCCCGGCGCCGGTGATCCAGGTGGTCAAGACGGCGACGCCGCTGGCACGAGTGGTGCCGGGCGGGACGTTCACGTTCACCCTGGTGGTCTCCAACCCGAGCCCCAACGTGCCGATCACGATCACGACGTTGACCGACAACATCTACGGCAACATCGGGACCAACCCGGCGGCGAGCAACACCTGTGATGACCTCATCGGCGATGTGCTGGCGCCTGGCGCGTCGTCGGCGCCCTGTTCGTTCGACGGCACGTTCACGGGCACGGCCGGTCAGTCGCAGACGGATATCGTCACGGTGCTCGGCACCGATGGCAATGGCTTCACTGCGAACGATACGGACGATGCCACGGTGACGCTGCAGCCCCAGCCGCAAATCGAGGTGGTCAAGACGGCGACTCCGCTGAGCCGTCCGGCACCGGGCGGGACATTCACCTTCTCGCTGGTGGTGTCCAACCCGGGTACGAACTCGGTCACGATCACGGCGTTGACGGATGACATCTACGGCAACATCGGGACGAGTACCGCGGCGGGCAACACGTGTGATGACCTGATCGGCGACATCCTGGCGCCTGGTGCGTCGGCGCCGTGCTCGTTCGAGGGCACGTTCACCGGAGCGTCCGGTGCGTCGCAGACGGATGTGGTGACGGTCACCGGTGTCGATGAGAACGGGACGACGGTCACGGATACCGATGATGCGGTGGTGTCACTGACCCCGCCGGCGGGGACGCCGGTGATCGCTGTGACGAAGGCGGCCAGCCCGTCGACGTTGCCGGCTCCGGGCGGTGACTTCACATTTACGGTGACTGTGTCGAATCCGAGCGCGAGCGTTCCGATAAGAATCACGACGTTGACCGATGACATCTACGGCAACCTGGCGACGATCACCGGAAGCACGTGTGGCGCGCTGATCGGTTCGACGCTGTCGCCGGGGGCGACGAGTGCTCCGTGTTCGTTCCCGGGCCGGTTCACGGGTGCGGCCGGCGCGTTCCAGACCGACACGGTGACGGTCACCGGTGTGGATTCCAACGGCAACACGACGTCGGCGACGGCGCAGGCCGTCGTGGGGATCTCACCGGCGCCCGCGCCACCGCCGCCCCCGCCGGCTCAGGTGGTCGCTGCGGTCACCCCCGGGACGGCTCGCATCAGCGGCCCGAGCGGGTGCGTGGCACGGCCGTTCAGTGTGCTGGTCACGGGCCGTAAGATCCGTCGGGTGACGTTCTATCTCGACGGTCGGCGCGTGAGCAGCCTGACGCGGCCCAACAGCGGGACGCGGTTCGTGCTGCGCGTGCGGCCCGGCTCGCTGAGCCGTGGCGCCCACCGCGTCCTGGCGGTGACGTCGTTCACGGCGGCGTCGGGTACCCGGCAGCGGACGCTGCGGCTGGTGTTCCAGCGCTGCGCACGTCAGGCCGCCGCCCCCCGCTTCACCGGCTAGGCGAGGCGGCGCCCAGGTCGTGTCGTTTCCGGGGATTCCCGCGGAACGGCACGACTCCGGGGGCGGGCATCTGCCCGCCCCGGAGGTGGGTCAGGACGCGCCCGGTTGGACCCGCCGTGGGGCCAATAGTTGCGTAGCACGGCGTTCGCGGGCTACTGTGTGGGCAGGTTGCGATCAGAACGCCTGAGGGGAAGCGGGCAAGAAACTGGCGCTGGGGAGTGCGAGGGGGGACCGATGCTGGATCACGGAAGAGGGCGCATGATGGGGTTCGGACGGGCGGGAGGCGCTGCGGCGCTGGGCATTTGGAGCTCGTCGGTTGCTGCTGTCGGCGCTTCGCTGCGTGGTCGGTCTTCGAGGGCGCCCGTGGTGCGGGCGGTGTGTGGTGTGGTGGCGATGTTTGCGCTGTTGTGTGTTGGCGCGTCGTCGGCGTGGGCGGGGATTGGGTTCTCGCCGACGATCAACATCCCGCAGCCGAACGCGACGGTGACGGTTGGTCAGTCCAATCTTCCTTCGCAGGTGCGGTTCGTGAACATCTCCGATTCGCCGCAGGACACGCAGACGCTGACGTTGTCGAACATCACGGTGGTGCCGGCGTGTGGCGTGAACTCGTTTGTGGGCAGTGATTGTCCGACGCCTGATCCGGGCGTGATCGCGATCGACACGACGGCGACGGGCCGGGCCGGCACGGCGTGTGCGGGCAATACGTTCTCGGTGACGAACATCAGTCCGGGCGTGCAGGACAAGTATTTGTTTACGCCGTTGGGTGGCCCGGTGGTCCTCGGGCCGTCGGATGGGTCGGGTCCGTTGCCGATCTCGTGCATCATCGATTTCACGGTCGACATCCTGAAGTCGCCGACGATCGATGCGATCCCGGGTGGGACGCGTCAGACGGGGAACATCGCGAGCGCCAACGGTGTGACGACCGATGGCTCCAGCGGTCAGGCGTCGCAGACGAACACGACCACAATCCTGGCGGCGACGTTGACGGCGACGACGGTGGCGTCGACGGTGGCGCCGTTTACCTCCTTCTCGGACTCGATCACGTTGGGTGGCGTTCCGGCGGGTTCGCCGGCGCCGACGGGGACGGTGACGTTCTTGGCCTACGGTCCGAACGATCTTGGGTGTGCCGGCGCGCCGATGACGCAGGGTCCGCTTCCGTTGACTGGGTTGACGACGTCGTCGGGTCCGTTTGATCCGCCGGGTCCGGGTGATTACACGTTCCGGGTGACCTACAGCGGCGATCTGAACTATGCGGGCTTTACGACGGCCTGCGGTGAGCCCAACGAGACGGTCAACATCCCGGCGCCGGTGATCCAGGTCGTCAAGACGGCGTCGCCGCTGACGCGGGTGGAGCCGGGCGGGACGTTTACGTTCACGCTCGTGGTGTCCAACCCGAGCCCGAACGTGCCGATCACGATCACGACGTTGACCGACAACATCTACGGCAACATCGGGACCGACCCCGCGGCCAGCAACACCTGCGACGACCTCATCGGCGACGTGCTGGCGCCCGGTGCGTCTTCGGCGCCGTGTTCGTTCGACGGCACCTTCACCGGCGCGGCCCCCGCGTCGCAGACGGACATCGTCACGGTGCTCGGCACCGATGCCAACGGCTTCACGGCGACTGACACCGACGATGCGGTGGTCTCGCTGCTGCCGTTGCCGCAGATCCAGGTCGTCAAGACCGCGTCGCCGCTGAGCCGGCTGGAGCCGGGCGGGACGTTCACGTTCACCGTGGTGGTGACCAACCCGAGCCCGAACAACCCGATCACGATCACGACGTTGACCGACAACATCTACGGCAACATCGGGACCGACCCGGCGCCGAGCAACACGTGCGATGACCTCATCGGCGTCACGCTGGCGCCCGGTGCGTCGTCGGCGCCGTGCTCGTTCGACGGGACGTTCACCGGCGCGGCGGGTGCGTCGCAGACGGACGTCGTCTCGGTCCTCGGCACGGACGCGAACGGCAACACCGCGACCGACACCGACGATGCGGTCGTGACACTGCTGCCGTTGCCGCAGA
Source organism: uncultured Actinomycetes bacterium (assembly GCA_963709935.1). Lineage (GTDB taxonomy): Bacteria > Actinomycetota > Thermoleophilia > Solirubrobacterales > Solirubrobacteraceae > CADCVQ01. Next base: position 127,771 of record CAVPYM010000006.1, on the reverse strand, counting down.
TCCAGGTGGTCAAGACCGCGTCGCCGCTGAGCCGGGTCGAGCCGGGCGGCACGTTCACGTTCACGGTCGTCGTGTCCAACCCGAGTCCGGTCAACCCGATCACGATCACGACGCTGACCGACAACATCTACGGCAACATCGGGACCGACCCGGCGGCCAGCAACACGTGCGACGACCTCATCGGCGACGTCCTCGCCCCTGGTGCGTCCTCGGCGCCGTGCTCGTTCGACGGGACGTTCACCGGCGTGGCCGGTGCGTCGCAGACGGATGTCGTCTCGGTCCTCGGTACCGATGCCAACGGCAATACGGCCACGGATACGGATGACGCGGTGGTGACGCTGCTGCCGCTGCCGCAGATCCAGGTCGTCAAGACCGCGTCGCCGCTGAGCCGGCTGGAGCCGGGCGGGACGTTCACGTTCACGCTGGTGGTCTCCAACCCGAGTCCGATCAACCCGATCACGATCACGACGCTGACGGACAACATCTACGGCAACATCGGGACCGACCCGGCGGCCAGCAACACGTGCGACGACCTCATCGGCGACGTCCTCGCCCCTGGTGCGTCGTCGGCGCCGTGCTCCTTCGACGGAACCTTCACGGGTGCGGCCGGTGCGTCGCAGACGGACGTCGTGACGGTGCTGGGCACCGACGCGAACGGCAACACCGCCACGGACACTGACGACGCGGTGGTGACGTTGCTGCCGCTGCCGCAGATCCAGGTGGTCAAGACCGCGTCGCCGCTCTCGCGGCTCGAGCCGGGCGGGACGTTCACGTTCACGGTCGTCGTGTCCAACCCGAGTCCGATCAACCCGATCACGATCACCACGCTGACCGACAACATCTACGGCAACATCGGAACCAATCCCGCGGCGAGCAACACCTGTGATGACCTCATCGGTGACGTCCTTGCCCCTGGTGCGTCTTCGGCGCCGTGCTCCTTCGAGGGCAACTTCACGGGTGCGGCGGGCGCATCGCAGACGGACGTCGTGACGGTGCTCGGCACCGACGCGAACGGCAACACCGCCACGGATACGGATGACGCGGTGGTGACGTTGTTGCCGCTGCCGCAGATTCAGGTCGTCAAGACGGCGTCGCCGCTGAGCCGGGTCGAGCCGGGCGGGACGTTCACGTTCACGCTGGTGGTCTCCAACCCGAGTCCGATCAACCCGATCACGATCACGACGCTGACCGACAACATCTACGGCAACATCGGAACCAATCCCGCGGCGAGCAACACCTGTGATGACCTCATCGGGGACACGTTGGCGCCCGGTGCGTCATCGGCGCCCTGTTCGTTCGAGGGCAGCTTCACCGGCGCGGCCGGTGCTTCGCAGACCGACATCGTCACGGTGCTCGGTACGGACGCCAACGGCAACACGGCGACCGATACGGATGACGCGGTGGTCACGATCACGCCGCTGCCGCAGATCCAGGTGGTCAAGACGGCATCGCCATTGAGCCGGCTGGAGCCGGGCGGGACGTTCACGTTCTCGCTCGTCGTGTCCAACCCGGGCCCGATTGCCATCACGATCACGACGCTGACCGACAACATCTACGGCAACATCGGGACCAACCCGGCGGCCAGCAACACCTGTGATGACCTCATCGGCGATGTCCTCGCCCCTGGTGCGTCGTCGGCGCCGTGCTCCTTCGAGGGCGACTTCAACGGTGCGGCGGGTGCGTCGCAGACGGACGTCGTGACGGTGCTGGGCACCGACGTCAACGGCAATACGGCCACGGACACCGACGACGCGGTGGTGACGTTGTTGCCGCTGCCGCAGATCCAGGTGGTCAAGACGGCATCGCCGTTGAGCCGGGTCGAGCCGGGCGGGACGTTCACGTTCACGCTCGTGGTGTCCAACCCGAGCCCGGTCAACCCGATCACGATCACGTCCTTGACCGACAACATCTACGGCAACATCGGGACCAACCCGGCGGCCAGCAACACGTGCGATGACCTCATCGGCGATGTGCTGGCGCCTGGTGCGTCGTCGGCTCCGTGTTCCTTCCAGGGCGACTTCATGGGTGCGGCGGGTGCGTCGCAGACGGATGTCGTGACGGTGCTCGGTACGGACGCCAACGGCAACATGGCGACCGATGACGACGACGCGGTGGTGACGTTGTTGCCGCTGCCGCAGATCCAGGTCGTCAAGACGGCGTCGCCGCTGAGCCGCGTGCAGCCGGGCGGGACGTTCACGTTCACGCTGGTGGTCTCCAACCCGAGTCCGAACAACCCGATCACGATCACGACGCTGACCGACAACATCTACGGCAACATCGGGACCAACCCGGCCGCCAGCAACACCTGTGATGACCTCATCGGTGACACGCTCGCGCCCGGTGCGTCGTCGGCGCCGTGCTCCTTCGAGGGCACCTTCACCGGCGTGGCCGGTGCGTCGCAGACGGATGTCGTGACGGTCCTCGGCACCGACGCCAACGGCAACACGGCGACCGATACGGATGACGCGGTGGTCACGATCACGCCGCTGCCGCAGATCCAGGTGGTCAAGACGGCGTCCCCGTTGAGCCGGGTCGAGCCGGGCGGGACGTTCACGTTCTCGCTCGTCGTATCCAACCCGGGTCCGACGGCCATCACGATCACGACGCTGACCGACAACATCTACGGCAACGTCGGGACCAACCCGGCGGCCAGCAACACCTGTGATGACCTCATCGGCGATGTCCTCGCCCCTGGTGCGTCGTCGGCGCCGTGCTCCTTCGAGGGCAACTTCACGGGCGCGGCCGGTGCATCGCAGACGGACATCGTCACGGTGCTCGGCACCGATGCCAACGGCAACACGGCCACGGACACCGATGACGCGACGGTGACGCTGCTGCCGCTGCCGCAGATCCAGGTGGTCAAGACGGCATCGCCGTTGAGCCGGGTCGCTCCGGGCGGGACGTTCACGTTCACGCTCGTGGTGTCCAACCCGAGCCCGATCAACCCGATCACGATCACCACGCTGACCGACAACATCTACGGCAACATCGGGACCAACCCGGCCGCCAGCAACACGTGCGATGACCTCATCGGCGATGTCCTGGCGCCCGGTGCGTCGTCGGTGCCCTGCTCGTTCGACGGCGCCTTCAACGGTGCGGCCGGTGCGTCGCAGACGGATGTCGTGACGGTGCTGGGCACCGACGCGAGCGGCAACACGGCCACGGATACGGATGACGCGACGGTGACGTTGCTGCCGTTGCCGCAGATCCAGGTGGTCAAGACGGCGTCGCCGTTGAGCCGGGTCGCTCCGGGCGGGACGTTCACGTTCACGCTCGTGGTGTCCAACCCGAGTCCGATCAACCCGATCACGATCACGACGTTGACCGACGACATCTACGGCAACATCGGGACCAACCCGGCGGCCAGCAACACGTGTGACGACCTCATCGGCGACACGCTGGCGCCTGGTGCGTCATCGGCGCCGTGCTCGTTCCAGGGTACGTTCACGGGTGTGTCGGGTGCGTCGCAGACGGATGTCGTGACGGTCGTCGGTACGGACGCCAACGGCAATACGGCGAACGACACGGATGACGCGACGGTGACGATCAGTCCGTTGCCGCAGATCCAGGTCGTCAAGACCGCGGCCCCGCTGACGCGGGTGGTGCCGGGCGGGACGTTCACGTTCTCGCTGGTGGTGTCCAACCCGGGTCCGAATGCCATCACGATCACGACGTTGACCGACAACATCTACGGCAACATCGGGGCGAGCACCGCGGCGAGCAACACCTGTGATGACCTCATCGGTGATGTCCTGGCGCCCGGTGCGTCGTCGGCGCCGTGCTCGTTCGAGGGCACCTTCACCGGTGCTGCGGGCGCGTCGCAGACGGATGTCGTGACGGTCGTCGGTACGGACGCCAACGGCAACACGGCGAACGACACCGACGACGCGACGGTGACGATCGTGCCGCAGCCGCAGATCCAGGTGGTCAAGACGGCGTCTCCGCTGAGCCGTCCGGCACCGGGCGGGACGTTCACGTTCTCGCTGGTGGTGTCCAACCCCGGTCCGAACGCCGTCGAGATCACGGCGCTGACGGATGACATCTACGGCAACATCGGGACGAGTACCGCGGCGGGCAACACCTGTGATGACCTGATCGGGGACGTCCTGGCGCCTGCTGCGTCGGCGACGTGCTCGTTCGATGGCACGTTCAGCGGCGCCTCCGGTGCGTCGCAGACCGATGTCGTGACGGTCACCGGTACCGATGACAACGGCACCACCGTCACGGATACCGATGATGCCGTCGTGACGCTGACCCCGTCGCCGACGACGCCGGTGATCGCTGTGACGAAGGCGGCCAGCCCGTCGACGTTGCCGGCTCCGGGCGGTGACTTCACATTTACGGTGACTGTGTCGAATCCGAGTGCGAGCGTTCCGATAAGAATCACGACGTTGACCGATGACATCTACGGCAACCTGGCGACGATCACCGGAAGCACGTGTGGCGCGCTGATCGGTGTGACGCTGTCACCGGGGGCGACGAGCGCTCCGTGTTCGTTCCCGGGCCGGTTCACGGGTGCGTCCGGCGCGTTCCAGACCGACACGGTGACGGTCACCGGTGTGGATTCCAACGGCAACACGACGTCGGCGACGGCGCAGGCCACCGTGGGGATCTCACCGGCAGTGCCGCCGCCCCCGCCGCCGCCGCTCCGGGTAGTCGATGCGGTCACGCCAGGAACGGCTCGCATCAGCGGCCCGAGCGGGTGCGTGCCGCGTCCGTTCAGCGTGCTGGTCACGGGGCGCAGGATCCGTCGGGTGACGTTCTACCTCGACGGGCGCCGCGTCAGCTCGCTGGTGCGTCCCAACAGCGGCAACCGGTACGTCCTGAGGGTCAGGCCGGGCAGCCTGAGGCGCGGAACGCATCGGGTGATCGCCATCACCTCGTTCACCGCGGCGAGCGAGACGAGGCAGCGGATCCTACGGCTGGTGTTCCAGCGCTGCGCCCGCAAGCCCGCCGCTCCGCGCTTCACCGGCTAGACGCACCCTCGTCCAGCCTCGTCAGGATCGTGTCGTTCCGGGTGCTCCTCCGGAACGGCACGATCCGTGGGCGATGCCTGTCCTGAGGCGGCCCGAGAATGCTCGGCTGCGCCCGGTTTAACAGGTTCTTGGGCAAAAGGGTTGCGTATTGCGCACGCCAAGGGCTACTGTTCGCGGAGGGAGGGCTGCCAGGGCCTCAAGGAACGGGGCGAGACTGGCGGGCCGCGGGGATCAATAGGGAGCGTGAGGACCGATGCTGGATCACGGAAGAGGGCGCATGATGGGGTTCGGACGGGCGGGAGGCGCTGCGGCGCTGGGCATTTGGAGCTCGTCGGTTGCTGCTGTCGGCGCTTCGCTGCGTGGTCGGTCTTCGAGGGCGCCCGTGGTGCGGGCGGTGTGTGGTGTGGTGGCGATGTTTGCGCTGTTGTGTGTTGGCGCTTCGTCGGCGTGGGCGGGGATTGGGTTCTCGCCGACGATCAACATCCCGCAGCCGAACGCGACGGTGACGGTTGGTCAGTCCAATCTTCCTTCGCAGGTGCGGTTCGTGAACATCTCCGATTCGCCGCAGGACACGCAGACGCTGACGTTGTCGAACATCACGGTGGTGCCGGCGTGTGGCGTGAACTCGTTTGTGGGCAGTGATTGTCCGACGCCTGATCCGGGCGTGATCGCGATCGACACGACGGCGACGGGCCGGGCCGGCACGGCGTGTGCGGGCAATACGTTCTCGGTGACGAACATCAGTCCGGGCGTGCAGGACAAGTATTTGTTTACGCCGTTGGGTGGCCCGGTGGTCCTCGGGCCGTCGGATGGGTCGGGTCCGTTGCCGATCTCGTGCATCATCGATTTCACGGTCGACATCCTGAAGTCGCCGACGATCGATGCGATCCCGGGTGGGACGCGTCAGACGGGGAACATCGCGAGCGCCAACGGTGTGACGACCGATGGCTCCAGCGGTCAGGCGTCGCAGACGAACACGACCACGATCCTGGCGGCGACGTTGACGGCGACGACGGTGGCGTCGACGGTGGCGCCGTTTACCTCCTTCTCGGACTCGATCACGTTGGGTGGCGTTCCGGCGGGTTCGCCGGCGCCGACGGGGACGGTGACGTTCTTGGCCTACGGTCCGAACGATCTTGGGTGTGCCGGCGCGCCGATGACGCAGGGTCCGCTTCCGTTGACTGGGTTGACGACGTCGTCGGGTCCGTTTGATCCGCCGGGTCCGGGTGACTACACGTTCCGGGTGACCTACAGCGGCGATCTGAACTATGCGGGCTTTACGACGGCCTGCGGTGAGCCCAACGAGACGGTCAACATCCCGGCGCCGGTGATCCAGGTCGTCAAGACGGCGTCGCCGCTGACGCGGGTGGAGCCGGGCGGGACGTTTACGTTCACGCTCGTGGTGTCCAACCCGAGCCCGAACGTGCCGATCACGATCACGACGTTGACCGACAACATCTACGGCAACATCGGGACCGACCCCGCGGCCAGCAACACCTGCGACGACCTCATCGGCGACGTGCTGGCGCCCGGTGCGTCTTCGGCGCCGTGTTCGTTCGACGGCACCTTCACGGGTGTGGCCGGAGACGCGCAGACGGACATCGTCACGGTGCTCGGCACCGACGCCAACGGCTTCACGGCGACTGACACCGACGATGCGGTGGTCTCGCTGCTGCCGTTGCCGCAGATCCAGGTCGTCAAGACCGCGTCGCCGCTGAGCCGCGTCGAGCCGGGCGGGACGTTCACGTTCACCGTGGTGGTGACCAACCCGAGCCCGAACAACCCGATCACGATCACGACGTTGACCGACAACATCTACGGCAACATCGGGATCAACCCGGCGCCGAGCAACACGTGCGATGACCTCATCGGCGACACGCTGGCGCCCGGTGCGTCGTCGGCGCCGTGCTCGTTCGAGGGCAGCTTCACCGGAGCGCCGGGTGCGTCGCAGACCGACATCGTCTCGGTCCTCGGCACGGACGCGAACGGCAACACCGCCACGGACACGGATGACGCGGTGGTCACGATCACGCCGTTGCCGCAGATCCAGGTGGTCAAGACGGCATCGCCGCTGAGCCGCCTCGAGCCGGGCGGGACGTTCACGTTCACGGTCGTCGTGTCCAACCCGAGTCCGATCAACCCGATCACGATCACGACGTTGACCGACAACATCTACGGCAACATCGGGACCGACCCGGCGGCCAGCAACACGTGCGACTCCCTGATCGGCATCACATTGGCGCCCGGAGCGTCCTCGGCGCCCTGCTCGTTCCAAGGCAACTTCACGGGTGCGGCCGGTGCCTCGCAGACCGACATCGTCACGGTGCTGGGCACCGATGCGAACGGCAACACGGCGACCGACACGGACGATGCGACGGTGACGTTGCTGCCGTTGCCGCAGATCCAGGTCGTCAAGACCGCGGCGCCGCTCTCGCGGCTGGAGCCGGGCGGGACGTTCACGTTCACCGTGGTGGTCTCCAACCCGAGCCCGATCAACCCGATCACGATCACGACGCTGACGGACAACATCTACGGCAACATCGGCACGAACCCCGCGGCGAGCAACACGTGCGACGAGCTCATCGGCGACGTCCTCGCCCCTGGTGCGTCCTCGGCGCCGTGCTCCTTCGAGGGCAACTTCAACGGTCCCGCGGGCGCATCGCAGACCGACATCGTCACGGTGCTGGGCACCGACGCGAACGGCAACACGGCGACCGATACGGATGACGCGACGGTCTCGCTGCTGCCGTTGCCGCAGATCCAGGTCGTCAAGACCGCGGCGCCGCTCTCGCGGCTCGAGCCGGGCGGGACGTTCACGTTCACGCTCGTGGTGTCCAACCCGAGCCCGGTCAACCCGATCACGATCACGACGTTGACCGACAACGTCTACGGCAACATCGGCACGAACCCCGCGGCGAGCAACACGTGCGATTCGCTGATCGGCGTCACGCTGGCGCCCGGCGCATCGTCGGCGCCGTGCTCGTTCGAGGGCAACTTCACCGGGGCCGCGGGCGCATCGCAGACGGACGTCGTGACGGTCCTCGGCACCGATGCGAACGGCAACACCGCCACGGACACCGATGACGCGACGGTGACGTTGCTGCCGTTGCCGCAGATCCAGGTCGTCAAGACCGCGGCGCCGCTCTCGCGGCTCGAGCCGGGCGGGACGTTCACGTTCACGCTCGTGGTGTCCAACCCGAGCCCGGTCAACCCGATCACGATCACGACGCTGACCGACAACATCTACGGCAACATCGGCACGAACCCCGCGGCGAGCAACACGTGCGACTCGCTGATCGGCGTCACGCTGGCGCCCGGCGCATCGTCGGCACCGTGCTCGTTCGAGGGCAACTTCACCGGGGCCGCGGGCGCATCGCAGACGGACATCGTCACGGTGCTGGGCACCGACGCGAACGGCAACACGGCGACCGATACGGATGACGCGACGGTCTCGCTGCTGCCGTTGCCGCAGATCCAGGTCGTCAAGACCGCGGCGCCGCTCTCGCGGCTCGAGCCGGGCGGCACCTTCACGTTCACCGTGGTGGTGTCCAACCCGAGCCCGGTCAACCCGATCACCATCACGACGCTGACCGACAACATCTACGGCAACATCGGCACCAACCCGGCGGCCAGCAACACCTGCGACGACCTCATCGGCGACACGCTGGCACCCGGTGCGTCGTCGGCGCCGTGCTCCTTCCAAGGTGACTTCAACGGTGCGGCCGGCGCGTCGCAGACGGACATCGTCACGGTGCTGGGCACCGACGCCAACGGCAACACGGCGACCGATACGGATGACGCGACGGTCACGCTGCTGCCGTTGCCGCAGATCCAGGTGGTCAAGACCGCGGCGCCGCTCTCGCGGCTCGAGCCGGGCGGGACGTTCACGTTCACGCTCGTGGTGTCCAACCCGAGCCCGATCAACCCGATCACGATCACCACGCTGACCGACAACATCTACGGCAACATCGGCACGAACCCGGCGGCCAGCAACACCTGCGATGACCTCATCGGCGATGTGCTGGCGCCCGGTGCGTCCTCGGCTCCGTGCTCCTTCCAGGGGACGTTCACGGGTGCGGCGGGTGCGTCGCAGACGGACATCGTCACGGTGCTGGGCACCGACGCGAACGGCAACACGGCGACCGATACGGATGACGCGACGGTGACGCTGCTGCCGTTGCCGCAGATCCAGGTCGTCAAGACCGCGTCGCCGCTGAGCCGCGTCGAGCCGGGCGGGACGTTCACGTTCACGCTCGTCGTCACGAACCCGAGCCCGGTCAACCCGATCACGATCACGACGTTGACCGACAACATCTACGGCAACATCGGGACCGACCCGGCGGCGAGCAACACGTGCGATGACCTGATCGGCGACACGCTGGCGCCTGGTGCGTCGTCGGCGCCGTGCTCCTTCGAGGGCACCTTCACCGGCGTGTCCGGTGCGTCGCAGACGGATGTCGTCACCGTCCTCGGCACCGACGCCAACGGCAACACGGCGACGGACACCGATGACGCGGTGGTCACGATCACGCCGCTGCCACAGATCCAGATCGTCAAGACCGCGTCGCCGTTGAGCCGCGTCGAGCCGGGCGGCACGTTCACGTTCACGCTCGTGGTGTCCAATCCGAGCCCGACGATTCCGATCACGATCACGACGCTGACGGACAACATCTACGGCAACATCGGCACCAACCCGGCTGCCAGCAACACCTGCGACGACCTCATCGGCGACACGCTGGCGCCTGGTGCGTCCTCGGCGCCGTGTTCCTTCGAGGGCAACTTCACCGGCGCCGCCGGTGCCTCGCAGACGGACATCGTCACGGTGCTCGGCACCGACATCAACGGCAACACCGCGACCGACGACGACGACGCCACGGTCACGCTGCTCCCGCTGCCGCAGATCCAGGTCGTCAAGACGGCCGCTCCGTTGAGCCGCGTCGAGCCGGGCGGCACGTTCACGTTCACGCTCGTGGTGTCCAACCCGAGCCCGATCAACCCGATCACGATCACCACGCTGACCGACAACATCTACGGCAACATCGGCACGAACCCGGCGGCGAGCAACACCTGCGATGACCTCATCGGCGATGTGCTGGCGCCCGGTGCGTCGTCGGCGCCGTGCTCCTTCCAGGGCGACGTTCACGGGTGCGGCGGGTGCGTCGCAGACGGACATCGTCACGGTGCTGGGCACCGACGCGAACGGCAACACGGCGACCGATACGGATGACGCGACGGTGACGCTGCTGCCGTTGCCGCAGATCCAGGTCGTCAAGACCGCGTCGCCGCTGAGCCGCGTCGAGCCGGGCGGGACGTTCACGTTCACGCTCGTCGTCACGAACCCGAGCCCGGTCAACCCGATCACGATCACGACGTTGACCGACAACATCTACGGCAACATCGGGACCGACCCGGCGGCGAGCAACACGTGCGATGACCTGATCGGCGACACGCTGGCGCCTGGTGCGTCGTCGGCGCCGTGCTCCTTCGAGGGCACCTTCACCGGCGTGTCCGGTGCGTCGCAGACGGATGTCGTCACCGTCCTCGGCACCGACGCCAACGGCAACACGGCGACGGACACCGATGACGCGGTGGTCACGATCACGCCGCTGCCACAGATCCAGATCGTCAAGACGGCAGCTCCGCTGAGCCGCCTGGAGCCGGGCGGGACCTTCACCTTCACGCTGGTGGTGTCCAACCCGAGCGCGACCAACTCGATCACGATCACCACGCTGACCGACAACATCTACGGCAACATCGGGACGCTCGCGGCGGCCAGCAACACGTGCGATGACCTCATCGGCGACACGCTGGCACCCGGCGGATCATCGGCGCCGTGCTCCTTCCAGGGCACGTTCACCGGCGCCGCCGGCGCCTCCCAGACCGACGTCGTGACCGTCCTCGGCACCGACACGAACGGCAATACGGCCACAGACGACGACGACGCCACGGTGACGCTGCTGCCGTTGCCGCAGATCCAGGTCGTCAAGACCGCGGCACCGCTGAGCCGCCTGGAGCCGGGCGGGACCTTCACCTTCACGCTGGTGGTGTCGAACCCGAGCCCGATCAACCCGATCACGATCACCACGCTGACCGACAACATCTACGGCAACATCGGCACCAACCCGGCCGCCAGCAACACCTGCGATGACCTCATCGGCGACACGCTGGCGCCCGGTGCGTCGTCGGCACCGTGTTCCTTCGAGGGGACCTTCAACGGTCCGGCGGGGACGTCGCAGACCGACATCGTCACGGTGCTGGGCACCGACGCCAGCGGCAATACCGCGACGGATACCGATGACGCGACGGTCACCATCACGCCGCTGCCGCAGATCCAGGTCGTCAAGACCGCGTCGCCGCTGAGCCGGGTCGAGCCGGGCGGGACGTTCACGTTCACGCTGGTGGTCTCCAATCCGAGCCCGGTCAACCCGATCACGATCACGACGTTGACCGACAACATCTACGGCAACATCGGGACCAACCCGGCCGCCAGCAACACCTGCGATGACCTGATCGGAATCACGCTGGCGCCCGGTGCGTCCTCAGGACCGTGTTCCTTCGAGGGGACGTTCACCGGTGTGACCGGTGCGTCGCAGACGGATGTCGTCACCGTCCTCGGCACCGACGCCGGCGGCAACACGGCGACCGACACCGATGACGCGGTCGTCACGATCACGCCGCTGCCGCAGATCCAGGTCGTCAAGACGGCCGCTCCGCTGAGCCGGGTCGAGCCGGGTGGGACGTTCACGTTCTCGCTCGTGGTGACGAACCCGAGCCCGACGATTCCGATCACGATCACGACGTTGACGGACAACATCTACGGCAACATCGGGACCAACCCGGCTGCCAGCAACACGTGTGATGACCTCATCGGCGACACGCTGGCACCCGGCGCGTCGTCCGCGCCGTGCTCCTTCGAGGGCAACTTCACCGGCGCCGCCGGTGCGTCGCAGACGGACATCGTCACGGTGCTGGGCACCGACATCAACGGCAACACGGCGACCGATACGGATGACGCGACGGTGACGCTGCTGCCGCTGCCGCAGATCCAGGTCGTCAAGACGGCCGCTCCGCTGAGCCGTCTGGAGCCGGGCGGGACGTTCACGTTCACGCTCGTCGTCACGAACCCGAGCGCGATCAACCCGATCACGATCACGACGTTGACGGACAACATCTACGGCAACATCGGAACCAACCCGGCCGCCAGCAACACCTGTGACGACCTCATCGGCGATGTCCTGGCGCCCGGTGCTTCCTCGGCACCATGCTCGTTCGACGGCAACTTCACCGGAGCGGCGGGCGCGTCGCAGACCGACGTCGTGACGGTCGTCGGGACGGACTCGAGCGGTAACACCGCGACCGACACCGATGACGCGACGGTCACGCTCACGCCGCTGCCGCAGATCCAGGTGGTCAAGACGGCGGCTCCCCTGAGCCGGGTCGCGCCGGGTGGGACGTTCACGTTCACGCTCGTCGTCACGAACCCGAGCGCGATCAACGCGATCACGATCACGACGTTGACGGACAACATCTACGGCAACATCGGGACCAACCCGGCCGCCAGCAACACCTGTGACGACCTCATCGGCGATGTCCTGGCGCCCGGTGTGTCGTCGTCGCCGTGCTCGTTCGAAGGGCCCTTCAACGGTGTGTCCGGCGCGTCGCAGACCGACGTGGTCACGGTGCTCGGGACGGACTCCAACGGCAACACCGCGACCGACACCGATGACGCGACGGTCACGATCACGCCGCTGCCGCAGATCCAGGTCGTCAAGACGGCGGCTCCGCTGAGCCGCCTGCAGCCGGGCGGGGCCTTCACGTTCACGCTCGTGGTGTCCAACCCGAGCGCGACCAACTCGATCACGATCACGACGTTGACCGACAACATCTACGGCAACATCGGAACCCTCGGTGCGGCCAGCAACACCTGCGATGACCTCATCGGAGACACGCTGGCCCCCGGTGCGTCATCGGCGCCGTGCTCCTTCCAGGGCACCTTCACCGGCGCCGCCGGCGCGTCGCAGACCGACGTGGTGACCGTCCTCGGCACCGACACCAACGGCAACACGGCCACGGACGACGACGACGCCACGGTAACGCTGCTCCCGTCGCCGCAGATCCAGGTCGTCAAGACCGCGTCGCCATTGAGCCGGGTCGCGCCGGGTGGGACGTTCACGTTCTCGCTCGTGGTCTCCAACCCGAGCCCGAACAACCCGATCACGATCACCACGCTGACCGACAACATCTACGGCAACCTCGGGACGCTCGCGGCGGCCAGCAACACCTGCGACGACCTCATCGGGGACACGCTGGCGCCAGGTGCGTCGTCGGCGCCATGCTCGTTCGAGGGCAACTTCACCGGCGCGGCGGGCGCGTCGCAGACCGATGTCGTCACGGTCGTCGGCACGGACGGCAACGGCAACACCGCGACCGATGACGACGACGCCACGGTCACGCTGCTCCCGCTGCCGCAGATCCAGGTCGTCAAGACCGCGTCACCGCTGAGCCGGGTCGAGCCGGGCGGAACGTTCACGTTCTCGCTCGTGGTCTCCAACCCGAGCCCGAACAACCCGATCACCATCACGAGCCTCACCGACGACATCTACGGCAACATCGGGACCGACCCGGCGGCCAGCAACACCTGCGATGACCTGATCGGGGACACGCTGGCGCCAGGTGCGTCGTCGGCGCCGTGCTCGTTCGAGGGCACCTTCACCGCGGCCCCGGGTGCGTCGCAGACCGACGTCGTCACGGTCACCGGGACGGACAACAACGGCAACGAGGGGACCGACGACGACGACGCGACGGTGACGATCACCGGCCGGGGCGATGTCGCGATCACGACCGTCGCCAGCCGCGCGTCTGACGGCACGTTCTCGGATATCGCGAACATCTCGGTCACGGCCGGAAGCCCGGTACCGACCGGCACCGTGACGTTCACGGTCTTCCGGCCCGGCGATGACAACTGCACGAACACGCCGGTGTTCACGTCGAACAACGCCGTCAACCAGGCCGGCACGAGCGCGCAGTCCGATGCGTTCAGGCCGACCACCGCCAGCGGCGGGCTCGGGACGTATCGCTTCATCGCGAGGTACAACGGCGACGCCAACTACCAGGTCAAGACCACCCAGTGCAACGATCCGAACGAATCGGTTCGCTTCAACCCGCCGGTCATCGCCGTGACCAAGGAGGCCAGCCCGCTGAGCCGGGTCGAGCCGGGCGGGATATTCACGTTCACGGTGACGGTGTCCAACCCCAGCACGGAGGATCCGATCAGGATCACCGCGCTGACCGACGACATCTACGGCGACCTCGCCACGCTCGCGGGGAGCACCTGCGGCGGGCTCATCGGCATCACGCTGGCGCCCGGCGCGACGAGTGCGCCGTGCTCGTTCCCCGGAACGTTCACCGGATCAGGGGGCGCGTCGCAGACCGACACCGTCACCGTCACCGGCGTGAACCCCAACGGGTTCCAGGCAACGGCGACGGCCCAAGCGACCGTGACGATCACGCCGCTGACGCCGCCGCCACCGCCACCGCCACCGCCACCGCCCCCGCCACCGCCTCCGCCACCGGCGGCGCAGCAGCAGGCGGCAGCCGTCTCGCCGCCCGTCACCCGGGGCGCGGCCACGATCAGCGGACCGACCGGATGCGTGGCGCGGAACTTCAGCGTCCTGGTCACCGGCCGGCGGATCAGACGCGTGACGTTCTATCTGGACGGGCGCCGCATCAGCTCGCTGGTCCGTCCCAACAGCGGCAACCGGTACGTGATGAAGATCCGCCCGGGCGCCCTGTCGCGCGGAACGCATCGGGTGATCGCCATCACCTCGTTCACGCCCGCGAGCCGGACGAAGCAGCGGATACTGCGGCTGGTCTTCCAGCGCTGTGCCCGCAAGCCCGTCGCACCGCGGTTCACGGGCTAGTACGCGCTCCCGGGCTAGTACACCCATCCGCAAGTTCTGCGGGTTTTCCCGGCGCCCGATCCGTGCCTGACGGCCGCCAGCGCCCGCCCCCGTGCCACCAGCACGAAGGCGGGTCACCGGCGACCGTCAGATCAACGGCCGGGCATCCGGGAAAACCTCGCAGAACTTCCGGCCGGGTGTACTAGTACTGGCTTGCGCCGCGGCCCGTGCCCGTGGCCGGGCATACCGCCTGGGGGACATCGGCTCGTCCCCCCAGACGGAACGCTCGCGCCCACGGGGGCGGACATCGCTACGCTTCGACCGCACATTCGGGGGTAGCTCAATCGGCAGAGCATTCGGCTGTTAACCGAAGGGTTGTGGGTTCGAGTCCCACCCCCCGAGCTGGAACGCGACCGTGGCGCGGCGGTCCTTGTCTGGGCCGCCCGCTACGGTCTCGCGTCATGTACGGCCACGGAGGGCGTCGCCGGACGTCGCGCTTGCTGGTCACGCTGCTGTCCGGCGTGCTCGCGCTGGTCCTCGGGACGTCGCCGGCGCAGGCCGCGGTCAGCGTCGGCGACGTGCAGGTCAGCGAGAGCGACGGGGCCACGACAGCGACCTTCACGGTCACGCGCACCGCCGGGATCCTCACCGGGCCGGCGACGGTCCACTTCCAGACGGCGGACGGCTCGGCCCGCGTGCCGGGCGACTACGCGCCCGTGGTCGGCGACCTGTTCTTCGGCAGCCTGCCGCTCGGCGGCACGCAGGTCCAGACGGTGCCGGTCACCGTCGCGGGCGACCGGCTCGACGAGGCGGCGGAGTCGTTTCGCCTCCTCCTGTCGGGCTCGCCCGAGATCGCCGCGGGGAGCGGGCTCGCCACGATCCTCGACGACGACCCGCCGCCGGCGATCGGCGTCGCCGACGCTCCCGCGGCCACCGAGGGCGCCACCGCCACGTTCACCGTCTCCCTGAGCGCCCCGAGCGGGCGCGACGTCTCGGTGGCGTACGCCACGGCCGACGGGGGCGCGGTCGCGGGCGAGGACTACACGGCGCGCAGCGGCCGGGTCGTCATCCCCGCGGGCGCCACGACGGCCGGCGTGGGCGTGGCGCTGCTCGACGACGCCGCCGACGAACCCGACGAGCGCTTCGAGCTGCGGATCGCCGATCCGCAGTTTGCGGCCCTGGGCCGCGCGAGCGCCGGCGCCACCGTCGTCGACGACGACCCGCCGCCGCCAGGGCCGGCGTCGCCGGTGGCGGACGCCGGCAGCGCGACCGGGTCGCCGGGCATCGGCGGCGCGGGCGCGGCCCCGCCGGACGCCGCGGCGCCCGCCGCCACCGGGTCCACGGGCACCCCAGCGGGCACGCCCCAACTCGGCATGTCCAGCCCGCGCCTGCGGCGCCCGTCGATCGTCCTCGTGACGGTGTCCTGCCCGCGCCAGGCCCCCCGCTGCAGCGGTACGGTGACGATCTTCAGCCGGCCCAACGCGCGCTCGAAGGTCAAGGCCCTGCGCCGCGAGCGGCGGCTCGGCCGGCGCAACTTCACCCTGGCGTCGGGCAGGACGCGCACGCTGACCATCGCGCTGGCGAAGGCCGACCGCGTCCTGCTCAATCGGACCGGCCGGATGCTCGTCCGCGCCTACGCCGTCACGACCGACGGCAGCGGGCGCAGCGGTGTCCGGCGCACGACCGGCACGCTGATCGCCCGCACGACGCACTCCTAGTGCACCCGGCCGGAAGTTCGGTGAGGTTTTCCCGGATGCCCGGCCGTGATCTGACGGTCGCCGGTGACCCGCCTTCGTGCTGGTGGCACGGGAGCGGGCGCCGGCGGCCGTCAGGCACGGATCGGGCGCCGGGAAAACCCGCAGAACTTGCGGATGGTGCACTAGCACCGGTATTCACCGGCCGGCCGCGGCGAACCGCTCGACGAGCTCGGCGGCGCGCGCCGGCCCGTCGTGGCGCGCGGCCCAGGCCTGCAGCCCGCCGGCCCCCGCGCGCAAGCGTGGCTGTGCCAAAGCGCGCCCGACGGCGAGTCGCAGCCCGCGCGCGCCGACGAGGCGGCCCGGCAGCCGCACGCCGACGCCCGCCCAGTCGACGCGGGCCGCGGTCTCGTTCATGTCACCGGCAGCCGGGACGATCACGACGGCGCAGCCGCTGGCCAGCGCTCGCGCGACGGTGCCGTGGCCGCCGTGGCAGACGACGAGCGCGCACCGCGGCATCGCGCGCGCGTAGGAGACCCAGTCGACGAGTCGGGCGTTGGGCGGCACCGCCAGCCCGTCCGGGATCAGCCGGTTGGCGGACGCGAGCAGGCGCACGGGCAGGCCGGCCAGGCCGGCGAGGGCGCCGCGCAGCAGCGTCTGGCCCGGATCCTGCGAGGTCGAGGGGGCGATCAGCACCAGCGGGTCGGTGCCCGGCGGCAGATCGACGTCGGGTGCCGGCGGCTCCCACATCAGCGGGCCGACGACGTGGGTGCCGGGCCGCCACCCGCGCGGGTACTCAAGCTGGGGAAACGTCGCGACGAGCGCCAGCGCCTCGCTGATGCCGCCGTGGACGCGCTCCAGCGCCGGCAGCCCGAGGCGCCGGCGCGTCTCGTTGAGCTGCGCGCGCCCGAGCGCCAGCCCGTGGCGCAGCAGCGGGTCGGCGCCGCGCCAGAGCGCGCGACCGGCGCGGGTGCGCGGCAGGCGCGCGCCGCAGGAGTAGGGAGCGCTGCCCGGCGGCATCCGCGGATCGAGGTGGGGGATGAGCGTTCCGACCGGGACGCCCTCGAGCTCGCCGGCCAGCGCGGGCGCGAGCGTGAGGATGTCGGCGATGACGACCGCGGGCGCCGCCTCGCGCACGAGCGCGATGGTCTCCCGCGTCGCGCGCTCGACCGCCTGGTAGGGCGTCAGCGGCCGCTCGCGCGTGGGGAAGACGTGGTACTCCGGGGCGGCCGCGAACGTCATCCCCTCGCGCTCGACGTCCGCCTGCCAGCGCCGCCAGGTCTGCAGTGTGACGGCGTGCCCGCGGCGGCTGAGCTCGCGCCCGAGCGCGATCATCGGGAACGCGTGCCCGGGGTCGCCGAACGCGCCGAGCAGGATCCGGTGGGACGTCAGGCCGCCAGCTCCGCGACGAGGCGCAGCTGCTCGAGGCGATCGCCCTTCGTGAACGCCAGCGGGCTGACGCCGAGCGTGCCGACCCCGGCGTCGCGGTAGACCGCCAGGCGCTCGCGGACATGATCCGGCGGCCCGCACAGCGAGACCGTGTCAATGAGCTCGTCGGACAGGCGCGCCATCGCCTCGGTGCGCTTGCCGTCGAGGTAGAGGTCCTGGACGTCACGGGCCTCGTCCTCGAACCCGTAGCGCTGCACGAGCGCGTTGTAGAAGTTCTTCTCGCGCGACCCCATGCCGCCGATGTAGAGGGCGATGAACGGGCGCATCGCGTCGCGGGCGGCGGCGAGGTCGTCGGTGACGAAGACGTTGACCTGCGGCGCGACGTCGAAGTCCTCCAGCGAGCGCCCGCTGCGCGCCGCGCCCTCCTCGAGCAGCGGGCGGAACTCCGCGACGTGCTCGGGCGAGAAGAGCGTGGGGATCCAGCCGTCGGCGATCTCGCCGGCGAGGCGGGTGTTGTTGGGCCCGATCGCGGCGAGGTAGATCGGGATCTGCGCCTGGACCGGCGCGATCGTGAGCTTCAGCGCCTTGCCGGGGCCGTCGGGCAGCGGCAGCGTCAGCGTCTCGCCCTCGAACACCAGCCGCTCCCGGGCGAGCGCCATGCGCACGATCGCGACGTACTCGCGCGTGCGCTGCATCTGGCGCGCGAAGCGCTGGCCGTGCCAGCCCTCGGCGACCTGCGGTCCGGAGGAGCCGATCCCCAGCAGCATCCGGCCGCCGGAGAGCTGGTCGATCGTGGCGGCGGTCATCGCCGTCATCGCCGGGCTGCGCGCCGGCATCTGGAAGATCGCCGAGCCGAGCTTGATCGTCGACGTCAGGCCCGCCAGCCAGCCGAGGATCGTGGCGGCGTCCGAGCCGTACGCCTCGGCTGCCCAGACGGAGTCATAGCCCAGCCGCTCGGCCGCCTGGACGATCTCGCGCTGGTCGTCGGACGACAGCCCCAAACCCCAGTACCCGATATGTACGCCGAGCTTCACGTCTGCAAGATCCCTTTCAGGCCAAGGAGTTCGGTTGCCGTACAAGACGGGCTGCCATACGGTGGCCGAGTCCCGACGACAGGAGAGAACCCTATGGCAACGCCCCGCGAACAAGCCCGTGCAGAACTTCGACGGTCCATCGACGTCCTGCCCGAGCGGACTCGCAAGGCGATGCTGCATGGTCTCGCCAACAACACCGTGATCACCGGCGCGTTCGCCGCCGCCGGCCAGGGCGCCTGCCCGATGATGGTGGCGCACCGCGAGGGCGGCCGCACGTCGTGCTGCACGTTCCCCGAGGCCTGGGACAAGTTCACCGGCGTCTACGGGCGCCACATCATCCGCGAGGCGACCGAGTACGAGGTCCAGATCCTCTGCGAGGAGATCGAGGCCAGCCTCCAGCCGCTGCCCAACGTGCTCTCCGACGCGATCGCCGAGCACCAGGCGATCGTCGAAGCGCGCCGCCAGGAGGCCGAGATCGCCGCCGCGCAGCCGCCCGCGGTCGAGGTCGAGGAGGTACCGGAGGCGGCGCCGCGCCGCAAGCGCCGCCTGCGCATCACGGGCGGGCACCTCGACCTCAGCGAGGCGATCGACGAGCACAAGTCGGCCGCCCGCAGTCGCCGCAGCCGCGAGGCCGACGACCTCGGGATCGACTGGCTCTTCGATGAGACGCTGGTCCTGCCGGACGACTTCGGTACGCAGCCGGCCACCGAGCCGGACGCGCCGCTCGCCGGGGGCGAGTTCGACTTCGACGCCGCCGAGGCGCAGCTCACGCGCTGACGCCGGACGCCTGGCCCGCCGGTCGCCCGCCCATGACGACCGGTGCGCAGGCTACGTGAGCGAGCCGCCGCCGGGTCGCTCGAAGACGATCTCGGGGACGACGCAGCCCGGCGTGAGCGACAGCAGCATCGCGACGGCGGCGACGATGTCCGACGTCTGGATCATCTCGCCAGCCGCGATCTGGTCCTTGACGAAGTCGGCCATCGCCGTGTCGACGAAGCCGGGGCACAGCGCCGTCGACTTGATGCCCAGCCCGCTGAGCTCCTGGTTCATCGCCTGCGTGAAGCCGACGATGCCGAACTTCGTCGCCGAGTAGATGCTCAGCCAGGCCTGACCCTGCTTGCCGGCGATCGAGGCGGTGTTGACGACGACGGCGTTGCGGTGCTCGGCGCCGGCCGCGGTCAGCATCGCCAGCGACTCGCGATAGAACAGCGGGATCGAGCGCAGGTTCGTGGCGAGCTGGACGTCCATGTGCTTCGTCGTGAGCTCGCCGATCGGCGAGCCGATGCCGACCCCGGCGTTGTTGACGAGCACGTCGAGGCGCCCGTAGGCATCGCGATGCGCCGCGACGGCGCGGACCACGTCGGCCTCGTCGCCGACGTTCGCGGCGACGCGCTGCACCGCAAGCCCCTCGTCGCGCAGCTGCGCGTAGGCGGCGTCGAGCTTCTCCCGGCGGCGGGCGACGAGCGTCACGGCGTGGCCGCGCTCGCCGAGCATCCGCGCGACGGCGAGCCCGATGCCGCTCGAGGCACCGGTCACGATCGCTGCTCGCGGCTGTTGCATCGGGCTATCCAATCATGCGAGCGCCGTCGTCGGCCCCGGGCTCACGGGTCGGGTTCGGCGGCCGCCTGACACGGCGCGTGGCTGCGGGGGCGACCACTAGCATCCGCTTCGATGCCTCGCCTGCTCCTCCTTCTGCTGGCGGCGGCCGTCGCGCTGTCGGCGTGCGGTTCGGACGATGACGGCGGGGCGGCGCCCGCTCCCGCGCAACCGCCCGCCGCCGCGCCCGCCGACTTCCCGTCCGCGCACGGCAAGTCGCTCACCGAGCTCATCGCCGATCTGCCGCACGGCGCGATCCTCAGCCCCTCGAGCGCCAAGGGCCAGCGGCCCGGCCGCAACCGGCTCGGCTTCGTGATCGTCGATCGCGCCAACAAGCAGATCGACGTCTCCGCGGTCGCGGTGTACACCGCCAAGCCCGACGGGTCGCAGCTGCGCGGACCGTTCGCCGCGCGCAAGGAGTCGCTCGCCGTCGACACGCGCTACCGCAGCGCGCAGACCGACGCCGACCTCGCCAGCGGCGACACGTTCTACGTCGCCGACGCCGTCTACAGCTCGCGCGGGCCGCACATCGCGATCGGCCTCGTGCGCCTCGATGGGCGGCTCGTCGTCGCCGAGGCGGTCGGGGCGCTGCCGATCGGCGAGCAGAAGGGGCCGCCCGCGGTCGGCCAGCGCGCGATCAAGGTCCACACGCAGACCGGCGCCGACGTCGGCGGCGACCTGACGAAGCTCTCGACGCGGATCCCGCCGGCGGCCAAGATGCTCGACAAGGACTTCGCCGACGTCGTCGGCAAGAAGCCCGTCGTGCTGGTGTTCGCGACACCGGCGCTCTGCCAGTCGCGCACGTGCGGGCCGGTCGTCGACATCGCCGAACAGGTCCGCGCCCAGAACGGCAAGGGCGTGACGTTCGTGCACCAGGAGATCTACCAGGACAACGATCCCGGCAAGCCCTACCGCCAGCCGATCCGGGCCTGGCGGCTGCCGAGCGAGCCGTGGGCGTTCGTCATCGACCGTCGCGGCAAGGTCGCGGCGCGCTTCGAGGGCGTGTTCTCCGTCGGCGAGCTCGCCCGCGCCGTCGAGCGCGTGAAGTAGCGCCAGGGCGGGGGCGGCGCCCGGAGGCGGCATGAGGCCGGGTGGTATCCTTCGCCGGGCGAGTTCTGGTCGATCCGCCCATAAATCCGTGACCCCGCACGACGCGCTCCTCACCGATCTGTACTGCCTGACGATGGCGGCCGACTACGTCCACGAGGGGACGGCGGACGACGTCGTCATCTTCGAGCTGTCGGCCCGCAGCGACCGGGCGCTGACCGTCGCCGGCGTGCAGGAGGTGCTGGCCTTCCTGGAGGGGATGCGCTTCACCGAGGCCGACCTGCGCTGGCTGGCCGAGCACGATCGCGAGACGTTCGACGCGCCGGTGCTCGAGCGCCTGCGCGGCCTGCGCTTCCGGGGCAGCGTCGCGGCGATCCGCGAGGGCACGATCGTGCCCGCCGTGACGCCGCTGCTGCGCCTGACCGCGACGCGCCTGGAGGCGACGCTCGTCGAGCCGCCGCTGCTGGCGGCGACGAACTACCCGGTGCGCATCGCGACGAACGCGACGCAGATCGTGCGCGCCGCCGCGGGCCGGCCGGTGTGGGACTTCTCGATGCGCCGGCTCGACGGCCTGGACCCCGCGCACAGCGCCGCCCGCGCCGCGTACCTCGCCGGGTTCGCCGGCACCGCCACGACGGCCGCCGCGCGCGATCTCGGCATCCCGGCGACCGGCACGATGGCGCACGCGAAGGTCATGGCCCGCGGGCGCGACGGCGAGCTCGAGGTCTTCTGCGATCAGCTCCGGGCACGGCCCGGCGGCGCGACGCTGCTCGTCGACACGTACGACACGCTCGCCGGGGTGCGCCGCGCGATCCGCGCCCAGCGGCTGACCGGCGCGCGCCTGAAGGCGATCCGGATCGACTCCGGCGACCACGCGGCGCTCGCCACGGCCGCGCGCGAGCGGCTCGACGCCGCCGGGCTGACGGACACGCAGATCATCCTCACCGGCGACCTCGACGCGGAGCGGATCGCCGGACTGGTCGCGGCCGGGGTGCCGGCGGACGCGTTCGGCGTGGGGTCGCAGCTGCGCGGAGGCGAGCCGCTGAGCGCGGTCTACAAGCTCTCCGAGCAGCCCGCCGAGGACGATCCGGCGCTGCGCTACACGATGAAGCTCTCGCCCGGGAAGGTGAACGATCCGGGCGCACACCAGGTCACCCGGCGCGCCGACGGCACCCACGCCCTGCATCTCGCCGACGAGGCGGTCGTGGGCGCGGCGCTGCTCGTCGAGGTCATGCGCGACGGCGCCCGCACGGCGGCGGCGCCGGATCTCGCGGCCGATCGCGTGCACGCCGCGGCCGAGCGTGCCCGCACGCGCGCGGCGCGACCGGCGCCGTTGCAGCGCTCGCCGCGGCTGCTCGCGCTGCGCGAGCGGCTGGCGCAGGCCGGCGCGGACGACGACGACGATCGCGACGATCCCGCGCCGTTCGATGCAGCCGGGCGGGCCGCGGTGCACCGCGAGACCGCGCTGATCGCCGTCGACGTCCAGCACGACTTCCTGCCCGGCGGGGCGCTGGGGGTGGCCGGGGGCGACGCCGTCGTCGCACCGCTCGTCCGCGCCGCCAGCGCGGTCGCGCTCGTCGTCAAGACGCGCGACGCGCACCCCGCCCGGCACTGCTCGTTCGCCGCGCAGGGCGGGACGTGGCCGCCGCACTGCGTCGCCGGCACCCACGGCGCCGAGCTGCATCCCGCGATCGCCGCGCTGCCCGGCCCGGTCGTCGACAAGGCGACCACGGTTGCGCCGGACGCCTACTCGGGCTTCGACGCCACCGGCCTGGCGGAGCTGCTGCGCGAGGCCGGCATCGCGCACGTCGTCGTCGGCGGGCTGGCGACGGACGACTGCGTGAAGGCCACGGTCCTGCACGCGCTCGACGCCGGCTTCGAGGTCACGGTCCTGCGCGACGCGACCGCCGCGGTCGACGTCGAGCCGGGCGATGGCGAGCGCGCGCTGGAGGACATGGCGCGCGCCGGCGCGCGCGTGGTGCGGCGATGGGGCAGGGAGGACTCGAACCTCCGTCTAACCGATTATGAGTCGGCTGCTCTGACCAACTGAGCTACTGCCCCGCAGGCGGGACGGTACCTCGCGCGCCCGCCGCTCGTGTGGCTCGGCATAATCAGGGGCACGACCGTGCAATCCGAGCTAGGCAGGTCATCAGATGGGCTTCTTTCTGCGCAGGATGGTTGGAGACAGGGCCGATTCGCTGACCCGTGAACAGCTCATCGAGGTTGCGGAAGGCGCGCTGGCGATGCAGGAGCAACTCGGCCGCGACGTGCTGTCGCTCATCGAGATGACCGGGATGCCCGAGTCGCACGCCGAGAAGGACCAGCGCGTCAAGCGCGCTCGCGAGACCGTGAAGCGCCTGGGGATCTGAGCTGATCGCCCGGCGCCCGGCGGTGGCGGCGACCGCAGTGGCGGTCGCCGCACTCCTCGCAGCCGGGCCCGGCTGCGGTGGCGACGACGGCGGGCCGGGCGCGGCGGCGGGCAGCCGGACGGCGGCGGCGCCGAAGGCCGCGGCCGCAGCCACGCGTGCACCGGCGCTCTGCGAGGGCCGGCTGCGGGTGCGCGTCACGGGGCGGGTGGCCGCGCCCGGGGCGACGGAGCTGTCAGGGCTCGTGCTGTCGGCGACGCGCCGCGATGTCCTGTGGAGCCTGAACGACTCGGGCAACCCGGCGGCGCTGTTCGCCTTCACGACGGCGGGACGGCCGCGCGCCGAGGTGACGGTCACCGGGGTGCAGAACGTCGACTGGGAGGACCTCGCCACGGGTCGCACGGGCACGCTGCTCGTCGGCGACATCGGCGACAACCTCGCCGCGCGCGCGTCGGTCGCCGTGATCAGGCTGCGCGAGCCGCCCGCGGGCGCGACCGCGATCGCGCCCACGGCGCGCTACGAGCTGCGCTACCCCGACGGCGCGCGCGACGCGGAGGCGCTGCTGTTCGACCGCTCCGACGGCTCGCTCGTCATCGTCTCCAAGAGCTTCGGCCCGCCCGGCGGCATCTACGTCGCGCGGCGGCCGTCCTCCCGCGCGGTCACGACGCTGCGGCGGACCGGCACGCTGCGGCTCGACGAGGGCGAGGCCGTGACCGCCGGGGACGTCTCCGCCGACGGGCGCACGATCGTGCTGCGCACGTACGACCGCGCGTTCGCCTGGCGGCGGCGGGCGGGGGAGACGATCGCCGCCGCGCTGCGCCGGCGTCCGTGCGTCGCCGACGCCGACCTACTGCGCGAGGGGCAGGGCGAGGCGCTGGCGCTGACCCGCGACGGGCGCGCGTTCTACACGGTGCCCGAGGGGCCGCGGCCGCAGCTGCGCCGCTTCGAATCGAGCGCCGGGGTGTCTTGATGATCAATCCATGTTTGGGCTCCGCACACCAGGGAACCCTTGTCTTCGAACCCGCCGAGAGTTGGTTCGGTCCATATCCCCCGCCGCCCCTCCCCTCTCGGCTTCACGCGCCCGGTGTGACCCCGCCGGGCGCGTCTCGTTAACCCGGAGGTCCCGGAGAGCGTGGATGGCCCGGCGCCAGGCGTCGAGTCAGCGTGGATCGGCCGAGCGGCCGCAGGGCGGGTCCCTCGAAGTGAGGCCGATCCGCGCCGGCGAAGGCTCCTGGCGGCGGGGCGCCGCGAGATTCGGTAGCTCCGGGTTGACCGCCGCGTTCGCACGCAGTTCGCGGCGGCGCAAAGGAGATGGGGCGCAGGCCGTCGAAACAGGCCATCGTCCATGAAGCGATCTGCCACTCAAGCGGCGACCCCCGAGTCGCTGTCCACGTACATCCAAGCCCGCTTCGACGACTTCTCGCGCTCGCAGAAGGACGTCGCCCAGTACATCGTCGACCACCTCGACGAAGTCGCCTTCCAGACCGCCGAGGAGCTCGCCCGCCGCGCGAACACCTCCTCGAGCACGGTCGTGCGCTTCTCGCAGGCGCTCGGCTTCGAGGGCTACCCCGAGCTGCAGCACTCCGCCCGCGAGGAGTACCGCCGCCGTCACGCCACCGCGCCGATCAGCAACGGGCCCAGCCACGTCGCGCCGCTCTTCTCGCTGGACCAGAACGAGTTCGAGACGATGCTCGCGGCCGATCACGTCAACGTCGAGGACACCGCCCGCAGGGTCTCCCGCAGCGAGATCGAGGCCGCCGTCGAGGCGATCGCCACGACGCCGCGCCTGCTCGTCGCCGGCACCGACCAGATGGCGTTCTTCGCCTCCTACCTGCGTCACCTGCTGATGCTGCTCGACCTGCGCGCCGAGATCGTGGCGAGCCCCTCGCAGGAGGCGCTCGGGCGCCTGAGCCGGATCGACGACGAGACGCTCGTCATCGGGCTGTCGGCCGGCCGGCCGCACCCGCTCGTCGTGCGCGCGATGAAGCTCGCCCGCCACCGCAAGGCGCGCACGATGGCGATCACCGACGCGACCCTGTCCGAGGTCGCCAAGCTCGCTCAGATCCGCCTGTACTACTCGTCCAACAGCCCGGCCTACGTGCGCTCGCACACCGCGCTGCTCAGCATGGTCCAGGCCCTCGCGTACGGCGTCTACGCCCGCGACGCCGACGACTACGCCGACCGGATCAAGGCCTTCAAGCTCAAGTAGCTCGCGCGCCGGGCCGCGCGGCGGGTGCCTCGCCGGGCGGCGGTCGCGTGGCCCGCGCTGGCATGCTGGTGGCATGGCGGTGGAGCCCGATCAGTGGTCGCGCTGGCTGCGCGAGCGCCGCGACGCCGGCGACGAGCGCCAGCGCGCGGCGATCGTCGACATCCTCGGGCCGATCCGCGGGCGCGTGCTCGCCTCCGCCGAGCCGCTGGAGGGCGCGACGCTGCTCGACGTCGGCACGGGCGACGGCCTGATCGGCCTGGCGGCCCTGGCGCGGGTGGGCGCGCAGGGCATCGTGATCTTCTCGGACATCTCCGACGCCCTGCTCGCGCACGCCCACGAGGCGGTCGCCGAGCGGGGCCTGCTCTCGCGCGCGCGGTTCGTCTCCACGCAGGCCGAGGATCTCGCCGCGATCGCCGACGGGTCGGTCGACGTCCTGACGACGCGCTCGGTGCTCATCTACGTCGCCGACCGGGCGGCGGCGTTCGAGGCGATGCACCGCGTGCTGCGCCCAGGCGGGCGGCTCTCGCTGTTCGAGCCGATCAACTCCCTGATGTTCCCCGAGCCGCCCGATCGCTACTGGGGCTACGACGTGCGCGCGGTGAGCGCGCTCGCCGACAAGGTCAAGCGCCGCTACCGCGAGATCTCCGACCCGGCGGCTGCGACGATGCTCGACTTCGACGACCGCGACCTCGTCCGCTTCGCCGAGGCGGCCGGCTTCTCGCGCATCCACCTGGAATGTCACATCGACGTCGAGGCGCATGCCGAGATGGACGCGATCAACATCGACGCGCTGCTCGACAGCGCCCCCAACCCGCTGGCGCCGACCGCGCGCGAGAGCATCGCCGCGGCGCTGACGGCGGCCGAGCAGGACGAGTTCGTCGCGCATCTGCGCCGCGCGGTCGAGGCAGGCGACCGTCTGCGGCGGTCGGCGGTGGCGTACCTCGTGGCCAGCAAGCCGGGCTGAGCACGGTCCGCCGACATGCTGGCGCCGGGCGGGGCGAGCGAGTGGGACGGCTAGAATCGGCCTCGTGCGTGACGAAGCCACCTTCCGTGTCAAGGCCGGCCTGGCGGAGATGCTCAAGGGCGGGGTGATCATGGACGTCGTCGACGCCGAGCAGGCGCAGATCGCCGAGGCCGCGGGCGCTGTGGCGGTCATGGCGCTCGAGCGCGTGCCCGCCGACATCCGCCGTGACGGCGGGGTGGCGCGCATGTCCGACCCGGCGATGATCAAGTCGATCCAGACCGCCGTGACGATCCCCGTGATGGCGAAGGCCCGCATCGGCCACATCGCCGAGGCGCAGGTGCTCGAGGCGCTGGAGGTCGACTACATCGACGAGTCCGAGGTGCTGACCCCGGCCGACGAGCACAACCACGTCGACAAGTGGGACTTCTCGGTACCCTTCGTCTGCGGCGCGACGACCCTCGGCGAGGCGCTGCGGCGCATCGGCGAGGGCGCGGCGATGATCCGCTCCAAGGGCGAGGCCGGCACCGGCGACATCGTCGAGGCCGTGCGCCACATGCGCTCGATCCGCTCGGAGATCCGCCGCCTCGGCACGCTCGACGAGACCGAGCTGCCGACCGCCGCCAAGGATCTCGGAGCGCCGCTGGACCTCGTCCGCGCCGTCGCCCACGAGGGCGGCCTGCCGGTCGTGCTGTTCTGCGCCGGCGGCATCGCGACGCCCGCCGATGCCTCGCTGATGATGCAGCTCGGCGCCGAGGGCCTGTTCGTCGGCTCGGGGATCTTCAAGTCGTCCGATCCGGAACGCCGCGCGCGGGCGATCGTCGAGGCGTGCACGCACTTCGCCGACCCGGCGCGCGTCGCGCGGGCCTCCGAGGGGCTCGGCGGCGCGATGGACTCGCTGGAGTCCCGCGGGCTCGGCGACGATCAGCTGCTCGCCCGGCGCGGCTGGTAGCGCGAGACGGAGCACTACGTGGCGCTCATCGGCGTGCTCGCCCTGCAGGGTGGCTTCGCTGCGCATGCCCGCATGCTGCGCGGGCTGCGGGCCGAGGTGCGCGAGGTGCGCGTGCCGGAGGATCTGGACGGGCTCGACGGCCTGGTCATCCCCGGCGGGGAGTCGACGACGATGACGCTGGGGATCGAGCGCGAGGGGTTGGCCGAGCCGCTGCGGGGGTTCGATCGGCCGGTGTTCGGCACGTGCGCGGGGCTGATCATGCTCGACCGCTCGCATCTGGGGATGATGGACATCGAGGCGCGGCGCAACGCGTTCGGCCGCCAGGTGCGGTCCTTCGAGGCCGACCTCTCGATCGGCGAGCTCGGCGGGCCGCCGCTGCGGGCGGTGTTCATCCGCGCGCCGTGGATCGCCGCGCACGGGGAGGACGTCGAGATCCTGGCGTCGGTCGACGGGCATGCGGTCGCGGCGCGGCAGGGCGACGTGCTCGCGGTGGCGTTTCACCCCGAGCTCGGGGGCGACACGCGGCTGCACGAGCGCTTCCTGGCGAGCTGCAACGGCGCGCGCGGCTGACGTACGGCGGCGGCCCGTCGTGTCGCCGAAAGGGGGCGATGCGCCGCTGGATTGGAGACGCTGCCGCGCCGCTGCACGTACGCTCCGCGATGTGGCGTCCTGGAGTGCGATCGAGGCCGAGGCCCCCGAGCTGACCGCGCTCGCGCGCGAGTTCCTCGACGCGTTCGTGCACATGACGCTCGCGACGCTGCGCCGCGACGGCTCGCCGCGGATCAGCGGCAGCGAGGTGATCTTCGCCGAAGGCGAGCTCTGGCTGGGCAGCATGTGGCAGTCGCTGAAGGCGCGCGACCTGCAGCGCGACCCGCGCTTCGCGCTGCACAGCGGCTCGCCCGATCCCGACGCCGGCTGGCGCGGCGACGCGAAGCTGGCCGGACGGGTGGGGGAGTCGCTCGACGAGGAGCTGCGAGTGCGGATCTTCGGGGGCAAGGGCCGGCCCGGGCCGGCGCACCTGTTTCGCTGCGACATCACCGAGCTGTCGGTCGTCTCCCTGCCCGACCCGCCCGAGTTCCTCGTGATCGAGGCCTGGCACGACGGGCGCGGCGTGACGCGCACCGAGCGGCGGTGATACCGGGCGTGAGCGGACGGTGTCCTCGTCCGTCGCGACTCACTGCCTAGATCCGACGCAGTCACACCGCATCGCCGGTAACGTTCCCTTTTGTGTTAAGGCGGAGCTCGAGCGGCGACGCTTGGCAGCGCTTGGCCGTGCTTCGCGCCATCGTAGTGGCGGTGATCGCGGTCGGGGGGCTCGCGGCGATCTCCGGCTGCGGCGCCGCTGACTCCGGCGGGTTCGAGCCGGACATCGAACCCATCGGGCCCAAGCCGGCGGACCTGGAAGCCTTCCGCCGGCGCTGTGAGCGCCTGGATCAAACCGGTGCGCAGGCCCGGATTCTCTACGAGGCCAACCGGCGCATGACGCGCGGAACGTCATCGGTCGTCAGGGCGGCGGTCACGTTGGATGGCTCGGCTCCGCCGGACCGGATCCTCGGTCGTCGCGGGGCCGCCGACGACCGGGGGTTTGTCGTGTCGTGCTCCCTGCAGGCGCGGCTGACCGCGCCACCCCGCGAGTTCGAGCTCTCGGAGTCCGATTGGGTACGGCGATCTCTGCTGACCTCGGACACGGCGCGCTGGTCGTGGCATGTCACGCCGAAGGTCGGCGGCTCGCATACGCTCATCCTGCTGCTGCGTCCGATAGTCACGGTGAAGCCGACCGGAGACGGCTCGACGGAGGACGCAGGCGCGGAGGCCGCCAACATCCGGGAGTATGAGACGACCGTCGACGTCAGCGTCCCCTTGGGCGAGCGACCCGGCGAGTTGATGTCGCGGCTGTCCGCGACACTGAAGATCGCCGAGGGGTTGGCGACCGCGCTCACCGGCTTCGTGGTCGCGCTGGTCGCGCTCGGCGCGGCGTTGGGCATCCGCCGGCGCCGGCGCGCGTCGTCGTCGTCGTAGGACTCAGCTGTCCGCCGCGTGCAGGCGGCGGTCGATCTCCTTGAGCACGGTGACGCGATTGCGGTGCGACGCCTCGTAGAGGCGCGCCACGGCCAGCGACTCGGGGCTGGCGGCGGCCAGGCGGTCGTTGACCTCCTTGGCGGTCAGGTCGCCATAGCCCTTCCACGGCTCGCCGATACGGATCTGGGGGCCGGCGCCGTCGGCGGCACCGGCATCGGCGGACTCGGCGACGAGGACCGCCTCCCGGGAGACGTGGTCGCCGGATGTCTCGGGCGCGGCGGGATGGGCGGCAGCGGCCGGGGTGGGGACGGGCGCGGCGGCTGAGGTCGGCTCAGGGGTCGGCGCCGTCGCGGGCGGCGGCGCCGGGCGCGGCGAGGTGGACGCCGGTGGAGTCGAGGCCGGCGGGGGCGGCGCCCACGTCGATGACGGCGTGTTGCGCTGCGCGCCACGGTCGAAGACCATGCCGGCGACCTGCCGGACCGCCGACAGCGCGAGCTCTCCGGCGCGGCGCGCGACGGTGAACGAGATCTCCGCGGCGCGGGAGAGGTGCTGGAGTGCGGACATGGCGCTGCGCTACCCGCCCGGGCGCCGCCTCAGACGACGAGCCCGTGGCGGACCGTGTTCTCGGTCACGACGCGCGGCTCCACGAAGTACAGCAGGTAGTCCGGCCCGCCCGCCTTCGTCCCCGTGCCCGACAGGCGGTTGCCGCCGAAGGGCTGGCGCCCGACCATCGCGCCCGTCGTCGAGCGGTTGACGTAGAGGTTGCCGACCGGCGAGCGGGCGATGACGTGGGCGACCGTGCGCGGGTTGCGCGAGAACAGCCCGCCCGTGAGCGCGACCGGCAGCGCGTCGACGCGGTCGCAGGCCTCGTCGACGTCGCGGACGGGCTCGACCGTCAGCAGCGGCCCGAAGATCTCCTCGCGCAGCAGCGGCGAGTCGGCCGGCAGCCCGGTCGCCACGATCGGCGCGACGTACCACCCCTCGTCCGGCACGTCGCTCATCCCGGTCGAGATCTCGCCGGTCCGCGCGGCGAGCTCCGCGTAGCGGCGCACGCGCGCCTGAGCCTCGCGCTCGACGAGCGCGGGCACGTCGGTGCCGAAGTCGTCGGCCGCCCCGACCTGCAGCCCGGCGACGGCCCCCGCCAGGCGCTCGACGAGCGCGTCGTGCAGGGACGCGTGGACGAGCACGCGCGCGGCGGCCGAGCACTTCTGCCCCGCGTAGGCGAACGCCGACGCGACGATCGCCGGGATGGCCTCGTCGAGATCGGCGTCGGTGTCGACGATGATGCAGTTCTTGCCGCCCATCTCGGCCACGACGCGCGTGAGCTGGCGCGCGCCCGGCGCCACCTCCGCCGCCGTGCGCAGCAGCTCGAGGCCGACGGCGCCCGAGCCGGTGAAGGCGATCGTCGCGACATCGGGATGGCCGGCCAGCGCGGCGCCGGCCTCGCCCGCGCCCGGCAGCAACGCGATCGCGTCCGCCGGAACGCCGCCGGCGCGCAGCGCCTCGACGACGCGCAGCCCGCAGCCCGGCGCCTGCTCGGCGGGCTTGAGCACGACGGTGTTGCCGGTCGCCAGCGCCGCGGCCGCCATCCCGGTCGGGATCGCCAGCGGGAAGTTCCACGGCGCGATCACCGCGCACACGCCGCGCGGCGCGTAGTGCAGCGCGTTGCGCTCGCCGGGGACCTGCAACAGCGCGGGGCCGTCGCCGCCCTGCAGCTCGATCGCCGCGCGGGCGTAGAACTCGAGGAAGTCGATCGCCTCGCAGACGTCGGCGTCGGCCTCGGGCCAGGGCTTGGCGCACTCGCGCAGCGCCAGCGCGGCCAGGGCGGCACGCCGCTCGCGCATCCACGCCGCGGCGCGCAGCAGCGCGGCCGACCGCTCGGCGACCGGCGTCGCGGCCCAGGCGCCGAACGCCGCGCACGCGGTGACGACGGCGGCGCCGGCCTCCTCGGCGGACGCGCTCGCCGCGACCGCGACGACCCGCTCCGGCCGGCCCGGGTCGGTCGACACGATCTCCTCGCCCTCCCGGCGCGCGCGGCCGATCCACACCGGGACGCGCAGCGGCAGGCGCAGCTCGCCCATGCCGACCGCCAGCCTGGCCCGCTCCGTCGCGCGGCGCAGCTCGAGCACCGGCTCGTTGCGAAACGGCGGCAGCGCGGCGGCGGTCATCTCATGAGGCCGCCGTCGCCGCGGGCGCCGCCAGCAGCTGCTCGAGGGCCACGCCGTGCGCCTGGTCAGCGAGGAAGCTGTCGTTGGCGGTGTTCTCGAGCAGGCGGCGCACGAGGTAGGCCATGCCCGCGACGAGGTCGCCGACCGGGCAGTAGGACCGCACGCGCAGGCCGCTGGCCGCCAGCGCGTGACCGAGGTCGTCGCCGAGGCCGCGCAGGACCTGGAACTCGACGTCGCCGGGAGCCGCGCGCAGCCTCCGGTTGCGGGCGACCGCGTGGGCCACCGAGCGCAGGTTGTGCGAAGCGATCGCGACGCGCACGAGCGGGCGCGCCTCGAGCAGCCGCGCCGTGAGCGCCTCGAAGTTCGCGTCGCAGTCGGCCTTGCGCTCGAACACCGGCACGGTCCAGCCGTGCTGGCGCGCCTCGACGACCTCGTGGTCCCAGTAGGCGCCCTTCACCAGGCGCACGACGAGCGGCTGGGCGCGCGGCGTGCGCTGCGCCCATTCGAGGATCGTGTCGAGCGTCTGCTGCGAGTCGCGCAGGTAGGCCTGGAGGACCACGCCGGCGCTCGGCCCGGCGGCGAACTGCGGCTCGGCAAGCAGGTCGAGGACGAGCTCGAGCACCGCCTCGCGCGAGTCCAGCGACTCCATGTCGATGTGCAGGTGCGCGCCGCGCTCGTGCGCGCGCCGCAGCAGCGCTCGCAGGCGCGGCGCGGCGTCGCGCTGGCCGCGCTCGGGAGCCTCGGGGCGCAGCAGCGGCGTGAGCGCCGACACCTTCACCGACAGGTTCGCGCGCGGCAGCGGGCCGATAGCGTCGCGCTCGAGCAGCGGGTCCTCGTCGAGGCGGTCGTAGGCGCCGGCGAGCGTGCGCAGCGCCGCGTCGCAGCGCGCGGCGTAGCGGTCGGCCTCGGCGGCGGTGACCGTCGCCTCGCCGAGCAGGTCGACGGACGCGGCGATCCCGTCGCGCCACAGCCGGCGCAGCGTGGGCAGCGCCGCCTGCGGGTCCTCGCCGACGATGAAGCGGTGCGCCATGTGGCGCACGCCCGCCGCGCCGGCGGCGCCGAGCGCGGCTCGGCCGGCCTTCGTGTCGCCCATCCGCATCGCCGCGCGCAGCGAGGGCGGCCGCTCGCCGACCTCGTCGAGAAAGCCCGTCAGGTGCGTCGCGAGGTCATCTCGCGAGCGGCACGCCGGGACGACGTCGACGAAGCGAAAGAGCGCCGCGCGCAGCTCGTCGTCCTGCGCCGCGAGATCCATCGCGCGGTCGTCGAGCGCCTTGAGCGGATGGCGGCGGTGCGAGGGGAACGCGCCGTGCAGGGCGCGGCCGACGGCCTGGATCTCGGCTTCGAGCGTCGCGGGCGCGTCCGCGCTGCGGTCGCCCATGCCAGTCGCTCCTACGGCGTGGCTGGCTCGAGCGGCGGTGCGAGGTCCGGAACGTCCGACGCGTCCGCCGCGGGCGGGACCTGCTCGGCGCCGGTCGCGCCGCTGCCGGCGTCGATCTGCTGCTCGGCGCTCGTGTCCGTGTCGCGCTGCGGGGCCGGCCTCGTGACGGGGCGGTTGGCGCTCACGGCCGGCGCCGCCGGCGGGGAGGCGGCCGCCGGGGGCGGTGGCGAAGCGGCGGGCGGCGGGCTCGATGCCCGGGTGCTGCCGGCCTTCGCGGTGGCCGGCTGTTTCGTCGCTGGTACGGAATCGCCGCGCTCGCGCGCCTTCGCCCGCTCGACGGCCGCGGCGCTCGCCTCCTTGGCGCCGGGCACGACGACGAGCTCGGGCTCGGTGCTGTCGGCGTCGGGCTCGGCGAGGGGCGCGGACACGCCGGGGCTCGACTCGGGGTCGTTTCCGCCGAAGACGCCGGAGACGTACAGTGCCCCGAGCAGGGCGAGCAGGATGAGGATGATCGGCAGCACGAGCCCGAGGCGCAGGCCCGGGCGCGCCCGCTCGCGGCGCTCACGGCGGGCGGCGGCGTCGAGCGGGGGCGGCGGTTCGGCCGGCTCGCGCGGCTCGCGGGCCGCCGGCCGCTCGCGCGGGCCGCGCTCCGAGGAGCCGGGGCGCAGGCGCGCGAGCAGCGCGGCGGCTCCGGCTCCGGCTCCGGCGGCGGCCCCGCGCCGGGCGCGCGCGCGCCGTGGCCGGTCGGCCGCGGCGGCGTCGGCATCGGCTTCGGGCGCGGATTCCGGATCGGCCTCGACCGGGCCCGGCGCGGCGAAATGCTCGGTCGGCTGCTCGATCGCGAACGCCTGCGTGACGTGGGCGTCGGCGACCGGAACGCTGTCGGCGTGGGCTTCGGCGCCGTTCGGCGAGGCGGCCGGAGCCTTGGGCGGCGCCGGGGGCGGGACCGCCGCGACGAGGGCCTCGACGATCTGCGCCGCCAGCGCCGGCTCGATCGTCTTCTCCGGCGGATCGCGGTAGGCCCGCTCGGCGGCCTTGAAGCGCGCGACGGGGGCCCGGCAGCCCCAGCAGTCCTGTAGATGGGCCTCGAGGCGCTCGAGGTCGGCGATGGAGATCGTCCGCTCGGCACGCGCGGCGAGCAGCGCGGGCACTGCGGCGCAGTGGCCCTGCACGCCGGTGCGGGCGCGGGCGGCGGCGGAGGTGCGCGTGGCGCCGATCAGCAGCGCCTCGGGGTTCAGCGTGTTCGTGTCGCCGGCCGCGACGACCGCGACGCGGAAGCGGGCGAACGCGTCGGCGGCTGCGGCGGGGGCGTCGGCCTCGCCCGCGACCTGGCGGCAGTAGGCCAGCACGGACGGCCCGCGGACGGCGCAGAGCGCGGCGAGCGCGGCGAGATCTCCCTCGCGCACACCGGTGGGTGTGACAGTTGCGCCGGACACGTACGTGCAGGCTAGCGCCAGCGGCTGACGTCGGAGACGCTGAAATCCGCCACCCACGGCCGGGTTCGCGGGGCGCCGGGGCGGGCGGATGGCGACGCCGATCGGCCCGCGGGCTCTACAGTCGGGCGATCATGCGGCTGCTGTTCGTCCTTGATCAGTGGCCGGAGCTGTCGGAGACGTTCGTCGTCAACGAGCTGCAGGCGCTGCGCCGCCTCGGCCACGACGTGCGCGTGCAGGCCGGGCAGGCGCCCGCGCATCCCAACTCGGAGGCGCCGGATGACGTCGACGTCCACGTCCTCGCGCACGACGAGCGCGCGCGCGGCGTGCGCGACCTGCTCTGGCTCGCGCGGCGCCGGCCGCTGGCCTGCGCGCGCGACCTCGCCGGCCGCCGGCGCTGGCGCCGCGCGGAGTGGGCGCGCCCGCTGCGCGCGCTGGCCCCGGGTGCGCGGCGGATCATCGAGCGCGACGACGAGCACCTGCACGCGCACTTCGCCGCCGGCGCCGCCCTGGATGCCATGCGCCTCGCCGCGCTGACCGGCCGCACGTTCAGCGTGACCGCGCACGCCTACGACATCTTCCTCACGCCGCGCAACCTGCGCGAGAAGCTCGAGCGGGCCGGCGCGGTGTTCAGCGGCTGCGACTACAACGTCGAGTACCTGCGCCGCACCGTCCCGCGGGCGAACCTGCACAAGATCGTGATGGGCGTCGACGTCTTGGCGTTCGAGCGCACGGCGCCGCTGCCGCAGGGCCGGACCGTGCTCGCGATCGGCCGCCTCGTGGAGAAGAAGGGCTTCGACGTGCTGCTCGCGGCGGTCGCGCAGCTGCCCGACGTGACGCTGCGGATCGTCGGCGACGGCCCGCTGCGCGCGCAGCTCGAGGCGCAGGCCGAGTCCGGCGACGGGCGCGTCGCGCTGCTCGGCCGCCGCATGCCCGCCGACGTGCGCGCCGAGCTCGAAGGCGCCGACGTGCTGGCGATGCCCTGCGTCGTCGCCCGCGATGGCGACCGCGACTCGATGCCGGTCGTCGTCAAGGAGGCGATGGCGATGCAGCTGCTGGTCGTGGCCAGCGACGAGGTCGGCCTGCCGGAGTGCGTGTTCGCGCCGTGGGGGTTCCTGGCCCCGCCGGGCGACGCCGACGCGCTCGCCGCGGGGCTGCGCGCGGCACTCGCGCTGGACCCGGAGCAGCGGCGATCGGCGGGCGCGCAGGCGCGCGCGTGGGTGCGGGCGAACACCGACGTCGACGCCGAGACGGCGCGGATGGCGGCCCTGATCGAGGGACTGCCGCGGCCGTCGCGCTCCTAGGGCTGCCGGCCCGCCGGCTCCGGGCGGGGTGGCGCGGGCGGCGCGGGCGGCGCGAGCACGCGCAGCCGCGGGCTGAGGCCGATCGTGCGCCAGCCGGCGTGCATCGCCCAGCGCTGCTCGGGGGTGTTCTGCGGCGGGTAGAAGCCGCGGCCGACCACGAGCACGTCGAAGCCGCCGTGGCGCAGCGCCTCCTGGAAGCCCGCCTCGCTGCGGTAGGGCGTGAGGAACCCGTCGACGAACTCGCCGACGTACTCGACGTCGTTGGCGATCCGCGTGCCGAAGGCGGGCCAGACCGGCGAGAGGCCGCCGACCGACCAGTCGGCGGCCAGGCCGATGCGCTGGCCGGCCGGCGCGACGCGCAGCAGCGTGTCGACGGCGCGATCGATGCCGAGGTAGCGGCCGTCGTTGATCGCTCCCTCGATCCGGTGCGCGGCGGCGAGGCCGGCGAGCGCGGCGGCCACGGCGGCGGCGGCCAGCACGACGCGGCGGGCCCGCAGGCGCCAGAGCAGCCAGGCGGCGGCGGCCAGCGCGGCGAGGCCGGCGGCGGCGAGCGCGAGGTCGCGCAGCCCGGCGACCTCGTAGCCGCGATAGGCGCCGGTCAGCGCGGCGGCGGCCAGCGCGGCCTCCAGCAGCAGGCCGGCAAGGCGCGGCAGGCGCCCGCCGAGCCAGGCCACGAGCGGCAGCGCGATCACCAGTGCGGGCACCGCGTACCGGGTGTTGGCGTGCGCGAGCGAGGGGTCGCCGCGCAGTCCGAGCGCGGTGGCCGGGGTGACGGTGTACAGCAGCCCCAGCGCGACGGGGGTCGCGGCCAGCACGAGGACACGGACGTCGGGTGCGGCCCCGCGGCGCCGGGCCAGCCCGAGCGCGAGCACGAGCGCCAGGCCGCAGAGGATCGGCGCGACCCCGAGCCCCTCGACCATCTCGCCCGCGAGCTGGCCCAGCACGCCCGCGTCGCCGGCGTAGTCGGCGATCGCGAACCCGGCCTGGTCGCGGATGACGTCGGGCGGCGCGTCGAAGAGCGTGATCCCGAAGGGGGAGACCTTCAGCGGGAAGACGGGGTTGTCGGACAGCAGGAGGTTGCGCAGCAGCCAGGGCAACGTGCCCAGGAGCGCGAGGCCGCCGACGATGGCGGCGTCGGTGAGGGCGGGCGCGATGCTCGTGCTCGCGTCGGCGGCGCCTGCCGCCCGCCGCCGGGCGGCGCGGACCGCGAGCAGCCGGGCGGCCACCCAGATCACCCCGACGACCGCGACCGAGCTGACCCCGTACCACTTCGTCCCGGCCGCGATGCCGAGCGCGATCCCGGCGAGGACGAGGTCCGAGCGCCGCTGCGAGCGCGCGTGGCGCAGGAGGAACAGGACGCCGCAGGCGAACGTCGTCCACATGAGCGTGTCGGGCAGCGCGCGGGGGATCGTCGCGATCCCCACGACGGGCAGCGAGACGAGCGTGGCGGCGGCGAGCGCGGACGCGGCGAGGGGCGCGCGCAGCTCGCGGGCGACGGCGAAGACCGCGACCGCCGTCGTCGCCAGGAAGAACGTGATCGGCAGGCGCACGAGGAAGTCGTTGTGCCACGGCAGGACCGTGCTGAGCAGGACGACGTCGCCGGTGTTGGGGTAGTTGCCGTGCGCCAGCAGCGGGACGAACTGGTCGATCTGCCACATCGAGTGGTCCTGGATCCAGCGGCCGACGTTCGGCAGGTGGAACGTCAGCGGGTCGACGCCGACGAGCTCGTCGCCGGCCCAGCGGCCGAGGTCGGCGAGGGCGGTCACGGCGGCGAATCCGCCGGCGAGGGCGGCGAGCGTCCAGGAGGCCTGGCTGCTGGGGGGCGTGGGGCGGTCGGTGGGGGAGGGTGCAGGCTCGGGCGTGGCGGGCCTGACGAGCGCGGCGAGCCCCACGGCCAGCACCGCCGCCGCGGCGACGGTCCCGCGCGTGAGGATCCCCAGCATGAGCGGCACGAGGTGGACCGCGATGAGCCCCCCGGTCCCGACCACCACGCTGGCCAGCGCCAGCTCGAGGCGATCGAGGTGCGTCAGCCGGCGCCGCACGACGAGCGCGGTGGCCGCCCCGACGAGCGCCAGCAGCAGCGCGAACAGCGCCGTTCCGGCGAGAAAGTCCTGCATCGGCATGGGGCGCGCAGGCTAGACGACGCCGCGCAGGCCGACACCCGCCCGCGCGCACCGGCCGCAGAATCCGCGAGCACGGGTTGATTGCGCGGCCGAGGCGGGGAGCCCTGGGTCGGGCGCTGGGCGGCGCAGCGGCTGCGCCGGACGCGATCGTCGAATCCCGCGGCGCTCCTCGACCTGTACGGGTTGAGCGTCGGCTTCGGGATCGGCCTGTTCGGCCTCTCGCCGCTGCCGGCGGCGGCCGGCGTCACGGTCGTCTTCGCGCTGGCCCACGTCTATCAGGGGATGGTGGGGGTGCTCGGCGCCGCGTTGCTCGGCGCCATCCTCGCCGCGCTCGTGCTGAGCAGCGAGAGCCTGCTGCCGGCGATCGTCCTGCACCTCCTCGTCGACGTGCGGTCGCCGCTGCTCACGCCGGCGCGCGCGTAGGCCGGGGCGTCGGCGCCGCCGCCGCCTCCGTATCGTGACGCTGTGAGAGCGCCCGCCCTCGTCTCGATCCTGATCGTCACCTACGACCACGCCGAGGAGATCGACGCCTGCCTCGACGGCGCGCTGGGGCAGGCGGGCCCGGGGCTCGACGTCGAGGTGGTCTTGGCCGACAACGCGTCGCGTGACGCGAGCGTGCGGCGCGTGCGGGCGCGGGCGCTGCGCGACGAGCGCATCAGGCTGCTGGAGATGGGCGCGAACACCGGCTTCGCCGCCGCCGTGAACGTGGCGTACACCGCCGCGCGCGGCGACCATGTCCTGATCCTCAACCCCGACTGCGTCATGGACCCCGGCTGCGCGGCGGCGCTGCGCGCACGGCTGAACGCGCAGCCCGCCGTCGGTCTCGCGGCGGCGCTGCTGCGCGATCCGGACGGGACCCCGCAGCTCTTCGCGCGCCGCGACCTGCGCCTCGCCGGTGCGCTGCTGGGCTTCACGAGCGTCGGCCGGCGGATCGACGCGCGCCGCGGCGGCCGCGCCCTCGCCCATCGCCGCTACGAGGATCTCTGGGCCGGCGGCCCGCCCCGCGCGCCCGTGACGGTGTTCTGCCCGGCGGCGGCGTGCATCATGGCGGCGCGCCGGGACCTGCAGCCCGCTCCGTTCGACGAGCAGTTCGCGCTGTTCTTCAACGACGGCGACCTCTGCGCGCGCCTGGCTCGCCAACGGCGCCGCGCCGAGATCATCCCCGCCGCGACGGCCATCCACGGCTACGGGACGAGCGTGGCGCGCGCCGGGCACGCCGACCCGGCGCGGATGCGGGCCGAGTGGGTGGCCTCGATGCTGCGCTACGCCGGCCGCTGGTGGCCGCGGCCGGCGCGCGCCGCGCTCGCGGCGCTGCTGCTCGCCGACGCGGTCGCCGGCGCGGCGCTGTGCCTCGTACGCCGCGAGGATCCGCGCCAGGTGCGCGGGACGCTCGGCGGGCTCGGCCTGCCCGGCGGGCCGCCGCCGCTGCTGACCCCGGTCGCCCGGCGCGGGAGCCGGCGATGAGCCCGACCCCGCCCGAGCCGCCGCCGCCGCTGACCCCGGTCGCCCGGCGCGGGAGCCGGCGATGAGCCCGACCCCGCCCGAGCCGCCGCCGCCGCTGACCCCGGTCGCCCGGCGCGGGAGCCGGCGATGAGCCCGACCCCGCCCGAGCCGCCGCCGGACGCCGCCCAGCCCCCCGGCGTCACCGCGACGCCCGGCGAGCCGCCGCCGCCACCGGCGCAGCCGCCCACCGGCCGGCCGCAGGCCGGCACCGGCCTGCGCATCCGCACCGCGCGCGGCACGATCATCAACACCGCCTTCCTCGTCGGCGTCAACACGCTGAACCTGATCCGCGGCTTTCTCGTCGCGGCGTTCCTGACGACGTCGGACTACGGCGTTTGGGGCGTCATCCTCGTCGTCCTCTACACGCTGATGTTCCTGCGCCAGGTCGGCATCGGCGACAAGTTCATCCAGCAGGACGAGGCCGACCAGGAGCTCGCGTTTCGCAAGGCGATGACGTTCGAGCTGTCGATCGCGGGGATCGTGCTCGCGGCGGGCCTCGTGCTCGTGCCCGCGATGGCGCTCGTCATGGGCAACGAGGAGATCGTCGCGCCCGCGCTCGTCGCGCTGCTCGTCGTCCCCGCCCAGGCGCTCCAGGCGCCGCTGTGGATCTTCTACCGCGAGATGGACTTCGCGCGCCAGCGCAAGCTGCAGATCACCGACCCGATCGCGGGCTTCGTCATCGCCGTCGCGCTGCTCGTCGCCGGATGGAACTACTGGGCGCTGATCGTCGGCGTCGTCGCCGGCGCGTGGGTGGGCGCGATCGTCTCGCTGCGCGCCTCGCCGTACCGCTTCCGCTGGACGTTCGACCGCGCCACGGCGCGCTCCTACGCCTCGTTCTCCTGGCCGCTGTTCTTCGCCGGCACGTCGGGGATCGTCGTCGGCCAGGGCCTGCTGATCGTGGGGGAGGCCAAGCTCGGCCTCGCCGGCGTCGGGATCATCGCGCTGGCCTCGACGATCTCGCAGTACTCCGACCGCGCCGACCAGGCGATCACGCAGACGATCTACCCGACGATCTGCGCGGTGAAGGATCGTGCCGAGCTGCTCTACGAGGCGTTCGTGAAGTCCAACCGCCTGGCGCTCATGTGGGGCGCGCCGTTCGGCCTCGGCCTGGCGCTGTTCGCCGAGGACATCGTGCGCTTCGGCATCGGCGAGGAGTGGCGCCCGGGCATCGGGCTCATGCAGGCGATCGGCGTGTCCGTCGCCGTGCACCAGATCGGCTTCAACTGGGACGCCTTCTACCGTGCTCGCGCCGAGACGAAGCCCGTCGGGATCGCCGCGGCGATCGCGATCGTCGCCTTCCTGGCGATCGCGCTGCCGATGCTGGCGATCGAGGGGTTGGCCGGCCTGGCGATCGCCACGCTGATCGTCGAGGCCGTGAACTTCGCGGTGCGGATGTTCTACCTGCGCCGCCTGTTTCCCGACTTTCGCTTCCTGCGCCACACCGTCCGCGCGCTGCTGCCCTCCGCCCCCGCCGTCGCGCTGATCCTGGCGATCCGCCTGGCCTTCGGCGAGGAGGCGTCGCTGGCGGTGGCGCTCGCGCTGTTTGCCCTGTACGTCATCACCACGCTCGGCGCCACCGCGCTGGTCGAGCGCCGCCTGCTGCGCGAGATCCTCGCGTACGTGCGGCGGCGCCCGGCGGCGGGCGCCGCGGCGTAGGCCGCGGCGGCGGCCAGGCGCACCTCACCATCCGCTCATCCGCCGGGCGTCCTCGCCGGGCCGGGGCATGGCCGCCGCCGGCCCGGCGATGCCCATGAGCGGGACGGCACGGCAAGCCGCGCGAGCGCTGCTACTTCGACTTCACGCGGAGCTTCATCGACTGGCCGTCGTGGATCGTGCAGACGATCGTGTAGAGGCCGGCCCGCTTGACCTTCTTGCGGTAGCTGCCGCTGCTCATGGTCTTGGACTTGAACTTCACCGGTCCCTTTGTGACGGTGACGTTGTGCGGCTTGTCGCCGGTGAAGTTCCACTTCACCGTGTCGTTCTTCTTGACGGTGACGGTGGGAACCCCGCTGTCGCGGACGAAGAAGTCGTCACCGACCTTGACGGACTTCGTCGCTGCCAGCGCCGGGACCGCTACGGCGGCCGCGGCGGTGGTCGCAGCGACGGTGAGGAGGACGAGTGGCCTGCGCATCCGGCACATCCTTTGCTTCGGGGTGGGCTGCGGCGGACTATTCCACGCCGAGCGCCGATGCGCCAATGACAACCGGCTCGCGCAGCAGCGCCTCGATCTGCTCCAGCGACGCGGTCCGGCCGGCCTGGATCGCCCGCCGCTCGCGCAGCGCGCGCGGCAGTCCCGCCAGCCCGGCCGCCCGGCCGGCGAGCTCCACGGCCACCAGGCGGCGGGGCCGGTTGGTGCGCAGCTCCAGCGCCCAGCGCCGTCCCAGGGAGCGCACACCCGTCCGCGGCAGGCAGCGCACCGCGCACCAGGCGCTGTTGCGGGCGACGTAGAAGCGCGCCCGGGCGTGCGACCGCGTCGTGGCGCCGAGCCGGTGCACGACCCGCGCGGACGGCACCAGCAGGGCGTGCCAGCCGGCCAGCACCGCGCGGAAGGCGAGGTCGACGTCCTCGTAATACAGAAAGAAGCGCTCCTCGTAGCCGCCGAGCGCATCGAAGACGTCGCGCCGGAACACGGGCGCCGCGCCGGGAGCCGCGAAGACCGCGTACGGCTCCGCGGGGAGCGCCTCCAGCGGCCGGTCGCGCAGCAGCTTGTAGGCGTAGCCGGCCGCCGAGTACTGGTCGCCGGCGCTCTCGATCCGGCCGGTCGCGGCGCTGACGAGCACGCTGCCCAGCGCCCACGTGCGCACGTCGCGCGGC
Organism: uncultured Actinomycetes bacterium; assembly: GCA_963709935.1. GTDB lineage: Bacteria > Actinomycetota > Thermoleophilia > Solirubrobacterales > Solirubrobacteraceae > CADCVQ01. Next base: position 84,906 of record CAVPYM010000006.1, on the reverse strand, counting down.
GCCGCGGTGAGCTGCGCGAGCCAGTCCGGCGCCGGCGTCGCGTCGGAGTTCAGCACGCAGACCCACGCCGCCGACGTCGCGCGCACGCCGCGGTTGGCGCCGCCGGCGAAGCCGAAGTTGCGCCCCAGCGCCACCACCACAACGCCGGGATGGTGCGCGCGCAGCAGCGCCAGCGAGCCGTCGCGCGAGCCGTTGTCGGCGACGACGATCTGCGCCGGCGCCAGCGTCTGGGCCGCCAGCGCGGCCAGGCAGTCGGGCAGCAGCCGCTCGCCGTCGTAGTTGACGATGACGACGGCCACGCCGGAGCCCGCCTCAGCACCCGCCACCGCTACGGCCCGGGATCGAACTCGGCGATGAAGGCGTCGATATCCGGGCTGGAGAGCGCGTCGACGCGCGCCTTGACGAGCTCGGTCGGCCAGTCCCACCACTTGATCCGCAGCAGCGCCTCGACCTGCTCGTCGCCGAAGCGCCGGCCGATCTCCTTCGCCGGGTTGCCGACGACGATCGCGTAGGGCCGCACGTCCTTGGCCACCACCGCCTTGGTCCCGACCACGGCGCCGTCGCCGATCGTGACACCCGACATCACCGTGCAGCCGTTGGTCACCCACGTGTCGCTGCCGACGACGATGTCGCCGCGCCCGTGCGTGAAGCCGTCCTCGTAGGCGCCCGGCAGCTCGAGCATCGCGCGCAGGCCGTACAGCGAGACCCACTCGACCCGGTGCAGGCCGCCCACGTAGAAGTCGGCGTCCGGCGCGACCGAGGCGAAGTTGCCGATGATCACGCGGCCGGTGTCGCCCTTGTACTTGACGACGTTGGGCGCGTAGTAGCTCATGGTGCCCATGACGAGCGTGCCGTCGGCGATGCGCTCCTGCGCGCGCTCCTGCAGCGCGACCGTGCCCTCGGCGTTGTTCAGCGTGCGGCGCAGGTGCTCGACGGCGTCGACGCGGGACTTCAGGCGCCGCGCCTGCTGGACGACCCGGCGGGCCTGACCGGCGGCGCGTCGGACGGGGCTCGGCATCGCGCGCAGTCTATGACGGCGCGCGCCGGCGGCGCAGCCGCACGATCACCACGAGCGCGACGAACGCGAGCAGCGCCACCACCGCGGTCGACAGCGGTCCGACGATCGTGCCGACCTCCTCGAACTGGCTGCCCAGCGCGATGCCGGCCCCGATCAGCACGCTGTTCCAGATCGCCGAGCCGAGCGTGGTCAGGGCGACGAACAGGCCAAGGTGCATGTGGGCCATCCCCGCGGGCACCGAGATGACCGAGCGCAGCCCCGGGACGCAGCGCCCCGCGAGCACGAGCCAGACGCCGTGGCGGCGAAAGCGGGCGTCGACGCGATCGAGGTCGGCTGCGGTGACGCGGCTGACGCGGTGCGTCGCGAGGATCGCGGCCCGCCCGCCGCGCCGGGCGATCCAGTACAGGATGAGCGCCCCGGTGACCGAGCCCGCCGTCGACGCCAGCAGCGCCGGCAGCAGCACGAGCTCGCCCTGCGCGATCTCCCAGCCGGCGAAGGGCAGGACGATCTCCGACGGGATCGGCGGGACCAGGTTCTCGGCCAGGACGACCGCGAAGAGGCCGACGTAACCGGCCGAGCGGATGAGGTCGGTGATGGCGGCGAGCACCCCCGGTACGCTCGCAGAGTGGCAGCCGATCCCGCGCTGGCGGAGCTCTACGAGGCGAAGGCGCAGACCTACGCCACGTTCGGCAACGGCGCGATCGCCGCGCACGCCGAGCGCCTGCTGCCGGACGGCGGGCGGGTGCTCGACGTCGGCTGCGCGTCGGGCGGGCTGCTCGCCCTGCTGCGGCCGCGCGCCGGCCACCTCGCCGGCCTGGAGCTGTCGGTCAGCGCGGCGCGCGCGGCCGCGCAGGTCGCCGACCACGTCGCGCAGGGCGCGCTCGAGGACCCCGACCTGCCGTTCGAGCCGGACTCCTTCGACCTCGTCGTGCTCGCCGACGTGCTCGAGCACCTCGCCGATCCGGCGGCCGGCCTGGCGCGCGCGACGGGCTGGTGCCGGCCCGGCGGCGCGGTGCTCGTCAGCGTGCCGAACGTGGCGCACTGGCAGGCTCGCCTGACGCTGCTGCGCGGGCGCTGGCCGCAGACCGACAGCGGCACGTTCGACGCCAGCCACCTGCGCTGGTTCACCCGCGCTGCCCTGGCCGATCTGCTCGCCGGGGCCGGGCTGCGCGCTGTCGAGCTGCACGCCATCGTCCCCGCGCTGGGCAACCACGCACCCGCCGCGGCGGGGCCGCTGGTCCGCCGCCTGGAGCCCGCCTGGCAGGCGCTCGGGCGCCGCGCGCCCGGGCTGCTCGGCTACCAGGTCGTCGGCGCCGGCCGGCGATCGGCGTGAAGCGAGCGCGCCGGCCGCATCGCCGCGTCAGTCAGGGCGCGACGAGGGCGGCGTTCCAGCGCGCCTGATCGAGACGACCTCCGAAACGACATATCCTGGCGCCCCCATGGGCCTGCGCGAGATCCGCTACGACATGAACCACGGCGCCGCCCGGCGCATCCTGATGGCGACGCTGGAGCGCTGGGCCGCCTCGCACGCACCGGACGCCGAGGTGCTCGAGGTCGGCGCCGGCCACTACGACCACCGCCCCTTCTTCTCCTGCACGCTGACGAAGTTCGACGCCGACACCACGCAGCACCCCGACATCGTCGGCGACGCGCACGCGATGCCGATGGACGACGACCGCTTCGACGCCGCCCTGGCGATCAGCGTCCTCGAGCACGTCGACGACCCCTACCAGGTCGTCCGCGAGATGTACCGCGTGCTCAAGCCGGGGGCGCCGGTACTGGCCTGGATCCCGTTCACGTTCGGCGTGCACGGCTTCCCCGAGGACGTCAGCCGCTTCACGGCCTTCGGCATGCGCCAGCTCTTCGAGCGCGCCGGCTTCGAGGTCGTGCGCATCGACGAGAAGCCCTACTCCGGGGCGTTTTTGCAGATGACGAACCTCGTGCACTTCGTCCTGCCGCGCACCGATCACCGCCGCTGGGTGCGGCCGCTGAACAAGGCGCTGTTTCTGCTCTTCCGGATGGGCTATCCGCTCGACGAGCGCTTCGGCAAGCTCAAGCTCAAGAACCTCTACACGGGCGCCGAGGTCGAGGCTCGCAAGCCGCTGACGTAGCTACGTGCGGGAGGGCTTCGCGCCGTACAGGCCGTTGACGCTGCGCAGCACGAACGGGCCCAGCGTGCTGGCGAAGAGCGGCGTCAGGTGCGTGACGTCCTTGTGGACGAGGACGCCGCCGACGACCGGGTAGCAGAGCTTCGGGCTGCACATGAAGCGCGTCAGGTCGACGAGATGCACGCGCCGCATGGTGCGCCGCAGCACGGCGATCGCCGCGGGGTCGCGCCGGATCGCCGTGCGGCGCGCGATTGCGCACGCCGGGCCCGGCTGCAGCTTGCGGCGCAGCGCCCGCTGTACGCAGCCCGGCGTGCTCTCCCGAGCGACTGGGGTGTCGCGCAGCACGATGATCTCGCGGACCGTCTTGGGCAGGCGCCCCCACGCCCGCAGGAAGCCCTGGATCTCGTACTCGGCGGCGCTGCGGCCGCGCGGCGCGCGGACGCCGAGGCCGGCGAGCTGCGAGACGAACACCGTGCGCACGCGCGGGTGGCGGCCGAACCAGGCGAAGACGGCGCTGCGCCAGCGCGCGCAGCTCGCGCGGCGCGCCCGGTCGGTGTCCGGGGCGGCCAGCGAGAGCGGGCAGCCCGCGCGCGTGATCGAGTAGCCGCGCCAGCCGCGCGCCTGCGCGACGACCTCGAGCGCGCCGCGCCAGTGCGTCGCGTGGCTGTCGCCGATCAGCGCGACCGTGCGGTCGGCGGCCGGGGCGCTGACCCCGAACTGGCACGTGTAGGGCAGCTTCTGCGAGACGATCCTGCACGCCGCGTTGGCCGTCACCAGCGCCTCGTCAGGGGTCGGGGTGACCGTGAGGCGCAGCAGCGGGTTGACGCAGCGGTAGCGCGGGTTGCGCGACGCGGCGCCGAAGCACGGCGGCTCGGCCAGCGGCTGGATCTGCGCGATCACGTTGCCGTTGTCGGGCGAGCGGTCCTCGCAGGCGCCGGCCGGCTCGCACGGCCACCGCGAGAGGGCCTGCCACGAGTAGCGTCCCTGGCCGAGGTTGATCGCGCTGGGGTCGAAGACGGCCTGCACGGAGCGGGCATCGGTCCGGCTCACGCTCGCGGGCACCACGCCGTTGGAGACGCTGCCGCCGAACGGATCCAGCCGGGCGTACGTCAGCCCGGGCTCGTTGCCGCGCTCGCCGCCGCCGAAGACGCACACCCGCGACCGCGGCGTGGGCAGCTGGCCGTAGTAGAGCTCGACGCACAGCGCCCGCCCCGTGGCGGCGGCCAGCTGCGACGGCTCCCACTCGCCCACGGTCTCCAGCCGCAGGACGATCTGGGTTCCGCGCTGGCCGAACGTCACCGCGCGGAGGTCCAGCGGGCTGCCCGCGGCGTCGGCGCCATCGGCGTGCGGCTCCGGGTCGCGACTGGGCGTCGCGGCGAGGCCGGCGGACGGAAGTACGAGCAGCGCCAGGGCGCATGAGAAGACTCTGAGGAAGCGACCGGCGGGGTTCACGGTCCGACATCATGCCCGGTCGGTATGAAACCTTGTCGCATCCCCGCGCCCGCCCCCGGCGCAGATCCCCTGAAGGAGTTGTTGCATTGACCTCGCTCACCAGTCCCCGCCTGCTCCGCGCCGTCGCCGTGTCCGCCTGCCTGGCGGTCGCCGGGCTCGCCGGCATCTCCTCGCCGGCCGTCGCGGCGACGAAGACCTGCAAGCACGCCAGCACGAAGTACCCCAACACCAACCCCGGCGGCTACTTCACCTCGCTGAAGGTCACGAAGGTCAGCTGCGCGAGCGGCGCCAAGCTCATGCTGGCCTACTACAAGTGCCGCCGCAAGGGCGGCCAGGGCGTCGAGGGCAAGTGCAAGTCCAGGAAGGTCAACGGCCTGAAGTGCACCGAGAAGCGCCCCGCCAGCGGCAACAACGGCAGCGAGTTCAACGCCACCGTGACCTGCAAGACCGGCTCCAAGAAGATCGTCCACAGCTACCAGCAGAACCTCGGCTAGCGCCGAGTTGCGGTCGGTCAGCCGGCGGCGGCGAACCGCACCACGCCGCCGTCGCGCTGCTCGGCCACGCGCCCGTCGCTGACGAGCAGGTCGACGTGCCCGAGGACCTCTGACAGCGTCAGGTACGCCTGCGTGACCGCGACGTTGCCCCACAGCGACTGCGCGATCTCGTAGGCCGTGGCCGGCCCCTCGTCGGCGATCAGGCGGCGGATCTTCTTCGCGCGCCGCGCGTGCAGCCGGAAGCGCTCGTCGATGAGCGTGACGTGGTCGGTCACCGGCTCGCCGTGGCCGGCGAGCACGATGTCCACGTTCTCCATCGCCTGCGTCGCGCGCAGCGACGCGATGTAGATCTCCAGCGCGTGCGGGCGCTCGGCCGTCTCGCCACCGCCACCGCCGCCGTCGGCGTCCTCGACGCTCGCCGGCGTCAGCGGGCGCGAGATCAGCGGGTTGGACGAGATGTGCTTGATGAGGTGATCGGCGCCGAGCACGATGCCCCGCTCCTCGTCGTGGAAGATCGTGTCCGACGGCGAGTGCCCGGGGCGGTGGTGGACGCGCAGCGTGCGGTCGCGCAGGCGCAGCTCCGCGCCCGCCGCGAGCGGTTGGGTGACGGTCGCCGCCGCGCCCCAGCCGCGGTAGCTCTGCGAGACGCCGATCAGCGCGTGGCGCACGTCCTCGGGGATGCCGTGCTCGGCCATCATCCGCTCGGCGAACGCGTCGTCGGCGTCCATCGCCTCGCTCCAGTGCTCCACCCACGGCGCCAGCAGGTCGAGCGCGGCGACCTCCGCGCCCGAGCGCCGGGCGAGGATCGACACGAGGCCGAGGTGGTCGATGTGCTGATGGGAGATGACGATCAGCCCGAGGTCCTCGACGCGGCGGCCGTGCCCGGCGAGCGCGCGCTCGAGCGTGTCGAGCGCCGTGCCGGAGTTCGGGCCGCTGTCGACGAGCGTCAGCGGATCGTCGTCGATCAGGTACGTGTTGACGCGGCCGATCCGGAAGGGCGTCGGGATCGGCAGGCAGTGGATGCCGGCGCCGGCGGCCCGGGCGAGCGCGGCGTCCGCCACCGGGTCCGCGCTCATGACCGGATGATGTCGAGCACCTCGTCGCGCCGGCGCTCCATGTCCTCCACGGAGACCAGCGACTCCAGGCAGAGGCGCATGAGCGGCTCGGTGTTGGAGGTGCGCACGTTGAAGTGCCAGTCCTCGTAGTCGACCGAGACGCCGTCGAGATGGCCGATCTTCGCGTCGGCGTACCGGGCCTCGATCGCGGCGAGCTTCGCCGGCCCGTCCTCGACGGTCGAGTTGATCTCGCCGGAGATGAAGTACGTCGAGCGGTAGCGGTCCAGCAGCGTCGACAGCTTGACGGCCTCGACGCTGAGCAGCTCGAGGATCAGCAGCGCCGGGATCGTCCCGCTGTCGGCGCAGTAGAAGTCGCGGAAGTAGTAGTGGCCGGAGACCTCGCCGCCGAACATCGCGCCCTCGTCGCGCATGCGCGTCTTGAAGAAGGCGTGGCCGACGCGGTTGGGGTGCGCCGTCCCGCCGGCGGCGGTGACGGTGTCGGCGACCGCGCGGCTGGCGCGCACGTCGTAGAGGACCGCCTCGCCGGGGCTCTTGCGCAGCAGCGACTCGGCGAGCAGGGCGGTGAGGAAGTCGCCGTCGACGAACGCGCCGGTGTCGTCGATGAAGAAGCAGCGGTCGGCGTCGCCGTCCCAGGCGATGCCGAGGTCAGCCTGCTCCCGGACGACCTTGCGCATGATGAACTCGCGGTTCTCGGGCAGCAGCGGGTTGGGCTCGTGGTCGGGGAACTCGCCGTCGGGCGTCCAGTAGGCGGTGACGAGGTCGAGGCCGAGCCGCTCGAGCAGCGGGCCGACCATCGGCCCGGCCATCCCGTTGCCGCCGTCGACGACGACGCGCAGCGGCTTGACCCGGCTGGGGTCGATGAACTTCAGCGCGTCGGCACGGAAGGCGTCGTAGATCTCGACCGCCTCGACGCTGCCGTGGTCGCTGTCGGGCGGCGGGTCGCCGAGGCCGGCCTCGATCGTGCGGCGGATGTCCTGGATCCCGGCGTCGCCGGAGAGCGCGATCGCGCCCTCGCGCACGAGCTTGGCGCCCGTGTAGGCCTTGGGGTTGTGCGAGGCGGTGCACATGAGGCCGCCGTCGAGCGCGTGCGAGCCGACGAGCCAGTAGAGCATCTCGCTGCCGACCTGGCCGGCGTCGACGACCGTCGCGCCCTCGCTGACCATGCCGTCGCGGTAGCGGGCGGCGAGCTCGGGCGCGCTGAGGCGCATGTCGCGGCCGAGGCCGATGCGCAACTGGTTCACCGGCTTGCCGCCGAGGTCGGACAGCACGTGCGCGAAGGCGCGGCCGATGGACTGCGCGACGTCGCCGTCGATCTCGTCGCCGTAGAGGCCGCGGACGTCGTAGGCCTTGAAGATCTGCGCTGGAGCGGTGGTTGCCATGAGGTCGCGGATCGTAGGGGATGCGATACGGGGTCAGCTGGTGCGGGCGAGCAGCTCGGCCCGGTCGCCGAGCGCGATCGCGCCACCGTGCTGCACCGCGCCGTTGAGCGCGAGCTTGCCCCCGAAGCGGGCGGAGATATCGCGCAGTACCGCGACGTCCTGGACGAGCGTGTCGGGATGAAAGGTGGTCATGACGCAGCGCGCGCGCAGCGAGTCCAGCCGGATGACGACCTCGCCGATGCGTAGCCGCCGTCCCTCCCAGTCGCGCTCGGCGAGCCCGTCGACGCCGCCGAGGACGATGTTCGGCCGCAGCCGGCGGCCGTCGCGGCCGAAGGCGCGGATCGCGCCGTCGGTGGCGACGAGGAGGGGGAGGACGTCGAAGCGATCGGTGCTGTCCAGGCGCGCCAGCCGGGTGTGGGGTCCGGCCGCGTGCCGCACGAGCGCGCTGGCCTCGGGGGAGGCGGCCGGCCGGTTGTCGACGAGCGCCTCGCCGGTCGGGCTGAGCGTGGCGTGCAGCCCGAGCAGCTGCGGCCGCGTGCGCGACGTGACGATGCCGCGCGGCCCGCTGACGACGACGAGCCGGTCGCCCGCGATCCCGTCGTGGCCGATGTCGGCGCGTTCGAGCGCCTCGCCCGCCATCGACTTGACCGGGTAGCGCCAGAGCTGCTGCACGTAGAGCTCCATCGCGATCCATGGTACCTAACGGCTACAAGTGATAGCGAGCGTTAGGTCCGGCCTGTGATGCGACCTGCGGCCGGGGGGTCCTCATGGTTTCGTCCCACATATGGACGGATCCTCGATGACCCCTCCTCGCCCCGTTACCAGCTAACGGCATACGGGCACGAGTACCGTTAGAGGCCGATGCCGCCCCGCTACCCCGGCCCGCTGCGCGATCAGCCCCTTCCGGTCGAGCTGCACAACACCCTGTACGCGACGACGCGCGGCGAGCGCTGCGACGCGATCGCCGAGCCGGCCGCGCTGCGCGCGTGGCTGGCCGCCGTGGCGAGCGACCTGCCCGTGCCCGCCCAGACCGTCGACGCCGGGCGCATCGCGGAGTTCCGCGCGCTGCGCGACGCCGTGCGCACCGCCCTGCGCTCGGCCGGCGACGGCAAGCCGGTGCCGCCCGGGGCGCGGCGCACGCTCAACGACGCGGCCGCGGCCTGTCCGCGCTCGGTGCAGCTCGCCGCCGATGCGACGCGCCGGGTCCGCTACCACGCCGACGACCCGACGACGATGGTGCTCGCCGCGATCGCGCACGAGACGATCGCGCTCGTCAGCTCGCCACGCGCCGCGCAGCTGGCCGTCTGCGGCGCGCCGGGCTGCGTCCTGATGTTCCTGCGGAGTCACCCGCGGCGCGCCTGGTGCTCGACCGCCTGCGGCAACCGCGCACGCCAGGCCCGCCACTACGCCAAGCACCACCACTAGAATCCTCGCCAATGTCAGGCCATTCCAAATGGGCTTCGATCAAGCACAAGAAGGCCGTCGTCGACTCGCGCCGCGGCAAGCTGTTCACGAAGCTCGCCCGCGCGATCACCACCGCGGCCCGTGACGGCGGTGGCGAGCTCGAGGGCAACCCGTCGCTGCAGCTCGCCGTCCAGAAGGCGCGCGACGCCTCGATGCCGAAGGACAACATCGAGCGCGCGATCGCCAAGGGCACGGGCGCGGGCGCCGACGCGGCCGCGATCGAGGACGTCATGTACGAGGGCTACGGCCCGGGCGGCGTCGCGCTCCTGATCGAGGCGATGACCGAGAACCGCAACCGCACCGGCGCCGACGTGCGCCACCTGCTGACCAAGCACGGCGGCAGCCTCGGCGCGCCCGGCTCGGTCTCCTACCTCTTCGACAAGCGCGGCCTGATCTTCGTCGACGGCGAGCGCTACACCGAGGACGACCTCATGCCGGCGATCGAGGCCGGCGCCGAGGACATCGCCGACGAGGAGGGCTTCTTCGAGATCACGACGGAGCCAACCGACCTCACCGCCGTGCGCGCCGCGCTCGAGGAGGCCGAGATCGAGCTGCAGTCCGCCGAGATCGCATGGCTTCCCAGCGTCCGTGTGCCGGTTGCGGAGGACGACGCCGCCAAGCTCATGCGGCTCATCGACGCGCTGGAGGACAACGACGACGTCGACGCGGTGCACGCGAACTTCGACATCGACGCCGACGTCCTCGAGCGCGTCGCCGGCTGACGCGGGGCCCGATGGCGGCCGCGGCGGCGGTCTGATGGCGTGCTCTGCCGCGGCGCGGCGCGGCACACGTCGAACGCGTGCGTTCCAGCGGCGGGGCGCGACCGGCGGCGTCGACCACCGGCGCGTGCGCTCCGGCGGCGCGTCGCGGCCGCCGGCGCCGCACGACGAACGCGCAACGTCCACGCCGCGCGCACGTTCACATGGCATGACCCCGTTCCGCGCCCGCGCCGCCCTCGTCTCGCTCGCCGCCGGCGCGCTGCTGGCCACCGCCGCCACGCCCGCGAACGCCGCGCCGCCCTGGTCGGCGCCGGTCGACAGTGGGCCGCCGAGCGACTTCGTCGGCGTGCACGGGCTCGCGTTCACGCCCGCCGGCCGCGACGTGCTCGGCTGGACGCGCAGCACGCAGAGCCTCGTCGGCAGCGGGCGCCTCACGCCGGCGGCGGCGACGCAGCATGCGCTCCCGGCGCCCCTGGCAGCGGGACCCGAGCTCGACGCGACCGGCCGCGGCGTCGTCATGACGGCGCGCGCGCTCAGGACGAAGCCGAACGCGGCGACGCGCCACCGGATCGCCTGGGCCCGCGTGACGCCGCGCGGCGTGCCCGGGCGGCAGCGGTCGCTCGCGACCGCCACCTTCCTCTCCAGCGGCCCCAAGCTCGCGGTCAACGCGCGCGGCGACGCGATCGCCGCCTGGACCGAGCAGATCGTCCTCACTCCGCAGGGCGCGAGCGACTACCGCACGTGGGCGTCCTACCGCCGCCGCGGCGGCACGTTCGGCCGCCCCGTGGTCGTCTTCCGGACCCGCGCGCGAGCCGACGCCAACCCGCTCAGCGTCGCGATCGGCCGCGACGGCCGGGCGGTCGTCGTCGAGGCGAACACGACGCGCATCCGGGCGCGCCTGCGCACGGGTCGGCGCGGCTTCGGCGCGGTGCTCGGCTTCGGCTTCCAGCACGGCTCGACCCAGACCGCGGCGGCGATCTCCGACCGCGGGCGCACGCTCGTCGTCTGGGGGACGCAGGACGGCGGCGAGCAGGCCGACAAGCCGTGGGTCGTCGGCGCCGCGCGGCTGCGTGCCGGCGCGCGGCGCTTCTTCGAACAGACCCTCGACCACGGCGGCGCGGTCAGCCGGCCGGAGGGCCGGATCGGCCTCGCCATCGGCCGCGACGAGCGCGCGACCGTCGCCTGGTCGGCGATCGACACCGGTCCCCGCGGCGCGACGTTCCCGGTCATGTCGGCACGCAGCGACCGCGCGGGCTTCTTCGCCGGCAAGCGCCGCCTCGCCGCCTCGGGCGCGGTCGGCGACATCGCGGTCCGCGCCGACGGCGCGACGATCGTGACCTGGGCGCGCGTCGTCGAGTCGCAGGTCAGCGATCAGGCGCAGGCGGCGGTCCGCCCTGCGGGCGCGAGCCGCTTCGGCACGGTCGAGGAGCTCGGGCCGGCCGACTTCGCGACGCCGCCGCACGTCGCGTTTCACCCGCTCACCGGGCAGCCGGTGGCGGCGTGGTCGGGCGGCGTCGGCGCAATCGACCCGGACACGCTCGAGCCGCGCGCATCGGTGCTCCGGCTGGCCACCCGCGCGGCGCCGTGACCGCTCCACCCGGCGCGGCGCCGGCGTGACCGCCGGCGGCGCCCCGCGCGGCGCCGTGATCGCTCCACCCGGCGCCGCGCCGGCGTGACCGCCGGCGGCGCCCCGCGCGGCGCCGTGACCGCTCCACCCGGCGCGGCGCCGGCGTGACCGCCGGCGGCGCCCCGCGCGGCGCCGTGACCGCTCCACCCGGGGCCGCGCCCGCGCGTGACCGCCGGCGGCGCGCCCCGCGCGTCGACCTCGAACCGCCTCCCCCGAACGCCGCACGCGCGCCCGGCGTGCACATTTCAGGCGTTGCACGCCCGAACCGTGCACCGCCGCCGTCAGGCCGTCTCGAGCTGCCCCGTCCGCGCCAGCCAGCGGTCGACGACGAAGCCGCCGAACGGCACGACCGCGCCCACGAGGACGAGGAACGTCTGCTTGGCGGTCCAGCCCGCGGCCGGCCGCACGCTCAGGGCGACCACGACGTAGGCCAGAAACAGCGCGCCGTGGATCCCGCCCATGACCGGGACGCCCTCCTCGAACCCAGCCGTGCGCTTGAGGACGCTGCAGACGAGCAGGATGAGGAAGCTCGTGGCCTCGGCGAGGGCCACGTAGCGGAAGGTCTTGATCGAGAACAACGGACGGCTCCTTTGACGGGCGGCGGCGGGTAATCCTAATCCGGCGCGGTCGCGGAGGCCCCGCGCACGGGAGGCATCCGACCCGGCGCGCAGAATGAGAGGTCATGATCGTCCTCGGCATCGATCCCGGCACCGCGAACACCGGCTACGGCGTCGTGGAACGCCGCGGCAGCCGCCTGCTCGCGCTCGACGGCGGCGTCATCACCACCCGTCCCGAGGCTCCGCCGCAGATCCGGCTGTCGAACATCCACCGCCGCGTCTGCGAGCTGCTCGACGAGCACAAGGTCAGCGTCCTGGCGATGGAGGACGTCTTCTTCGGACGCAACGTGACGAGCGCCTTCGCCGTCGGCCAGGCCCGCGGCGTCGTCATGCTCGCCGCCGGCCAGCGGCGCCTGCCCTGCGTCTCCTACACGCCCCAGCAGATCAAGTACGCCGTCTGCGGCACCGGCCGCGCGGACAAGGATCAGGTCGCGCGGATGGTGCAGCTGCTGCTGAGCCTCGAGTCGCCGCCGCGCCCCGACCACGCCGCCGACGCACTGGCGATCGCGATCTGCCACGCCAACGGGGCGCCGCACGCGGCCGCCGTCGCCGAGAGCGTCGTCGTGCCCGAGCCCGGCGACATCGCCGAGATGCGCGTGTCGCGCGGCCGGCCCACGCCACCGGCCGGCGACGAGGGCGTCGCCGACAGCGGCGACCTGCCAGCGACGTCGCACGACGAATGATCGCGCTGCTGCGCGGCGAGGTCGCGATCCGCCGCGCCGACCACGTCGTCGTCCTCGCGGGCGGCGTCGGCTACCGGCTCGCCGTCTCGGCCGAGACGCTGCGCCACGTCCCCGCCGTCGGCAAGCGGGTCACGCTGCACAGCCACCTCGTCGTGCGCGACGACGCGCTGGCGCTGTACGGCTTCGCCCACGAGCAGGAGCGCGACCTGTTCCTCGCGCTGATCGGCGTGCAGTCCGTCGGCCCCAAGGTCGCGCTCGCCGTGCTGAGCGGCGGCACGCCGCGCGAGCTCATCTCCGCGCTGGCGTCCGGCGATGTCGCGCGGCTGCAGGCCGTCCCCGGCATCGGCAAGCGCACCGCCGAGCGGATCGTCGTCGAGCTGCGCGAGAAGGTCGGCGGCGCGGCGCTCGACGAGGAGATCGTCATCACCCGCTCCGACAGCCCGCAGCGCCTCGCGCGCGACGGGCTCGTCGAGCTCGGCTACAGCCTGGTCGAGGCCGACGCGGCGCTGCGCGACGCCGTCGGCGAGACCCCCGAGGCGCTCATCGCCGCAGGGCTGCGCGCGGCGCGCAGCTCGCTCGGCGACCCCGCGGCCAGCGGCGGTGACCGGTCATGACGTCGGTGACGCCGCGCATCCAGACGCCGGTGCTGCTGGAGGAGGACGAGCCCGACCGCTCGCTGCGCCCGCGCTGCCTGGAGGACTTCGTCGGCCAGCCCTCGCTGAAGGAGCAGCTGGCCATCTCGATCGCCGCCGCCCGGGCCCGCGACGAGCCGCTGGACCACGTCCTGCTCGCCGGCCCGCCCGGCCTGGGCAAGACGACGCTCGCGCAGATCGTCGCGACCGAGCTCGGCGTGCCGTTCGTGCAGACGGCGGGCCCGACGCTCGAGCGCAAGGCCGACATCGCCGCCTTCCTCACCGCGCTGCAGCCGCGCAGCGTCTTCTTCGTCGACGAGATCCATCGCCTGCAGCGCGCGCTGGAGGAGACGTTCTATCCCGCGATGGAGGATCGCCAGCTGCCGATCACGGTCGGCCTCGGCGCCGGCGCGCGGATCGTGACGCTCGACCTGCCGCCGTTCACGCTCATCGGCGCGACGACCCGCACGGGCCTGCTGACCGCGCCGCTGCGCGATCGCTTCGGCTTGCAGCACCGCCTCGAGCACTACGGCATCGACGACCTCGCGACGATCGTCGAGCGCTCGGCGCGGATCCTCGACGTCGCGCTGGAGCGCGAGGGGGCGCTGCAGATCGCCGGCCGCAGCCGCGGGACGCCGCGCGTGGCCAACCGCCTGCTCAAGCGCGTGCGCGACTACGCCGAGGTGCGCTGCGGCGGCGTCGTCTCCGCCGATGCGGCTGACGCGGCGCTCGCGCTCATGGAGATCGACGGCCTCGGCCTGGACCGCCTGGACCGCGAGCTGCTGCACGCGCTGTGCGTGAAGTTCGAGGGCGGCCCGGTCGGCCTGTCGACGCTCGCCGTGACGGTGGGCGAGGAGCAGGACACGATCGAGGACGTCTACGAGCCCTATCTGCTGCAGTGCGGGCTGCTCAAGCGCACCCCGCGCGGGCGCGCCGCCACGAAGCGCGCGTACGAGCACATCGGCCTCCAAGCGCCGGCGACCGCGCCCAACAGCCTGTTCTAGTGCCGCGCCGGCGCCGCCGCCTTCACCTGGACTTAAGCCGCGCTTGACTAGGCTTAGCAGCGCGATGGCACACCTCTTCATCTGTCCGAACTGCGGCAACCGCAGCTCCGAGACCGACCGCACCGCCGGCTTCTCGCGCCAGGCCAAGGGCTGCTCCAAATGCGGGTTCGGGTTTCTCTTCGAGCTGCTCGACGACTACTACCCGGCGCCGAACGCCGCGTTCTTCGTGTGCGACCAGGAGGGACGCGTCATCGGCTGCGGGCGCGGCTCCTTCGAGCTGACCGGCCTCAACGACGAGCGCGTCATCGGTCGCAAGGCCAACGAGGTTCTCGGGCTGCGCTTCGAGGACGGCAGCGATCATGTCAGCACCGTCCTGGAATGGGGGGTGCGGGCGCTGGGCAAGAAGGTCGCCGTCAACGCCGAGGGCGATCTGCCCGCCACCGCCACGGCGGATCTCTTCCCGGCCTACGACGACGACGGCGGACTGCTGCTCGTCCTCACGCCGGGCAAGTAACCTGACGCGAAGAGCTTCGTGAGCGATCGCCAGCGCAACCTCTTCGTCCTGCTGCTCGTCGCCGGGCTCCTGATCGCATCTGCGGTCGTCCTCGCGACGAAGCCGACGAAGCTCGGGCTCGACCTGCAGGGCGGCGTCGAGCTCGTCTACCAGGTCAAGGCCCGCGCCGGGCAGCCGCCGCCGTCCGCCGACGCGATCCAGCGCGCGATCGACGTCATGCGCGAGCGCGTCGACAACCTCGGCGTCGCCGAACCGGAGATCCAGCAGTCCGGCCAGGACCAGATCAACGTCGCGCTGCCGAACGTCTCGGACCTCGACGACGCGATCCGGCAGGTCGGCACGGTCGCCCAGATGGCGTTCTACGACTGGGAGCCCAACGTCATCGGGCCCGACGGCAAGCCCGATCCGGCGAACCCGGCCGTCACCGGCGGCCAGGCCGCCGGCGACACCTCCGCGGGGCTGACGCTCTACGAGGCGCTCGTGCGCGCCGAGAAGCGCCCCGCGAAGGTCGAGGCCGACAACTCGCGCGACGGCCCCCTCTACTTCGCCGTCGACCGCAAGGCCAAGCGGGTCTACGGCCTCGGCGAGGAATCGGCCGCCGACGCGCGCGCCAACGCGCCGAGGGCGATCCGCGAGAAGGTCGACACCATCGCCGTCCAGCCCGACACGGTCATCGTGCGCGCGCAGAAGCCGCAGGACGGGCCGGAGCCCAACAGCTGGTTCGTCCTGCAGGACGACATCGCGCTTCAGGGCAAGGAGATCAGGAACCCCGAGCAGAACTTCAACCAGGGCGCGGGCAGCTCGAACGAGCCGATCGTCACCTTCACCTTCACCGACAAGGGCCGCAAGACCTGGGAGCGCGTCACGCGGGAGATCGCCCAGCGCGGCCAGGCGAGCGTCGGGATCCAGCAGTCCGCCGAGTCGCTGCAGCACTTCGCGATCGTGCTCGACAACGAGCTCGTGTCCTCGCCGACGATCGACTTCAACCAGTACCCCGAGGGCATCGACGGGCGCAACGGCTCGCAGATCGAGGGCGGCTTCACGATCGGGACCGCGCAGGAGCTCGCGAACATCCTCAAGACCGGCGCGCTGCCGGTGCAGCTCGACCTCATCTCCAACTCGCAGGTCTCCGCGACCCTGGGCCGCCAAGCGCTCAACCAGGGCCTCCTCGCGGGCGTCGCGGGCTTCGTCATCGTCGCGCTGTTCCTGCTCACCTTCTACCGCATCCTCGGCGTCATCGCCGTCGCCGCGCTGGCGGTCTACGGCGTCTACTTCTTCGCGCTGATCAAGCTCGTCCCGGTCGTCCTCACGCTGCCCGGCATCGCCGGCCTGATCCTCACACTGGGGGTGGCCGCTGACGCGAACATCGTGATCTTCGAGCGCGTCAAGGAGGAGATCCGCGGCGGCAGATCGATCGCCTCGGGCATCGCCACGGGCTACAAGAAGGGCCTGACGGCGATCATCGACGCGAACGTCGTGACGGTGATGGTCGCCTTCATCCTCTTCGTCCTCGCGACGTCGGGGGTCAAGGGATTCGCGTTGACGCTCGGCCTCGGCGTCATCGTCTCGCTGTTCACCGCGGTGCTGGCGACGCAGGCGATCCTCGGCGCGATGGGCAAGTCGCGGCTGCTGACCAAGCCCAGCGCGCTCGGCGCGAGCGCGAAGAAGTCCGACCGCCTGCGGGTGGACTACATGGGCTACTCGCGGTGGTTCTTCAGCGCGTCCGGCGTGATCCTGCTCGTCTGCGCCCTGGCGCTGGGCTCGAAGGGCATCAACTTCGGCATCGACTTCGAGTCGGGCACGCGCATCGCCGTCCAGCTCAAGCAGGACGTCGACGAGAACGCGGTGCGAGACGTCATCGCCGCCGAGGGCCTCGGCAACGCCGAGATCCAGAAGGTCACCGACCTCGAGGGCGCCAAGGGCAAGAGCGCGTTCCAGATCTCGACGGACAACCTCCGGCCGGCCGAGGTCACGAAGGTCCGCGATGCGCTCGAGGCGAAGTACGACCTTGCCGACACGCCGGACTCGACCTCGATCGGCCCGACGTTCGGCCAGACGGTCGCCGAGTCGGCGATCATCGCGATCATCGCGTCGCTGTTCGTGATCTCGGCGTATATCGCGCTGCGATTCGAGCCCAAGTACGCGGTGCCGGTGCTCATCGCCGTCATGCACGACATCCTCATCACCGCGGGCGTGTACGCGCTCGTCGGCCAGGAGGTGACAACGGCGACGGTCGCGGCGTTGCTGACCGTCTTGGGCTTCTCGCTGTACGACACGATCATCGTGTTCGACCGCATCCGGGAGAACGTGCCGCGCATGCCGCGGGCGGCGTTCTCGCAGATCGTCAACCGCTCGATGTCCGAGGTCATCGTGCGATCCCTGGCGACGAGCTTCTGCTCGGGCCTGCCGGTCCTCGCCCTGCTGCTGTTCGGCGGCGAGACGCTGCAGGCGTTCGCCTTCGCGCTGCTCATCGGCACGCTCTCGGGCACGTACTCCTCGGTCTTCATCGCCGGTCCCGTCCTGACGGCGTGGAAGGAACGCGAGCCGGTCTACCGCCGCCGCCACGCGCGGATCGCCGCCGAGAACGGCGGCGTCGTGCCCGCCTACGCCACCGGCTCGGCGAGCGAGCAGGTCGACCCGGACGCCAAGCGCAAGCTGCGCCGCGGCGGCCGGCTGACCGCGCCCGACGATCCCGACGGCACGAACGTCTCGCGCGAGGAGTTCGAGGAGCTCGTGCGCGACCTGCACGTCGATCCCGTCCCGCGCCGCGCGGCGGTCGCCGACAAGCCCAAGCCCGCGGCGAAGACCGTCAAGCCCGCCGCCTCACCGGCGCCGCGCGACGAGTCGGCCGACGCCACCCCCGAGGACACCACGATGCCGCCCGCCCCCAAGGACACGGCGCCGAAGCGGCCCAAGAGCTCATCCGCCGCCGCCAAGCGCCGCTCGAAGCACGGAAGGCCGCGCTAGTAATGGCCAGTCCGGTCCATCCGCGCACGCTTGGTTCACCCGCCGATCACCCGCTGGCGGCCTTCGCGCGTGGTCATGGGCCTGGAGGCCCGCTCCCTCCGCGCGTCCTGGCCAGCGGGCGCCGGCCGGCGCCCCAGCGCACACCGACGAACAGGACGGACCACTGATGGGACTGCTCGCCTGGACGATGATGGGCCTCGCCCTCTGGCACTTCACGGTGTTCCTGCCCGACCGCTGCTGGGCCGGGATCATCGGCGCCTTCCTGGGCTGCGTGTTCGGCGCGATCGTCTTCGGGCTTGCCATCCACGGCCTCGCGATCCCCGGCCAGGACGAGACGGACCTCCTCACCACCATGGAGGGCGTCCCCGGCGCGCTGCTGGGTTACGGGCTCTTCTACTGGCTCGGATCGCGCCAGGAGGCCGCCGCCGCGCGGGCGGAGGACGAGGCGCTCCCCGCCTGACCGGGCGGCCTCCTCGCCGCCGCATCCGGGCAGGGATCCGCCCGCCGGCCGCGTATTGATCCGGATGCCCTCCTCCGGAGCCGGATCGCAGCGCATCGTCGTCATCGGCGCCACCGGGCAGCCGGCGCCCGACCCGCGCGCGCCGCACGCCGCGCGTGAGCCCGGACCGCGCCGGGAAGCCCCCGCGGGGAGGCGAGCCATGCAGCAGCAAACTGGCTGGACCACCCGACGGCTGGGCGTCGCCGCCGCGTTCGGCGCGGCGGCCGTGATCGCTGGCGGCCTCGTCTTCGTGGCGAAGTTCGGCGGCGATCGCGGGCCCGGCGACAACCCGTTCATGGCGATCGCCTTCGGGCTGTTCGTCATCGGGATGGTGGTGTTCTGCGCGTCGCTGATCGCGCTCATCGGCACGGGCGTCAGCGCGATCGCCGAGACGCGCGGATGGGCCCCGGCCGCGCTGGCGGCGTTCGTCCCGCTCGCGCTCGTCTGGCTGCTGTACCTCGCCGGCGCCGTCGGCTACGCGCTTCCCGCCGTGCTGTCGCTGCTGCTGATCGGCGGCTTCATCGTCGCGTTGAAGTAGCCGCCGCCGCGCGCGGCGGCTCAGCCCGAGCTGATGAGCTGGTCGGCGGGCGCGTCGTCGTCGCGCAGGACGCCGGCGTCCCCGGCGATCGCGCGCACCGCCGCACCGTCGAACGTGCGCGCACCGCGCGAGGTCGACCCGATCGCCGGCGCGAGCGGGCGGTCGGAGGCGAGGAAGACGACGTTGCCCCCGCCCGCCCCGCCGACGTCGGGGTGCGCAACGAGCCGCACGTCGGCGAACACGTCCAGCAGTGTCGCCGCCTCGGCGCGCATGAGCTCGAGGTCGCCCTGATCGATGAGGTTCAGCGCGTACAGGCCGCCCGGGCGCAGGACGCGCCGGATCTCGCGCGCGAACTCGGCGGTCGCCAGGTGCCAGGGCAGCGAGCGGCTGCCGAAGGCGTCGCCGACGAGCACGTCGGCGGAGTCGGCCGGCTCGGCGCGCAGCGTGACCCGCGCGTCGCCCACCCGGACGCGCAGGGCCGGCCCGGTCCGCAGCGCCAGCCGCCGGCGCGCGAGCGTCACGAGCTCGCCGTCGACCTCCAGCACCCGGGACCGCGACCCCGGCCGGACGCTGGTGACGTAGCGCGGCAGCGTGTAGCCGCCGCCGCCGAGGAAGACGGCGTCCAGCGGGCCGGCGGGCAGCGCGTCGATCGCGTCGCCTACCCAGCGCGTGTAGTCGAACTCGAGGTGGCCGAGATCGTCGAGGTCGACATGGGAATGGCGCAGGTCGTCGAGGATCAGTGTGCGCCCGCCGGGGCGGTCCGGATCGCCGACGATGACGGCGCAGTGGTAGTCGGTCTCGGCCTCGCACGGCGAGCCGATCGCCATCGCCGCGGCGGCGAGCATCACCGCGCAGGCGACGCACAGGACGGCGACGCCGGGGGAGGTGACGCCGAAGCGCAGCGCGAGGAACAGCGCCACCGCCAGCAGCAGGCCGCCGATCGCGAACACCGCGGCGCTCGTCGGCATCAGCGGGACGAGCACGAAGCCGGTGCCGAACGTCCCGACGAGCGCGCCCGCGGTCGCCCACGCCGACAGGTTGCCGACGATGCGCCCCGTGTGCTCGAGGTCGCGCAGCTGCAGCTTGGCCACGACCGGACTCACTGCGCTGAGCACGAGCGCCGGAGGGAACAGGATCACCAGCGCGATGAGCAGCGCCGGCAGCCCGTTCGTGCCGCGCGCTGCCTCCCCGACCGTGCGCGCGAGCGGCACGGCCGCGATGCAGAGCAGCCCGCCGGCCGCCAGCAGCAGCGGCAGCAGCCAGCGCCCGTCGAAGCGGTCGGCGGCGCGCCCGCCGGCCGCGGCCCCCGCGGCGATGCCCGCCAGCGCGGCGCCGATGATCGCGGTCGTGGTCTCGAGCGTGAGGCCCACGTAGGGCGCCAGCAGCCGCACGCCGAGGATCTCGAGCACGAGCACCGCGCCGGCCGCCAGGAAGACGAGCGCGCTGGCCGCGCGGGCGCCGAGCGGCCGGCCCGCCGCGGGCGCGAGGGTGGTCACGGCGTGGATGCTAATCGCCCGTCGATCGGGCGCAATCCCGAACCGTCGCGGCGGGTTGACCCCGCCGTACGGGGTGAACGCGCCACGCGCAGGGCGGCGCGGCCCTCCGCCTCGCCTCGCGGGCACGGTTCTGACTTATCGCCCCAGAGAGCGGGGTCGCCGTCCGCTTCCGTCGGCCCCGGCCCGTAGCTTCCCGGGCGTGCCGCCGGATCCGCCCCGCCTGAAGATCGCCCCGTGCGACGTCGCCGCCGTGCTGGCGCTCGAGCGCGAGCTCGGCGTGAGCCACCCGATCGCGCAGGTGCTCGTCCGCCGCGGCCTGGCCGACGCCGGCGCCGCGCGGGCGTGGCTGGCCGCGGGCGAGCGCCACGAGCCGTCGCAGTTCGCCGGCATCGACGGCGTCTGCGAGCGCATCCTCGATCACGTGCGCGCGGGGCGGCGGATCACGATCCACGGCGACTACGACGTCGACGGCGTCTGCGCGACCGCGATCCTCGTCAGCGTGCTGCGCACGCTCGGCGCCGACGCCGACTGGTTTCTGCCCAGCCGCGCCGAGGACGGCTACGGCCTGTCGACCGCCACCGTCATGCGGCTGGCCGCGCGCGGCACGAAGCTGCTGATCACCGCCGACTGCGCGATCACCGCCGTCGACGAGGTCGCGGCGGCGCGGGCCGCGGGGGTGGACGTCGTCGTCACCGACCACCACAGCCCGCGCGCCGACGGCATCCTGCCCGACGCGCCGATCGTCCATCCGGCCGTCTGCGGCTACCCGTGCGTCGATCTCTGCGCCGCCGGCGTCGCCTACAAGCTCGCCGCCGCCCTGCTGCGCGCGGCGGGCGAGGACCCCGCGCTGGCCGACCGCGACCTCGACCTCGTGGCGCTCGCGACAATCGCCGACTGCGTCCCGCTGCGCGGTGAGAACCGGCGCCTCGTGCGCGCCGGCCTGCGCGCGATGGCCGCGACGAAGCGCCCCGGGCTGCGCGCGCTCATGCGCGTCTCGCGGGCCGACCCGGCGCGGATCGACACGACCGCCGTCGGCTTTCGCCTCGCACCGCGGATCAACGCGGCCGGCCGGCTGGAGCGCGCCGACGCCGGCCTGGAGCTGCTGCTCACCCGCGACGAGATCCGCGCGGCGCAGATCGCCGACGAGCTCGACCGCCTGAACTCCGAGCGGCGCATGACCGAGACGCGGATCCTCTTCGAGGCCGAGGCCATGCTGACGGAGCGCGAGCGAAGCGAGGGGGGCGAGCGGTTCTCGTACGTGCTCGCGGCCGAGGGCTGGCACAAGGGCGTCATCGGGATCGTCGCCTCGCGCATCGCCGAGCGCCATCACCGCCCGACGGTGCTCGTGGCGCTCGACCCGCACACCGGGTCCGGGACCGGTTCCGGGCGCTCGATCGCCGGCTTCGACCTGCTCGCCGGGCTGCACGCGTCGGCCGCCCACCTCGGCCGCCACGGCGGCCACCGCGCCGCCGCCGGCTGCGAGCTGCCGGCCGCGAACATCGACGCCTTCCGCGACGCGTTCGAAGCACACGCCGCGGCGACGCTGACGCCCGACGACCTGATCGCGACGCGGCGCGTCGACGCCGTCGTCGCCGGTGACGAGCTCGGCCTGCCGCTCGCCGAGGAGCTGCAGCGCCTCGCGCCGTTCGGGATCGGCAACCCGGGCGTGACCCTGCTCGTGCCCGCCGCCCGCTGCAGCGACCCGCGCCCGATGGGGGAGGACGGCAAGCACGTGCGCTTCACCGTCGCGTCGGGCGCCGCCAGCGCCCGCGCCGTCGCGTTCGGGACGTCGAGCGTCGACTGCGAGACGCCGCTCGACGCGACGTTCACGCTCGAGCTCAACGAGTACAACGGCAGCGTCGAGCCGCGGCTGCTGCTGCGCGACGCGCGGCCGAGCGCGCCGGCGCCGATCGAGCTCGTCGGCGAGCCCGGGCCGGCGGCGGGGGAGTACCTGTCGGCAGCGCTCGCCGAGCTGTCGCGGCCGCTGCCCGACGTCGTGCTCAGGCCGCGCGCGCTCACCGCGCCGGTGCGCGACCGCCGCGGCGGCGGGATCGCCGGGACGATCGCGGCGCTCGTCGCCAGCGGCGAGCCCGTGCTCGTCGTCGCCGCCGACGCGCACGCGCGCTTGCAGCACCTGGGCACCATCCTCGGCGGCTTCGCGCTGTGCTCGCACGACGCCCTCGAGCGCGACCCGTCGCTGGCGCGGATGGGCGGGGTCGAGGCCCACGTCGTCATGCTCGACCCGCCGGCCGGACCGCTGCGCAGCTACGGCGCGATGACCCACCTGGCCTGGGGTCCGCCTGAGCTACGCTTCGCTGCACAGATCCATGAGCGTGAGTACGCACTTCGTGCTTCGCTCACCGCGACGTACCGGGCCCTGCGGGCCGCGGGCGAGGCGGGGGGTGAGGAGCTCGAGACGCTGCTTCGCGGCGATGCGAAGACGCCACGGCCGGCGGCACTGGCCGGACGCGTCCTCAGGGTCCTCGCGGAGCTGCACCTCGTCAGCCTCGACCCTGACAGCAGGACCGTGACGGTCCCGGCGGCAGAGCGCACGGCGCTCGAACGGTCGGAGGCGTTCCGGGCATATCAGCAGCGCTACGAGGACGGACGCACATTTCTGAGCGAGGTGACAGCAAAGGCGGCGTGAGGGCCCCGGCGCGCCAGCGGGTCGTCGCCGGCGCGCGGCGCGCGCCGGTCGATGCCGTGAGCCCCGGTGTGCACCCGCCGGTCAAGCGCGCGGATCTGACCGAGCTCGAGCGCAGCCTGCTCTCCGACGTCTTCGCGATCGTCGAGGAGCACGTCGACGCCTCGGCGGTGAAGATCGACCGCACGAAGGTCGAGGCGGCGTTCGTCTTCAGCTGCGAGCACCACGCCGACCAGCGGCGGATGTCGGGCGAGGAGTTCATCGTCCATCCCGTCGGCGTGGCGAAGATCTGCGCGGGCATGCGCCTGGACACCGAGACGCTGTGTGCGGCGCTGCTGCACGACACCGTCGAGGACACCTCGGCGTCGCTCGTCGAGGTGCGCGCCGCGTTCGGCGACGAGATCGCCAACCTCGTCGACGGCGTCACGAAGCTGACCGGGATCGTCTTTCAGTCGCGCGACGAGGCGCAGGCCGAGAACTACCGCAAGATGATGGTGGCGATGGCCAATGACGTGCGGGTCATCCTCATCAAGCTCGCCGATCGCCTGCACAACATGCGCACGATCTCGGCGATGCCCAAGCAGAAGCAGATCGACAAGGCCAAGGAGACCCTGGAGATCTACGCGCCGATCGCCCACCGGCTGGGCATCCACGCGATCAAGTGGGAGCTCGAGGACCTCGCGTTCCAGGCGCTGCACCCGCGCAAGTACACGGAGATCAAGGGCCTCGTCAACCAGCAGCGCGACGAGCGCGAGCACTACGTCGAGAAGGCCGGCGCCTACCTGCGCCGCGAGCTCGAGGCGCTTGGCATCGAGGCCGACATCTCCGGGCGCGCCAAGCACTTCTACTCGATCTACTCGAAGATGACCAAGAAGGGCCGCGAGTTCAACGAGATCTACGACCTCACGGCGATGCGCGTGATCGTCGACTCGGTGAAGGACTGCTACGGCGCGGTCGGCGTCGTGCACTCGCTCTGGAAGCCGCTGCCGGGGCGCTTCAAGGACTTCATCGCGATGCCGAAGTTCAACATGTACCAGTCGCTGCACACGACGGTGATCGGGCCCGAGGGCCTGCCGCTGGAGATCCAGATCCGCACGCGCGAGATGCAGGAGATGGCCGAGTTCGGCGTCGCCGCGCACTGGATCTACAAGGTCGGCGGCGGCGACGGCAAGGCGGGTGGGGCGGGGGGTGGACCGAATTCGGACGGCGACGCGAAGCTCAAGTGGCTGCGCTCGATGCTCGAATGGCAGCAGGACACGTCCGATCCCAAGGAGTTCATGGACGCGCTGAAGGTCGACCTCATCGAGGACGAGGTCTACGTCTTCACGCCCAAGGGCGAGGTGAAGTCGCTGGCGGCGGGCGCGACGCCGCTGGACTTCGCCTACGAGGTCCACACCGACGTCGGCCACCGCTGCGTCGGCGCGAAGGTCAACGGCAAGCTCGTGCCGCTGCACTACGAGCTCAAGAGCGGCGACATCGTCGAGGTGATGACCTCAAACCGCGAGCGCGGGCCGTCACGCGACTGGCTGGCGGTCGTGCGCACGACGCGGGCGCGCAACAAGATCAAGCAGTGGTTCAAGGCCGAGTCGCGCGACGACACCGAGCACGCCGGCCGCGAGATCCTCCACGAGGCGCTGCGCAAGCGCGGCCTGCCGCATCAGAAGATCGTCTCCTCGCCGCTGCTGGCCGACGTCATCCGCGAGATGGGCTTCAAGAAGGCCGACGACTTCTACATCGCCCTGGGCGGGGCGAAGATCTCGGCGAAGATCGTCGTCAACAAGATCATGCAGCGCCTCAAGCAGGGCGAGGCGGCCGAGGGCGAGACCCGCACGATGGCCGAGGACCTGCTCTCCACGCGCCGCCAGCGCCGCCAGCCGACGAGCACGTCGACGCAGTACGGCATCGCGGTCGAGGGCGTCGACGACGTCATGCTGCGCATCGCCAAGTGCTGCCGGCCCGTGCCCGGCGATCCGATCGTCGGCTACATCTCGCTCGGGCGCGGGATCACGATCCACCGCGAGGACTGCCCCAACGCCCAGCAGCTGCGCAAGGACCCCGACCGCTTCACGCCGGTGCAATGGGCCGGCGGCCACGAGACGTCGTTCAAGGTCGAGTTGCAGGTCGACGCCTGGGATCGCCACCGCCTGCTCGAGGACCTCTCGCGGACCTTCGCCGAGGCCGGCATCAACATCGTCGAGGCGCGCTGCGTCGTCTCGCACCCCATGGTCCAGAACTGGTTCGTCGTCGAGGTCGGCGACCTGCAGGTGCTCAAGGCGGCGATCAACCGCCTGCGCAACATCGACTCGGTGTTCGACGCCTACCGCGTCACGCCGGGCGGCGGCTGAGCACCGCTCAGCCGAAGTCGAACAGGGCGCCGGCATCGAGCGCGAAGCCCGGCAGCAGCGGCGAGGTGAGCGTCGCGGCGCGGTCGAACTCGAGCGCGACGTCGAACGAGGGCACGCTCGGTGCCGAGCGGCGGAAGACGAGCAGGACGCCGGCGTCGCCGTCGACGAGCCACAGCTCGGGCAGGCCTTCGCGTTCGTACGCGCTCTTCTTGGCGCCGATGTCGTAGCGCCAGGTCGACGGTGAGCGGATCTCGATGGCGAGGTCGGGCAGTGGGTAGGCCACGGGGCGTCTGGCGCGGGCACCCTGGCGGCGCCGTACCAGAGCAGGTCAGGCGCATAGACGTTGTACCTGTCGACGCCGACATCGATCGGGATGGTCAGCAGGCCGCCGCCGTCCCGTACCCGGATCCAGTCGTCGAGCGCTCCGATCATGCGCATCGAGAGGAGCGCGTGCGGCAGCCGCGCTTCGGTCACGACGATCAGTCCGTCGACGAGCTGGGTGTGCTGCTCCTCGAGATCCAGCGCGAGGTACTCGTCCGCGGTGATGCGCTGCGTCGCCTGCATCGAACTCATCGTAGACCTCGCTGTGCTCGTGGGCCATCGACCTTCAGAGGCCGCGGCAGCGCGAAGTTCGCTCCCTACGACACGACGGCCAGCGCCCCCGGCAGCACGCCGAACACGGCCTCGGTGACGTCGCCGAGGTGGTCGCCGTCGGCGTGCAGCGCGATCGGGCGACCGTCGGCCGAGACGCAGCGCAGCTCGGTCACGTCGCGGAAGTCGAAGATCTGGCGGTGACCGACGACCGAGCGCTTGGACGACAGCAGGCGCCGTGCGATGCCGGGGATGTCGACCGGCGAGACGCCGCGCAGCGCGACGCCGGCCAGCGAGCCGGTCTGCAGCCCGGCGCCCTCGGCGATGTAGATCGGCTTGTCGTCGAGGTAGGTCATCTGCTCGCCGTTCTGCACGATCGTCGTGATGGCCCGCTCGGCGGGACGGCCGTCGAGGTGCACCTCCATCCGCGGCGGATGGCGGACGTAGTGGCGCAGCACGGTCTCGACCGCGGCATAGACGAAGAAGTACTCGCGCAGCTTGTGGCGCTTGAGCTTGGGCGACGCCTCGATGCGCTTGACGACGCTCGCGTCCACGCCGAACCCGCTCGTGTACGTGAACGCGCGCCCGTTGGCGGTGCCGAGGTCGATCTGGCGCGGGTTCCAGGTGTCGGCCATCGCGAGCAGGTGCTCGGTGGCGTCGAGGATGTCGCCGGGGATGCCGAGCATCTTGCACAGCACGTTCGTCGCGCCGCCGGGCAGGCACGTGACCGGCGTCGCGCAGCCGGCGAGGCCGTTGGCGACCTCGTTGACGGTGCCGTCGCCGCCGAAGGAGACGATGACGTCGTAGCCCTCCGTCGCCGCCTCGCGGCACAGCTCGGTCGCGTGCCCGCGCGCCTGCGTGTCGACCGCCTCGACCTCGTAGCGGCCGTGCAGCGCGGCGACGACGAGGTTGCGAGTGCGGTCGCTCATCGTCGTGGCGTACGGGTTGACGATGATGAGCATGCGCTTGCGCGTCACGGGCGCGCCGAGAGCGGCGGCCTCGGCGAGGCGGACGAGCGGTTCGAGTGCGGTCATGGCCGGTGTTCTACAGCCAGCCGCGATTGCGGAAGAACCACAGCATCCCGACCAGCAGCGCGACCATCGCGCCGACGACGATCCAGAAGGCGTGGATCGAGCTCTCGCCCGGGACACCGACGTTCATCCCCCAGACGCTTGCGACGAGCGTCAGCGGCAGCACGACGACGCTGATCGCCGTCAGCGCCTTCAGGACGTCGTTGACGCGGTGCGACAACACCGACTCGTTCGTCGACTCGAGCCCCTCGACGACCTCCTTGAAGTTCTCGAGCATGTCCCAGATGCGCTCCGAGGCGTCGTTGATGTCGTCGAAGTAGATGTCCAGGCCCTCGGGGATGTAGCGCTTGGTGCGCTCGAGGTCCGTGCAGCGCCGCGCGCTGCGGGCGGACGATCTTGCGGAAGTTGATGATCTCCTGCTTGACGTTGGAGATGTCGCGCACGATCTCGTGCGAGCGGCCCTCCCAGATCTCGTCCTCGAGCACCTCGAGCTTGTTGCCCATCTTCGCGAGCATCGGGAAGGAGGCGTCGACGCAGTCGTCGACGATCTTGTAGAGCAGGTAGCCGGGGCCCTTGGCGAACAGCGAGTCGCGCAGGTCCTCGCGCGTGCGACAGCGCTCGAAGAGGTACTCCAGCGGCTGGATCGGCTCGTTGGGCAGCGTGATGACGAAGTCCGGCCCGACGAAGATGTCGAGCTCGGCGGCGTTCAGGCGCCCGACGGCCTTGTCGAAGCGGGGGAAGTGCAGGACGACGAAGAGGTAGTCGTCGTACTCGTCGATCTTCGGGCGCTGGTTGCGCGAGTAGACGTCCTCGTAGTCGAGATGATGAAACTCGAAGTGCTCCTCCAGCCACGTTCGATCGGCCGGCCGCGGGCGCTCGATGTGGATCCAGCGCAGTCCCTCCGCCTCGACGATCTCGACGTTCGGGGCCTCGACCTCCGCCTCCGCGGGGCCGGCGACGCGCCCCCGGCTGCGGACCGGGCGCCCAAACCGCGACTTTGGAAGGTTCGGCATGACTGATATTGTGCCCGTCGACAGCTGGACACATCCAGAGGGGTGGAGGGACAGGCCCTACGAAGCCCCGGCAACCGACCCGCAGTTCGCGGGAAACGGTGCCAATTCCTGTGAGATGTGGCACAGGCCATTGCGCCGTCGCCACGGAAATCCAACGGCGAAGGGGACAGATGGCTGCCAAGCAGCTCAAGTGCAGGGAATGCGGTACCGAATACGCGCTCGAGGCGCTCTACGTGTGCTCGAAGTGCTTCGGCCCGCTCGAGGTGGGCTACGACCACTCCGGGCTGAAGGACGTCGGCGAGGTGCGCCGTCGCATCCAGGGCGGACCGCAGAACATCTGGCGCTACCACGACTTCCTGCCGCTGGAGGGCGCGCAGCCGCGCACGCGCACCGGCCTGCCGGCGGGCTGCACCCCGCTCATCCGCGCCGACCGGCTCGCCGCGCGGCTCGGCCTGGCCGAGGTCTGGGTCAAGAACGACGCCCACAACCCGACGCACTCCTTCAAGGACCGCGTCGTCTCGGTCGCCGCGACGCGCGCCAGCGAGCTCGGCTTCGACACGCTCGCCTGCGCCTCGACCGGCAACCTCGCCAACTCGGTCGCCGCTCACGGCGCGGCGCTGGGGATAGACTCCTACGTGCTCATCCCGGCCGACCTCGAGGAGCAGAAGCAGCTCGCGACGGCGATCTACGGCACGAACCTCGTCAAGGTGCGCGGCAACTACGACGACGTCAACCGGCTCTGCACCGAGCTGTCGGGCGACCGGGAGAACTGGGCCTTCGTGAACATCAACATGCGCCCGTACTACGCCGAGGGCTCGAAGACCGTGGCCTACGAGATCGCCGAGCAGCTCGGCTGGGAGCTGCCCGACCGCTGCGTCGTGCCGATCGCCTCGGGCTCGCTGTACACGAAGATCGCCAAGGGCTTTCAGGAGTTCATCGACGTCGGCCTCATCGAGGGCGACGTGCCGACGATGAACGGCGCGCAGGCGACCGGCTGCTCGCCGGTGGCGACGGCGTTCGCCGACGGCAAGGACTTCTGCCGCCCGGTCAAGCCGCAGACGATCGCCAAGTCGCTGGCGATCGGCAACCCGGCCGACGGGCCGTACGCGCTGGACCTCGCGCGCGCCACCGGCGGCGGGATCGACATGGTCTCCGACGAGGAGATCCGCGCGGGCATCCGCCTGCTGGCCGAGACGACGGGCATCTTCACCGAGACCGCGGGCGGCGTCACGACCGCGGTGCTGGCGAAGCTCGCCGAGAGCGGCCGGATCGGGTCTGACGAGCGCGTCGTCGTCGTCATCACCGGCGAGGGCCTCAAGACCCTCGACGCGGTGCGCGACTCGTTCACCGCCCACGAGGTCGATCCGACGATCGAGTCCTTCGAAGCCGCGTTCGCCGAGTCGGCGCGCGTCTAGGATCTAGGATCGCCGATGTCGATCACGGTCAAGCTTCCGACGCAGCTGCGCGACGCCGCGGGCGGCGCCGCCTCGATCCAGGCCGAGGGCGCCACGGTCGGCGACGCGCTGGAGTCGGTGTTTCGCTCCCACGGCGAGCTGCGCGAGCGCCTCTACATGGACGGCGACCTGCGCCGCTTCGTCAACGTCTACCTCGGCGGCGAGGACATCCGCTTCCTCGACGGGTTGGAGACCGCCGTGCCCGACGGCGGCGAGCTGACGATCCTGCCGGCCGTCGCCGGCGGCTGAGCCGGTTCAGGCGTCGGCCGCGGCCGTCGTCGCGGCGGCCGCGGCTCGCAGCAGCTCGGCGGTGGCGGCGTCCGCTGGGAAGAAGGACTCGATCGACAGCTCGGAGACGGTGATGTCGACGGCCGTGCCGAACGTGGTGACCGTGCTGATGAACGTCAGCTCCCGGTCGCCGTGGCGCAGGCGCAGGGGGATCGCGATCTCGGCCGCGTCGGCGTCGATCGGCGGGGTCCCGCCACCGCCGGGGTAGGCCGCGAGCTCGTCGTGCAGCGCGGCGAGCGCGCGATCGCCGCTTCTGACGGCCTGGCGGCCGAGGCGGTCGAGCAGGTGCGCGCGCCACTTTGGGAGGTTCGCGCAGCGTGGCGCCAGACCGTCGGGGTGCAGGGCCAGGCGCAGCACGTTGACCGGCGGCTCGAGCAGGTGCGCGGCGACGTCGCCGGTCAGCAGTGCGACGGCGCGGTTGGCGGCGATCATGCCCCAGTGGCGGTCGACGGCGAGCGCCGGGTACGGCTCGTGGCCGGCCAGCAGGCGGTCGAGCGCCTCGCGGACGGAGTCCATCACCGGCTCGTCGAGGTCGCGGCTGCCGTAGAGGGCGCGTAGCCGGCGGCGAAGACCAGCAGCACGGCGCCGGCGACGCGCAGCAGCGGTGCGCTGAGGCCGAGCAGCTCAGACAGCGGCCCGGCGGCGACGAGGTAGGCGGCGCCGTTGGCGGCGGTCACGACGGCGTCGAGCCACAGCGCGACGGGCAGCGCGGTGAGGTCGAGGCGGCGCAGGGCGGTGGTGGCGGCGGTCATGGCGTGTCCTCTCTGCTGCGTTCGGTTGATGGAAGGCAGGCTCGCGGACGTCGTGCGGCGCGTCGATTACCTCGGAGGTAAGGGGCTGCACGCGCGTTGGCGGGCTGTCGCACTGCGCGGGCTGCGTGGTCCGCTCTTCGACGGCATCGATGAGGGAGTCAGGGGGTGGGGGCGGGGGCGTTTCGGCCGGGTCCAGCGGCGTGCGTGGCACATTGTCCTCGCATGGAGGGGTGAAGCTGCCACGACGGCACCCGGTTGGCCGAGGGTGTGGCGAACATAGGTCGCTGGGCACACCAAATTCGCCACACCCCCGCGAGCCCCGGCCCGACCGCCACGACCGAGCGAGCTCACACACCCGTCAGAGATGCCGTTCGCCGGCGACCCCACCGACGCAGCGCGAGAGCGCACGACGCACACAAGACCGGGTGTGGGAACCCGCCACCTGGGGGCCCCCGATCGCCGTCCCGCACAGAGCACCATGCAACCCATGCCCCGAATTCGCACATCCCTCCTCACCGCCGCCGTCGCGACCGCGGTGCTCGCGCCCGCCGCCGCGGCGCAGTCCGGTCCGACAACGCTCGCCATCGAGCCGGCGCCGACCCGCGTCGCCGCCCACGACGGCGTCGCCATGTGGTCGCACTTCGACCCGGTCGCCAGGACGTACTCGCTCGTGAAGTCCGTCGACGGCGCCACGCCCACGAACGTCGCCGTCGCCCCCCGGGCCAGCGGCCCGTTCGACCTCGACCTCGGCACGAACCGCTCGGGCCACCCGTACGCCGTCTACACCCGCGACGACGGCGACATCTACCGCCTCAATGTCGCGACCGGCAGCGAGGTCAAGGTGTCCAAGCTCAGCTCGCCGACGCGCGCCGAGCGCGACCCGACGATCATGCGCGGCGAGATCGCGTTCATCCGCCGCGACCGCGGCTTCGACCAGCTGCGCATCGGCAACACGTCGGGCGCCTCGAAGGGCAGCCGGCTGATCGTCAAGCACCGCTCGATCGTCAGCGCCGAGCTGTCGATCACCCACGTCGCCTACATCGTCACGGGTCGCGGCCCGATCAGCGACAACGGCGCGAAGTACATCCGCATCCGTAACCTGAAGACCGGCGCCGACCGGCAGGTCTACCGCGCGGTCTCGGGCGGCGCGAACTACGCCGACGTCACGCGGCCGACCTACGTCGCCTCGCCCCAGGGCTTCATGTGGGTGCGCACGAACCAGGGCTCGGGCACGGGCAACCGGTTCGTCCGCTACACGCTGCGCGGCTCGAAGCTCGCCTATGCGCAGGGGTCGTCGGTGTTCACCGTCTCCAGCGCCTGGGCCGGCAACCTGCTCGGGGCGGTGACGTCGACCGCGCTGGCCGACACCGCCTGCGACGAGGCCGGCGTGCACTACTGCCAGGTCCTGCTCAGCGGGCCGCCGCGGTTCACCGCCAAGCCGTAGCGCCGTACACGACGGGCCGGGCGGGCACACTGTGCGTGTGCCCGCCCGCGAGCGCCTCGACGAGTACAAGCGCAAGCGCGATCCGCAGCGCACCCCGGAACCGGCCGGCGACGGCTCCGCGGACGGCGCGCAGGACGGCCGTCGGTTCGTCGTTCAGGAGCACCACGCCACCCGGCTGCACTGGGACCTGCGCCTCGAGCACGAGGGCGTCGCGGCATCGTGGGCGATCCCCAACGGGATCCCGGAGGACCCGCACGAGAACCGCCTCGCCGTGCGCACCGAGGATCACCCGCTCGAGTACCTCGAGTTCGAGGGCGACATCCCCAAGGGCGAGTACGGCGCGGGCAAGATGCGCATCTGGGATCGCGGCACGTACGAGACGCACAAGTTCGACGACGCGAAGGTCGAGGTCACCTTCCACGGCGAGCGCCTGCGCGGCCGCTACGGCCTGTTTCCGCTGAAGAAGCGCAAGGGCGAGCCGCCCGGCAAGGACTGGATGATCCACCGGATGGATCCGCCCGAGGATCCCGACCGCGAGCCGATGCCCGAGCGCCTCGTGCCGATGCTCGCCAAGCCCAGCCCGCAGGGACTGCCGCCCGACGACGACCGCTGGGCCTACGAGATCAAGTGGGACGGCGTGCGCGCGCTGGCCTACTCCGAGCCCGGCCGGATCCGCTTCGAGAGCCGCAACCGCAACGACATCTCCGCCTCCTATCCGGAGCTGAAGGCGCTCAACCGGAGCGTGAGCTCGCACCGCGCGATCCTCGACGGCGAGATCGTCGCCTTCGACGAGCACGGCCGGCCGAGCTTCGGTCGCCTGCAGGGCCGCATGCACATCGCTTCGGAGGCCGCAGCCCGGCGGCGGATGAAGGACACGCCCGTGCACTACGTCGTCTTCGACCTGCTCTGGCTCGACGGGCACTCGCTCATGGAGCTGCCCTACGAGGAGCGCCGTGCGCGGCTGGTCGCGCTGGAGCTGCAGGGCGCGCACTGGCAGACGCCCGACCACGTCGTCGGCAACGGCGCCGCGGTCCTGGCGGCGAGCCTCGAGAACGGCTTGGAGGGCGTCGTCGCCAAGAAGCTCGACAGCCCGTACCTGCCGGGGCGGCGCTCGCCGTGCTGGCTGAAGGTCAAGAACGTGGTCCGCGAGGACGTCGTCGTCGGCGGCTGGGTGCCGGGCGAGGGCAAGCGCCGCGAGCGGATCGGGGCGCTGCTGATCGGGGTTCCCGAGGACGGGCGCCTGCGCTACGCCGGGCGCGTCGGCACCGGCTTCAGCGAGGCCGAGCTCGACCGCCTGGCCAAGGTGCTCGAACAGCGCGAGGACTCGCCGTTCGGCGGCACCCCGGCGCCGCCGCGGGGCGCCGTCTGGGTAGAGCCCACCCGTGTCGCGGAGGTCGAGTTCACCGAGTGGACGACGGAGGGCATGATGCGCCACCCCTCGTACAAGGGTCTGCGCGAGGAGGCGCCGCCGTCGGCCTTCCTCGACGCCGGCACGCCCGTCCGCGACGGCGTGAAGGTGAAGGTCGGCGGGCGCACCCTGAAGGTCACGAACCTCGACAAGGTGCTCTATCCGAAGGCCGGCTTCACCAAGCGCGACGTCATCGAGTACTACACCGCGATCGCGCCGGCGATCCTCGCCCATCTCGAGGGCCGGCCGCTCACCCGAGTGCGCTTCCCCAACGGCGTGGAGGACAAGAGCTTCTTCGAGAAGCAGTGCCCCTCGCACCGGCCCGACTGGGTCGCGGTGGCGCCCGTGCCGCTGTCGAAGAAGGTCGTCGAGTTCTGCGTGTGCAACGACCTGCCGACGATCGTCTGGCTCGCCAACCTGGCCGCGCTGGAGCTGCACACCCAGCTGCACCGCGCGGAGGCGCTCGCCACGCCGACGATGATGGTCTTCGACCTCGATCCCGGACCGCCCGCGACGATCGTGGAGTGCTGCCGCGTCGGGCTGTGGCTGCAGGGCATGTTCGAGAACCTCGGTTTGCAGGCGTTTCCGAAGACCTCGGGCTCCAAGGGGCTGCAGGTGTACGTGCCGCTGAACTCCCCGGGCGTCACGTACGACGACACGAAGGGCTTCGCGCGGGCGGTCGCGGAGCTGCTGGAGTCCTCCGAGCCCGACCTCGTCATCGCGCGGATGAACAAGGACGCGCGCAAGGGCAAGATCTTCATCGACCACAGCCAGAACGACGAGCACAAGACCACGGTCTGCGTGTACTCGCTGCGCGCCCGCGACCGGCCGACGGTCTCGACGCCGCTGGAGTGGGACGAGGTGCGCGACTGCCTCGACAGCGGCGACCCGCAGCGCCTCGTCTTCGATGCGGGGCAGGTCGTCGCGCGCGTCGCCGAGCGCGGCGACCTCTACGCGCCCGTCCTGTCGATCGTGCAGGACATGCCCTCGCTGGGCTAGATTCCACGGGCTATGGACCAGGCGCAGATGCCCACGCTCGAGGGCGTCGAGCACCACTATCTCGACGTGCGGGGCGCCCGCCTGCACGTCGCCGAGATGGGCGACGCCGGCGCCCCGCCCGTGCTGCTGCTGCACGGCTGGCCGCAGCACTGGTGGAGCTGGCGCCTGCTCATGCCGCTGCTGGCCGATCGCCACCGCGTGCTGGCCATGGACCTGCGCGGCTTCGGCTGGAGCGAGCCGACCCGCCGCGGCTATCGCAAGGCGCAGCTCGCCGAGGACGTGGTCGGCGTCCTCGACGCGCTCGGCATCGACCGCGTCAACCTCGTCGGGCACGACTGGGGCGGGGTCGTCGGCTTTCTCGTCTGCCTCGAGCATCCCGATCGCGTCGAGCGCTTCGTGCCGATGAACACCGGCCACGTCTGGCCGCGGCTGTCGCTGAAGGGCATCCCCAAGCAGCTGGGGGCGGTGGCCTACCAGGGCCTGCTCGCCAGCCCCGGCGTCGGGCGCCGGATCAACGGCTCGCCGCGCATCGTGGGCAAGGTCGTCAACGGGATCTCCGCCGGCGACGACGTCGCCGCCGAGTACGGGCGCGCGTTCTCACCGCGCATGGCCGATCCGGACCGGGCACGGGCCGCGTCGCAGGTCTACCGCAGCTTCCTGCTCTACGAGTACCCGCGCTGGGTGCGCGGGCAGTACGCCGGCCGGCGGCTGACGACGCCGACGCTCTGGCTGCACGGGCTGAAGGACCCCTTCTTCACGCCCGGGATGTTCAAGGACATCACCGAGCACGCCGACGACGTGCGCATCGAGTACCTGCCCGAGGGCGCGCACTTCCCTGCCGAGGAGTGCCCGCAGGACGTGGCCGAGCACCTGCGCGGGTTCTTCTCATCCGCCGCTCACAATCCGGCGCGAGACTGACCGCTGCGCGGAGGCCGACCCTAGGCGTCGGGCCGCCGGCCATCGAGGACTCGCAGAGGGGGCAGGACCGTGAAACGGATGTTCGGCAGCGGCTCGTACGCCAACGTCACCGCGACGCTCGCGCTGGTGATCGCGCTCGGCGGGACGAGCTACGCGGCGATCAAGCTGCCGCGCAACAGCGTCAGCTCGGTGCAGGTCAAGGACCGCTCGCTGCTGAAGAAGGACTTCAGGACCGGCCAGCTGCCCGCCGGCAAGAAGGGCGCCACGGGCGCCCAGGGGCCGGCGGGCCCCGCGGGATCCGCCGGGGGCTCGAGCGCGATCGTCAACCGCTCCGAGGGCATCGACGCGCTGGTGCCCGGCAATGGCGATCAGGCGGTCCAGACCATCAGCCTGCCCGCCGGCAGCTGGGCCGTGACGGCGAAGTTCGTCGCCGAGAACGGGACGGCGGTGGAGGGCGGCCGCCTGTCCTGCACCCTGACGCTCGGCGGGGCGGCCGTCGACAGCCTCGGCCCCACCGGCATCGACTTCGATCCCGGCGCGTCGAGCAACACGCTCACCGGCGCGGGCACGCTGGGCGGTGCCGGCGCGGCGACCGTCGTCTGCAACACGGCCAACACCGTGGCCGCCGGCAGCTACCGGGCCAAGTCCATGACCGCGGTCAGCGCCTCGTCGGTCGCCACCGGATAGAGGCGGGGCGCCCGGCTAGTGCCGCTGGCGTGCGGCGGCGCTGCCGGCCCCGATCGCCCGCGCCAGCCTGACACCCGCCAGATTGCCCTTGCGCTCGGCCAGCGCGGCGGCCTGGCGCGCCTTCTGCGCGGCCTGCTCTGGGCGCTGGAGGAGCTCCAGGACCTCGGCGTGGCTGAGCAGGGCATGCCAGCGCAGGTGCGCGAAGTCGATCGTCTCCGACAGCGCGCTGCACTCCTGCGCCATCCGGATGGCGTCGTCGGGCCGGCCGCGACGGGCCAGCAGCTTGGCGCGCACGCTGCGCCACAGGACGTGCGAGTACACGTCCTCGGCGCCCGCGGTGTCCTCGCTGAGGTGCGTGAATCCGTCGGCGTCGTCATAGCGGCCCAGCACGTAGGCGGCCTGGGCGCGGATGCCGACGACGGTCGACAGCCACGACACCTCGCCGAGCTCGCCGAGGGTCTCCTGACCCCACGCCAGCCGCCGCTCGGCCTCCGCCGCATCGCCCGCGAGCAGCTCGACCCAGCCCGAGAACTGGGCGAGCGGGCCGGCCAGCCAGACGGCGAGCGTCACCTCCTCGAGCAGGGCGCGTGCGCGCGCGAGCAGCACGCGCGCTGCGTCGAAGCGCTCCAGGCCGGCCTCGAAGACGGCTTGTGAGAACAGCGCGCTGGACATCGACTTCTTGTCGCCGTCGGCGCGCCGCAGCATGGCCTGACAGCGGCGGATGCCGGCCTCGGCGGGGGTCGGTCCCGCCCACACGGTGAGCGGCAGCCACGACAGGCTCTCGAGCTCCCCGCGCCGGTCGCCGGCCTGCCGGGCGTGCTCGGCGGCGCGTTCGAAGGCCTGCTCGGCGGGCGCGAACTGGGCCTTCATGATGTTGACGAGCCCCAGCAGCGACCAGCCCCTCGTGAGGCCGCGCTGGTCGCCGACCGCCTCGAAGGTCGCGATGGCGCGCGTCGACTCGCGCTGCGCCTCGGCGGCCCATCCCTCCGGGTTGGTGAACAGTCCGATCCACAGGTTGAGGATGCCGGCGTGCGCCCGCAGTCCGGCGTCGCCGAGCTCGCTCGCGGCCGCACTCGTCTGCGCCGCGACCGATTGCAGCCCAGGGAAGTCGCCGGTCTCCATCAGCGCGAACGCGAGGTCGGGCAGCAGCTCCAACCGGCTCTGGTCGTTTGCGTTGAGCAATCGCGTCGCGCGTGACAGGAGATTCACCGCGGCCGGCATGTCGCCGCGGGTGAACGCACGCCGGCCCGCCGAGGCCAGTGGCACCGAGGCCCGCCGACCGAGCTTGGCGATCTGCTCGGTCACCATGCCGATCTCGACCAGGAGGCGGTAGGCCTGCTCGAGGTGGTAGCCGAGCAGCTCCTCGTACTCGCCGATCACGGCCGAGCGCTCGGAGGCCATGAGCCCGGCTAACCGCTCGTGCATCTGCGATCGCGCCGCCTTCGGAACCCCGTTGTATGCCGCGTCGCGGATCAGGATGTGCGAGAACTGAAACGCGTCCTCGACGCGCTGCGGCGAGGGATCGCGGCGGATGAGCTCCTTGCGCACGAGCGACTCGAGCTGACCGCTCAGGTCGCGCTCGGCGCCCTTGGCCAGCAGGCTGCCGACCGTGCTCCCGGAGAACGACCGGCCGATCACGGATGCGTGCTCGACGATCGCCCGCTCGCTGCGCTCGAGCCGATCCAGCCGCGAGGTCAGCAGCGCGTCGATCGTCGGCGCGATCGGGAAGCCCGACAGGTCGCGGTCGACGATCCACTCGTCGTCGCCCCGGCGCATGGCGCCGCTGTCGGCCAGCATGCGCAGCGTCTCCTCGACGTAGAGCGGGTTGCCCTCGGCGAGCTCGACGATCCGGTACCGCGCGGGCGCCTCGAGATCGACGCCGTCGAGCAGGTTGCGGATCAGCCGTTCGATCTCCGCGCCGCTCAGCGCAGACGCCGTGATCGTCGTCGCGTTGGGCGTGCCGGCCCGCCAGTGTGGACGCGCGTCCAGCAGCTCCGGGCGCGTCTGGCAGACGATCAGGATGGGCGCCGACCCCGACCAGTCCGCGAGATACTCGATCAGGTCCAGCAGCGTGGGCTGCGCCCAGTGGATGTCGTCGAACACGACGACGAGCGGCCGCCGGCGGCTGAGCCAGTCCAGCAGCTTGCGGATGGCCCAGAAGGTCTCCTCGACGCCGGGCATCGCCGGCGCGAAGCCGAGCAGCGCCAGCAGGCGTATGACGACGGCCGCGCTGTCGGCGTCGTCGGGCGCCAGCTCCACGAGCTTGGCGTGGGCCGCGGTCGCGGAGTCGTCCTCGGCGATGTCGGCGGCGTCGCGCAGGATGTTGCTGACCGGCCAGAAGGTGATGCCCTCGCCGTAGGACAGGCACGTGCCCTCGAGCACCGTCGCACGCGAGCGCACGGCCTCCAGGAACGCCGTCGTCAGGCGCGACTTGCCGGCCCCGGCCGGGCCCATGATCGTGACGATCTCGTGCGCGCACGCCGACAGCGTCCTGTCGAAGATCCGCTCGAGCTGCGCCAGCTCGCGCTCGCGACCGACCAGCCGCGAGCCCAGGTTGCGCGCCGCGCCCGCGACGCCCGGCAGCACGTCGACCAGGCGCCACGCGGCGACGGGCGCGGCGGCGCCCTTGACCGTCAGCGCGGGGAGCTGCTGCAGCGTGGCGGCGGCATGGACGAGCCGCTCGGTCTCCGCGCCGATGAGCGTCTCTCCCGGCGCGGCGGCCTGCTGGAGGCGGGCCGCGATGTTCACGGGGCCGCCGGACACGTACGACTCGGGACGCATCGGATGGCCGGCCATGACCTCGCCGGTGTTGATCCCCGTGTGGGTCTGGATCATGACGCCGATCGTGCGCTGCAGCTCCTCGTTGAGCGCGTCGAGCGCCGCGTCCATCTCGACCGCCGCTCGCAGCGCGCGCAGGGCGTCGTCCTCGTGGGCGAGCGGGACGCCGAACACGGCCATGACGGCGTCGCCGATGAACTTCTCGATGTGCCCGCCATGGCGCGCGACCGCGCCCTCCATGGCCGTGTAGTAGCTGGAGATGACGCGCCGGAAGGACTCGGGATCCAGCCGCTCGCCCAGCTGCGTCGAGTCGACGATGTCGCAGAACAGCACCGTCACGGTCTTGCGGGCGGCCGTGTGCCCCGGTGCGTCCTGGGGCAGCTCCGTGCCGCAGGCCTGGCAGAAGCGCGCGCTGGGTTGGACCGGAGCGCGGCACGAAGGACAGTTCGCGGACTCGCTCACGTCGTATCGACCCCGTTTCAGGACTGGCGCGTTCGTGTGCGCGTGAGGTCTGCTGACCCCCGCCGGTCCACGCGGTTACTCCGTCGTTCGCGTGAACGCAGCGTTCATGTGGCGCATTCTCGCTGGGGCCGGGCACAAACACAACCTCGGTGACGCGCAGGTGACTGTGGATTGACTTCCTCCCGAGAAACGGTTATTACCCTTCGACTTCGAGTTAGGGGGTTTGCGATGGAGGTACCGGAGAGTTCGGCTGCGGGTGCGGCGGCGATGGCCGGAGTACAGGCCGTTCTGGCGGACCCCGAGCAGCGCAAGCGCTTCGCCGACGACCCCGAGGAGACCTTGAACACGGCCAAGGTGTCGATCGCCGACATCCCGTCACCCGTGCTCGACGTGTTGAAGGGACTGTCACAGGAAGAGCTCGAGTTGCTCGGGCGCCTGCAAACCACCCTGGTCGAGAACGGGCTGTTCTTCGACGTGCCGGGCCACGGCTCGGTGTGCTTTCTGTAGACACAACCTGAACGTTCGCTCGTGTCACAGATACGGATGCAGCCCGCGCCGCCCGGCAGCGCTGCGAGCCTGCGCCTGAAGCTGGGGCTCGTGCTCGGCGACGTCGTCGAGGCCGGCGAGCGACTGCTGCACCATCCACGGGTGACGGACCTCTATCCGGAGTATCTGTTCTTCACTCACTGCATCATCCGCGCGAGCGTGCCGGTCATGCAGACGGCGCTGGACCGCGCGAGGACGATCTCGAGCGGCGATCCCGTGGCGGCGGGCGTTGCCGCGTATCTCGACGAGCACATCGCCGAGGAGCTGCACCACGACGACTGGGTGCTGGACGACCTCGACGTGCTGGGCGGCGACCGCGGGGCCCTGCTCGCCCGCCCTCCGTCCCCGACCGTCGCCAGCCTCGTCGGCGCGCAGTACTACTGGATCGCGCACCACCATCCGGTCGCGGTGATGGGCTACATCGCGCTGCTCGAGGGCTACCCGCCGTCGGCCGAGCTGATCGACGGGCTGATCGACCGCACCGGCCACCCGCCCGAGGCGTTTCGGACCCTGCTCGCGCACGGCTCGCTCGACGAGCACCATCGCCTGGAGTTCGATCGGGCGCTCGACGACCTCCCGCTGGCGGCAGGGCACGAGACGATCGTCGGGCTGAGCGCCCTGCACAGCGCGCACACATTCGCGCGCGCGCTCAACGAGGTCATCGACGGGGCGGGCGACCCCGGGCGAGACTCGTAGCTGCCCCAGCGCGCCCGGCAGGATTTGAACCTGCGACCTCTCGCTCCGGAGGCGAGCGCTCTATCCACTGAGCTACGGGCGCGTGGGTGGTCAGGCTACAAGGCCTGCGGCAATCCGTGGCGCCGCGCCGGGCGGTGATGGCGGCGCAGCGCGAGCGTGACGCGGATGCCCTCCAGCGAGATGCGCAGCGTCATCTTCGAGGCGCCGGCGACGCGCTCGGAGAAGACGAACGGCACCTCCGCGATGCGCGCACCACCGAGGTGGGCGAGCTGGGTCGTCTCGACCTGGAAGGCGTAGCCCGCGCTCAGCAGCTCGTCGAGGTCGATCGCCGCCAGGCAGTCGGCGCGCCAGAGCTTCAGGCCGCCGCTGAGGTCGGAGAACGGCAGGCCGAGCGCCAGCCGCGAGGCGCTGCAGCCCAGGCGGCTCAGCGCCAGGCGGGTGGCGCTCCAGCCGTCGGTGCCGCCGCCGGGCAGGTAGCGCGAGCCCAGCACGAGGCCGGCGTCGCGCTCGAGCAGGACCGCGCGCATCTCGGCCAGCTTCTCCGGCGGGTGGGAGAGGTCGCAGTCCATCTGGCCGATGAGGTCGTACTCGCGCTCCAGGCACCAGCGAAAGCCGGCCCGGTACGCCATGCCGAGGCCGTCCTTCTCGGCGCGGTGCAGGACGTGCATCCACGGCCGCGTCGCGGCCAGCTCGTCGGCCAGCTCGCCGGTGCCGTCGGGCGAGCTGTCGTCGACGATCAGCAGCTCGCAGCCGGTGGGGGCGAAGCGCTCGAGGAACAGCGGCAGCGACTCGCGCTCGTCGTAGGTGGGCACGACGACGACCGTGCGCGGGCGCGCGCCGCCCGCGCGTGGCGAGCGACTCGGCTCGAGAACGCGACCCTTACCAGGCGACGCCTGGTCGGCCGCGTCCACCGCGGCCGTGCGCTCGCGCCGCGCGAGCACGAGCGCGGTCAGCTCGGCGACCGCCACCGCGAGCAGCTCCGCGCCGAACGAGACGACGCGCAGCGCGAGCGCCAGCAGCGTCGCGGCGCCCGGCCCGAGCACCGGCGTCAGCGCCACGGTCAGTGCCGCGTCGCGCGGCCCTAGCCCGGCGGGCAGCAGCGGCATGAGCGCGCCGATGACGCTCGACAGGGCGAACGCGCCGAGCAGGACGAAGGTGCCGGGCGCCGCCGCCCCGAGCAGCCCCCCGGCGAGCAGCGCCGCGCCGGCCGCGGTCGCCGCCCACCCGGCCGCGTTGACGGCGATCATCAGCGCCAGCGTGCGGCCGCGCATCGGCCCGGCGACGGTGACGCCGCGCCGCGCCGCCCAGCGGGCGAGGCGGTCGCCGAGCAGCGCGGGGCGGGCCGCGACGGCCGCGGCGAGCAGCACGGCGGCGATGAGCAGCGCGGTCAGCGGCGGCCGGCCGCCCGCGGCGGCGAACGCCGCGACGGCGACGAGCGCGCCCGCCGTGACGGCCGCGAGCTGCTCGTAGCCGGTCGCGGTGAGGACCTGCGGCGTCGTCGCGCCGAGGCGCTCGCGCTCGCGCACGCGGTAGACGAAGCCGACCGCGCCGCTGGGCTCGTAGCGCAGCAGGAACGAGCGCGCCCAGATGCGCAGCGTCTGCGCGCGAGGAGCGCTCGCGCCCAGCCGGCGCAGGGCGATGCGCAGGGTCAGCGCCTGGGCGAGCGGGGCGAGCGCCAGCAGCACCAGCGCCGCCGCGAGCGTGAGCGGATCGATCGACCACTCGACGGCGGCGATCGCGTCGCGGTTGGCGGCGAGCGTCAGCGTGACGCCGATGACCAGGGCGACGCCCGCCACGAGGCGGAAGTGCTGCCAAGCCCATCGTCCGGCGGATCGAGCCCTGCGCGCGAGCGAATCCATGCTGCCCTCCCGAAGCTTGTTGACCATTGGTCGACAAGACCCCGGGAGGGGCTCGCGGTTACACCCGCTCTACGCAGGATCGGCCGCGGGCGGTGGTGCCGGCGCGGGCGGTGCGGGCGGTGCGGGCGTGCAGGCACCTGCGCCGTGCAGAACGCACAGCGCGTCGCGGCGATCGGGATGTCGCTGAGGCACTCCGGGCAGGGGCGGGTCTTCACGTCGACCGCCGTGGCGGGCTGAAAGCGCGCCATCAGCAGGTTGACCGGCTTGATGACGAAGAAGAACACCACCGCCGCGATGATCAGGAACGCGACCAGCGCGTTGATGAACGCGCCATAGCCGAACTCGCTGCCGTTGATCGTGAACGACAGGTCCGAGAAGTCGGGCTCGCCGCCGATCGCCGCGATGATCGGCGTCACGATGTACGTGACGAACGCCGTCACGACCGCCGTGAACGCCGTGCCGATGACGACCGCCACCGCCAGGTCGACCAGGTTGCCGCGCAGGATGAACTCACGGAATTCCTTCAGCATCGGACGCCTCCTCCGGGACGGGCTCGCACCCGAGACACTACCCGCCCTCAGTACCCTCGCGGCCATGGATCTGTCGCTCTTCTTCGCGGGCACCGCGGGCTCCGTTCCGTCCGCGCGCCGCGGCCTTCCGGCCCTGCTCGTCCGGCGCGGCAGCGAGCGGATCCTGATCGATTGCGGCGAGGGCACCCAGCGCCAGCTCGTGCGCTCCGTCGGGCTTGCCGACCTGACCGACGTCTTTCTCACGCACCTGCACGCCGACCACTGGCTCGGCCTGCCCGGCATGCTGAAGTCCTTCGAGCTGCGCGATCGCGACAAGCCGCTCACCGTCCACGGCCCGCCCGGCACCCGGGCGCTGCTGGAGCGGATGCGCCCCGTCTACGGCCGCCCGCGCTACGGCCTGACGATCCGCGACCTCGAGCCCGAAGAGCCGGTCCGCCGCGACGATCTGCAGATCGTCCCGTTCGCGGTCCGCCACCGCGGGACGGCGTTCGGCTACGCGCTCGTCGAGGACGCGCGTCCCGGCCGCTTCGACGCCGAGCTGGCCGCCCGGCTCGGCGTGACGCCGGGGCCGGACTTCGGGCGCCTGCAGCGCGGCGAGACGATCGCGGGCGTCACGCCCGCGCAGGTCGTGGGGGAGCCGCGCGCCGGCCGCCGGGTCGTCGTCACCGGCGACACCGCGCCGACGGACGCGGTCGTCGTCGCCGCGCACCGCGCCGACCTGCTCGTGCACGAGGCGACCTTCCTGCACGAGGACGTCGACCGCGCCGCCGCCACGCTGCACAGCACCGCGCACCAGGCGGCTCAGGTCGCCGCCGACGCCGAGGTCCGGCTGCTCGCGCTGACGCACCTCTCCTCGCGCTACGCCGGCGGCGAGATCCGCGACGAGGCGCGCGCGGTCTTCCCCGCGACCGAGGTTCCGCGCGACTTCGACACGATCGAGATCCCGCTGCCCGAGCGCGGCGAGCCCGAGCTCGTGCGCTGGGACGGCGGCGCCCACGGCCGCCGTCAGCAGGAGGCGGCGGCGCGCGAACCGTCGTCCTGAGCGCTCGCCGCGGCCCGCGCGCGGCCTCGCCCGACCGCTCGGCATCCTCATCTTTCGCTCATCTTCGGTGTGGGAGGTTCGGCCCGACGTGGGCCCGCTCAAGATCGCAGGCAACGCACGGACCGCCGTCGCCGCGCTGATCGGCGTCGTGCTGCTCGCCGCCGCCGGTTGGGCCGCGGCCAGCCAGATCCGCTCCCCGGCACAGATCGCCGCCGACACGGCCGCGCCGAGCCCGTCGCTGATCAGCGTGCCCGTCGAGCGCCGTTCGCTGGCGACCGAGGTGATCGTGCGCGGAACGGTGCGCTACGGCAAGCCGCAGGAGGTCGCGCTGCCGGTCTCGGGGCTGAAGAGCAACGCGCAGGTCGTCTCGCGCGCGCCGCGGGCCGACAGCCGGCTGCGCGACGGCGCCGTGGCGCTGACCGTCTCCGGCCGGCCGGTCTTCGTGCTGCGCGGCGAGACGCCGATGCATCGCGACCTCGGCCCCGGCGACAGCGGTGAGGACGTGCGCCAGCTCGAGCGTGGGCTGGCGCGCCTGGGCCACGCTCCGGGCACCGTCGACGGCCGCTACGACGGCGCCACCGCGGCGGCCGTCGCCGCGCTGTACCGCAGCCAGGATGCGGCGCCGTTCGGTCTCAACGACGCCCAGACCGAGCGCCTGAGCACCGCGGCGAGCGCGGTCGGCACGGCGACCGACCACCTCCTCCAGCAGCGCGTCGCGTTGCGCGGCGCCAGCGCCGACGTCAACCAGGCGCAGCTCGACGCGGCCGCCGTCGCGGAGTCGATCCCGGCCGCGCGCGCGGCGGTCATGTCCGCGCGCACGCGCGCGGGCGAGGCGCGCGACCTGCTGGCGATCGCCAAGCGCCTGAAGCGCAGCGGCGACCCGAGCGCGCGCCGCGATCTCGCCGCCGCTCAGGTCGACGTCACCGCCAAGCAGAACGCGCTCAGCGAGGCGACCGGCGCGCGCGACGACGCGCA
Source organism: uncultured Actinomycetes bacterium (assembly GCA_963709935.1). Classification (GTDB taxonomy): domain Bacteria; phylum Actinomycetota; class Thermoleophilia; order Solirubrobacterales; family Solirubrobacteraceae; genus CADCVQ01. The sequence continues at coordinate 40,157 of CAVPYM010000006.1, read as the reverse complement.
GCGCGAGCTGGCCACGCTGCCGACCGACGCCGAGACCGAGCGCGCCACGGCGAGCACGGCGCTGCGCACCGCGCTGACGGCGATCGAGAGCGCCCGCGCCGACGTGACCGCCGCCCGGCAGGCCCGCACCGCCGCCCAGCGGGTGCTCAACGAGTCGGTTCGCAAGGCCCGCGACGACGAGCGCAAGGCGCTGCGCGACCTGCGCCTGGCCCGCGCCGACGCCGTCGAGGGCACGCGCACCCTCTCGGCGCTCGGGCGCAAGCATCGCCTCGCGCGCAGCCGGGTGAGCATCCTCGGCCAGGGCTCGCGGCCGCAGGCCGAGAGCGAATCCGTCGCCGCGGCGATGCGCGAGCTAAGCCGCGTGCAGGGTGAGTACACGCGCCTGGCGGCGCGCAGCGGCATCCAGGTGCCCGCCGACGAGGTGCTGTTCTTCGCGCAGACGCCGGTCCGCGTGGACTCGGTCGCCGCCCGCAGCGGCACCCAGCTCAACGGCGACCTCATGACGGTCAGCAACACGCGGCTGGCGATCGACTCGTCGCTCTCGCCGCAGGAGCAGGACCTCGTGCGCCGCGGCGACCGCGTCCGGATCGAGGAGCAGGATCTGCGCATCTCGATCGGCGGCCGCGTCGCGCAGGTCGCCGACAAGCCGGGCACGAACGCGGACTTCGACCCCGCCCGCACGTACTTCGAGGTGACGCCGTTCGACGCCCCGGCGGCGCTGGTGGGCGCGTCCGTGAAGCTGTCGATCGCGGTGCAGAGCACGGAGGGCGAGGTGCTCGCGGTGCCGGTCAACGCGCTGTCGGTCGGCGCCGACGGGCGCGAGCGGGTGCAGGTCGACCGCGGCAGCGGCCGGACCGCCCTCGTCTACGTGCGCACGGGCCTGCGCGCGCAGGGCTACGTCGAGGTCTCGCCGCGCGACGCGGGCGCGCTGAAGGAGGCCGACCGCGTGGTCGTCGGGTCGGCCGGCGCCAGCGCGGCGGCGAAGGGGCCGACGGGCGCCGGGGCGCCGGCCACGCCGGCGGGCGCGAGCACGACGCCCGGCGCGGCCGATCCGGGCGCGGCGAGCGGCGCCGGCAGCGGCGGCGGTCCGGCCACCACGCAGACCACACAGACCACGCAGACCACGCAGACCACGCCGGCACCGGCGCCGCCGGACGGCAACGCGCCGGACCCGACGACGACCACCGGCGCCCCGGGACCCTTCCGTGGCCCGTGACCGTGACCGAGACCGAGACCGCGGTCGCGGCCGCCGCCCCCGCGGCCGCGTCGGGTCCAGCGGCCGCTCGCCGCTGCGGGCCGGCGCCCGGCCCGGCGGCGCGCCCACCGCGCCCGCGCCGCGCGCCACGCGCGGGCTCGCCGTCCTGCCGCGGCCACCCGTCGTCGAGCTGCGCAACGTCAGCCGCACGTACGGCGCCGATCCGCCGGTGCAGGCGCTGCGCGGCGTCGACCTCGTCGTCGAGCGCGGCGACGCGATCGCGATCGTCGGCGCGTCGGGCTCGGGCAAGTCGACGCTGCTGAATATCGTCGGCTGCCTGGACCGGCCGACCGGCGGGCGCTGCCTGATCGACGGAGACGACGTCTCCGAGCTGACCGAGGACGAGCTCGCCGTCCTGCGCGGGCAGCGGCTGGGCTTCGTCTTTCAGACGTTCAACCTGCTCGCCCATCGCACGGTGCTCGAGAACGTGATGCTGTCCGAGGTCTACCGCGGCGACCCGCGCGAGGGTCGCCGCGAGCGCGCGCTGGCCGCGCTCGAGCGCGTCGGCGTCGCGCACCGCGCCGGCTTCCCGCCGGGCAAGCTGTCCGGCGGCGAGCAGCAGCGCGTCGCGATCGCGCGCGCGCTCACCGGCGAGCCGAGCCTGCTGCTCTGCGACGAGCCGACCGGCAACCTGGACTCGCAGAACACCGCGGCGATGCTCGACCTGTTCGCGGGCCTCGTCGCCGACGGCATGACGATGCTGCTCATCACGCACGACGAGGCGGTCGCCGCGCGGATGCCGCGCCGCACGACCATGGTCGACGGCCGGCTGCGGGAGCACGCCTGATGCGCGGCCCGGGGCGCCCGCGGCTGCCCCTGCGCGACCTGCTCGCCGAAGCCGGCGCCGGTCTGCTCGCGCGGCCGGCGCGGGTCGCGCTCACCGTGCTGGGCACGGTCGTCGGCATCGCCGCGCTCGTCGCGACGCTCGGCCTCTCGAAGACCGCCTCCAACCAGATCGTCGGACACTTCGACGCGGTCGCGTCGACCGACATCGTCGTCTCGCCGGCGCGGCGCGGCGCCCGCACGGCCGCGAGCGTGCTGCCCTTCCGCGGCGAGGATCGCCTCCAGCGCCTCAACGGCGTGGTCGCCGCGGGGACGCTGTCAGACGTCGACGTCGGCGGCCAGCTCGTCAGCTCGGTCCCGGTCAACGACCCGCTCGGCCAGACCCGCTTCCAGCTTCCGATCAAGGCGGCATCGCCGGGCCTGTGGCGCGCCGTCCGCGCGACGCTCGAAACGGGCCGGGTGCCCGACGCCGGCCACTCCGCGCGCGCCGATCGCGTCGTCGTGCTGGGCACCAACGCCGCGCGGCGGCTGAACATCACGCGCGTCGACCAGCAGCCGGCGGTGTTCCTCGACGACCGCCTCTACGTCGTCATCGGCATCCTCGAGCGCGTCGAGCGCCAGCCGTCGCTGCTCGGCGCGATGGTCATGCCCGAGGGCACGGCGGTACGCGAGTACGGCCTGGCGGCGCCGGGCCTCGCGCAGATCGAGACGCGCGTCGGCGCCGTCGAGCTGATCGCGCGCCAGGCGCCGCTCGCGCTCGCGCCGACGCAGGCCCGGCAGCTGAAGGTCGCCGCGCCGCCCGATCCGCGCGAGCTGCGCGGCGCGATCCGCAACGACCTCAACGCGCTCTTCGTGCTGCTCGGCGGCGTGTCGCTGCTCGTCGGCGCGATCGGCATCGCCAACGTCACGCTCGTCTCCGTGCTCGAGCGCGTGGGGGAGATCGGCCTGCGCCGCGCGCTCGGCGCCGCGCGCCGCCACATCGCCGCGCAGTTCCTCGTCGAGAGCAGCGCGATGGGCGCCCTCGGCGGGGTGATCGGCGCGAGCATCGGGACCCTGGTCATCGTCGCGATCTCCGCCGCCCGGACGTGGACGCCCGTGCTCGACCCGTGGATCCCGCTCGCCGCCCCGCTGCTCGGCGCCCTGATCGGGTTGCTGTCAGGCACCTACCCCGCGATCCGCGCCGCGCGCATGGAGCCGGTCGACGCACTGCGAGCGGGGACATGACGCGGCGCCCGGCGGCGAACCGCTCGCTCGCGGCGCTGGCGGCGCTGCTGGCGATCGCGCTGCCGGCCGGCTGCGGCGGCGACTCGGGTGATGGTGGAAAAAGCGGCAGCGGCGGCGGCACGGCGCCGCCGGCGCAGGCCGACGCCGGCATCGAGGAGGAGCTCGGCTTCACGCGCAAGGGGATCGCCGCCGCGCAGGCGAAGGTCGAGAACGCGATCGCCGCCTGCATGAAGGCCGAGGGCTTCGAGTACATCCCGAGCGACCCGGTCGCCGCGCAGGCCGCGCTGACCGGCAAGCCGAACATGAGCGACGAGGAGTTCGAGCGCGCGTACGGCCACGGGATCGCGACGCTGTACGGCCAGGGCTCGGCGCAGAGCGATCCCAACGCGCGCATCCGCGCGCAGCTCGGCACGGCGGACCGGCGCGCCTACGACCGCACGCTGAACGGCGGCCGGCCGGAGCAGACGTTCGCCTACGCGATCGACAACGGCGACTTCAGCGAGCTCGGCGGCTGCACGCGGACGGCGACCGAGGCGGCGTTCGGCGGCACGCGCCTGCTCACGACGCTGCAGCGCGAGCTCGACGAGCTCGACGAGGCGATCGTCAACGACCAGCGCGTGGTGAAGGCCAACGCCGAGTGGCGCACGTGCATGCGGGAGGCGACCGGTGAGGAGTTCGAGGACTCCGAGGCCGTCGAGGACGCGGTCCGCACGCGCCTGGAGCAGATCGTCGGCGAGGTCGTGGCGCCCGGCCAGGTCGCTCCCGCGGGCTCCTACGACGCGGTGGCGCTGCGCGAGCTGCAGCGCTTGGAGGTCGCGTGGACGAAGGAGGACCTCGCCTGCGAGGAGCAGCACATCGCCGACGTCGAGGACGAGGTGCGCAGCGAGCGAGAGGCGCGCTTCCGCGACGAGAACGCCGAGCTGCTGCGCCAGGTCAGGCCGCTCGGGTCGTGATGCGGCCGCCCGCGGGCACGACCGTCCCAAGCCACTCGCCGCAGCGCAGCGCCGGCGCCGGCGTGACCTTCTCGGGCACGAAGGCGCACCGGCCGGGTCGCTCGAGCCGTCCGCCGTGCGGGTGCGCGAGACCCGCCCGGACGCGCAGCAGGCTCGTCTTGGCGCTGCCGTCGGCGCCCACCAGCCGCACGCCCGCGCCCGCGGCGATCGCGAAGCTCACCACGGAGAGCACGACCCGCCGGCCGCGGCGGACCGTCTGGTCGCGCGCCCGGACGATCACCGGCCCGCGCGGAGGGCGGCCGCGGGGCGCCGCCCCACCCGCCCGACGGGTCAGCGCCGGCAGGACCTGGGCGCGGGGCGCCGGCGGCGCGCCGGCGCCGACCGCCGCGCGGTGCGCAGCGGCAGCGCGGTCTCGTGCGCGACGGGACGGCGCCGGGCCGTTCGGGGCCAGGCCTGCAGCGGCGCGTGGGCGCCGGCGCGCAGCGCGGGGGCCTGGCGCACGGGTGCGCGCACCTGCTCGAGCACGAGCATGGAGACGAGGAAGACGACGGCGTAGCCGCCGACCGCATACATGAACACCGTGAAGGTCATCGCCGTCCTCCTCCCAATCGCACCGCTCGTGGGTTGTATCGCCTGCTCCTGAGAGCAACGTGAGGATGCCCGAGCGGTGCACGGACAAAACCGGCGAGGCGGCGGCTGGCGTGACTACGACTAGACGGAGACGGTCGTCTCGGCCGGCTGCGGCGGTGCGGCCACCGCGCTGCGCTGCGCCTCCCGCCGCGGCTTGGCGAACCGCAGGTACAGCGAGGGGATGATGAAGAGGTTCAGCAGCGTCGACGTGGTCAGGCCGCCGAGGATGACGATCGCCATGGGATGCTCGATCTCGTGGCCCGGGATGCTGCCGGCGTAGGCCAGCGGCACGATCGCGAGACCCGTCGCGAGCGCCGTCATGAGGATCGGCGCGAGCCGCTCCCTCGCGCCGCGCAGGACGAGCTCGGGCCCGAACGGCACGCCCTCCACCCGCTCGAGGTGCTGGAAGTGGCTGATCATGAGGATGCCGTTGCGCGCGGCGATGCCGAACACCGTCAGGAAGCCGACGAGCGAGCCGAGCGACAGGATGCCGTTGCCGAAGAGCTTGACGGCGAGCACGCCGCCGACCAGCGAGATCGGCAGCAGCAGGAACGCCAGCGCCGCCAGGCGCAGGCTGCCGAACGCCGCCTGCAGCAGGAGGAAGATCGCGATCGCGGCGGCGATGCCGAAGAGCCCGAGGCGGCTTTGCGCCGTCGCCAGCTCCGACGCCTCGCCGACGACCTCGGCGTGGTAGCCGACCGGGAACGCGAAGCCGTCCATCCGATCCTCGACCTCGTCGACCGCCGCGCCGAGGTCGGCGTCCTCGGCGACGTTCGCCTCGACGTTGATGAGGCGCGACTGGCGCTCGCGCAGGATCGCGTTGGGGCTCGGCCCGATCGTGACGTCGGCGACGTCCGACAGCTTGACCTTGCCGCCGCCCGGGACGTCGATCGGCAGGTTCTCGACGTCGTCGAAGCTGTCGCGCGCCGAGGCCTTCGACCACACGTGGACGTCGAAGGCCTTGCCGCCGGCGAAGATGTCGCTGACCTCCTCGCTGCCGATGTAGACCGACGTCTGGCGCCGGATGTCGCCCGGCTTGAGCCCGAACCGGCGCGCCTTCTCGAGGTCGAGCTCGACGTTGATCTGCGGGATCTCCTTCTGCAGCCCGGGGGTCGTCTCGACGAGCCCGGGCGTGTCGGAGATCCGCTTGACCACGCCGTCGGCGAGCTCGGCGAGGACCTTCGGCTCCGGGCCGAACACGCGCACGACGATCGCGCCGCTCGTGCCGGTCAGGACCTCCTTGACGCGCTCGCGCAGGTAGGTCTGGACGTCGCGCTGCATGCCCGGGTAGCCGTCGACGGTGCGCGCGACCGCCGCCAGCGTCTGGTCATAGTCGGCGTCCTTGTCGATCGAGATCCAGTTCTCGCCGAAGTACACGCCGTAGACCTCGTCGCTGAGCAGCGCCTGGCCGATGTGCGAGCCGCAGTTGCGCACGCCGGGGATCTTCTGCAGGTCCTGGCAGGCCGCCACCGAGATGCGGTACTCCTCCTTGGCGTTCGTCGACGGCTCGGTGAGCCAATGCATGAGGAAGTCGCGCTCCTTGAAGTTCGGCAGCAGCTGCGACCCCAGCGACGGGTAGATCAGCAGCCCGGCGAGCGTTGCGACGAGCGCGAAGCCGATCGCCGGGCTGGGGCGGCGCAGGATGACGCTCAGCACCGCGCCGTAGCCGCGCTTGAGGACGCGCAGCAGCGGCGCCTCCTGCGTGCGCATGCCGCGCGAGAGCATGAGCAGGCACAGCGCCGGCGTGACGGTCAGCGCGACGGCCATCGACACGAGCACCGCGAGCGCGTAGGCCAGCACGAGCGGCTGGAAGAACGATCCCGACAGGCCGGTCAAGAACAGCACCGGGACGATCGCGACGACGTTGATGATCGTCGCGTACGTGATCGCGGTGCGCACCTCGACGGAGGCGTCGAGCACGATCCGGAACGTCGATCTCGGGCTGCCCGCCGCACGGGCCTGGCGCAATCGCCTGACGATGTTCTCCACGTCGATGATCGCGTCGTCGACCACCACCCCGATCGCCACCACCAGCCCCGCCAGGACCATGACGTTGATCGTCGCGTCGCGCACGTCGAGCACGAGCACCGCGGCCAGCAGCGACAGCGGGATCGCGATGAGGCTGATGAACGCCGTCCGCAGCTCGAACAGGAACGCCATGATGATCACGATCACGAGCAGCACGCCGATCAGCAGGGCCGTGCCGAGGTTGTCGATCGACCGCTCGATGAACGTCGCGGGGCGGAAGATCTGCGCGTCGACGTCGACGCCCGGCAGCCCGGCCTGCAGCTGCGTCAGCGCGCTGTCGACGCCCTTGGTCACCTCCACGGTGTTCGCGCCGCGGTACTTCTGGACGATCAGCAGCAGCCCGGGTCCGCCGTTGACGACGCCCTCGCCCCACAGCGCCTGGTGATCCTGGACGACGCGGCCGAGGTCGGCCATCCGCAGCACGCGGCCGCCGCGCGTGGCGACCGCCACCTTGGCCAGGTCCTCCGGGCCGGTGATCGACTGGACGTTCTCGATGTTCAGCCGCCGGTTGCGGTCCTCGACGAAGCCGCCCTGGCCGACGGTGAAGCTCTTGGCGTACTGCAGCACGCCGGCGTCGAGCGCCTCCGAGCCGGCCTCCATGACGCGATCGATCGTGATGCCGTGGCGGGCCAGCTTGGCCGGGTCGACCTGGATGTGGCGCTGCTTGAGACGCTCGCCGTAGATGTCGACCGACGCGACGCCCGGCACGCGCATGAGGCGCTGGCGGATCGTCCAGTAGGAGATCGCCGACAGCTCGACCAGGTCGAGCTTCTCCGAGCTCAGGCCGATCTTCATGATGCGGCTCGTCGCCGACGCCGCGGGCATCATCCACGGCGGGCTGGCCCACGTCGGGATCTGCGGCAGGACCTGTGCGACGCGCTCCTGGACGAGCTGGCGCGCCCGCGTCTCGTCGGTGCCCTTCTCGAAGATCAGGCGGATCGAGGAGAGCTGCGAGACGGACTTCGAACGCAGCTCCTTCAGGCCGGGGATGCCCTGCAGCACCTCCTCGATCGGGACCGTGACGAGCTCCTCGACCTCGGCCGAGGAGTTGCCCAGCGCGATCGTCTGGATCTCCACCTGCGGCGGCGCGAACTCGGGGAAGACGTCGACCTTCGCGCCCGGGATCGACACGGCGCCGAAGACCATGAGCCCCGCGGCGACGAAGACGACGAGCCAGCGGTAGCGCAGGCTGCGCGAGACGATCCAGCGCATCAGATCCGGCCCTCGGGTGCGGCGGCGACCACCACTAGTACGCCCCGAACTCCAGCTCGGCGCCGTGCACCTGCGGCGCGCCGGTCGTGACCACCCGCGTGCCGGTGGGCGGTCCCTCGCGCAGCAGCACGCGATCGCCCGCCACGCGGTCGACCTCGACGTGCGCGCGCACGTAGGTCAGGCCCTGGGGGTTCGTGTAGACGAACGCGCCGCCGTCGTTCTCGTAGAGCAGCGCCGCGTAGGGGATCGACGTGCGGCCGGCGCGTCGCGCGACGCGGCCGGTCGCGAGGTCGATGCGGTCGGCGCCCTCGCGCGTCAGCGTGACGGCGACGAGATCGTCCTCGGCGCCCTTGACCGGGGTGATGCTGGCCGGGCTGTAACGCTCCTTGTCGGCCGACTTGACCTCGGTGCAGGCCGCCAGCGACGCCCCGGCGGCGAGCACGGCCAGCGCCGCCGCGGCGTGGCGCCCGGACCGGTGCAGCCGGCGGCCGGCGGCGCGGCTCATCGCGCCGGCGTCTGGACGGAGGACTCGCCGCCGAACTCGAAGGCGAGCTCGCGGGCGTCCTGCGCGTCGGCCGGCGGCGCCTCGAGCACTGGGCGCGACCGGCCGGTCTCCAAGCGCAGGTACAGCGCGGGCAGCACCAACAGGCTCAGCGCGGTCGACGTCGCCAGGCCGCAGAGCACGACCACGGCCATCGGATGCACGATCTCCAGGCCCGCCGGCGAGCCCATGAGCACGAACGGCGCCAGCGCGGCGCCGAGCGCGGCGGCGCTTGCCAGCACCGGGGCCAGGCGCTCCTGCGCGCCGCGCCGCACGAGCGCCGCGCCGAACTCGACCTCGCCGACCTGCTCCAGACGCTGGAGGTGGCGCAGCAGCACGATCGCGTTGCGCGCGGCCAGGCCGAGCAGCGCCAGCAGGCCCGTCAGCACGCCGAGCGTGATCGTGGCGCCCAGCGCCAGCGCGCCGATCACGCCGCCGGCGAGCGCGACGGGCAGGCTCAGGAACGCCAGCACGGCCAGGCGCCAGCTGCGCAGGGCGGCCTGGGCGAGCAGGAACATCGCCAGCGCGGCGGCCAGCGCGAAGCCGATGACCTGGCCCTGGTTGATCTCCTCGGCCAGCGTCTCGTCGATGACCTGCGCGTGGTACTCCAGCGGCAGCGGCAGGTCGGCCAGCCGCTGCTCGATCTCGCTCTTGACGTCGCCGACGCTGCGCCCGTCGACGCCCGCCACGATGTCGAGCTTGCGTGACACGGCGTCGCGCCTGATCACCGTGGGCGTGCTCCCGACGCGCACGTCGGCGACCTGGCTGAGGCGCACGTGGCCGCCGTCGGGCCGGTCGATGAGCAGGTTGCGCACCGCCGCCTGGCTCGTGGCGAGCTGCGGGTCGCCCTGGACGATGACGTCGAACACCTTCTGCTCCTTGAAGGTGCTGCCGACGAGGATGCCCTGCAGGAGGATCGCCTCGGCGCGCCGCACGTCGCCGGGCTTGACGCCGTAGCGGCGGGCGCGGTCGAGATCGACCTCGATGCGCAGCGTCGGCTGCACGGCCGGCCGCTCGACCGTCGCGTCGACGACGCCGTCGATCCCGGCCATGAGCCGGCGCACGTTCGCCGCCTCGCGCTGCAGCGTGGCGAGGTCCTGGCCGTAGAGGCGCACGGTGAGCGGCTGGCCGGCGCCGGTGAGCACGCCCAGGCCGTCGCCCGTCGCGGCGTTCTCGCCGTTCGTCAGCGCCCCGACGTCGCGCAGCTTCTGCGCGGAGTAGGTCGTGGTCTGCGCCCGCGCGCCCTCCACGCGAGCCACGGCCGCGTCGATCGCCGCGCGCGTCTCGTCGTAGTCGGCCCCGGGCTTCATGCTCACGACGACCTCGGCCGAGTTGACGTCGACGATCCGGTCGCCGCTGACGGCACGCCCGACCTGCCCGCCGACGTTCTGCACGCCGGAGATGCGCCGCAGGTCGCGGCTCAACCCGGTGGCGATCGCGGTCATCCGCGGGTTCGACGTGCCGGCCTGGGCGTCGAGGTGGACGAGGACGTTGCGGTCCTGGAGGGTCGGCAGCAGCGAGAGTCCCATGAGCGCCGGCGCGCTCACGACGGCCAGCCCGAGCACCGCGACGCTTGCCAGCGCCGCGGCGGGCCTGGCGATGACCTTCGCCAGCAGCGCGCCGTGCAGGCCGGTCAGGCGCGCCAGCAGCGGCGACCCGTGCTCGGCGGGCTTCAGCAGCACCGCGAGCGCCGGCGTCAGCGTCAGCGCCATGATCGTGGCGCTCACCACCGCCACGGCGTAGGCGACCGCCAGCGGCGCGAGGAAGGCGCCGGGCCGGCCCTCGACGATCGCCACCGGCACGATGACCAGCAACGCGATGAGCGCCGCGTAGCCCAGCGGCGAGCGGATCTCGCGCGTGGCGTCGAGCACGGTCGCGGCGACCGGCGCCGCGCCGTCCTCGGCGCGCCGCTGCGCCATCCGGCGGGCGATGTTCTCCGCTCCCGCCACCGCATCGTCGACGACCACCGCCAGCGCCAGCGCGAGGCCGGCGAACGTGATCGCGTTGAACGTCTCGCCGAGCAGGTCGAGGGCGAGCGCGGCCGCGACGAGCGAGGTCGGGATCGTCACGAGCACGACGACCAGCGTGCGCCAGCGCATGAGCACCGCGACGAGCGCCAGCCCGAGCAGCAGCGCGCCGATGACGATCGCCGTGGTGAGGTTGCCGACCGCCTCGTCGATGCCGTCGGCCGGGCGGAAGACCGAGGTGTCGGTCTGCAGGCCGGAGAGGCCGGGCGCGAGCTTCTCGAGCGCGTCCTCGACGCCCTCGCTGACGGCCTGGGCGTCGGCGCCGGGGAACTTCTCGACGACGAGCAGCAGGCCGTCCCTGTCGTTGACGACCGCGTCGCCGATCAGCGGCTGGTGGTTCTCGACGACGTTCGCGACGTCGGTCAGGCGCAGCTTGCCGCCCGAGCCCTCGACCGTGACCTTGCCGAGCTCCTTGGGGTCGGCGATCTTGTCGAAGACGTTGCGCACCTGCAGGCGCTGCTGCGGCGTCTCGATGAAGCCGCCGGTGCCCGGCACCGACGCCTCGAGGTAGCTGACCGGCGAGGCGATCTGCGCGTTGCCGGCGGTCGCGACGACCTGCGACAGCGTCACGCGCTGGTCGCGCAGGCGCTCGGGGTCGACCTGCACCTGGATCTGCTGGTCGCGCATGCCCCAGACCGCGACGTTGGCGACGCCCTCGACGCCCATCAGGCGCGGGCGCAGCGTCCAGCGCGCGAGCACCGACTTCTGGATCGGGGTGAGGCTCTCCGAGGAGAGCCCGATCATCATCACGCGGCTGGAGGAGGACAGCGGTTGCAGCATCGTCGGCGGCTTGGAGACGTTCGGGAAGGCCGCGCCGCCGAGCTGGGTCAGGCGCTCCTGGACGAGCTGGCGGCCCTGGTAGACGTCGATGCCGGGTTTGAAGACGAGCACGATCGACGACAGGCCGGGCAGCGAGGAGGAGCGGATGACGTCGACGCCCTCGACGCCGTTGAGCAGATCGGCCTCGAGCGGCACGGTCAGCAGCTGCTCGACCTCGGACGCCGACAGGCCCAGCGACTCGGTCTGGATCTCGACGTAGGCCGGCGTGAACTCCGGCAGGACGTCGACGGGGGCGTCGCGGAGCGTCACGACGCCGATCACGATGATCGCGGCGGCGATCCCGACCACCAGACCGCGGAACCTCAGCGCGAACCGTACGACGGCGCCGATCATGTCGCGCCTCCTTGGCTGGTGGCTGGCTCGTCGAGCACCGGTGATCCCCTTCCCGGAAGTGGCACAGGGAGCCGACCGGCGCTCTCATGTGCCTCTCAGTTTGGCCAACCAGACACCACGTGTGACGGCTGTGTCAAGGGCGCGCGCGGAATTCTTTGCGACGTTCTCTCCGATTGACCGAGAACCGGTGCGGCGTCGGGTCACGCGCGCGCAGCACCGCGCGCGTCCGGCGCGGCGGGGGCCGGCGCGCCGAGCGGCAGCTCGAGCCAGACGTCCGCGCCGCCGCCGGGGTGGTTGGCGGCGTGGGCGGCGCCGCCGTGGGCGTGCGCCACGACCTGCACGATCGACAGCCCCAGGCCGCTGCCGCCGCGCGCCCGCGCGTGATCGGCGCGCGTGAAGCGCTCGAAGGCTCTGGCCACGAACTGCGGGGGAAAGCCCGGCCCCTCGTCGCGCACGTGCAGCTCGACGTGGCGGCCGCGCGCCTGCGCCGTGAGGTGGATGGTGCCGGCGCCGTGCTGCAGGGCGTTCTCGAGGAGGTTGCCGAGCGCCTGCTCGAGCCGCCGCCGGTCGGCGGTCAGCGCGGCCGCCGGCCCCGCATCGACGACCAGCTCGCGGCCGCTGGCCCGCATGCGGCCCGCGAAGCGCGCGGCGACGCCGGCGAGCAGCTCGTCGCTGCGCAGCGGCGCCGGCACGAGCGCCAGGCCGCCGCCGTCGGCGCGGGCGATCAGCAGCAGCGCCTCGGCGAGCTCGGCGAGGCGGTCGGTCTCCTCGCCGGCCGAGCGCAGCGCGTCGACGAGCTCCTCCGGCGTACGTCCCTCGCGCAGGGCGAGCTCGATCTCGGTCTTGAGGATCGCCAGCGGCGTGCGCAGCTCGTGCGAGGCGTCGGCGACGAACGCCCGCTCGCGCTCGAACGAGCGCTCCAGCCGCTCGAGCATCGTGTTGAGCGTCGCCCCGAGCCGCGCGACCTCGTCGTCGGTGCCGCCGACGGGCAGCCGCTCGCCGGGCGTGTGCTCGGTGATCTGCGCCGCCTTGCGGCGCATCTGCTCGACCGGCGCGAGCGCCGCCGAGGCGACGCCGTAGCCGGCCAGCGACGCGAGCGCGAGCGCCACCGGACCGCCGATGAGGAAGATGAGCAGCAGGTTGTGGAGGGTCGCGTCGCGGTCGTCGGAGTCGGTGCCGACGACGACGAGCAGCCGGCGCCCCTGCGCGGTGACGGGCGTGGCCAGCAGCCGCGCGGGCTCGGACTCGAAGGGGTTGGGCCCCGACAGGATCGTCTGCCTGCGCCCCGCCGCCGCGCGCACCTGGGCGCGGGTCAGCAGCGGCCGGGCGCGCAGGCCCGGGCTGGCGTCGGACACGGTGCCGTCGAGCTCGAGCACCTGCGCGAAGCTCTCGCCGGGCTCGACGAGCCGGCTGCGGCGCGCGTCGCCCAGGTCGCTGCCGGGGCGCTGGACGAACAGGCTCACGTCGCCGGCGCGCCCGCGCAGGCCCTGGTTGATCGTCTCGTCGAGCTGCGCCTCGAAGCGCCCGTACAGCCCGATGCCGATCAGCGCGAGCAGGATGGCCATCACGCCGGCGAATGCCAGCGTGACGCGCAGGCGGATCGGCAGCGGGCGGCGGCTCAGGGGCGGGCCCGCTGTGCGGCGGCGTCCTGGCGCAGCCGGTAGCCCGCGCCGCGCACCGTCTCGATCGAATGCATGCCGAATGGGCGATCGATCTTCTCACGCAGGTAGCGCACGTACACGTCGACGACGTTGGAGCGGTTCTCGTACTCGTAGTCCCACGCGTGCTCGAGCAGCTGAAAGCGCGATATGACCTCGCCGGGCCGGCGCATGAAGCTCTCGAGGATCGCGAACTCCTTCGAGGACAGGGCGATCTCCTCCTCGCCGCGCCAGACCTGCCGCCGGGCGGGATCCAGCGACAGGCTGCCGACGGTGAGGACGGCGGGCCGCGGGGTGGTGCCGCGGCGGGCGATCGCGCGCAGGCGCGCGAGCAGCTCGCCGAACGAGAACGGCTTGGTCAGGTAGTCGTCGGCGCCGCCGTCGAGGCCGGCGACCCGGTCCTCGATCGCGTCGCGCGCGGTGAGCATCAGCACCGGCACCCAGACGCCCGCGTCACGCAGCCGGCGGCAGGTCTCGAAGCCGTCGATCCCCGGCAGCATGACGTCCAGGACGATCGTGTCGTACTCCGTCGACTCGGCCATCCAGAGGGCGTCCTCACCCGTGATCGCGACGTCGGCGGAGAGCCCCTCGTCGCGCAGCCCGCGGCGGATCAGGCTCGCCATCTTGACCTCGTCCTCGACGATCAACACCCGCATGGAAGCGAGTCTTTCAGAGCTCAGATGAGGACAGGATGAACTTCGGGTGCGGCGGATCGCGCGCGTCCGCGCGGGCGGTTCAGTCGTCGTCGGGGCCGTCGTCCGCGTCGTCGGCGTCATCCGGCTCGCCGGTGCCGGCGTCGTCGCGCTCGGCGGCCACCCGCTTCAGCGCGGCGTCGAGATCGACCTCCAGGGTCGTCCCGCCGGCCTGCCTGACCTCGACCTCCCATACGCGGCGGCCCTCGACGTCGCGCTCGACCGAGGCGGCGCGGCCGCCGCCGGCGATCTTCACGGCGGCCGCTGCGGCCCGCGTGGCCTCAGGGCCCGTGGCGACGTCGTCGTCGCCGCCGGCCTGCACGGCGACGGCTCCCCCGGCTCCGGCGGCGACGAGCACGGCGGCGGCGATCAGGGCGCGTCTGAGTGATGTCGACATCTGGTCCTCCTCTCGAGACTTCGGCCGCAGGCTACGGCGGCCCGATGAGATGACGGTGAGCCGCGGCGGGGCTACCGGGCGCGCCGGCCGACCGCGGGCCGGACGCTCGCCGCCAGCGGCGTTCCGATCCGCACCGGTGGCTCGATGAGATGGGCCACGGGCTCGGGCCCGTCCGGGGCGAACCACGGGGCCGGGGCGGGGGCATCGGGTCGCAGCGCCCACTTCCGGCCGACGCGCTCGATGCCGATCGGATAGATGGCCAGGACGCCGTCGGGCTGGATGTGCAGGCGCAGGAAGTGCTTCTGGTCCTGATGGTGCAGGGGGGCGTAGGCCTCGGTGCCGTGCAGGCCGATGTAGCCGGTGGCCCACAGGTACCCGGCCATGCCCATCATTCCCGAGACCGCGCCCAGCAGCAGGACGAGGCCGAGGAAGGCCAGCAGCGACCAGGCGCCCTCAGCGTCGAACGCGGACGACAGATACGAGGCCAGGATCATCACCCCGGCGACGCTGGCGACCTGCAGTGTCGAGTGCGACAGGCCGAGCAGGAATCGGCCGATGCCGTTCGCGTCGTGGGCGAAGCGCACCATCCCGACGAGGGAGGCCAGTACGAGCAGGCTGAGCAGGAACGCGGTCGGGCTCTCCCACATCGCCCGCAGCAGGTCGTCGATCCCGAGCGACACATGGCGATCCTCGAGATGCAGTCCGAGCATGAAGGCCAGCAGCACCTGGACGGTGCCGAAGACCGCGGCGAGGGGGATGTTGTAGGCGGGCATCAGCCAGATGCGCTTGCGCAGACTCTTCGAGAACCGCGCCGACGGATAGGTGCGGGCTCTGCGGTACGGGGTGGGTCCGTCGGCGCCGGGGAACTTCGTGCGCTCGGGCAGGTTGTGGGTGGGGTGCAGGAAGGCGCCGCCGCCGCCGGACTCGATGTGGTGGCGGGGGCCGTCCTCCTCCTCGTAGCGCGAGTAGTAGTGCTTGCCGCTCTTGAGGTAGAGCATCAGCCGGGCGCCGGTGGGCCGGATGATCTCGCGCTCGAGGAACTCCACATCCCGATCGGAGTGGATCTCGGACCCCTTGCGGCCGCTGTCGACCTCCTTGGACATGCACACGATGACGCGGTCTCCCGGCTGCACCTGGTCGGCGGCGACGTCGGAGAAGTAGCGCAGCTGAACCTCGTCGATGGCTGCCCCGAACTGGATGTCGATGCCCCACAGCCACCAGCCGTTGGGCAGCTTGATCGCGAAGTAGCTGCGGTGCTGGCGCGTGCGCCATCCGCCGATCCAGCGGTCGCGGCAGAAGATGCTCGTGAAGTTGACGAGCCCGTCGTACCAGTCGTGGCTGCCCGGAACGGCGAACAGCTCGGGAGCCTCGGCGGGAGCGCACGGCAGCGCCGACCGGTACGGGCCCAGCATCCGGTTCTCGTACTCGACGGCCTTCGGCACCGGATAGACCGCGTCGCCCCCGAACACGAGCAGCCGCCCCCGCTGCGTCCGGTGCGTCTCGCCGTCGCAGTCGAGCTCGATGGCGTCGGTGGCGAGCAGCCGCGCCACGGTGTAGGTGGAGTTCCAGCCGTCGCCGAGATCGGCGACGTAGTCCAGCCACAGCTCTGGCGGCGCGGAGCGATCCGGCACCTCGGCCGGCTCGCGCGCCTGCGCCTCGCGGCTGTCCGCATAGGAGCTGAACACGCCCGAGAGCAGCACCCGCACCGCCGTGTCGATGAGCTGGTGCGGATCGAACCAGCGCACCATCGGCCGGCGGACGAACCCGAGCTCCGACGGTTCGGACGGGCGCGGGGCGCAGGGCGGGGGCGGGTCAGCCGGATCGGCGGGTTCGTCGACGATGTGCCGCATGTTCGCACCGGTGGCACCCCGGCGGTCTACGCTGCGGCCCGCCGCCGCCGAACTCGAGCTACGCGGGCTGCGGGGCGGGCACCGCGGTGGCCTCCGCCTGCGGCCGTGACCGCGGCACGCGGAGCAGGCGCGCGGCTGACCCGGGGGCAGGCCCCACCCCGGTCGCGGGGCTGGCCGGATGGCGCGCCCGCCGCCGCGGCGACATAGTGGCGAGCATGAAGAAGGCACTCATCCTCGTCGCGCTGCTCGCCGTCCTGCTGCCCACCGGGCTCGTGCTCGCCGACGTCGCCTTCGAGAACACGATCGTCAAGACGCACACCTTCCCCGGCCCGATCGACGAGATCGTCGTGCGCTCCGACGACGGCGACGTCGAGCTGGTCCCGTCGCGCGGCCGCGGCGTCGCGGTGCGCGAGACGCAGCACTACCTGCTCAAGCCGCCGACGCTCGAGCGCACCGTCGAGGACGGCGTCCTGACGCTCGAGGCCCGCTGCGACGCGAGCTTCGTCACGTGCTTCAGCGAGCTGCGGGTGAGCGTGCCGGCCGGCGCCAGCCTCACGGTCGAGTCCGATTCCGGCGACATCGACGCCCGGCGGGTCGACGTCGACGACGCGCGCCTGCAGAGCGACTCGGGCGACATGCGCCTGGAGCTGACCGGCCGCCAGCGGATCGTGCGCGCCCACGCCGACTCGGGTGACGTCGACGTCGTGACCCGCGACGCGCGGGCGATCGACGCGCGGACGGACTCCGGCGACGTCGTCGTCACCACCCGCCGTACGCTCGACGTCGAGGCGCAGACCGACTCCGGCGACGTGGTCGTCGCGGCGAGCACCCGCGCGCGCCGGATCCTCGGCGCCACGGACTCCGGCGACGTGCGGATCGTCGTCCCGCGCGGCGAGTACGCCGTCTGCACCACGACGGACTCCGGCGACGTCGACGTCGACGCAATCTCCCGCAACGACCGGGCTGCGCGCTCGCTCGAGGCCCGCACCGACTCGGGGGATGTCACGCTGAACGGCAGATGACCGGCCGGGCCCGCTGCTACCCTCGCAGGCAGCGCACCACCTCCTTTAACCCGGTCCCGTGAGGCCAGGAAGGACACACATGCCAGACAGCAAGGTCGTCCTCGACGGCGAGGACATCCGGCGAGTGCTCACGCGCATCGCGCACGAGATCGTCGAGAACGGCGGGGAGCCCGAGCAGCTTGCGCTCGTCGGCATCCACACCCGCGGCGCCGTGCTCGCCGCCCGGCTGCAGGAACTGCTCGCCGAGCTGCATGACCTCGAGGTCCCGCTCGGCGACCTCGACATCGCCTTCTACCGCGACGACGTCACGCTGCGCGGCGGCGCCCCCGTCGTGCACTCCACCCACCTGGACTTCGACATCGACGGGCGCACGATCGTCATCGTCGACGACGTCATGTTCACCGGGCGCACGGTGCGCGCGGCGATCGAGGCGCTCTTCGACTACGGCCGCCCGGCCCGCGTCCAGCTCGCCGTGCTCGCCGACCGCGGCCACCGCGAGCTGCCGGTGCGCCCCGACTACGTCGGCAAGAACCTGCCGACGGCGCGCGGCGAGCGCGTCAACGTGCACGTCAGCGAGATCGACGGCGAGGACTCCGTGGCGATCGCTCCCACCCCGGCGGAGGTGGATCTCGGGCGACCGGACGCAGACCGTCCCCTTCAAAGCGCGGGGCCGGATGCCCCGCGGAGGTACCCGGTATGAGACATCTGCTGTCGATCAACGACCTCACGCGCGACGACATGGAGCGCATCCTCGACCGCGCCGCCGCCTTCGAGGAGGTCTCCGACCGCGACATCAAGAAGGTGCCGGCACTGCGCGGCCGCACGGTCCTCAACCTCTTCTACGAGGCCTCGACGCGCACCCGCTCCTCCTTCGAGCTGGCCGCCAAGCGCCTGAGCGCCGACGTCGTGAACTTCTCGGCCGGCGGCTCGAGCGTCGAGAAGGGCGAGTCGCTGAAGGACACCGTCCTGACGCTGACCGCCCACTCGCCCGACGCGATCGTCATCCGCACGCCCTACGCGGGCGCCGCAGCGCTCGTCGCGAGCTGGACGCCGGCGGCGATCGTCAACGCCGGTGACGGCAAGCACGAGCACCCGACGCAGGCGCTGCTGGACGCGTACACGCTGCGCACGAAGCTCGGCTCGCTGGAAGGCCGCAACATCTGGATCGTCGGCGACGTGGCCCACTCGCGGGTGGCGCGCTCGAACATCCTGGCCTTCCGCAAGATGGGCGCCGACGTGACGGTCTGCGGACCGCCGACGCTGATCCCGCGCGGGATCGAGGCGCTCGGCTGCGCGGTGCGCTACGACCTCGCCGACCTGCGCGAGGCCGACGTCGTCTACGCCCTGCGCATGCAGCACGAGCGGATGGACCAGAACTTCGTGCCGAGCCTGCGCGAGTACGCCGCCAACTACCAGATCAACGGGCGCCGGCTGGGCCCGCACCAGGTGCTCATGCACCCGGGGCCGGTCAACCGCGGCGTCGAGCTGTCCGGCGAGGTGGTCGACTCGCCGCAGGCGGTCATCACGATGCAGGTCAAGGCGGGGGTGGTCGTCCGGATGGCGGTCCTCTACGAGGTCCTGGCAGGAGCGCGCGACGAGCGCACGGCCCCCCGTCCGACCGAGCCCCAGCTGGCATGAGCATGTACGAGCCAACGCCGCACGGCGCCGCCGGCGTGCGCCTCGTCAGCGCGCCCGCCCGGCCCGCCGACCTGCTGCTTCTCGACGTCCACGCGCTCGACCCGCGCACGGGCCTGGACGGCCGCCACGACGTCCTCGTGCGCGACGGCGCGATCGCCGAGATCGGCGCCCCCGCGACGATCCCGACACCGGCCGGCTGCGAGGTCGTCGAGGGCGAGGGGCGCCACCTGTTCCCGGCGTTCGTCGACCCCCACGTGCACCTGCGCACCCCGGGTCAGGAGCACAAGGAGGACCTCGAGACCGGCACGCGCTCGGCCGCCGCGGGCGGCTTCTGCGCGGTCATCGCGATGCCCAACACGTCGCCGACGATCGACAGCGCCCCGATCCTCGGGGCGCTGCTCGACGCCGCCGCGCGCGAGGCCCGCGTCCCGGTCGGCTTCATGCCGGCGATCACCCGCGGCCTGCAGGGCACGGAGCTGACCGACATGGCCGAGCTGCGCCAGCTCGGCGCCGCCGGCTTCACCGACGACGGGCGCCCGGTCACCGACGCCGGCGTCCTGCGCCGCGCGCTGCAGTACCAGCGCCTGTGCGGCGGCGTGCTCGCGCTGCACGAAGAGGACCCGTCGCTGTCGGGCAAGGGCGCCATGCACGAGGGCACGGTCAGCGCGCTGCTCGGCGTCGCCGGCATCCCCAGCGTCAGCGAGTCGACGATGATCGCCCGTGACTGCGCACTGGCCGAGTACGAGGGCGGGCGGATCCACATCCAGCACCTGTCGGCGCGCGAGTCGGTCGTGGCGATCGCGGCGGCGAAGGCGCGCGGCGTGGCCGTCACCTGCGAGGCCAGCCCGCATCACCTGACGCTGACCGACGAGGACGTCCGCGCGCTCGACACGCGGCGCAAGATGAACCCGCCGCTGCGCGGCGAGGGCGATCGCCAGGCGCTCATCGAGGGCCTGCGCGACGGCACGATCGACTGCATCGCGACCGATCACGCGCCGCACGCCCGCGACGAGAAGGAGGTGCCCTTCGAGCAGGCGCCGATGGGCACGACCGGGCTGGAGACGGCGTTCGCGTCCGTCTACACCGACCTCGTCCTGCCCGGCACGCTGTCGCTCGAGCTCGTCGTCGCCAAGCTCACGGCGGGCCTGGGCCTGATGGACCTGTTCGTGCCGGCGATCGCGGCCGGCGCGCCCGCGAACCTCGTGCTCGTCGACCTCGACGCGGAATGGGTGGTGGGGGAGAGCGGATACGAGAGCCGCTCGGAGAACTGCTGCTTCGCCGGCCGGACGCTGCGCGGGCGGGTGCTGCTGACGGTCGCGGCGGGCGCGGTGGCCTACCGCGAGCGCTCGACGCTGCTCAGCGTCCCGGCGCCGGTAGCGTCGTCTGAACGTCAGAGCCTGCGATGACGGAAGGACAAGACGGTCCTTCCGCCTACGTGCTGCTCGAGGACGGCACCCGCTTTGACGGCATCGCCGTCGGAGCGCCCGGCGCCGCCACCGGCGAGGTCGTGTTCACGACGGGCATGTCGGGCTACCAGGAGTCCGTGACCGACCCGAGCTTCGCCGGGCAGATCATCACGTTCACCTATCCGCACATCGGCAACTACGGCACCTCCGGCGAGGCGATGGAGTCCGACCGCATCTGGGCGCGCGCGGTGATCATGCGCTCGGCGATGAACACCGAGGACGCGCCCGGCGCCGAGCGCGGGTGGCTGGATTGGCTCTTGGACTGCGGCATCCCGGCGATCAGCGAGGTCGACACGCGCGCGCTCGTGCGCCACATCCGCGAGGCCGGCTCGATGCGCGGCGGCGTCTTCGGCGCTGCCACGAGCGCGGACGAGGCGATGGCGCTCGTGCGCGCCGAGCCGGCGATGGCCGGCGCGGACTTCGCGCGCGTCGTGTCGCCGCGCGAGCTGACCGTCCACGGCTCCGGAGACGGGCCCCGCATTGCGGCGATCGACACCGGCATCAAGGCCTCGATCGTGCGCCACCTCGTCGAGCGCGGCGCGGTCGTCGAGCTGCACCCGTGCGCGACGAGCGCCGCGGACCTGCTGGCCGGCGCTCCCGACGCGATCTTCCTGGCCAACGGCCCCGGCGACCCCGCGGCACTGCCATACATCGTCGACACGCTGCGCGAGCTCGTCGGCGTCACGCCGGTGTTCGGGATCTGCCTGGGCCACCAGCTGCTCTGCCGGGCGGTCGGCCTGGAGACGTTCAAGCTGCCCTTCGGCCACCGCGGCGCCAACCATCCCGTCAAGGACCTCATCACCGCCAAGATCGAGATCACCTCGCAGAACCACGGCTTCGCGGTCCTCGGGCCCGACGGCGAGCAGACGATCCCCGGCGACGAGCCGGTCCGCTGGGAGACCGACTTCGGCGCCGCGCAGCTGTCGCACATCAACCTCTACGACCGCACGGTCGAGGGTCTCACGCTGCTCGACGTTCCGGGCGCCACGGTCCAGTACCACCCCGAGGCCGGCCCCGGCCCGAACGACAGCCTGTATCTCTTCGACCGCTTCCTGAGCCAGATCGCCGAGGCCGCGGTCTGATGCCCCGCCGCGACGACATCCAGCGGATCCTCATCCTCGGCTCGGGCCCGATCGTCATCGGCCAGGCGGCCGAGTTCGACTACTCCGGCGTGCAGGCCTGCAAGGTCCTCAAGGAGGAGGGCTACGAGGTCGTGCTCGTCAACTCCAACCCGGCGACGATCATGACCGACCCGGAGTTCGCCGACGCGACGTACGTCGAGCCGCTGCTGGCGGGCCCGGTCACGCAGGTCATCGCCCGCGAGCGCCCCGACGCGCTGCTGCCGACGCTCGGCGGCCAGACCGCGCTGAACCTCGCCAAGGAGCTGCACGAGAACGGCACGCTCGCCGAGTACGGCGTCGAGCTGATCGGGGCCACCTACGAGGCGATCTGCCGCGCCGAGGACCGCGACGAGTTTCGCACGACGATGGAGCAGGCGGGGCTGAAGATGCCGCGCTCGGCGATCGCGACGACGGCGCAGGAGGCCGACGACGCGATGATCGACATCGGCCTGCCGATCATCGTCCGCCCGGCCTACACGCTCGGCGGCCGCGGCGGCGGGATCGCGCGCACGCCCGAGGAGTTCCGCGCGATCGTGCGCGGCGGCCTCGACGCCTCGCCGATCGGCCAGATCCTGCTCGACGAGTCGGTCATCGGCTGGGGCGAGTTCGAGCTGGAGGTCATGCGCGACCACAACGACAACTGCGTGATCGTCTGCTCGATCGAGAACATCGACCCGATGGGCGTCCACACGGGCGACAGCGTCACGGTCGCGCCGCAGCAGACGCTGACCGACCGCCTCTACCAGAAGCTGCGCGACCAGGCCTTCGTGGTCATCCGCGCGGTCGGCGTCGAGACCGGCGGCTCCAACGTGCAGTTCGCGGTCAATCCCGAGACCGAGGAGATCATGGTCATCGAGATGAACCCGCGCGTCTCGCGGTCGTCGGCGCTGGCCTCCAAGGCGACCGGATTTCCGATCGCGAAGATCGCCGCGCGGCTGGCCGTCGGCTACGCGCTGGAGGAGATCGACAACGACATCACGCTGCGCACGCCGGCCTCGTTCGAGCCGACGATCGACTACGTCGTCGTGAAGTGGCCGCGCTTCGCCTTCGAGAAGTTCTCCGGCGTCGACGAGCGCCTCAGCACGCACATGAAGTCGGTCGGGGAGGTGATGGCGATCGGGCGGACCTTCCAGCAGGCGTTCGCCAAGGCGCTGCGCAGCCGCGAGCTGGACTCGATCCCGTCGGTCGACGGCACGCTGGAGCAGCTGCTGACCCGCCTCGAGATGCCGGGCCCCGACCGCTACGACGTCCTGCTCGCGGCGTTCCGCGCCGGCGCGGACGCCGAGGCGATCGAGCGGCGCACGAAGATCGACCTGTGGTTCCTGCGCGAGCTCGAGCAGCTCGCCGCCGACCCCGCGGCGCCGTTTCACGGCGTGCGGACCTACAAGTCCGTCGACACCTGTGCGGCCGAGTTCGCCGCCGAGACGCCGTACTACTACTCCAGCTGGGAGCGCTTCGGCGCGGGCACCCACGAGGTCCGCCGCGGCGACAAGCCCAGTGTGGTCATCCTCGGCGCGGGGCCCAACCGCATCGGCCAGGGCATCGAGTTCGACTACTGCTGCGTGCACGCGGCGATGACCGTGCGCGACAACGGCCGCGACGCGGTGATGGTCAACTGCAACCCCGAGACCGTCTCGACGGACTACGACACGTCCGACCGGCTGTACTTCGAGCCGCTGACGCTCGAGGACGTGCTCGGCGTGGTCGAGATCGAGCAGCAGCTGGATGGCGCGAGCGCCGCGAATTCGGCCCACCCACCCCCGGCCGGATGCCGAGCGGGTGGCGGGCTCGCGGGCGTGATCGTGCAGTTCGGCGGCCAGACGCCGCTGAAGCTCGCCGCCGGCCTGCAGGACGCCGGGGTGCCGATCCTCGGCACGAGCGTCGACGCGATCGACCTCGCCGAGGACCGCGGCCGCTTCGGGGCGCTGCTGGCGCAGCTCGGCTACGAGGCGCCGCCATACGCCACGGCGCACGGCGTCGAGGAGGCGCTGGCGGCGTCGGAGACCGTCGGCTTCCCGCTGCTCGTGCGCCCGAGCTACGTGCTCGGCGGGCGCGCGATGGAGATCGTCTACTCCGGCGAGGACCTCGCCGACTACCTGCGCCGCACCGCCACCGGGCCGCCCGGCGCGAGCTCCGGGCGCGAGATCTTCCTCGACCGCTTCCTCGAGAACGCGATCGAGGTCGACGTCGACGCGCTCTGCGACGGCGAGTCGGTCTGGATCGGCGGCGTCATGCAGCACGTCGAGGAGGCCGGGATCCACTCCGGCGACAGCGCCTGCGTGCTGCCGCCGCACTCGCTCGGCCCGGAGATGCTCGACGAGATCCGCGAGCACACCCGCGGCATCGCGCTGGGCCTGAACACCGTCGGGCTCATCAACATCCAGTTCGCGGTCACGCTCGACGGGCGCCTGTTCGTCATCGAGGCCAACCCGCGCGCCTCGCGGACGGTGCCGTTCGTCTCCAAGGCGATCGGCGTGCCGCTGGCGAAGATGGCCTGCCGGCTCATGCTCGGCGAGCGCATCGAGGATCTCGGGCTGCCCTCCGAGGCGATGCCGACCGACCACGTCTGCGTCAAGGAGGCCGTGCTGCCGTTCGATCGCTTCACGGGGTCCGATGCGCTGCTGAGCCCGGAGATGCGCTCGACCGGCGAGGTGATGGGCGTCGCGCGCGATTTCCCGACGGCGTTCGCCAAGGCGCAGGCGGCGGCCGGCGCGCTGCTGCCCAGCGAGGGCACGGTCTTCATCACGCTGACCGACGGCGACAAGCCCGGCGCCTACGCGATCGCCTCGCGCCTGGAGGACCTCGGCTTCCGGATCGTGGCGACCGCCGGCACCGCGCAGGCGATCCGCGGCATGGGCGTGCGCGTCGACGGCGTGCTCAAGAAGGTGGGGGAAGGCTCACCCAACGTCGTGGAGTGCATCGAGGCGCGCGAGGTCGACCTTGTCATCAACACGCCGACGGGCTCCGGCGCGCGCGCCGACGGCTGGGAGATCCGCCGCGCCGCGATCGCCCGCGGGATCCCCTGCATCACGACGCTGTCGGGCGCGCACGCCGCCGCCCGCGCGATCTCGGCGGCGCGCCGGGGCGAGCCGACGGTCCTGTCGCTGCAGGAGCTGCACCGCGACCGCCTGCGGGTCGGATGAGGCCGCTGGCGCCGCTCGGCCGCCGGCGCGTCGCGCTCACCGGCGCCGACGCCGTCGGCGCCTACCGCGTCCTGCGGGTCGCCGACCCGGTGGGCCCGCTTGCGCAGGCAGGGCAGTTCTACATGCTCGCCGCCACCGAAGGCTGGGGCGCTGGCGACGACGAGCGGCCCTACCTGCCGCGCGCGTTCTCGTTTCTCGACGCAGGGGCCGGGCGGCTGACCTTCATGCTCGAGGACGTGGGGCCCGGCACGCACCGGCTCGCGCAGCTGGCGGCCGGCGACGAGCTGTGGCTGACCGGGCCGCTCGGCCTCGGATTCCGCGCGCCGCACGACGGCCGCCGCGCGCTGCTGGCGGGCGGCGGGGTCGGCGTGCCGCCGCTGTCGGCGTGGGCCGGCGAGCTCACGGCCGCCGGTGCACCCGTGACCGCGGTGCTCGGCTTCCGCGACGCGCACCACGCGGGGGGCGCGGCGCTCATGGCCGGCGGCGCCGTGCACGTCGCCACCGACGACGGCTCGGTCGGCCACCACGGCCTCGTCACCGAGCTGCTCGCCGCGCAGCTCGACGCCGACGACCACGCGCTGGTCTACGCCTGCGGACCGCCCGGGATGCTCGAGGCGGTGCGCGCGCTGTGCGCCGTTCGCGGCGTGCCCGCCCAGCTCGCGCTCGAGGCCGGCATGGCCTGCGGCTTCGGCGCCTGCTACGGCTGCGTCGTGCCGCTCGCCGCGGGCGGCTACGTGCGCCTCTGCGTCGACGGTCCCGTGCTCGACGCCGACCGCCTCGACGCCGTGCCCGCGCACTAGCTCGTGCCCGGCATGGTCGACTTCTGCGGCCTGCGCCTGGCGCACCCGATCATCAACGGCTCGGGCACGTTCGACGCGATCGCCGCGCGGCGCGCGTTCGGCGACGCGCTACTGCACGCGTTCCCCTTCAGCGCCTTCGTCTCCAAGACGATCACGCTGGCGCCGCGCGCCGGCAACCCGCCGCCGCGGCTGTGGGAGGCGCAGGCCGGCATGATCAACTCGATCGGCCTGCCCAACCGCGGGCTGGACGGCTACCTCGAGCACGACCTGCCGCAGCTCGCACAGCTGCCGGTGCCGCTGATCACGAACGTCATGGGCTCGTCCGAGGCCGAGGTCGCGCAGCTCGTGGAGGCCGTCGAGGCGCGCCCCGAGGTGGCGGCGATCGAGCTCAACGTGTCCTGTCCGAACGTCAGGACGGGCCTGGACATCGGCGCCGATCCGGCGTCGCTCGGTGCCCTGGTGCGGGCGGTGCGGCCGCTGACGCGCAAGCCGCTGATCGTCAAGCTCACGCCGAACACCGCCGACGTCGCGGCGGTCGCGGCGGCCGCCGAGGCGGCCGGCGCCGACGCCGTCTCGCTCGTCAACACGCTGCGCGCGATGGCGTTGGAGCCACACGGCCGCACGCCGTGGCTGGGCGGGCGGACCGGCGGCCTGTCGGGCCCGGCGATCCGCAGCGTGGCGCTCGCACAGGTGTCCGCGGTGGCGGCCCGGGTGGGCATCGCGGTCGTCGGGATGGGGGGCGTGGCGCATGGAATGCACGCAAACGACCTGATTTCGGTGGGAGCCACGCTGGTCGCCGTGGGCACCGAGAACTTCCGCGATCCATGCGCCGGCACACGCATACAACAAGAGCTGAAATCCCTGCAAATTGCGGGGTCATCCGCGACCACCGTCGACGTATCTGAACCTCAACCTGAGGTCGAACTGAATTGCAGCAATTCGTCATGATTGCGCTTGCGGCGCCGTTGTGAAGATGCAAGTATCGCCCGAGTCGATGCCGCCGTCACCGAACACCGCCACGAAGCACTCGGCGGCGCCAGAGCGTTCGCTCACGCAGCGTTTGGACGCGCTCAACCGGGCCAACGACGTCCGCACGCGGCGCGCCAAGCTGAAGAAGGATCTCAAGGCGGGGCGCTGCTCGATCCACACGCTGCTGCTCGATCCGCCCGAGTACATCCTGACCGCCAAGGCCTTCGACATGCTGCTCGCCGTGCCGAAGTACGGGCGCGTCAAGGTCAACAAGGTCCTCACGCAGTGCCGCATCTCGCCGAGCAAGACGATCGGCGGGCTGTCCGAGCGCCAGCGCAACGAGCTCATCCGGCTCCTGCGCCGCTAGCCCCGACGCGCGCCTCGATCCCGTGCCGCGCGCGGTCGTCATCACCGGCCCGTCGGGCGTCGGCAAGGGCACGCTGATCCGTTCGCTGCGCGAGCGCATGCCGCAGCTGCAGCTGTCGATCTCCGCGACGACGCGGCTGCCCCGCGCCGGCGAGACGCAGGACGTCGACTACCACTTCATGTCGCCCGAGGACTTCGCCCGGCATGTGGCGGCGGGCGACTTCGTCGAGCACGCCGACTACGCCGGCGCGCGCTACGGCACGCTGCGCTCCGAGCTGGAGACGCGCGCGTCCAGCGGGGCGCCGGTCCTGCTGGAGATCGAGGTCCAGGGCGCGCGGCAGGTGCGCGAGCAGATGCCCGAGGCGGTGCAGGTGTTCATCGCGCCGCCGTCGGTGGACGCGTTGCGCGCGCGTCTCGTGGGTCGCGGCAGCGACGCGCCGCATCAGATCGAGGCACGGCTGCGCACCGCGGAGCAGGAGCTCGAAGCCCAGCACGAGTTCGCGCACGTCGTCGTCAACGACCGCCTGGAGGACGCCGTCGACGAGCTGGTGGAGATCGTGCGCGCCACGACGGCGGCAAATCCCCCTGATCAGCGCCGACGCGATTAGAGCTGAGCGCGCGCCCAATGCTCTATTTCGATGTTCTTGTGGTCCACCGAGATGCCGAGCGCTTCTCGGTCGATCACCGGCTAGCGCTAGCCGCCGCGGAGTCTGAGCCGGATCCGAAAAGGCGGCTCCAACGAGCCCTTGCGGCTGCCTCTGGTCTCTCGGGTCGTCGACTTCGCAAGTTCGTGCGGGACTTTCCCGCCCATCGTCGGCAGCTGCTCGAGCGTCTGGACCGAACTGGATGCGTTCGGTCGCTCTCCGCCTGGCAGGCTCTCGAACTCGCTGTCGGCCAGGCGTCCCTCGACCTCGCTGCTCGTCGTGAGACCGAATCACCGGATCGCCCGTAGCTCGCTACCCTGACGGCCATGATCTCTCCCCGCATCGACCGCCTGCTCGAGAACGTCGACTCGAACTACGCCTCCGTTGTCGTCGCGGCCAAGCGCGCGCGTCAGATCAACTCGTACTACCACAACCTCGGCGAGGGGACGTTCGACGAGTTCCCGCCCCCGATGGTCGACACCGGCTCCAAGAACTACCTCACGATCGCCCTCGAGGAAGTCGCCGCCGGCAAGATCAAGTACCAGTACCGCTAGGCCTGGATCGACATGGCCCGGATCCTGCTCGGCGTCAGCGGTGGGATCGCCGCCTACAAGGCGCTCGAGCTCGTGCGCCTGGCGACGGCCGCCGGGCACGCCGTCCGGGTCGTCCAGACGCCCGCGTCGCAGCGCTTCGTCGGCGCCGCGTCGTTCGCCGCGCTGACCGGCGCGCCGGTCCTCGTCGACGAGTTCGAGCGCGACCCCGCGCGCGGCGCCTTCCCCGGCGATCCGGCGCCCGACCACGACCCGCTCAGCCACCTCGAGCTCGTCCGCAACGCGGACATCCTCGTCGTCGCGCCGGCCACGGCCAACACCGTCGCCAAGCTCGCGGCGGGCCTGGCCGACAACCTCCTCACGAGCGCCGCCCTCGCCGCGACGTGCCCGCTGCTCGTCGCGCCCGCGATGAACCACCACATGTGGGAGCACCCGGCGACGCAGGCCAACGTCGCCACGCTGCGCGGCCGCGGCGCCGTCGTGCTCGAGCCCGGCAGCGGCCGGCTGGCCTCCCACGGCGAGGCCGGCGCCGGCCGCCTGCCCGAGCCGGCCGCGCTGCTGGAGGCGATCGAGGCGCTGACGCGGCCCGCGGCGTCCGCCCCGTCACCCGACCTCGTCGGCCTGCGGGTGCTCGTGACCGCCGGCGGCACGCGCGAGCCGATCGACGCCGTGCGCTACGTCGGCAACCGCTCGTCCGGACGGATGGGCTTCGCCCTGGCCAACGAGGCGGCCGCCCTCGGCGCCGCCGTGACGGTCGTCGCGGCCAACGTCGCCCTGCCGCGCGACGCGGGCGTCACGTACGTCGACGTCGAGACCGCCGCCGAGCTGCAGGCTGCCTGCGCCGCCGCCTTCGCGGGCGCCGACGTCCTGCTCATGGCCGCCGCCGTCGCCGACTTCCGCCCGGTGCGCAGCTTCGCGGGGAAGCTGAAGAAGACCGCCGGCGAGGAACCGATGCAGGTCGAGCTCGAGCGCACGCCGGACATCCTCAGCGGGCTCGCCGCGGCGCGGCGTCCCGGCCAGACGATCGTCGGCTTCGCCGCCGAGCACGGCGAGGGGGCGCTGGCGTACGGCCGCGACAAGCTCGCTCGCAAGGGCCTCGACGCGGTCGTCGTCAACGACGTGTCGCGCACGGACATCGGCTTCGACGCGGACGACAACGAGGTGATGATCCTGACGGCGGCCGGTGAGACGTCCATCGCCCGCGCGTCCAAGTCGCAGATCGCGCGGGCGGTGCTCGACGCCGTCGTGGCGCTGCGCAGCGGCTCGGGAGCCCCCGAACCGGCCGGACCGGCGGCCGCGTAGGCGCGTAGGCGAAGCAAACCGTCGCGCCCCGCCGTCGCGGCGTGCGACGATGGGCGGCGAGATGGATCGCACGGAAAGTGCACGGCGGCTGACGGACGCGGAGCTCGAGTCGGCCGGCGCGCTGGCCCGCCGCGTCGCCGCGAACGTCGCGCAGGCGGCCGAGGCGCGCCCCGACGTCATCGCCCATCTCATCGTCGCCGTGCTCGCCGAGGGTCACGCGCTCATCGAGGACCTGCCCGGCGTTGGCAAGACGACGCTCGCCCGGGCGCTCGCGCGCTCGCTGGATCTCGAGGTCGCGCGGATCCAGTGCACGGCGGACCTGCTGCCCGCCGACGTCGTCGGCACGAACGTGTTCAACCAGCGCGAGAGCCGCTTCGAGTTCCGGCCGGGGCCGATCTTCGCCAACGTCGTGCTCGTCGACGAGATCAACCGCGCCTCGCCCAAGACGCAGTCGGGCCTGCTGGAGTGCATGCAGGAGCGCCGCGTCACGGTCGACGTCCACACGCACGAGCTCGCCCGCCCGTTCCTCGTGCTCGCGACGCAGAACCCGATCGAGTACGAGGGCACCTACCCGCTGCCCGAGGCGCAGGTCGACCGCTTCATGGTCCGCCTGTCGCTCGGCTACCCGTCCGCAGCCGGCGAGGCCGGGATGCTCGCCGCCCACGAGGCGGGCGACCGCGTCGCGCGCCTGGAAGCCGTCGCCGACGCGGCCGACGTGCTCGGGGCACAGGACGCGACGGCGCGCGTGCGCGCCTCCGAGCCGCTGCGCCGCTACATCGTCGCGCTGCTCGGCCACACCCGCGACGATCCGCGCGTCGAGCTTGGCGCCAGCCCGCGCGCCGGCCTGCTGCTCCTGCGTGCCGCCAAGGCGCACGCGCTGCTCGCCGGGCGCGACCACGCGCTCCCCGACGACGTGCAGCAGATGAGCCGGTCGGTGCTCGCGCACCGCCTCGTGCTGGCCCCCGACGCCTACGAGACGTCGGGCGAGCAGATCGTCGCCGACGCGGTGGCGGCCACGCCGGCCCTGTAACCCGCGTGCGCCGGGCGTTCGCCACCGCCATGCTCGCGCTCGCGTTCGGCCTCGCGGCGGCGCTGCTCGACGCCGAGCCGCTGTGGGTCCCGGCGGCGACGCTCGCGCTGATCGGCGCCGGCAGCGCCGCGTGGGTGTGGCTCGGCGCGCGCGGCGTGCGCATCACGCGCACGCTCGGCGCCCGCCGCGCGATGGAGGACGAGCCGGTGACGATCGTGCTCGACGTGCACCCCGGCCGGCTCGGGCTGCCGCCGTCGCGGATCGCCGACCCGCTCCTGCCCGCGCCCGCCGCGCTGCGCTGCGGGACGGCCGGGGGCCGGGTGCGGATCGAGGTGCGCTTCGGCCGCCGCGGGCGGCGGGTGCTGGCGCTGCCGCGCGTGCTCGTCGCCGATCCGCTCGGCCTCGCGACGCGCGAGGTCAGCGCGCGGCCCTCGCCGCTGGGCGACGACATCCTCGTCCTGCCGCGGATCGAGCCGGTCGTCGCGGCGCCGGGCGGCGGCGACGCGAGGCAGATCGCTCGCCGCGGGATCCCGTCCGCCGGCGCCGAGGTCGAGCTCGACGGGATCCGCCCGCTGCGCGACGGCACGCCCGCGGCGCGGATCTTCTGGCCCGCGGTCGCGCGCGGCGCCGATCCCCAGGAGCGCTTCCTCTCGTCGGCCAGCGAGAGCCGCCCGGTCGTCGTCCTCGATCCCCGCGGCGCGGCGAGCGACGAGGCGCTCGACGCGGCGGTCCGCGCCGCCGCGTCGCTGGCGCGGGCGTTCGCGCAGGCCGGTGGCTGCTGCGTCCTGCTGCCCGGCGACCGCCGGCCGATCGAGCTGGGCGAGACGCTCGCCGGCTGGCCGCACATCCACGCCCGCCTGGCGCTGCTCGGCGCCGGCGGCGGCCCGTCGCTGGCGTGCCTGGCGCAGCGGCGCGGGCCGATCATCCTCGTCAGCGCGCGGATGCGCGCGCGCATGCCGCAGGCGCTCGGTCCCGCCCACGGGGCGACGCGGATCGTCGTCGTGCCCGCCGCGCTGCCCGACCGCCATCCGCTGTTCGCGGTGGCAGGCTGCCACGGCTACGAGCTCAGCGGGCCGCGCGGACGCGCCCCGCGGGCGCCGCGGCCCGCGCAGGGGACTCGGGCATGAGCGCCACCGCGGCGCCGCCCCGCCCGCCCGGTCCGTCCGGCGCGCGCGCCCCCGCGCCCGCGCCCGGCGGTCCCCCGCGCGCTCCCGCGAGCGAGCCGGCGCTGCTGCCCGCTCACGTCGCGCGGCTGATCGGGTTCTTCGCGGTCGCGACCTTCGGGGCGCTGCAGTGGGCGCAGATGGTGCGCCCCGCGGCATCGGACGCGCTGCTCGTCTGCGTCGTGCTCTTCACCGTCACCGGCGGCCTGCTGTGCGCGGTCGCCCGGCGCGAGCCTCCCGCACGCGTGCGCGCCGGCGCCACCCTGCTCGCCGGCGCGGTCCTGCTGCTGATCGCGTTCGTCGCGGCGGGCGTGCCGCTGCGCCTCCTCGGTCCGCGCGGCTGGGACGACCTGGCCGCGGGGGTCGGCCAGGGCGTCGGTGCCGTCGCGTCGGTCAGCACGCCGTACGGCGGCCTCGACGGGTGGACGCGGATCGTCATCGTGCTCGGCGGCTGCGCGCTGACCGCCGTCGCCGCGCTGCTCGCCTTCGCACCGCGGCGCCGCGGCGCGTTCGGCACGCCCGGCGCCGCCGCCGTGGCGCTCGGCCTGCTCTACACCGTGCCGGTGATGCAGCACGACATCCGCCTGCCGTACCTGGCGGGGCTGCTGTTCGCCCTCCTGCTGGCGGCGTTTCTGTGGCTCGAGCGCGTCGAGCGGCGCAGCGCCGGGGCGGCGGCGGCGCTCGTCGCCGTCGCGGCGCTCGGCGGCTACCTCGCGGCGCCGAGCCTCGACGGCGACCGCGCGCTGCTCGACTACGAGGAACTCGCCCAGTCGCTGAGCGCCACCCCGACGACGCAGTACCGCTGGAACCACGACTACGGGCCGCTGGACTGGCCGCGCGACGGGCGCGAGGTCCTGCGCGTGCAGGCCCGCCATCGCAGCTACTGGAAGGCCGTCAACCTCGTGAACTTCGACGGCACACGCTGGGTCCAGGACACCCGCGAGGCCAACGACCGGCTGGAGCAGACGGTCTTCGAGCGCGCCTGGCTGCAGCGGATCCGCGTGACCGTGCGCGGGCTGCGCACCGCGCAGTTCGTGACGGCCGGCTCGGCGCTGGACATCCTCGACACGCCGCGCACGGCGATCCGCACGACGCCCGGCGTCTTCGAGTCCGCGAGCGACCCGCTGCGCCGCGGACACGCCTACCGGGCGCTCGTCTACACGCCGCGGCCGACGACGGCGCAGCTGCGCCGGGCGGGCAGCGACTACGACCGGGTCGTGCCGCGCGTCTACGGCGTCGTCGGGCTGGCGCCGCTCGCCGGCGCCGCGGGCCCCGCGGTGCTCTTCCCGTGGTGGAGCGAGGCGGGCCCGCCGGGCCTCGTCGGCACCGACGGGGCCGACGCGCGCGCGGCGATCGAGGCATCCCCGTACCGGCGCGTCTACGCGCTCGCCCAGCGCCTGCGTCGGGGCAGCGCGACGCCCTTCGAGTACGTCCGGGCGATCGAGCGCCACCTCGCGAGCGACGCCTTCAGCTACAGCGAGACCCCGCGGCGCAGCCGCTCGCCGCTCGCCACGTTCCTGCTGGAAGACCGCGTCGGCTACTGCCAGCAGTTCTCCGGCGCGATGGCGCTGCTGCTGCGCATGGGGGGCGTGCCGGCGCGCGTCGCGACCGGCTTCTCGCCCGGGGCGCACGACGAGGAGCGCGACGAGTACGTCGTGCGCGACGTCGACGCGCACTCCTGGGTGGAGGTCTTCGTGCCGGGCGTCGGCTGGGTCACCCGCGACCCGACCCCGGCCGGCGCGCCCGCGCGGGCGCAGACCGCCGACCTGGCCGCCGCCGCGGAGGACGCGACGGCCACGGTCGGGGGCAGCGAGCGCGGGCTGCAGCGCACCCCCGACGCCGGCCTCGGCGCGGACCCCGCGGCCCCCGCGCAGGAGGAGGGCGCCAGCCCGAGCCTCGCGATCGCCGTCGCCATCGCCGTCGGCGTGCTCGCGGCCGCCGCGGCGCTGCTGGCGCTCGGACTGCGCCGCCACCGCCGCCACCGCCGCGCGGGGCCCGGCGGTGAGCTCGACCCCGAGCTCGCCGAGCTGCAGCGCGCGCTGCGCCGCAGCCGCCGCGCCGCACCGCCGCAGATGACCCTCGACGCCCTCGCGCTGCGGCTCGCCGGCACGCCCGCCCAGGGCTACGTGCAGGCGCTGGCCGACGCGCGCTACGGCTACGGCGAGCGGGCGCCGTCCCGTGCCGAGCGCGCCGCGCTGCGCCGCGAGCTCGGCGCAGGCCTCGGCCTCGGCGGTCGCCTGCGCGCCTGGTGGGCGCTGCCACCCCGCCGCGCCGCACCGCGCCGATCGGCCGTCCGGCGCCGGCGGACCCCGGGGACGGGCTGAGCGCGGCAGCCTGCCCGCCGCGCGTCGTATCCTCGAAGGCATGTCGTCGCACGACGCCTACGAGCTCTTCCAGAACGGAACGCGACTGCTCGAGGAGCACGACTTCCACGCCGCCGCCGTCCCGCTGCGCCGCGCGCGCGAGCTCGAGCCCGACAAGGCCTCGATCCGCGAGGCGCTCGGCCGGGCCCTGTTCGGCTCCCAGCGCTACGCCGAGGCGGTCGCCGAGTTCGAGGCGATCGTCGAGCGCGCGCCGACGAACGACTACGCGCTCTTCTGCCTCGGCCGCTCGCTGCAGCTGCTCGGCCGCCACGAGGAGGCGCTCGAGCCGCTGGTCCTGGCCTGCTGCCTGCGGCCCGAGCGCAAGGACTACCGGGTGTACCGCGACCGCTCGCGCGAGCGGGCGGCGTAGCCCTCCGCAGCGCCGCGCGGCGCCCCGCAGGCGGGCGGGTGATTAGAGGACCGGTGCTATCCTCGATCGACAGCTTTCGCTCCGGCTTCGGGCCGGAGGCCGTACCGGAAGTGGGCGCTCGCCCGCTTTTTTTGTGTCGTGAGGAGGATCGCAGTGAGCACCATCCAGACTGATATCGAGGCCCGGCTCGCAGCCAGCGAGCCCGATGTCGAGGTGCTGCTCGCAGAGGTCGTGGGCGGGTCGACACTGCGCGTGTTCATCGACCATCCCGGCGGCGTCACGCTCGCGCTGTGCGAGCGCGTCACGAAGGCGCTGTCCGAGGTGCGCGAGCGCTACGCGCTCGAGGTCTCCTCGCCGGGAACCGAGCGCCCGCTCTCCAAGCCGCAGCATTTCCACCGCTACCTCGGCCGCCGCGCGCGGGTTCGTACGAGTGGTGACGTACACGGCGACGTCGAAGCCGGCGAGCGTCGACACAGGTCCTTCACCGGGGAGCTCGTCGGGGCGTCGCAGGACGCCGTGACGATCGCCGCCGATGGGGACCCGCCCTCCCTCGTCGCCATTCCGTATGCCGAGATCCAGCGTTCCAACCTGATCGAGGAGTGAGGCCCAATGTCACGCGAGATCCTTGATGCGATGACCGTTCTCGGCCGGGAGAAGGGCATCGCCCCCGAGAAGCTCCGGCTCGCGCTCGAGGACGCGCTGCTGTCGGCCTACAAGAAGCAGCCCGACAGCGCGAAGTACGCGCGCGTCGAGCTCGACCCCGAGACGGCCGACTTCCGCGTCATCGAGCTGATCATCCCCGAGCGCCTGGAGGCGCACCTCATCGTCGAGACGATCGACGAGGGGACGACCTACGACCCCGAGACGGGGGAGATGGTCGAGCCGACCGATCCGGAGATCGACCCGGCGAAGTTCGAGGAGTACAAGGACCAGATCGAGGAGCGCGACGTGACGCCGGGCGACTTCGGCCGGATCGCCGCGCAGACGGCCAAGCAGGTCATCCTGCAGCGCATCCGCGAGGCGGAGCGCGACATGATGTTCGAGGAGTACCGCGACCGCGTCGGCGAGCTGATCACCGGCATCGTGCAACAGTCCGACAGCCGCTACACGCTCGTGCAGATCCGCGAGCGCGTCGAGGCGCTGCTGCCGAAGTCCGAGCAGGTCGACGGCGAGCGCT
This sequence comes from uncultured Actinomycetes bacterium, assembly GCA_963709935.1. Taxonomy (GTDB): domain Bacteria; phylum Actinomycetota; class Thermoleophilia; order Solirubrobacterales; family Solirubrobacteraceae; genus CADCVQ01. The sequence goes on along the minus strand of CAVPYM010000006.1, from coordinate 4,609 downwards.
ACGACCACTCCCAGCGCGTGAAGGCCGTCATCAAGGAGGTCTCGCCCTCGACGAAGGGCCCGTCGATCATCGTCTCGCGGCGCGATCCGGAGCTCATCAAGAAGCTCTTCGAGCTCGAGGTGCCGGAGATCGCCGACGGCCTCGTCGAGATCGCCAACGTCGCCCGCGAGCCGGGCTACCGCTCGAAGATCGCGGTCGTCTCGCACGCCGACGGCGTCGATCCGGTCGGCGCCTGCGTCGGCCCGCGCGGCTCGCGCGTGCGGATGGTCGTCTCCGAGCTGCGCGGCGAGAAGATCGACATCATCCCCTACAACGACGAGCCCGCCCGCTTCGTCGCCAAGGCGCTGTCACCGGCGCGCGTGCGCGAGGTGCTCGTCGATGACGACGGCAAGCAGGCGACGGTCATCGTGCCCGACGACCAGCTCTCGCTGGCGATCGGCCGCGAGGGCCAGAACGCCCGCCTCGCCGCGCGCCTGACCGGCTGGCGGATCGACATCAAGTCCGAGACCGAGTTCGCCGCCGAGGAGCAGGAGCAGGGCTACGAGGAGGAGGAGACGCAGGGTCGCTGCGCCGCGGTCATGTCGACGGGCCGGCGCTGCCCCAACGCCGCCCTGCCCAGCTCGCGCTACTGCGGCCTGGACTCCCATCAGGCGCTCGCCCACCAGGCCGGCGACCAGATGCCCGCGACCGAGGCCGACGGGGCGGGTGGGGTTCCGAGTCCCGTCGAGGTGCCCGCCGAGGACGCCCTCGACGAGCCGGTGGAGCAGACCTCATAGCGGCGCCGCAGCGGCGCTGCGTGGGCTGCGCCACCCGCAGGGACAAGACCGCGCTGCAGCGCTTCGTCCTCGTCGAGGGGCGGCTCGAGCCCGACCCCGCACAGTGCCGTCCGGGGCGCGGCGCCTACGCGTGCGACCGCGCCTGCGCCGAGCGCGCGCTGGCCCGCGGAGGCTTCGCACGCTCCTTCCGCCGTGCCGTGCTTGTCGACACTGACCTTCTACACTCAGCCTGATGTTGCGCCTTGCAAGCTGGATCAGGCCAGCGGGTGGAAGTCCCGCACCGGTAAGCGCTGGAGCGCCGGGTGGCAGGCCCCGGTCTCGGGGAGAGATCTCCGCGGCCGAGCGGGGCGTCGAGAGCCGCTTTGGAGCGAGCAAGCGCGTGGGCTGGGATTGCAGCCTCGTCACAGTCACGATCGGGGAGCCGAGCCGCTCATGTCACGGCGAAGGCGATGTCCGCCAGTCTCATTTCGGATTCGGGTTTGGCGGGTCCCTGCGGGGTAGGGAGACTTGCGCGCGCGCAAGGTGTGATCGCGGAACGTGGGAGACTCGTCTGGCCAGCTTCGTCAGCGAAGACCGCTCGTGTAAGCCGAAGGCGAAGTCGAGTGGAGGTCAGCGGGAGTCCGACGGGGTCGTAGTAGTGCAGATCGGCGTGCAGAACAACGCGCCGGCAGCGAAGGACCCCGACGTTGATCGCGCCTGTGTAGGACGCGAGTGTCAGGGCATGCCCGCTTTGCGGGCCAAGCACCCCGGTGGGTTTAGGCCCGTCGAGCCGTCGGTGAGCGAAATGGCGATGTTGGCCACTTGCCGCGGTCACGCACTCGCAACGCCACGATGCAGGCTATGGGTAGCGGCCAAGTGGCCGCGAGGCTCGGCGACGTACGCCAAACGGTTTTGCTGGGGCGACTCCCCGCGGGCGGCGTGCTGTCGTTGGGATCTCGTCGGTCGCGTTGCCGCGCCAGGAAGATCATCGGTAAGCCGTGTGCGGGAACACCGCACGCACGGATTGAGAGGGGAATCTGGAAACGGACTCGCTTAGGCGAGGACCGCGCCAGTGACTACCAATGGCCAAAGTCCGCGTTCACGAGCTCGCCAGGGCTCACGACATGTCCTCTCAGGACGTGCTCGACAAGCTGCGCAAGGCCGGCATCAAGGTCAAGGCGCCGGCCTCGGCGGTCGACGAGGACCAGGCCAAGGCCGCCCTCGAGGGGCGCCCGCTGCCGACCAACGGCGCCGCCGCCCAGGCCGAGGCCAAGCCCGCCGCGCCCGCCCCGCCGCGCCCGGCGGTGCGCCGCGCCCCGCCCGCCCCGCCCGCCGCGTCAGACCGCGCCGCCGCCGCCCAGCGCGAGCGCCAGCAGCCGGCCGCCAAGGCCGCGCCCGCCGGGGCCAAGCCCGCGCCGCCCGCGGCGCGTCCCACCGCTGCCGCCGGCGCCGCCGACCCGTCCGCACAGCCCGGCGCCGTCCCCGCTCCGGCGCCCACCGACGGCAGCGAGCCCGCCAAGCACCGCCCGACGCGCTCCTCGCTCGCCGGCGAGCGCACCCCCGGCGCCGCCGGTCCCGGTGGCCGGCGCCGCGTCGTCATCGACTCCCAGGCGTCGCGCCGCACGCCCGGCCAGCAGTCCCAGCCGCCGCGCCGCCAGCGCCGCGGCCGCCGCCGCCGCGGCACGTACGACGACACCGTCGCCCCGCTCAACGAGGCCGCCGCGTCGCACACCGATCTCGTCCGCATCAACTCCGGCTCGACCGTCAAGGACATCGCCGAGTCGATGGGCGTGCCGGTCCCGGAGATCATCAAGAAGCTCATGATGCTCGGCCAGATGGCGACGCTCACGCAGACGCTGTCCGACGACGCCGTCGGCATCCTCGCCGAGGAGTTCAACAAGCAGGTCGAGATCGTCCACGCCGCCGACGAGGTCGAGGCCGACCCGGTCTTCGAGGACGCCGACGAGGACCTCACCTACCGCCCGCCGGTCATCACGATCATGGGCCACGTCGACCACGGCAAGACCTCGCTGCTGGACGCGATCCGCTCCACCGAGGTCGTCGCGGGCGAGGCCGGTGGCATCACGCAGCACATCGGCGCCTACCAGGTCCATCACAAGGATAAGCTCATCACCTTCCTCGACACGCCCGGTCACGAGGCCTTCACCGCGATGCGCGCCCGCGGCGCCCGCGTGACGGACATCGCGGTCATCGTGGTCGCCGCCGACGACGGCGTCAAGCCGCAGACCGACGAGGCGATCGACCACGCGAAGGCCGCCGACGTGCCGATCGTCGTGGCCGTCAACAAGATCGACAAGGAGGGCGCCGACCCCACGCGCGTGCGCACCGAGATGACCACGCGCGGCCTGCAGCCGTCCGAGTGGGGCGGCGAGACCGAGTTCGTCGACGTCTCCGCCAAGTCGAAGGTCGGCCTCGAGGACCTGCTCGACACCCTCCAGGTCGTCGCCGAGCTCGAGGACCTCAAGGCCAACGCCGGCGCCCCGGCGTCCGGCGTCGTCGTGGAGTCCAAGCTCGACCCGGGCCGCGGCCCGGTCGTCACGATCCTCATCCAGCGCGGCACGCTGAGCATCGGCGACGCGCTCGTCGCGGGCGCCAACTGGGGTCGCGTCCGGGCGATGCACGACTTCACCGGCGCGCGCGTCAAGGAGGCGCTGCCGGGCGACCCGATCGAGGTGCTCGGCTTCGACGGCGTTCCGGAGGCCGGCGAGCACGTCCGCGCCGTCGAGAACGACCGCCGCGCGCGGGCGATCGCCCACGAGCGCGAGCAGCGCCTCAAGCAGGAGCAGCACGCGCGCCGCTCGGGTCGCAAGCGCTCGCTGGAGGACGTCTTCAAGGACATCCAGGCGGGCGAGCTCAAGGAGCTCAACCTGCTCGTCAAGGCCGACGTCGCCGGCTCCGCCGAGGCGCTCGAGGACGAGATCGCCAAGCTTCCGCAGGACGAGGTCGCGGTGAACATCATCCGCACCGGCGTCGGCGGCATCAACGAGTCCGACGTCATGCTCGCCGCCGCGTCCGATGCGATCATCATCGGCTTCAACGTGCGCCCCGTCGGCGACGCGCGCGCCGTCGCCGAGCGCGAGGGCGTCGACATCCGCGGCTACACCGTCATCTACAAGGTGCTCGACGAGCTGCGCGCGGCGATGGAGGGCATGCTCGAGCCCGACGAGATCGAGGAGTCGCTCGGCCACGTCGAGATCCGCCAGATCTTCCGCGCCTCGAAGATCGGCGTCATCGCCGGCTCCTACGTCACCGACGGCAAGATCACGCGCGGCGCCAAGACGCGCCTCGTGCGCGACGGCACGATCGTCTACGACGGCGAGATCGCCTCGCTGCGTCGCCTCAGCGACGACGTGCGCGAGGTCGCGGCGGGCTTCGAGTGCGGTATCACGCTGCGCAACTTCCAGGACGTCAAGGAAGGCGACATCCTGGAGGTCTACGCGACCCGCAAGGTCGACCGCGCACTCGCCTAGCGGTGCTGGTCGGATGAGCGACGACGTCGATGCGTACGTCGCGCTGATGCTGGTCCACCTGCACTTTCCCGAGGCCGGGTCGCTGAAGGCCAAGCGCAAGGATCTCGCCTCGGTGAAGGCCCAGCTGCAGGGCCGCATGGGCGTGGCGGTGGCGGAGGTCGGCCATCAGGATCTCTGGCAGCGCGCGACGCTCGCGGCGGCGCTGACGGGCGGCTCGCTGCGCGTCCTGGAGAGCGCCGCCGACCGCGTCGAGGACTTCCTTTTAGACCGGTTTCCGGAGAGCTGTCGCATCGAGCGAACCGTCGCGTCGTTTGCCGACGTGACGGGCTGAGGAGGGCTAGGATGGCGTCTGATCGGATGCGG
>CAVPYM010000005.1:0-41279 GCA_963709935.1 uncultured Actinomycetes bacterium | reverse complement strand
GATCGCGGGACCCTCGAGGCGGCCGAGGCGGGCGCGGGAAGACGGGTTTCGTCCGCCGGTCGTCGCAAGCTCGGGCCTCCGGACGACGTCGCTGGAGCTCATCCGATGTCCTCTCCGGTCAGCATGACGAAGACGTCCTCGAGGTTCGACGGGCGCCGGATCCCCTCGGGCAGATCGCCGTTGCGGCCCTCGATGCCCATGAGCGCGATGCTCGTGCCGGTGCGCCGCTTGCGGATCCCCGCGGCGACCGCGTCGGCCTCGACCTCGGCCAGCCGCGCAGGCGGGCCGTAGACCTCGAGCACCTCGGTGCCGGCGTGCTTCATGACGAGCTCGGAGGGCCTGCCGCACGCCACTGCCTTGCCGTGGGACATGATCGTGACCGTGTCGGCGAGGCGCTGGGCCTCCTCGATGTAGTGCGTCGACATGAGGATCGACGTGCCCTCGCTGCGCAGCGCGTCGATCAGCGCCCACAGCTCCTGGCGGATCTGCGGATCCAGGCCGACGGTCGGCTCGTCGAGCAGCAGCAGGCGCGGCTTGTGGACGAGCGCGCGGGCGATCAGCAGGCGCCGGCGCATGCCGCCCGACAGCTCGTCGACCTTCGCCGTGCGGCGATCGGTCAGATGCGCGATCTCCAGCGCGCGGTCGACCGCGGCGGGCCGATCGGCGCGGCCGATCCGGTACAGGTGGGCGAAGACGCGCAGGTTCTGCTCGACGGTCAGCGTCGTGTCGAGGTTGTCGAGCTGGGGCACGACGCCCATCTCCGCGCGGGCAACCTTCGACTGGTCGGGCAGCTTGAAGCCGAGCACGTCGATCGCGCCGGCGTCGGCGATGACCTGCGCGGTGAGCATCTTCATCGTCGTCGACTTGCCGGCGCCGTTGGGCCCGAGCAGGCCGACACACGTGCCGGTCGGAACGTCGAGGTCGAGGCCGTCGACGGCGACGATGTCGCCGTAGTGCTTGACGATGCCGCGCAGGGAGATCGCGAGGTCGGGCATCCGCGGGAGGCTAGTCATGTCAGCTACGACTGCCGTGTGGGTTCGAACTCATCGCGCACGAGATGTTCCGCCCCATCGAGGACAGAATCTGGCCTAAACGCGCAGTAGCCTGCGGCCTTGACCCCGAGCGAGAGGACGACGTTTCATGGACTACAAGATCGAGCTCATCGCGATCCCCGTCAGCGACGTCGACCGCGCCAAGGCCTTCTACGTCGACGCCTGCGGCTTCAACGCCGACCACGATCACGTCGTCAGCGAGGACCTGCGCTTCGTCCAGCTCACGCCGCCCGGCTCGGCCTGCTCGATCTGCATCGGCCAGGGCCTGACCGACGCCGAGCCCGGATCCGTGCGCGGGATGCAGATGGTGGTGGCCGACGCGCAGGCCGCCCACGACGAGCTGGCGTCGCGCGGGGTCGCGGTCTCCGAGGTCGACTCCCAGCCGTGGGGCGAGTTCGTCTACTTCCAGGATCCCGACGGCAACGCCTGGGCGCTGCAGGCGATCCCCGACCGGACGTAGTCGCCGGGCTACCCTGGGCGGCATATGTCCGCCCAGTACGTCTACACGATGCACCGCCTGTCCAAGGACTATCCGCCCGACAAGACGGTGCTCAAGGATGTGACCCTCGCGTTCATGCCCGGCGCGAAGATCGGCGTGCTCGGCTACAACGGCGCCGGCAAGTCGACGGTGCTGAAGATCATGGCCGGGATCGAGACCGACTACCGCGGCGACGCGATGCTCGCGCCGGGCGCGACGGTCGGCCTGCTCGAGCAGGAGCCCCAGCTCGACGAGACCAAGGACGTCAAGGGCAACGTCGAGGAGGCCGTCACCGAGACGAAGGCCCTGCTCGCGCGCTTCAACGACCTCGCGGCCAACTACTCCGAAGAGACGGCCGACGAGTTCGCCCGCCTGCAGGACCAGATCGACGCCGCCGACGCCTGGAACCTCGACACGGCGATCGAGTACGCGATGGACGCGCTGCGCCTGCCGCCCGCCGACGCCGACGTCACGCGGCTCTCCGGCGGCGAGCGCCGACGTGTCGCGCTGTGCCGGCTGCTGTTGCGCGCCCCGGACCTGCTGCTGCTCGACGAGCCGACGAACCACCTCGACGCCGAGTCGGTCGACTGGCTCGAGCGCCACCTCGCCGAGTACAAGGGCACGATCGTCGCCGTCACCCACGACCGGTACTTCCTGGACAACGTCGCGGGCTGGATCCTGGAGCTCGACCGCGCGCGCGGCCTGCCCTACGAGGGCAACTACTCGTCCTGGCTGGAGCAGAAGCAGAAGCGCCTGGCGATGGAGGAGAAGGGCGACAAGGTCCGCCAGAAGACGATCGAGCAGGAGCTCGAGTGGGTCCGCGAGAACCCCAAGGGCCGGCGCAAGAAGGCCAAGGCGCGCCTGAACAACTACGAGGCGCTGCTCGCCGAGGAGCGCAACGTCAAGCTCGACCAGGTCCAGATCCACATCCCCGCCGGCCCGCGCCTGGGCGACGTCGTCGTCGAGGCCGAGGGGCTGCGCAAGGGCTTCGGCGACCGCCTGCTCATCGAGGACCTCACGTTCAAGCTGCCGCGCGGCGGGATCGTCGGCGTGATCGGGCCCAACGGCGCCGGCAAGACGACCCTCTTTCGGATGATCACCGGTCAGGAGCAGCCCGACGCGGGCACGCTGACCGTCGGCGAGACGGTCGAGCTGGCCTACGTCGACCAGTCGCGCGACGCGCTGGAAGACGAGAAGTCCGTCTGGGAGGAGATCTCCGGCGCCATGGACACGATCAAGGTCGGCGATCAGACGATGAACTCGCGCGCCTACTGCTCGTCGTGGAACTTCAAGGGCTCCAGCCAGCAGAAGCAGGTCGGCAAGCTCTCCGGTGGCGAGCGCAACCGCCTGCACCTGGCCAAGCTGCTGCGCGCCGGCGGCAACGTCCTGCTGCTCGACGAGCCGACCAACGACCTCGACGTCGACACGCTGCGCGCGCTGGAAGAGGCCCTGCTGGCCTTCGCCGGCTGCGCGGTGGTCATCTCGCATGATCGCTGGTTCCTCGATCGCGTCGCGACGCACGTGCTCGCGTTCGAGGGCGACTCGCAGGTGCGCTGGTTCGAGGGCAACTTCGAGGCCTACGAGGAGCACCGCCGCGCGCTGCTCGGCGACGAGGCCGACCGCCCGCACCGGATCACGTACAAGCGCCTGACGCGCACGTAACGCGCGCGGTCCGGCAAGGAGGCAGCGCGCCCATGGCCGACGTCGTCATCACCGAGTACACCGACCCCGCCTGCCCGTGGGCGTACTCCGCCGAGCCCTTCCGCCGGCGCATCGAGTGGCTCTACGGCGATTCGATCGACTGGCGCCGGCGCATGGTCGTGCTCGCCGAGGACCCGCAGGAGTACCTCGACAAGGGGTTCACGCCGGAGCTGCTGGCCGGCGGCACCGCGCAGATCGCGCGCGATCACGGCATGCCGATCGACACGGCGGTGCGCCCGCGCATGGCGGCCACCGCGCCGGCCTGCCGGGCGATCGTCGCCGCTCGCCTGCGCGCGCCCGCGGCCGAGAAGGCGCTGCTGCGCGCCTTTCGCCTGCGCACGATGCGCGGCGAGCTGCTCGACGAGCCGTCGACGGTGCACGGCGCCGCCACCGGCGCCGGCCTGGATCCCGCCGACGTGGATCGCTGGTGCGCCGAGGCGGCGGTCGAGCGGGCGATGCGCGAGGACATGGCCGCCGCGCGCGATCCGAGCCCGGCCGCGCGCGTGCTCCACGAGCGCCTCGCCAGGTGGTCGGGGGGATGGCGCTACACGTGCCCCTCGTATGAGATCCGGCGGGCGTCCGACGCAGCCGAGCTGAGCGTGCCCGGCTTTCAGCCGTTCGCCGCCTACGACATCGCGCTCGCCAACCTCCTGCCGGATACCGAGCGCCGCGCCGCGCCGCAGTCGGTCCTCGAGGTGCTCGAATGGGCCGGCGAACCGCTCGCCACGCGCGAGGTCGCGGTCGTCATGGACATCGACCACGCCACGGCGCGCGAGGAGCTCGGGCGCGTCGCCGACGAGGTGCCCGTCGGCGCGGACGGCCTCTGGAGCGCGACCGTCTAGCGATCTGCGGGAGCGGTGCCGACGAGCCGCCACGCCGCGGGCGCCGGTCCGTCGAGGGCGAACGTCCAGCGCTCGGTGAACTCCGTCGCACGGTCCTTGTCGCCGGACAGGACGGCCACCGTGTCGCGGTCCTCGACGTAGCGCCGCCCGTGCAGGCGCGCCTCGACGTCCATCCGCAGCGGCTCGGACGCGACGTGCAGCGCGGTGATCGCCAGGCGCAGCGGCCGCGGCCCGCGCACGACGAGGCGGGCGTTGCCGTCCTCACCGCGCGGGTACAGCAGCGCGCGCGCCGCCTCGGGCGTGGCGACCGCCAGCAGCGCGGCGTCGTCGCCGTCGACGGCCTCGGCCCACGCCTCGACGGCGCGGCGGGCGGTGACCTCGAGCACGTCGGGCGCGCAGCGGGGGTCGGCGAGCGACAGGTCCAGCGCCTGCTCGCGCGCGGTCCCGTCGAACTCGACGCTGACGAGCTCGGTCACGGCGACGCCCGGCGGCGCCGCGTCGGCGGCGGCGAGCTCGACGAGCGACTCGTCGGCCAGCCGCGCGTCGTCGGACCACGGCGCGACGACGATCGGCGCGCCGAGGTGGTGGGCGCCCTCCTGCTCCTGCTCGATCGAGACCAGCCGCCAGGCGTCGCCGGCGCGGGCCAGCGTCCAGTACTCGCAGACCTCGATCTCCCCGTCCTTGTCGCTGTCCTCGTCGCGGTGCAGGATCGTGCCGTCGCCGGTCTTCACGACGCTGTGCAGCAGCGCCGTGACGGCGACCGTCACGCGGTCCTCCGCGCTGCCCTCGCGGTTGACGAGCCCGACGTAGGCGACCTCCGGACCGCGCACGATCTGGACCTCGTTGACCCAGCCCTTGCTCGCGAAGCCGGCCAGGCGCCGGCGCCACTCCACGAGCACGTCGGGGCCGAGCAGGCTCGCCAGCGCGGCGACGTCGCGCTCGCTCCAGCCCCGCTGGATGTCGCGGTACAGCGCCGCGGCGGCGGGCTTGACGGTGTCCGCGCCGAACGCCGGGTCGTCCTCGGCCGCCTCGAGGCTGGCGCGGCTGACGCGCTCGTCACGTGCCGTGCGTGCCTTGGCGCGGCGGCGCCTGGTGAGAAGCGGGACGGCGCCGAACACGATGAACAGCACGATGCCGACGAGCACCAGCGTGCCGAAGCCGCCGCCGTCGCCCGAGCCGCCGCTTCCGCCGCCGCCGCTCGATCCGCCGCCGCCACCGCCACCACCGCCGCCGTTTCCGCCGCCGAACCCGGAGCTGCCGCCGCCCGCCTGCGCGAGGGCCTCGTGCGCGGCCAGCAGGACGATGGCGAGGGTGACCAGCGCGAGGGGGGTGACGGCGCGGGGCACGGCCTGAACCCTCGCACGCCGCCGCGCGGCGAGCGACCGGCTACGGCTCGACGGTGAGTTGGCCGATCTGCGTGCCGGCGCCCTCGAGCTCGATCTCGAAGATCCCCTCGGCGTTCGCGTCGAACGAGAAGCGCACGCGGCCGCCGGCCTTCAGGTCGCGCGAGATGTCGTAGCCGTGCAGGTGGATCTCGTCGCTCGTGTCGGGCGACGTGACCTCGATGCGCGCGCGCTCGCCCTTCTTCACCGTGATCTTCTTGACGCCGCCGACCGGCTTGCCGGCCCGCACGCGGACGCGCTGGAAGACGGGGTGATCGGCTGCGGGTGGCACCGGCTCGGCCTCCGCGGGGGCCGCGGTGCCGGTCGTGTCGGTCGTCGTCGGCGTCTGGGTGGTCGTGACCGGTGGGGTGGTCGGGGTGCTCGCGGTGTTCGAGTCGTCGTCGGCTTCGGGCGACAGCAGCACGAACGCCAGCACGAGGACGACCACCGTCGCCACCACCGCACCGATCCGTGCCCCGTTGCTCACGCCTTCAGCCTAGTTCCCCCTGCCAGCCAGCGCTCCAGCACCGCGCCGAGCTCCTGCGCGTCGCGCGCGACGGCGTCGGCGGCGCCCAACTCGCCCGGCTCGAAGGGGCCGGTCGCGACCGCCGCCACGCGCACCCCGTCGGCGCGCGCGCAGGCGATGTCGCGCGGCGTGTCGCCGATGACCGCGGTGCGCGCCTGCGGCCACGGCTCGCCGCCGTTCTCGGCGCCGGTGCGCCGCCGGGCGATCGCGGGCAGCATCGCGCGATCCTCGTGGTCAGAGCCGAAGCCGCCCTGGCCGGTCGCGAAGAAGCGCCCGATCCCGGCCCGGCGCAGCTTCAGGCGGGCGATCGGCTCGTAGTTGCCGGTCACGAGCGCCAGCAGCGTGTCCGCGCGCGCGGCGAGCCGTTCGAGCAGCGCGGGCATGCCGGGCGCGACGCAGGCCGACAGATCCTCCGGGCACAACCGCCCGTAGGCGGCGCAGGCGGCGACGCGGACGTCGTCGGCGCGCGCGTCGATCCGCTCCGCGCAGACGCCGGCGTGGACGAGCAGCGCGCGGGCGATGTCGGCGTCGGTGCGGCCGGCGACCTCGATCCCGCGCCGCTGCGGCTCGGTGACGCCGTGGACGACGCGCAACGCCTCGTGGATCGCGTCGCGATGGGCGTCGGCGGCGCGCAGCAGCAGGGTCCCGTCGATGTCGAACAGCAGCAGCACGCCCGCAGCATGGCGGATCGCCGGCGCGGGCGGCGACGAGCCGCACAGCGGGCCACTGCGACGGCGCCGGGTCCGGCGGCGAGGGCGGGGGTGGTTCGGCGGCGAGGGTTGGACCCCATGCCCGCACGCCAATCCTGGTGTGGCGGCTACGGCCGCCCCGCGGCGGTCAGCCGCGCTCAAACGACGTGTCCGCGTCGAGCGACTGCGCGAACGCCGCGATCAGCCGCGCGCAGGCGTGCACGTCGTCGAGCTGGACCATCTCCACCGAGGAGTGCATGTAGCGCAGCGTGACCGAGATGCCGCCGGTCGGGATGCCGGCCCGCTGCAGGTGGATCGCGTCGGCGTCGGTGCCGGTGGAGCGCGCCGAGGCCTGCACGGTGAAGGCGATCTCCTCACGCTCAGCGGCGGCGTGCAGCCCCTCGTAGATGGCCGGGTTGAGGACGGAGCCGCGCTCGATGACCGGGCCGGAGCCGAACTCGTGCTTGCCGATCTCGTTGACCTCGACGCCGGGGGAGCCGGTCTCGTGCGTCACGTCGACGACGATCGCGAGGTCGGGCTCGAGGCGGTAGGACGACGTCCGGGCGCCGCCGAACGTGATCTCCTCCTGTACGACGCCGCACGCCGCGACGTCGCCGGGCGCGCCGCCGGCCTCGGCGACGAGCCGCGCGGTCTCCAGCGCGATGAAGGCGCCGAGCCGGTTGTCCATCGAGCGCGATACGACGCGGTCGTTGCGCAGCTCCAGCGGCTCGCCCGCGATGACCGCGACGTCGCCGATGCGGACGAGCTCGCGTGCCTCGTCGCCGTCCTTGGCGCCGATGTCGATGTGCAGGTCACGCAGCTTGGGGACCTTCTCGCGCTCCTCCTCCTTGAGCAGGTGAATCGCCTTGCGGCCGGCCACGCCGCGCACGACGCCGTCGCGGGTCGTCAGCTCGACGCGCTGGCCGACGAGGATCTGCGGATCCCAGCCGCCGACGCCCATGAACCGCAGGAAACCGTTGTCGTCGATGTGCGTGACGATCAGGCCGATCTCGTCGATGTGTCCGACGACGGCGAGGAACGGGGCGCCGGGCGCCGTGCCCTTGACACGCACGGTGACGGAGCCCATGACGTCGACCTCGACATCGTCGGTGAACGCGTGGCCCGCCTCGGCGAACACGGCGGCGGGAGCGGTCTCGTAGCCGGAGGGGCCGGCCGCGGTGAGGAGCTTGCGAAGTACGTCGGGTAGCGGCATGAGGAGCAGGCTAGTGGTCCGCTCGCAGCAGGTAGCGTGCAGTCATGGGCCGGAGCGACACCGTCGAGGTCGAGTTTCCCGGCCGGCCGCACGGTCCCGTGCGCAACATCCTCGTGCGCCTCGGCGTCGCCCTCGCGCTCATCCTGTTCGTCGCGCTGCTGACCTACGCCGAGCGCGGCGGCTACGTCGATCCCGAGGACCATGACGTCAGCCTGCTCGACGCCTTCTACTACTCGACGGTCAGCATCACCACGACCGGGTACGGTGACATCCGGCCGATCAGCGACCAGGCCCGGCTGCTGACGACGATCCTGGTGACGCCCGCGCGAGTCCTCTTCCTCATCCTGCTCGTCGGGACGACGCTTGAGATCCTTGCGCAGCGCAGCCGCGACGCCTACCGTCGCTCCCGCTGGAAGCGAGCCTTGAACGACCACATCATCATCTGCGGCTTCGGCGTCAAGGGACGCAGCGCCCTGCGCACCCTGCTCGACAAGGGCGTCGAGCGCGACGAGATCGTCGTCATCGACGATTCGCGCGAGGCGCGCGAGCATGCGAAGGCGGCCGGCCTGACGGTGATCTGCGGCAGCGCCGCGTCGACGGAGGTGCTGCGCCAGGCCGGGATCGGCGACGCGCGGTCGATCATCGTCGCCGTCAACCGCGACGACTCGGCCGTGCTCGTGACGCTGACCGCGCGCGAGCTCAACCCGAAGGCCACGATCGTCGCGGCCGTGCGCGAGGAGGAGAACGTCCACCTCCTGCGCCAGAGCGGGGCGACCTCGGTCATCACGTCGGCCGACGCCGCCGGGCGGCTGCTCGGCTTCGCGGTCCAGCAGCCGGAGATCACCGAGGTGCTCGAGGATCTCATGCGGGTCGGGCAGGGTCTCGACATCGCCGAGCACGAGGTGGGCGAGGACGAGGGCGGGCCGATCCGGGCGCTCGGGATCGTCGGGCCGATCGTCGCGGTCAGCCGCGGTGACGAGCTCATGCGCTTCGACGATCCGCGTCTGGCGGCGGTGGAGCCCGGCGATCGCGTCGTGTACCTGCGCAGCCATCGACACTAGGCGAGGCGGCGCAGCAGCGGCGGCACGAGCAGCGTCGTGAGCACCGACATCGGCGACGATCATCCCGGCCATAGACGCGCCGATGATCGCGGCCAGGCCGATCTGCGCCGACAGCGCGGGCGGGGCCGAGGCAGATGATCACCGCGGGCAGCAGCGGCGACTCGGAGAAGCGCGGTGCGTGCAGGAGCGCGGGGCGCGCGGCGAGCAGCTTGGTGCCGCCGAGGGCGATGAAGCCGACGAACGCGACCGCCACGGCCGCCGTCACGGCGATCGAGCCGACGTCGACGCCGCCCTCCGCCGCGACGCCCGCCGCGACTGCGACGAGCAGCAGCGCCAGGATGTCGTCGACGATCGCCGGCGCCGAGGATCGTGCGGCTCGTGCGGCGCTCGAGCACGTCGAGGTCGATGAGCACGCCGAGGTGATCCCCACGCTCGTGGCCACGAGCGCGGCGCCGATGAACAGCGACGTGGCCGTGCTCTCGCCGAGCGCGGCGTCGAGGGCGATGCCGCCGGCGAACGGGACCACCACGCCGAGGACGCCGACGGAGACCGCGGCGGAGCCGACGGCGCGCAGTTCGGAGAGGCGGGTCTCGAGGCCGACCCAGAACAGCAGGAAGACGACGCCGAGCTCGGCGAACACCTCGAGCACCTCGCTGGGCTCGACGAGGCCGAACACGGCGGGGCCGACGAGCAGGCCGGCGAGGATCTCGCCGACGATCGTCGGCTGGCGCAGGCGCTGCAACAGCTCGTCGCCGAGCTTGGCGGCGAGCAGGACGATGAACAGGTCCGTCAGGACGCCGGCGGATGCGGCGATGGGCCCGGGCGGTTCCTATCGGTCTGGCCAGGGGGAGTCCGTGCCGACCAGTCTTCCCGGCGCACCGCCGTGGCGGCTATCGCGATCGCCGTCGCAGCAGCGGGCTACGCGTGGCCGACGAGCACGCCGACCGTGGCGACGACGATGCCGCCGAGCGTGACCTGGATGAGCGAGGTCTTCAGCGCCACGCCCAGGAAGCGCTTGCGCACCCAGGCGATGACGACGAGCTCGATCGACACGACCACGTACGCGACGGTCAGCGCCGTGTCGATGTCGTCGATGAGGAACGGCAGCGCGTGTGCGGTACCGCCGACGAAGGTCGCGACGCCGGTGATCATGCCGCGCGAGAAGGCCGCGCCGCGGCCGGTGATCTCGCCGTCGTCGGAGAGGCCCTCGGACATGCCCATGCTGATCGCGGCGCCGAGCGCGGCGGCGAGGCCGACGAGGAGCGCGGCGTGGGAGCCGGCGATGTAGGCGGTCGCGAAGATCGGCGCGAGGGTGGAGATCGTGCCGTCGATCAGCCCGATCAGCGCGGGCTGGATCACCTGCAGCAGGCGCTGGCGCTCATCGGCGGCGCGCCAGCGGCGAACGAGGGTCAGGTCGGCGGTCGTCATGTCCGATAGTCTAGCCGAATAACAAAGCACTTGTAGTAAGGATCCCCTAACTAGGATGCCCTAAGATGGATAGCGTGAGCGACGATCTCTCGACGGCACTGCGTGAACGCGGCATGCGAGTGACCCCGCAGCGCGTGGTGGTACATCGCGCGTTGCGCGAGCTCGACCGCCACGTGACGGCCGACGAGCTCCTGGCTTCCGTCGCCGATCGGCTGCCCAACGTCGCGCTGCCGACGATCTACGCGACGCTCGACCTGCTCGAGGAGCTGGGGATGGTCCGCCGCGTCCAGCGGGCGGGCACGACGCTGTTCGATCCGCGGGTCGACTCCCATCACCATCTCATCTGCACGGTCTGCGGCTCGATCGATGACCTCGACTCGGCTCTGGACACGGCGATGCTGGAACGGGCCGCGGCGCAGCACGGCTTCGAGCACGAGCGCATCGAGGCCGTGGTGCACGGGCGCTGCGCTGCGTGCCGCGCGGCCTAGCGTCGGCCAAGCAGTCCCCGCAGCGTCGTTGCGACGTAGGCCGGCTCGAACTTGACCTGCTGCCACGTGAAGCGCACGACGCGCCAGCCGAGCAGCATGAGCCGCTGATCGCGCCTGCGGTCTGACTGAAACGCACGGCGCGTGGCGTGCACGCTGCGGCCGTCGACCTCGACGATCAGCCGTTGGTCACGCCAGAGGAAGTCGGCCTCCGCGCCGCCGCCGTCGGGGAACGCGATCCACGCGTTGACTGCATCGGGTGGGAGGCCGGCGGCGCGGCAGATCACTATGAACGCCTCCTCGAGCTCGCTGCGCGTCAGCGTGCTCCCCACGCGGTACTCGGCCAGCACCGCGCGCAACAGCTTCGCCCCCCGGCGCCCGTTGGAGCGCTCGAGGACGTCGTCGATCGCGCGCATGTCGAGGATCTCCTGCTGCTCGGCGCGGTCGAGGGCGCGCTCCACATCGCGCCGCGGGCCGTCCTCCGCGATGTCGAGCAGGGTGCGGGCGAGGGACGTGCACGGGATGTTGTCGACGAGGGTCACGTCGTGCGGCGCCAGCGTTGCGCTGGTATGAACGCGAATGCCGTCACGCCGGCGAGCCCTGCGGTTCTGCGTGATGACGTCGATGAGCTGGCCGCGGCGGGGGAGCAGCTCGCGCAGTTCGCACGCGCAGCGATACCCCAAGGCTGCGCTTGGCGAGCATGCCAGGACGGCCGCCATGAACCGGCCGCGGCGGGTGAGCGCGACGGGGCCAACGGCGAAGACGCCGCGGTGTACGCGCTGCAGGCGCCCGCTGCCCACCCGGCTACGGATCGCGCTCGCACTCAGCCCGAGGCCGGCGAGGTCATCGAGTGAGACGACCCCATGCTGACGCCGTGCGATCGCGGCGATCGCCCGCTCCCGTGGGGGGTCTGTTGCGTTGCGTCCAATATCCGGACGGTTGGTGACAGACCCCTCCACAGGCTGGGATGCTGCCGCCACAAACGTGACGAAACAACGCGCAGGTGTGTCAAATTGGCGTGGAATTGCGCGCAAACGACCTCAGCGGTCGCGGAGCTGGCGCAGCACGTACTGCAGGATCCCGCCGTGGCGGAAGTACTCCGCCTCTTGGGGGGTGTCGATCCGCACCCGCGCCTTGAACTCGCGGTCGTCGGCGCGGACGAGCACCTCGTCGGGGATCGCGGAGCCGGCGTTCATGGGCTCGGCCAGGCCGGTGATCGAGAAGACCTCCTCGCCGGTCAGCCCCAGATCCTCGGCGGGCGCGGGGAGCTGCAGCGGCAGCACGCCCATCCCGATGAGGTTCGACCGATGGATGCGCTCGAACGACTGCGCCAGCACGGCGCGCACGCCCAGCAGCCGCGTCCCCTTCGCCGCCCAGTCACGCGACGAGCCCGACCCGTACTCCTTGCCGGCGAGCACCACGAGCGGCGTGCCCTCGTCCATGTACGCCAGCGCCGCCTCGTAGATCGGCATCTCGCGCGGCGAGCTGTGGCCGGAGAACTTCAGCGTCACGCCACCCTCGGTGCCCGGGGCGAGCTGGTTGCGCAACCGGATGTTGGCGAACGTCCCGCGCACCATGACCTCGTGGTTGCCGCGCCGCGCGCCGTACGAGTTGAAGTCGCGCACCGAGACGCCGTGCTCCTGCAGGTACAGCCCGGCGGGCGAATCGGGCTTGATCGAGCCCGCCGGCGAGATGTGGTCGGTGGTCACGGAGTCGCCGAGCAGCGCGAGCACGCGCGCGCCCTCGATGTCCGACACCGCGCCCGGCTCGGCCGGCATGCCCTCGAAGTACGGCGGCAGGTGCACGTACGTCGAGCCCTCGTCCCAGGCGAACCGGTCGCCCGTCGGCACGTTCAACGAGTTCCAGCGCTCGTCGCCCGCGAACACGTCGTCGTAGGAGGAGCGGAACATCTCCGAGCGCACGGCGCGCTCGACCGTCTCGCCGACCTCCTGGCCCGACGGCCACAGGTCGCGCAGGTACACGTCCACACCGTCGCGGTCCACGCCGATCGGCTCGTCGACGATGTCGGCGTCCATCGAGCCCGCCAGCGCATACGCCACCACCAGCGGCGGCGACGCGAGGTAGTTCATCTTCACGTCGGGGTTGATCCGCCCCTCGAAGTTGCGGTTGCCCGACAGCACGGAGACGACGGCCAGGTCGTTTTCGCCGATCGCCTCGGAGACCGAGCGCGGCAGCGGCCCGGAGTTGCCGATGCACGTCGTGCAGCCGTAGCCGACGAGGTGGAAGCCGAGCGCCTCGAGGTCGTCGGTCAGGCCGGCGTGGTCGAGGTACTTCGTCACGACCTTCGACCCCGGCGCCAGCGACGTCTTCACCCACGGCTTGGAGGTCAGCCCGCGGGCGACGGCGTTGCGCGCGACGAGCCCCGCGGCGAGCATGACCGACGGGTTGGAGGTGTTCGTGCACGACGTGATCGCGGCGATGACGACGTGTCCGTTGTCCAGCCGGGTCTCGGTGCCGTCGATGACGATCGGCACGCTGTTGTCGACGTGGCCCGCCTCGCGCGCGGCGGCGATCGCCTCGGCGTGGTCGGCGTCGGTCGCGTGCTCCGGGGGGCGCACGCCGCGGCCGGCGGTGTACGCCGGTGGATCGGAGGCCGGAAACGACAGCGCGTCGAACTCGATCGTGTCGCCCAGCGCGGCCTCGCCGTCGTCGCCGTCGGGCATGAAGTCCTGCAGCGCGATCCGAAACGCCGCCTGCGCCTCGCTCAACGCCACGCGATCCTGCGGGCGCTTGGGTCCGGCCAGCGAGGGCACGACCTCGCCGAGGTCCAGCGCGATCGTGTCGGAGTAGACCGGCTCGGGCGAGGACTCGTCGTGCCACAGCCCCTGCTCGCGAGCGTACGCCTCGACGAGCTCGATGAGCTCCTCCGGCCGGCCGGAGAACCGCAGGTAGCGGATCGTCTCGGCGTCGATCGGGAAGATCGCGCAGGTCGAGCCGAACTCCGGGCTCATGTTGCCGATCGTCGCGCGGTCGGCGAGCGGCAGCGATGCGAGCCCCTGGCCGTAGAACTCGACGAACTTGCCCACGACGCCGCGCTCGCGCAGCATCTCGGTGACCGTCAGCACGAGATCGGTCGCCGTCGCGCCCTCCGGCAGCGAGCCGCGCAGCTTGAAGCCGACGACCTCGGGGATGAGCATCGGCATCGGCTGGCCGAGCATCGCCGCCTCGGCCTCGATCCCGCCGACGCCCCAGCCGAGCACGCCCAGCCCGTTGATCATCGTCGTGTGCGAGTCGGTCCCGACCAGCGTGTCCGGGTACGCCAGGCCGTCGCCGTCGACGAACACCACGCGCGCGAGGTACTCCAGGTTCACCTGGTGCACGATGCCCGTGTCCGGCGGCACCACCGCGAAGTTGGCAAACGCCGTCTGGCCCCAGCGCAGGAACGCGTAGCGCTCCTCGTTGCGCTCGAACTCGCGCTCGGCGTTGCGGGTGAACGCGTCGCGGCTGCCGAAGGCGTCGACCTGCACCGAGTGGTCGATGACGAGCTCGGCCGGCACCAGCGGGTTGATGAGCGCGGGGTCGCCGCCCATCGCCGCCATCGCGTCGCGCATCGCCGCCAGGTCGACGACCGCCGGCACGCCGGTGAAGTCCTGCATGACCACCCGCGCGGGCGTGAACGCGATCTCCTCGGAGGGCGCCGCCGTCGGGTCCCAGCTCGCGAGCGCCTCGATGTCGGCCGCCGTCACGGAACCGTTGCCTTCGGTACGCAGCAGGTTCTCGAGCAGGATCTTCAGCGAGAACGGCAGACGCGCGACGTCGAACCGCGACGCCAGGGCGTCGAGGCGGTAGAGGTCGACCGTGCGCGCTCCTACCGTGAGCGTGCTGCGGGCATCGAAGCTGTTCGTGGACAAGCGGGTCTCCGGGGGGTGGGACGGGTCTGCGCCGTGCTGGTGATCCCTGCGCGCGCGGGGGACGAATCCATGAGTGTGGCAGCACCGACGCCGACGCCGCCTGTCCGGCATGGCTGACGACCCGACCGCGGAGTCGGTCTGGGACTACCCGCGACCCCCCGCGCTCCGGCCCTGCGGGCGGCGCGTGCGCATCGAACTCGGCGGCGTGACGATCGCCGATTCGACGGCCGCGCTGCGCGTGCTGGAGACCAGCCACCCGCCGACGATCTACGTTCCACCGCAGGACATCGCACCGGGGTGCATCACAGCGGGCGCCGGGCGCTCCTTCTGTGAGTGGAAGGGTGTCGCCACCTACCTCGACGTCGTCGCCGGTTCGCGTCATGAGCCGCGCGCGGCCTGGACCTACCGCGATCCGGTGCCCGCGTACGCCGCCCTGCGCGACCATGTCGCGTTCTACCCGAGCCGGATGGACGCCTGCCGGCTCGGCGAGGAGCTCGTGCAGTGCCAGGCCGGCGACTTCTACGGCGGCTGGATCACCGCGGGGCTGCGCGGGCCGTTCAAGGGAGGCCCGGGGACGACCGGCTGGTAGCGGCTCGCCGCACGTTCGGGCCGTCAGAGCGACGCGCTGCAAGACGGTCCCCTCTACTCTCCTATATCCGGGGGTTGATGCTGTGCAGACGGCAGGACTGAGCGGCGATCGAGGTCCACGCCTGGTGGGGCGCGGTCGTGAGCATGCGCAGCTCGACGAGGCGCTCGACAGCGCGCTCGCCGGCCGCGGCGGCCTGGTCCTGCTGACCGGCGAGCCCGGCATCGGCAAGACGGCGCTCGCGCGCGAGTTCGTCGAGCACGCGGCCACCCGCGGCGCCGCCTGGGCGTGGGGCACGTGCTGGGACGGCGGCGGGGCGCCGGCCTACTGGCCCTGGGTGCAGGTCGGCCGGGCGCTCGTCCGCAGCACCGACAGGGCGGCGCTGCGCGATGCCCTCGGCGCGGGGGCGCCCTGGATCGCCGGCCTGCTGCCCGAGCTGAGCGGGACGCTCGGCGAGGCCGCGCGGCCTTCGGAGCTCGACTCCGACCAGGCCCGCTTCCGGCTCTTCGACGCGCTGGCGACGCTGCTGTCGACGGTCGCCGAGCAGCAGCCGCTCGTCGTCGTGCTCGACGACCTGCACTGGGCCGACGCGTCGTCGCTGCTGGCGCTGGAGTTCGTCGCCCGCGCGCTGCCCGACGTCCCGCTGCTGGCGATCGCCGCCTACCGCCACGCCGAGGCGCACGCGCGTCCGGAGCTCGCCGCGCCGCTGGGCGGCCTCGCGCGGGCCGCGACGCGGCTGCCGCTGGAGGGGCTCGGCCGCGACGAGGTCGGCCAGCTCGCCGCGGCGCGC
Organism: uncultured Actinomycetes bacterium; assembly: GCA_963709935.1. Lineage (GTDB taxonomy): Bacteria > Actinomycetota > Thermoleophilia > Solirubrobacterales > Solirubrobacteraceae > CADCVQ01. The sequence goes on along the minus strand of CAVPYM010000005.1, from coordinate 25,174 downwards.
GCCCGCGGCCTGGGCGGCGGCGACGCCGAGCGGATCGGGCCCCAGCTCGTGTCCGCCGTCCACACGGCGAGCGCCGGCAACCCGTTCTTCGTCGACGAGCTCGTGCAGCTGCTCGCCTCGCAGGGCCGCCTGCACGATCCGCGTGCCGCCGAGCTGCCGCTGCCGCTGCCCGACGGCGTGCGCGACGCGATCCGCCGCCGCCTGACGCCGCTCGAGCCGGCCGTCATGCGGGCGCTCGGCGCCGCCGCCGTGATCGGCGGCGCCTTTCGCCTCCAGACGCTGGCCCGCGTGCTCGGCGAGTCGCCCGCCGCGGTCCTCGCGCTGCTCGAGCCGCCGCTGCGGGGCGGCATCGTCATGGCCGGGCGCGACCCGGGCCGCTTCGGCTTCGCCCACGCGCTCGTGCGCGACACGCTGCTCGGGAGCCTCGGCGCCACGCGCCGCGCGGCGCTGCACCTCGTCGTCGCCGAGGCGCTCGAGGAGGGCTACCGCGACGAGCCGGAGGCGCATCTGGCGGAGATCGCCCACCACTTCCTGCAGGCCGCGAGCGAGGGCGGCGCCGAGCGGGCCGTCGGCTACGCGGCGCGCGCCGCGCAGCGTGCGGTGGTCCAGTTCGCCTACGAGGAGGCCGCGCTGCTGTACGAGCGCGCGATCGACGTCGCCGCCTCCCTGCCCGCCGACGAGCCCCGGGCCTGGCAGCTCGCCCAGGGCCTGGGCGAGACCCGCATGCGCGCGGGCGACGTGGACGGCGCGCTGCAGGCGCTGCGCGCGGCCGCCGAGCACGCGCGCCGCCTCGACGACCCCGAGCGCCTCGCGCAGACCGCGCTGGCCACCACGCTGGGCGCGTTCTCACCGGGCCTCGTCGAGCCCGAGCTGGTGGCGACGCTCGAGGAGGCGCTCGGGCGACTGGACGCGCTCACCCCGCAGGAACCGCTGCAGAGCGCGGTGATCGACGCCCTGCGCTGCCGGCTGCGCGTCCAGCTCGCGCTGGCGCTGTACTGGTCGCCGCGCCGCGAGCAGCGCGAACGGCTCGTCGACGAGGCGCTCGGCCTGGCGCGCGCGATCTACAGCGGCGAGGCCGCGCGCAGCTCGGCGGAGCAGCGCGCGCTGGCCGACCGGACGCTGGCCTTCGCGCTCGCCCAGGGCTTCGTCGCGGTCTGGGGACCGGACACGGTCACGCGCGGCCTGCCGATCTCGCTCGAGGCGCTCGAGCTGTGCCAGCGCACGAACGACGCCGAGCTCGGGATGCAGGTCCGGCTGTGGCGCATCAGCCTGCTGCTCGAGCTCGACGACCCGGTCCGCGCCGACGAGGAGATCGAGGCCTTCGGCACGACCGCGCGGCGGCTGGGACAGCCGCGGATGCTCGTCTACGACCCGCTGCACCGGGCGATGGCCGCCCACCTGCGCGGCGACCTGGCCGCCGCCGAGCGGTTCACGGCCGAGGCGGCGCAGCAGTCGCGCGGCGTCCCCGGATCGATCGCGCCGATCATCGCCGACGCCCAGACGTTCTTCGCCCAGCGCATGCAGGGCCGCCAGGCCGAGGTCGAGCCGCTCGTGCGCCGCAACGCCGATCGCCTGCCGGCGATGCGCCATTGGCGCTGCGGCCTGGCGCTCGTGCTCGCCGAGCTCGGCCGCGAGGACGAGGCGCGCCGCGAGCTCGAGCAGCTCGCGGCGGCCGGCTTGGAGGACGTGCCGCGCGACGCGGCCTGGCTCGTCTCGATGGCCCAGCTCGCCGAGCTCTGCGCCCTGCTCGACGACCGCCCGCGCGCGCGGCGCCTGTACGAGCTGCTGATCGCCTACGAGGGCCGCAACGTCGTGTCGATGGGCGCCGTCTACCTCGGCCCGGTCGCCCGCTACCTCGGCCTGCTGGCGATGACCACCGGCGAGGACGAGCGCGCACTCGGCCACCTCGAGACCGCGCGCTCGGCGGCCGAGCGGATGGGCGCGCGGCCGATGGTCGTGCTGGCGGCGCTCGACGCCGCGGAGGTGCTTGCGCGCCGCGCGGCGCCCAACGACGCGCAGCGCGGCCGCGCGCTCGTGCAGCGCGTCGCCCGCGACGCGGCGCAGATGGGGATGCAGCGCGCGGTGGCGCGCGCCGACGGCCTGCTCGCGCGCCTGGAGGACGCCGCGCGCCCGGCGCTGCGGCGCAGCGGGGCGCGGCCGCTGCGCGCGGCGCTGCGCCGCGAGCAGGACGTCTGGCTGCTGGAGTACGACGGGCGCAGCGTCTGCCTGCAGGACGCCAAGGGCCTGCATCACCTCGCGACGCTGTTCGAGCGCCCGGGCGAGCCGGTCGTCGCGCTCGCGCTCGCCACCGCCACGAGCGACAGTCGCGAGCGCCACGCGGCGGCGCTCGTCGCCTATCGCGCGCAGGCGCAGGACCTGCGCGAGGAGCTGGCCGAGGCGCAGGCCTTCAACGATCCCGAGCGCATCTCGCGTGCGCGCGAGCAGCTGGATCAGATCGCCGCCGGCGTCGAGCGCGCCGACGACGCGACGAGCGCCGCCGGCGAGCGGGCCCGCATCAACGTGACGCGCGCGATCAAGGCGGCGGTGCGCCGCATCGCCGAGCAGGAACCCGACCTCGGCCACCTGCTGCGCGGGAGCGTCCGCACGGGCGCCGCGTGCCGATACGAGCCCGATCCGGGCATTCCGCTGACCTGGGAGGTCCAACGCTAGCGCGACCGCCGCGCGCCGCCGAGTCACGAAAGTGCACCGAAATTGGTCGCGGCCGGCTGGTGAAACGGTAAGGTTGCGTCCGGTATTGGGGGAATCCTGCCCGACAAGAGGGTGATTACTGCGGTGGAGGGTACGGGTGAAGGCCCGCTGGTCGGACGCGTGCGGGAACTGCGCGAGCTCTGCGACGCCTTCGAGGACTCCAGCCACGGCCGGGGCGGGGTGCACCTCGTCCTCGGCGATCCCGGGGTCGGCAAGACGCGGCTCGCCGCGGCGCTGGCCGCGCACGCCGACGCCGGCGGCGCGCGCGTGATCTGGACCCGCGGGTGGGGCCGTGCCGCGCCGCCCTACTGGCCGTGGGTGGAGGTCGTGCGCGGCCTGGCTCAGGGTCTCGACGGCGAGACGCTGCGCCGCGAGCTCGGCTCGGCCGCCGACCAGCTGCTGCGCCTCGCCCCCGAGCTCGCCGAGCGGCTGCCGTCCCCGCGCTCCCAGCCGCCCGAGGACGACGGGTCCGACGTCGCGCGCTTTGCGCTCTTCGACGCGCTCGTCGCGCTGCTGCGCGTGCGCAGCGCGAGCGGTCCCGTGGTGATCCTGATGGACGACCTGCAGGCCGTCGACGAGGGCTCGCTCATCGCCCTGGACTTCGTCTCGCGGATGCTGCGCGATGCCGCCGTGCTGCTCGTCGTCACGATGCACGAGCGCGTCCCGCACCGCACGCCCGACGCGCAGCTCGCACTCCAGAACATCGTGCGCTCCGGCCGCCGGCTCGTGCTCGGCGGCCTGTCGCGCGAGGACGTCGGCCGGCTCATCGAGCTGACGAGCGGCGTTCCGGCGGCGCCCGGCCTCGTCGACGCGGTGCACCAGGCCACCGAGGGCAACCCGTTCTTCGCGCGCGAGGTGCTCGCGCTGCTGCTCGCCGAGGGTCGCCTGGACGATCCGCCCGAGGAGCTGCCGCTGCCCGACGGCGTGCGCGAGACGATCCGCCGGCGCCTGGAGCCGCTCGACGAGCAGCAGTTCGCCACGCTCGAGCTCGCCTCGGTCATCGGGCGCACCTTCAACCTCGCCACGCTCGAGACCGCCTCCACGCTGGATCGCGCCAGCGTGCTGGCGGGGCTGGACGCCGCCGCTGCGCTCGGACTCGTCGAGCCGATTCCCGAGAGCCTCGGCGACTTCCGCTTCGGGCACGGCCTGATCCGCGACACCCTGCTGACCGGCATGCCGGTCGCCGCCCGCATGAACGGCCACCGCGCGGTCGGCGAGGCGCTCGAGCACGTCTATCGCGGCGCGATCGAGGTCCACCTGCCCGAGCTCGCCCATCACTTCCTCAGCGCCGCACCGCGCGGCGACGCCGGCGTCGCCGTCGACTACGCCGAGCGCGCAGCGCACCGCGCGCTCGAGACGCTCGCCTACGAGCAGGCCGCCGACCTGTTCGCGCGGGCCCTCGAGGCGCTCGAGCGCATGGACGCCGACGTGCCGCGCCGCGCGAGCCTGCTGCTGGGCCTCGGCACGGCGCAGGCGCGCGCCGGCCGCGCCGCCTCCCGGGAGACGTTCGAGGCCGCGGTCGCGGCCGCGCGAGCGATCGAGGCCGACGACGTGCTCGCCCGGGCGGCGCTCGGGTTCGCCCCGGCCGCGCTGACGCCCGGCTACGTCGACGAGGCGCACGTGGCGCTGCTCGGCGAGGCGCTCGAGCGCACCGGCGAGCGCGATCCGGAGCTGCGGGTGCGGCTGCTGGGCACGCTCGCGGTCGCGCTGTACTGGTCCGACAGCGCGCAGGCGCGCGCCCAGCTCGCGCGCGAGGCCCTGCAGATCGCCCGCCGCCTGGGCGACGACGCGACGCTGGCGATCGCGCTGTGCTCGGCGCAGCTGGCGACCTCGGGACCCGACTGCACCAAGCAGGGCCTGGCCTTGCTGAACGAGCTGTTCGCGCTGACCGATCGCTGCGGCGAGACCGTGATGTCGCTGGCGGCGCGCAGCCGGCACGTCGACATCCTGCTCGAGCTCGACGACATCGCCGGGTCGGACACGGCGATCGAGACGCTCGAGCGGCTCGCGCGCGAGGCCCGCGACCGGCGCGGCGCGGCGTTCGCGCCGCTGCACCGGGCGCGCCGCGCCGCGCTCGAGGGGCGCTTCGACGACGCCCGGCGGATGCTCGACGAGGTGGCGGAGATCGCCGCCGAGCTGACCGCCTCGACGATCCCGATCACGGTCGCCTCGCAGAGCGTCGTGCTCACCTGGCTGCAGCACGGCCCGTCGGAGATGGGAGACATCGCGCGTTCGCAGGCGGCGGGGGCGCCGGCGATGCCGATCTGGCGGGGAGCCCTGTCCGCCGCGCTCGCCGATGCCGGCCGTCGCGAGGAGGCGCTGCTGGAGTTCGACCGGCTCGCCGCCGATGACTTCGGCGGCCTCCCGCGCGACAACCTCTGGCTGGCGGCGATGGCCCTGCTCACCGAGGCGGTCCTGGCGCTGGAGCTGCCCGAGCAGGCGGCCGCGCTCTACGCCAAGCTGGCCCCGTTCGCCGGGCGCAACGTGGTGCTGCCGACGGTCGGCTTCCTCGGTCCGGTGCACATGTGGCTGGGCATCCTCGCGCGGGTCGCGGGCCGCGACGTCGAGGCGCTCGAGCAGCTGGCCGCCGCGCGCACCCAGGCGACGCGCGACGGCGCCCGCGCGAGCCTGGCGCGGATCCTGCTCGAGGAGGCGGTGGTGCTCCTGCGCGACGGTGGCGCGGCGGCGCGGGCGCGCGCGGAGGAGCTGCTCGCGAGCGCCGCCGACGCGTCGGAGCAGATCGGCCTGCCGCGCCTCGCGAGCGAGGTCGCGGCGCTGCGGGCGCGGCTCGAGCCTGCGATCGTGGCCGCCGCGGACGTGGCGGGCCCGGCCGGCGCCGCGACCCTGCGCCGGATCGGCGACGTGTGGACGATCACGAGCCACGGGCGCTCGATCCACCTCAACGACGGCCGGGGCGTGCGCCTGCTGGCGCTGCTGCTCGAACGGCCGGGCACCGAGATGCACAGCCTCGATCTCGTGGCCGCGGTGGAGGGCGGCGCCCCGCCGGGGGCGCATGTGGAGCACTCGGGCGGTCAGGAGACGGCGGGCCGCTTCGGCGTGCAGGGCGGCGCCGGCCCGGCCCTGGACGCCAAGGCCAAGGGCGACTATCGCGAGCGCGTCGCGATGCTCGAAGCCGAGCTGGCCGGCGCCGAGGCGCGGCGCGACGAGGCGGGCGCCGAGAGCGCGCGCAAGGAGCTCGCGTTCGTTCGCCGCGAGCTGTCGGCGGCGGTCGGGATCGGCGGGCGCGACCGCGAGACCGGCTCGCACGCCGAGCGGGCGCGGATCAACGTGACGCGCGCCGTGCGCTCGACGCTCAAGCGCATCGCCGGCTACGACGCGCAGCTCGGCGCCGAGCTCGAGGCCGGGGTGAAGACCGGCACGTTCTGCGTCTACCGGCCCGATCCGCTGCACCCGCTCGTCTGGACCGTCGAGCGCGGCTGAGCCGCGTCGACCGCGGCGGTCGCGCTACGGCGGCGGCCCGTTCGGCGGACGGGAACAGCGCATCCTTCGCGGATGTACGACGTTCACGCTTTCGTCACGCCGAAAGAGCACATGGGCGCCCGCAACGAACACACCTTCCTCTTCGCCGACCTCGTCGGGTACACGTCCTTCACCGAGCAGGTGGGCGACGACGCGGCGGCCGACGTCGCGGTCGCCTTCCAGGCGCGTGCCGAGCGGATGGCCGCCACGTACGGTTGCGACGTCATCAAGAAGCTCGGCGACGCGGTGATGATCCACGGAGACGACGCCCAGCGCGTCGTCGCGCTGGCGCTGCGCCTGCGCCGCGAGAGCGCCGCGCAGAGCGATTCCCCGCCGCTGCGGATGGGCGTGCACTCCGGCTCCGCCGTCGAGCGCGACGGCGACTGGTACGGCGCGACGGTGAACATCGCAGCGCGAGTCGCCGACGCCGCCGGTGCAGGCGAGATCCTGCTGAGCCTCACGACGCGCGAGCGCATCTCGCGTGCCGGCGTGACGATCGCCGATCGCGGCGCGCGCAGCTTCAAGAACGTGACGGCGCCGCTGGCGCTGTTCGCCGCGGCCGCCTGAACGACGTCGTCATCGACGCGGTCTCGACGGGCGCGACCACTGGCTGCGGTCGCGAGCCCGGCGTCTACCAAGAAGAAAGGGCGCCACGGGGAAGAGGCGCCCTTTCTCCGGTAGGTCGAGGTCCCGGGAGATGCTGCGTAGGACCTCGGTGATTCGGGTGGCTTGTCCCTGCCTGTCGTCATCAGCTTGGCGTTAGGCGCAAGCGAACGGTGTTCAACGGCGGTGAACACACGAGCGCCAACGCGCCAAGAGTACGAACCACCCGCGCTCGGCGACCGGCCGCCGGGGGCCGGTCGCGCCTGCGTCCTTGGCTGGGGACGTCCGGTCGGGAGGCGCTGCTCAGCTCGTGATGCGCTCGGCGGCGGGCTGCTCCTGCGCGTCCTCCGAGCGGGCCTCGTTGGCCTTCGGCGCCTTGCGCTGGACGACCTCGCACGAGCCGTTGAGGTTCTCCGGGGTCGCGTCGGCGATCACGTCGACGGTGTCGAGCAGCGCGCGGTCGTTGCCGGGGCCGCAGATGATGCGGTCGGCCTCGCCGTCGCGGGCGCGCAGGACGTCGTTGCCGTTGCCGCCGTCGAGCGTGTCGCCGGCGACATCGCCCGGGCCGCTGACGTCGGCGCGGGCGAGCGCCCAGAGGACGTCGTCGCCGTCGCCGCCGAGCGAGACGTCGGCGCCGCGGTTGGCGTAGATCGTGTCGTTGCCGGGACCGCCGTCCTGGCCGTCGTCGCCGGGGCCGCCGGCCATGCGGTCGTGACCGTTCTCGCCGTAGGAGGCGTCGTTGCCCGTGCCGCCGTAGATGCGGTCGGCGGAGTCGCCGCCGCGCAGCGTGTCGTTGCCGGAGGCGCCGAAGATGCGATCGAACGAGGTGAGGTCGCCGGCGGCGTTGGTGTCGCCCGTGATGGTGTCGTCGCCGGCGCCGCCGTTGAGCCAGTCGTTGCCCTGCACGCCGGCGATGACGTCGTTGCCGCCGTTGCCGAAGGCGCGGTCGTTGCCCGTGCCGCCGTTGATCCGGTCGACTCCAGCGAGCCCGCGGATGCGGTCGTTGCCGCCGTTGCCGTTGATCGTGTCGGCCATGTTCGTGCCGCGCAGGCGCTCGCCGGTGGGGCCGCCGTTGATCGTCGCGGCGAAGGCCGCGGCGGGGATGATGAGGCTGACGGCGGCGACTGCGCCCGTGATCTGGGTCTTCGTGAAGTGCATGTCCTCGTCCTCTCGTGGGATGGCCTGGACGCATCGTGCGCGGCGCGTGAACCGCTGTGTGGCTGGTCTCACGGACACCTCACCCCTGGTGAGAACTCTCTGAGACACGCGCGTACGAGGCTCGCCCGCGTCGCGCCTGCGTCATCGTGTGTCGCGTGCACCGCCGCCTGCTGACCTGCTTGCTCGCTCTCGCCCTCGTGGCGGGCTCGGCGACGGCGCTCGCCGCGTCGCCGAAGGGCACCCGCGGCGACGACCGGCTCGTCGGAACCGCCAAGGCCGACAAGATCTACGGGCGTGGCGGCAACGACACGCTGGTCGGCGCGCGCGGCAACGACAAGCTCTACGGTGGCGCCGGCAACGACACGCTGGCCGGCGACGCCGGCAACGACACGCTCGTCGGCGGCCGCGACGGAGACTCGCTGCTCGGCGGCTCGGGCAACGACCGCATCGACGCGCGCGGCGGGCCGGGCGACGTCGTCGCCGGCGGCGTCGGGCGCGACCGGATCGAGGCCGTCGACGGCGCGCCCGACAAGATCAGCTGTGGTGCCGGGCGCGACACGGTCCGCGCCGATAGGGTCGACTCCGTGGCCCGCGACTGCGAGTCCGTCAAGCGTGGATGAGGAGGGCGGCGGTCCTGTCGTGCTGCTGGTCGACGACGATGCTGCGATTCGCCGCGCGCTCGGCGCGGGCCTCGAGCTCGAGGGCTTTCGCGTCGTGCGCGCATCCGGTGGACGGGCTGCGCTGGCAGCGGTCGAGTCCGTCGCGCCGGCCGTGATCCTGCTCGACCTCGCGATGCCCGACCTCGACGGCTTGGAGGTGCTGCGCCAGCTGCGCGCGGCGGGCGACGACGTTCCCGTCTGCGTGCTCTCCGCCCGCGACGAGGTGGAGGATCGCGTCCGCGGGCTGCAGGCGGGCGCCGACGACTACGTCGTCAAGCCGTTCGCGCTGGAGGAGGTGACCGCGCGGCTGCAGGCCCTGCTGCGACGCCGTCCGGCGCCGCCGGAGGCCGTGCTGAGCGTCGGCGACATCACGCTCGATCCGCGCTCGCAAGACGCGCGCCGCGGCGAGCGGGACCTCGGGCTGACGCGGCGCGAGTTCGAGCTCCTGCACCTCTTCATGCGCCACCCCAGCGAGGTGCTCGACCGCGCGCGCCTGCACGAGGAGGTGTGGGGCTACACGTTCGATCCCGGGACGAACATCGCCGACGTCTTCGTCGGCTACCTGCGCCGCAAGCTCGAGGCCGAGGGCGAGCCGCGCGTCCTGCAGACCGTGCGCGGCATCGGCTTCATCCTGCAGGTCTGATTCGCTGGTCGGCATGCGCAGCCTTCGCGGTCGCCTGACGCTCGGCATCACGCTCATGCTCGCCGTCGTGCTGGCGGGCGCCGGGCTCGTCGTGTCGCGCTACGTCGACCGCTCCGAGCGCGACGCGCTCGACGAGCGGCTGAAGAGCCTCGTCGAGCTCTCGCGCGAGACGGCGCTGTCGGCGGTGGAGCGCGAGCTGCCCTCCGAAGACCAGCGCCTGGACAACGTCCTGTCGGCGACGGGGACGTCGCTGCGCCTGCTGCTCGACGGGCGCGAGGTGCCGGCCTTCGGGCGCCCGCCCCCCGGCGGGCGACCGGCGCCGCGCGTCGGCTTGCGGACGTTCGAGGCCGGCGGCGAGCGCTACCGGTCGTACACGATCCAGCTGGCGGCGCTGGATGGGCTGGCGCGCCTGGAGGTCACGACGCGGCTGGCGTCGATCGAGTCCAAGCTCTCAGAGCTCAACCGGCGGCTGCTGGGCTTCGGTGCCGCGGCGCTGCTCGTGGGGGCGATGGGCGCCTGGTTCGCGGCCGAGGTGACCCTGCGCCCGCTGCGCCGGCTGCGCCGCGCGACGGCCGGGATCGCGAGCACCGAGGACCTCGACCGCCGCGTGGCGGGCGACGACGGCCCCGCCGAGCTGCGCTCGCTGGCGGCGAGCTTCAACGAGATGCTCGCGCGGCTCGGGCGCTCGGCCGCCGATCGCGAGCGCGCGCTGGCGGCGACGCGCCGCTTCACCGCCGACGCCGGGCACGAGCTGCGCACGCCGCTGACGAGCGTGCAGGCCAACCTGTCGGCGCTCAGCCGCCATCCCGACATGCCCGTGGCGCAGCGCGCCGACATGCTCGAGGACGCGCTCGCGGAGAACCGCCGCCTCGTCGCGCTGCTCGACGGGCTGCAGTGGCTGGCCCGCGGGGCCGCGACGCCGCCCGAGCTCGGCGACGTCGAGCTGGCCGACCTCGTGGCGGTGGCGGTGGCCGCGGCCCGCTCGCGCCTGCCCGACGTGGTGTGGACGTGTGAGCTGCCCGACGCGCCGGTGGTCGTGCGCGGATGGGAGCCGGGGCTGCGCATGATCGTCGACAACCTCGTGCAGAACGCGGCCCGGCACGGCGGCGGCGTGGTCGCCGTGACGTTGGCGGCTGGGGCTGAGCCGGAGCTGTGCGTCGACGACGACGGGCCGGGCGTGGCGGTGGACGAGCGCGAGCGGATCTTCGAGCCATTCGTGCGCGCACACGGGGTGACGGCGCCGGGCTCGGGGCTCGGGCTCGCGCTCGTCAGCCAGCAGGTGCGCGCGCACGGGGCGAGGATCGAGGTGGGCGAGTCGCCGCTGGGCGGGGCGCGCTTCAGCGTGCGCTTCGCGCGTGGGTGAGGGCGGGGCGGTTAGCCTCAGCGGCGTGCCGCGCTTCGGGCTTCCTGCCGTTTTCGCCTGCGTTGCGTGCGCGACGGTGCTCGGTGGCTGCGGGGACGACCCGCCGCCGGCGCAGCCGATCGAGCGGGTGCGACTGCAGATCACCGGGCCGGCGGACGGATCGACGCTGCGGCGCGGGACGGCCGACGTGCGCGGCAGCGTGTCGCCGCGGTCGTCGGCGGTGACGGTGCTCGGGCGACCGGCGCTCGTGAGCGACGGGCGCTTCACGGTGGTCGTCCCGCTCGACCCGGGGGTGAACGTCATCGATGTGATCGCGACGGCGCCGCGGCGGCTGGCGGCGATGACGGCGCTGCGGGTGACGCGCGACATCCTCGTCACCGTGCCGGCGCTGACCGGCCTCCTGGAGGACGAGGTGACGTCGCGGCTGGAGGTGCTGGGGCTGGAGGTGAACGTCGAGCGCGGCGGCGGGCTGTTCGACGTGCTGCGCTCGGGCGAGCCGCGCGTGTGCGCGCAGGAGCCGGACGCCGGGACGCGGGTGCGGCGCGGGCGCGAGGTGCTCGTGGTGGTGGCGAAGCGCTGCTGAGCCGGGCCGGGGTGTTGGCCGGTCAGCGGCGCGGCGTGACGGCGATCAGGGCGATCCGCGTGCGGCCGCGGTCGCGCACGACGCCGAGCACGATCTTGCCCTCGATCGAGGAGCCCGCGGCGCGGCGCACGCGGTAGCCGGCGCTGGCACGGCCGGCCAGACCGCCGCTGACCGCGAGGTCGTCGAGGTCGTAGCTGCGTGTCGCGTTCTCGCGAAACTGCGTCTCGTACTGGGTGACGACGGCCTGGCGGCCGCGGACGGTCCCCTCGGGGAGAACGCGGCGCACGTCGCTCGTGAGCAGCTGGCCGAGCGCGCGTCCGTCCTCGGTCTCGTAGGCGTCGGCGAACGCCTCGGCGACGGCGCGCACCTCACCTTCGGCGAGCGGCCGGGTCTGGGCGGTGGCGACGTCGCGCTCGTCGCCGGTCAGCATGAGCAGCGCGACGGTGAGGATGCCGGCGAGCGGGAGGGCGATGGCGGCGAGCAGCCCGAGGCGGCGGGGGCGGCGGCGCTTGCGCCAGGGTGTCGCGGGTGGCGCCGCGGGTGGGGTGGCGGGCGCCGCGGTGGGCGTGGCGGCGGGGGGCGCGGGCGCGGGCGCGTTGCGGACGGTGCGCGCGCGGGTGTGGCCGGGCAGGCCGGCGCGTTGGGCCGGAGGAGGGGACGGCGGGGGCGGGGCGGTGCGCTGCGGGTGCGCGGGCGGCGCCGGCGAGACGGGCGGTACCGGCGGCGAGGACCACAGCCGGCGCGACGGGGCGGCCGCGGGCGGGTCGGATCGCACCGCGCGCGGCGGTCGCGCGGCCCGTGGCGGCGCGACCGAGGTCGGCGCCGTGACGTCGCGCGCCTGCACGCCGCCGGGCGCCGCCGAGCCGATCGCCACCGTGCGCTCGGTCTCCGTCACCGGTTCGCCGCGCGCGGCGGCGAGCGCCGCACGGCCGAGGTCCCCGGCCGACGGGAAGCGGTCGTCGGGATCCTTGGCCAGCGCCCGCGCGACGATGCGATCGAAGTACGCGATCGCGCCCTTCGCCGACGGTCGCGGGACCGGGTCGCGCAGATGGGCCAGCAGCGTCGCGGGGACAGTCCCGCGCGGAAACGGCGGGACGCCGGTGAGGGCGGCGTAGAGCACGCAGCCCAGCGAGTAGACGTCCGAGCGCGCGTCCACGCGCTCGCCGGCGAGCTGCTCGGGGGACGCGAAGTCGACGGTGCCGATCCAGCTGCCGCTGTCGGTCAGCGGCTCGAGCGGGTCGAGCGTGCGCATGAGGCCGAAGTCGCTGAGGTAGGCGTGGTCGCCGGAGCCGGCGGCGAGCAGCACGTTGGCGGGCTTGACGTCGCGGTGCACGAGGCCGGCGGCGTGGGCGACGTCGAGCGCTGCGGCGACCTGCGCGACGATCGCCGCCGCACGCCGCGCGGGCAGCGGGCCGTCGTCCTTGATGAGCGCGTGCAGGTCGCGGCCCGGGACGTAGCGCATGACGATGTACAGCGCGCCGTTCTCTTCGCCCGCCGCGTAGACCGGCACGACGTTGGGGTGGTCGATGGCGGCGGCCATCCGCGACTCGCGCGTGAAGCGCTCGCGGAACTCGGGGTCGCCTGCGCGCTCGGCGGTGATGACCTTCAGCGCGACGGGACGCTGGAGGTCGAGCTGCACGGCGCGGTAGACGACGCCCATGCCGCCGCGGGCGATGACGCCCTCGACGCGGCAGCCGCCGAGCAGCTCGCCTGGGGTCAGCTCGGGCACGGCTTACATTGTCGCGCGTCGCGCGGGCGCGGCGGGCTACAACGGTGGGACGCCACCGCGCAGCCGGCCGCGGCAGGTGCGGTATGTGCGCGTGCCCTTGATCGTCCGGCCGGTCACCGTGAGCGCGGTGATCTGCACCCTGAACGTGCCCTTGGGCAGACCGCGCAGGTCGACGTTCGTGCCCCAGGGCCGGCGCCGCAGGACGCGCGTCGTGCGCGGCATCTTCACGGTGACGGCGGCGATGTTCGGCCAGAACTTCCTGCGCAGGCGGATCGGGAAGTAGCGCTTGCTCACGCAGCGCAGGTTGGTGGGCGTCGAGAGCAGGCCGTTGGGCCCGAAGGCGATCCCGGGCGTCGGGACGGTGGCGCTGGTGGCCGGCGGCGGCGGGCCGGCGACGCCGGTGGGCGAGAACGTCGTGAAGTGCGCGTAGGTCGCCTGCGCGCCGGGGGCGACCGCGAAGCTCCAGCTGATCGCCGCGCCGTTGTCGACCGACTCGGTCGCCTGGGTGGTGTTCGGCAGCGGCGCGTGCGCGCCGATCGCGGCCCAGACGTCGCCGAAGCGGCCCTGCATGTACTGGTTGCCGCCGGTGATCGGATACCACTGCTCGATCCGGCCGGCGGGCGCGTTGTTGGCGTTGATCGAGCAGCCGACGGCGCCCGCGGCGGGGTCGAGGAAGCCAAAGCCGGTGTCATTCTCCTGTAGGTAGCAGTCGCCGCCGCGGTAGAGGATCCCCTGGACGGGCGCGCCGCCGATGTTCTGCACGGTGGTGTCGGTGCGGTAGGACTCCTGACCGGCGACGTAGGAGTCGACCTGCGTGATGCGCACGCCGCTGGCGCCGGCGTCGGCGACCGTCGTGACCTTGAACGGGTTGGCTGCGGTGCCGGTGCCGCCGACCGCCGTTTGCGAAATCGGCGTCCATGGCGTGGTGGTTCCGAGGCTGCCCGTCGCGGTGCCCTCGTGGGCGGAGAAGTTCGGCGCGTAGAGGGTGCCGGCGGTGAACACGAGCGTGCCGCAGTCGCCGGGCTTGGCGGCGGAGGGGAAGAGCTCGAAGCGGGCGTCGTTGCGGTAGGCGACCTGGCAGCTGAGCTCGTCGCCGAGCGCGACGCTGGTCAGCGGGCCTGCGGCGGAGGTGATCTCCTTGAACGGGACGGCGGCGGTGGCCGGGCTCGCGGTGGCGATCGCGAGCGCGATCGTCGTCAGGAGGGTTGTCCGCAGGCGCGTCCGGCGGGGCACGGGCGCGAGCCTACGCCGATCCGCCTCGTTCGCGTGAGAACTTTGTGAGCTTGAACGCCACGGCCTCGCCGGTGTGAGCAGGCTGAACAGTGTTCGGTCGTTTATCACGCCCAGAGGTCGACGACGAACACCACCGCCATGCAGACCGAAACCACCATCACCGCCGCCAAGATCCGCGCCGACCTGCGCCTGCTCTACGCCGAGCGCGCGCTCGCCGACCTCGAGGGCCTGGGCGCCGATCCCAGCTACATGGACGACCTGCTCGACGACATCTCCTCGCTGAAGGAGGCGTACGTCGGGGCCGTCGTGACCGAGATCGCCACGCTGCGCGGCGAGCTGGGCGAAGCGCTGCAGGGGTAGCTCCGCAACCGCGCACGGGCGCGCGCGAGCGCGATCCGGCCGCGCTGTGAGCCCGACGACCGCCTGCACTTCTGCCGGATCGGGGGCGGGGCCTCGTCGACCCGGCAGTTGTCGCTGACATGCATGTCGTTCTGCCGTGGATCGGGCGAGCGCGGGGCGATCCGGCAGTTGTTCATGGCATTCACATGAACGGTGACACCTCGCGCCGCCGGCACGCACCGCCTGTCGCCGTTCACGCCATGGCTGAACGATCGACATATCGAGCTCGCGCGGCCGCCGATGTCTCGCTCTTCACGCGATGGGTGAACGATCGACATATCGAGCTCGCGCGGCCGCCGATGTGTCGCTCTTCACGCGATGGGTGAACGATCGACATATCGAGCTCGCGCGGCCGCCGATGTGTCGCTCTTCACGCGATGGGTGAACGATCGACATCTCGACACCGCGCGGCCGCCCACGTGTCGCCCGTTCATCGGCGGTGTCGGTTGCGCCCATGAGCGCGGCTGGCGCCGTGGCCGTCGGTCGCAGACACGGCGCCACCGCGTCGCTTCATCGGTCGCATGAACGTCGACCGGCGCGGCGACCGGCGGTACGTCGTCAACGGGGTCGATGCGTGCGCACGGTCCTCGCAGCGCGATACTCGCCGACGATGATGCGCGCCGGCAGCCGAGTCCGATCCTCCGAAGGGGGCTGAGCGCAGTGCTGCACGTCCATCGCGCTGAGCGCGCCGACGGGCTGGTGCAGGCGCTCGGCGCGCTGCTGGCCCAGCCGCTCGGCGATCCGTTCGCTCCCGAGGTCATCGCCGTGCCGACGCGCGGGATGGAGCGCTGGCTGACGCAGCGGATGTCAAGTTGCCTCGGGGTCACCCCGGGCAGCACGGACGGGGTCTGCGCGAACGTCGAGTTCCCGTCGCCGCGCCGGCTGGTCGCGGACGCGGTGGCGGCGGCGTCGGGCGTCGAACCCGACGCCGACCCCTGGTTGGTCGAGCACGCCGTGTGGCCGCTGCTCGACGTCGTCGAGGACTGCATGGGCGAGCCGTGGTTGCAGAGCCTCGCCGCGCATCTCGGCGCGGACGCCGGCGAGCCCGACGACTCGCGCCGCGCGCGGCGCCTCAGCGCCGTCCGCCACCTCGCCGAGCTCTTCGATCGCTACGCGCTGCACCGGCCGCAGATGGTGCGCGCCTGGGCCCGCGCGCACGACACCGACGGCACCGGGCGAGCGCTGCCCGACGAGGGGTGGTGGCAGGCCGAGCTGTGGCGCCGGCTACGCGCGCGGATCGCGATCCCCGGGCCGGCGGAGCGTCTCGACGAGGCCTGCGCCCGCCTGCGCGCCGACTCGAATCTCGTCGACCTGCCGCCGCGGCTGTCGCTGTTCGGGCTGACGCGCCTGCCCGCGGGGCGGCTCGCCGTGCTGCGCGCGCTCGCCGCGCATCGCGACGTGCACCTCTTCCTGCTGCACCCGTCGCCGGTCCTCTGGGCAGCGGTCGCCGCGGCGACGACGCCACGGCCGCCGATCGTGCGGCGCGCCGGCGACGTCACCGCGACGCTGCCGGCCAACAGCCTGCTCGCCTCGTGGGGGCAGGACGCGCGCGAGCTGCAGCTCGTCGTCGGGGGTGGCGACGTCGACCACCATCACCCGGTTGCGGCGGCCGGCGACTCGCTGCTGGCCCGCATCCAGGCCGACGTGCGCGCCGACCGCCCGCCGCCCGGCGAGCCGCTCCCGGCCGCGAACGACACGCGGCCCCTGCTCGATCCCGCCGATCGCAGCGTGCAGGTCCACGCCTGCCACGGCCGCGCGCGCCAGGTCGAGGTCGCGCGCGATGCGATCCTGCACATGCTCCAGGACGACCCGAGCCTCGAGCCGCGCGACGTCATCGTCATGTGCCCCGACATCGAGACGTTCGCGCCGCTCATCCACGCGACGTTCGGCGTCGGCGCGATGCTCGCCGACGGCGACGACGACCCGCCCGCGGACGCGGCCGTCGACAGCGGGCTGCCGGACCTGCGCGTGCGCCTCGCCGACCGCGCGCTGCGCCAGACCAACCCCGTGCTCGGCGTCGTCGCGCAGCTGCTCGACCTCGCGGGCGCGCGACTGACCGCCTCGCAGGTGCTCGACCTCGCCGACCGCGACCCCGTCCGGCGGCGCTTCGGCTTCGACGACGACGACCTCGCGCGGATCCAGGAGTGGATCGCCGACGCCGGCATCCGCTGGGGCCTGGATGCCACGCATCGCGCGCCCTACAAGCTCGACTCGCTCGCCGCCGGCACATGGCGCGCGGGCCTGGACCGGGTGCTCGTCGGCGTCGCCATGACCGAGGACGGACACCGGCTGTTCGAGGGGGTGCTGGCGCTCGACGACGTCGAGAGCGGCGCGATCGACCTGGCGGGCCGGTTCGCGGAGCTCGTCGACCGGCTCGGTGCGGCGCTCGACGCGCTGAGCGGCGGCAGGCCCGTCGCCGGGTGGGCGGCGGCGATCGCGGACGCGACGGACGCGCTCACCGTGACGAGCCCGCGTGACTCCTGGCAGCGCGCCGAGCTGCAGCGCCTGCTCGACGACGTCGTCGACCAGGCCCGCGCCGGCGGCCGCGCCGACACCACGCGCCTCCTGCCCGCGGAGGTCCGGTCGCTGTTCGCCGAGCGCCTGCAGGGCCGGCCCACGCGCGCGAACTTCCGCACCGGCCATCTGACGATCTGCACGCTCGTGCCGATGCGCTCGGTCCCGCATCGCGTCGTGTGCCTGCTCGGGCTCGACGACGGCGCGTTTCCGCGCAAGGCGCATCGCGACGGTGACGACCTCATGCTCGCCGACCCGCATGTCGGCGATCGCGACACGCGTACCGAGGATCGCCAGATGCTGCTCGACGCGCTGCTCGCGGCGACCGACCGGCTGATCGTCACCTATACCGGCAACGACGAGCGCACGAACGTGGCGCGGCCGCCGGCGGTGCCGGTGGGTGAGCTGCTCGACGTCGTCGATCGCACGGTGCGGGTGAAGGGCGGCGAGCACGCGCGTGCCCACGTCGTCGTGCGCCATCCGCTACAGCCGTTTGACCCGCGCAACTTCGCGGCGGGGCGCGTCGTCGCGCGCGAGCGGGCGTGGAGCTTCGACCGGGTCGCGCTGGACGGGGCGCGCGCGATCCTCGGCCCGCGCGCCGGCGACGAGCCGTTTCTGCGCGCGCCGCTGGCGGATGCGGCCGGCCCGGTGGTCGAGCTCGACGGGCTGGTGAGGTTCGTCGAGCGCCCGGTGCGCGCGTTCCTGCGCCAGCGGCTGGGGATCAGCGTCGCCGAGTACGACGAGGACGTCGCCGACGCGCTGCCGGTCGAGCTCGATGGCCTCGGGGTGTGGGCGGTCGGGCAGCGGCTCGTGGATGGGGTGCTGGGCGGGGCGGAGCTCGACGCGTGCATCGCGGCCGAGGTCGCACGCGGGACGCTGCCACCGGGGGCGCTGAGCGCGCAGGTCATCGAGCGGGTGCGCCCAACCGTGACGGACATCGCGGCGGCGGCCGCGGGGCTGCTGGGCGCGTTGGGCGAGCCGGGCTCGGTGGAGATCAACGCGCTGATCGGCGAGAGCCGCTTCCTGCGCGGCACGGCGCCGGGCGTGCGCGGCGACGTGCTCGGCCGCGTCACGTACTCGCGCGTGAGCCCGCGCCACCGCCTCGCCGCGTGGGTGCGGCTGCTGGCGCTGACGGCGTCGCATCCGCAGCGGCCGTTTCAGGCCGTGACGATCGGCCGGGCGCGGTCGGGCGCCGACGGGGCGCGCGTGACGGTGGCGCGGATCTCCAGGCTGGGCGACGACGCGGAGGCGCGCCGGGAGCGCGCGTTGACGTGCCTGCGAACGCTGATCGACGTCTACGACCGCGGGATGCGCGAGGCGCCGCCGATCGCGTGCCTGAGCTCGGCGGCGTACGCCGAGGCCGCCCGCCGGGGGACCGATCCGGTGGCGGCGGCACGGCGGGCGTGGGAGTCGACGTGGAACATCGACCGCGAGGACCGCGAGCCCGAGCACCTGCTCGTGCTCGGCGGCGAGCGCTCGGTCGAGGAGCTGATCGCGCCGGCGCCGGTCGCCGACGAACAGCGCGAGGGCTGGGACCCGGCGGAGCCGACGCGGTTCGGGCGCTACGCCCGGCGCGTGTGGGACGACCTGCTGGCCTGCGAGGAGGTCATCGACCGGTGACCGCGCGGATCGCTTCGCCGCTGCCGTTCGACGTGTGCGGCCCGCTGCCGACCGGCGTCACGGTCTTGGAGGCGAGCGCGGGCACCGGCAAGACGTTCACGATCGCCGCGCTGGCGGCGCGCTACGTCGCCGAGGGCACGCCGCTGGAACAGATCCTGCTCGTGACGTTCACGCGGATGGCGACCGGCGAGCTGCGCGACCGCGTCCGCGAACGGCTCGTCCACACCGAGAACGGGCTGGCGCGTTTTCGGGCAGGCGCGCTGCCGGCCGACGGAGACGAGGTCGTGGCGCTGCTAGCCCGCGGTTCGGAGGACGCGGTCCGGGAGCGCCACCAGCGGCTGGTGCGAGCGATCGCCCGCTTCGACGCGGCGACGATCGCGACGACGCACGGCTTCTGCCAGGAGGTGCTCGGCGGCCTGGGAATCGTCGGCGACGTGGAGACCGACATGACCTTCGTCGAGGACCCGGCCGACCTCGTCGAGGAGGTCGTCGACGACCTGTTCGTGCGGCGCTTTCATCGCCATGGCGACCCGCAGTTCACGCGCGACGAGGCGCTGCGGATCGCGCGCATCGCGGTCGCCAATCCGGCGGCGCGGATCGAGCCCGACGGCGCGCCGGAGAGCAGCATCGCGGCGATGCGCGTTCGCTTCGCGCGCGCCGTGCGCGACGAGTTCGAACGGCGTAAGCGGCGCATGGCGCTGATCACGTACGACGATCTGCTCACCCGGTTGGACGACACGCTGAGCGGGCCGGGCGGCGAGGCGGCGGCGGCGCGGCTGCGGGCGCGCTACCGCGTGGTGCTCGTCGACGAGTTCCAGGACACCGACCCGGTCCAGTGGGACATCATGCGCCGCGCGTTCGGGGGCGACGGGGTCGCGCTCATCCTGATCGGAGACCCGAAACAGGCGATCTACGCCTTCCGCGGAGCGGACGTCTACGCGTATCTGGCGGCGCGGGCGACGGCCGGCGCGCGGGCGACGCTCGAGGTCAACTGGCGCAGCGACCAGGGGCTGATCGACGCCTACGACGTGATGTTCGGCGGCGCGACGCTCGGGCACGAGGGGATCGTCTACCGGCGGGTGCGTGCGGCCCCGGCGAACCGGCTTTCCGGGCTGTCGGGCGCGCCGGTGGGGGCGGCGGTGCGGGTGCGGGTCGTGCATCGCGACGAGGCTTCCATCACGCGCACGCGCGGGGGGTACGCGGGGACCGCATCCGTGCGCTCGCATGTCGCGCGGGACCTGGCCGCCGATCTCGTGGCGTTGCTGTCGGCGCCGGCAGCGCAGGTCGAGATCCGCGCGTCCGATGCGCCTGTGCGCCGCGAGCCGATCCGCCCCGGCCACGTCGCGGTGCTCGTGCGCACGCATCGCAACGCCGCGCTGGTGCGCGAGGCGCTGGACGCGGCGGGCATCCCGGCGGTCATCAACGGTGCGGGCAGCGTGCTCGGCACGGTCCCGGCGCGCGACTGGCTGCGGTTGCTGGAGGCGATCGAGCGACCGGCGCAGTCGACGCGGGCGCGGTCGGCGGCGCTGACGCCGTTTCTCGGCTGGACGGCGGAGCGCGTGGCGTGCGCCGGGGAGCACGAGTGGGCGGAGGTCCACCGCCGGCTGCATCGCTGGGCGCGGGTGCTGCGGGCGAACGGGGTGGCGGCGCTGATGGAGACGATCACGCGGGCGGAGGGGCTGCCCGGGCGCGTGCTGGCGCGGGCGGACGGCGAGCGTGCGTTGACGGATCTGCGCCACGTCGGCCAGTTGCTGCACGCGACGGCGACGGCCGAGGGGATGGGCGGCGCGGCGCTGACGGCGTGGCTGCGCCAGCGCATCGCGGCGGCGGCGCGCGAGACGAGCGACGAGGAGCGCACGCGGCGGCTGGAGTCCGATGCCGAGGCCGTCCAGGTGCTGACGATCCACCGCAGCAAGGGGCTGGAGTTCCCGGTCGTCTACTGCCCGGACCTGTGGGAGCCCGGCTACATCCCGCGCGACCCGCAGCCGGTCTTCTTCCACGATCCGGCGCAGGACGACGCGCGGACGATCGACGTCGGGCTCGACGGGCCGGACTGGGGGCGCCACTGCCGCCACCACGAGGAGGAGCAGCGCGGGGAGGATCTGCGGCTGGCGTACGTGGCGTTGACGCGGGCGCGCCATCAGGCGGTGGTGTGGTGGGCGGGCACGTACGACAGCCGGCACTCCGCGTTGGGGCGGCTGCTGTTCGCGCGGGGGGAGGACGGGGTGGTGCCGCCGGCGGGTGGTGCGACGCCGAAGGACGACGTTGCGATGGCGCGCTTCTCGGAGCTGGCGGTGGCGGCGCCGGCCTGCATCAGCGTGGAGCGCTCGTGGTTGTCCGGCCTGCCGGTGAGCTGGTCGCCAGCCGGCGTGGCTGCCTCGGATCTGTGCGCCGCGGCGTTCGAACGGGGGCTGGACGAGCGCTGGCGGCGGACGTCGTTCAGCGACATCTCGGCGGGGGCGTACGAGGCGCATGTGGGCAGCGAGCCTGAGGATGAGGAGGTGATCGCCGACGAGCCGCCGCCGTCGTTGGCCGGCGTGGTCGGGCCGGTCGGGTCGGTCGGGTCGGTCGAGAGCGAGGCGGCGTGGCTGAGGGCGCCGGTCCCGCTGGCCGCGATGCCCGTCGGGATGCAGGTCGGCACGCTCGTGCACCGGGTGCTCGAGGCCGCGGATTTCACGGCGCCCGATCTCACGGCCCAGGTCGCGGCGCGGGTGGCCGAGGGACAGGGGTGGCGCCACGTCGAGCTCGGCTCGCCCGAGATCGCCGCCGCCGGGTTGAGCGCCGCCCTGCGGACGCCGCTCGGACCGCTGCTGGACGGTCTGCGCCTCTGCGACGTCGCCCGCGAGGACCGGTTGGACGAGCTCGTCTTCGAGCT
Source organism: uncultured Actinomycetes bacterium (assembly GCA_963709935.1). Classification (GTDB taxonomy): domain Bacteria; phylum Actinomycetota; class Thermoleophilia; order Solirubrobacterales; family Solirubrobacteraceae; genus CADCVQ01. The sequence continues at coordinate 3,606 of CAVPYM010000005.1, read as the reverse complement.
GCCGCTCGTCGGCGGCGACGAGCCCACCGGCCGGCTGACGCTCGCCGCGATCGCCGCCGTGCTGCGTGAGCACCTCGACGCAAGCGACCCCCTGCACGGCTACGCCGCGCGGCTGGAGGATCCGGCGCTGCGGCCCGACGTGCGCGGGTACCTCACGGGCAGCATCGACCTCGTCCTGCGCGTGCACGGGTCGGACGGCGCCGCCGCGCCGCGCTTCGCGATCGCCGACTACAAGACGAACTGGCTCGCACCGGCCGGCGAGGAGCTGACGGCCTGGCATCACCGCCCACCGGCGCTGGTGAGCGAGATGCACCAGCGCCACTACGGGCTGCAGGCGCTGCTGTACACGGTCGCGCTGCACCGGTACCTGCGCTGGCGGGTTCCCGACTACGACGCTGACCAGCACATCGCGGGCGTCCTGTACCTCTTCCTGCGCGGGATGACCGGGCCCGAGACGCCGCGGATCGACGGCCAGCCCTGCGGCGTGTTCGCCTGGCGCCCGCCGGGCGCGCTGATCGAGTCGCTCAGCGACGTCTTCGACCAAGGCGACGAGCGGTGATCGGCCCACCCGCCCCAGCGATCGACCTCCACGACCCGCGCCGAGCCCGCCACGCGCCGGGCCTGCTGCGCGCGTTCAACGCGCTCGGGGTGCTAGCCGCCGCCGACATCCACGTCGCCGTGCGGCTGACCGGGCTCGCGGGAGAGCACGACGACTGGGTCGCGCTCGGTGCCGCCTTCGCCGTCCGCGGCCCGCGCCTCGGCCACGTCCTCGTCGACCTCGCCACGATCCGGTCGACCGCGGCCGTCGACTCCGACGAGCCGGTCGACCTCTCGGCGCTGCCATGGCCGGAGCCCGCGGCGTGGATTCGCCGATTGACGGAGAGCCCACTGGTCGCCGTCGGCGAGACCGCCGGCCCCGGCGCCGCTCGCCCCCTGCGACTCGTCGGAAGCGCGCTCTACCTGGATCGCTACTGGCGCGAGGAACGCGAGGTCGCCGCCGACCTGCGCACGTTCAGCGACGGGCCGCCCGCGATCGTCGACGAAGCCGTGCTCGCCGATGGCCTGCGGCGTCTGTTCGCCGGCGAGGCCGCCGGCAGCCGCCAGCGCATGGCCGCCGCGACGGCCGTCCTGCGCCGCCTCGCGGTCGTTGCCGGGGGACCGGGCACCGGCAAGACGACCACCGTGGCGCGGATCGTCGCGCTGCTCGCCGAGCAAGCGGCCGCCGCCGGCGACCCACCGCCGCTCGTCGCACTCGCCGCACCGACCGGCAAGGCCGCCGCGCGTCTCGAGGAGGCCGTCCACGCGGAGGCGGCCACGCTCGATATCGACGACTCCGTGCGCGCCCAACTCCGCGACCTCCGTGCCTCCACGCTGCACCGCCTGCTCGGCTGGCGCCCCGGCAGCCACAGCCGCTTTCGCCACCACCGCACGAACCGCCTGCCGCACGACGTCGTGATCGTCGACGAGACCTCGATGGTCTCGCTGTCGCAGATGGCCCGCCTCGTCGAGTCGGTCCGCCCCGATGCGCGCCTCGTCCTCGTCGGCGACCCCGGCCAGCTCACCTCGATCGAGGCCGGCGCCGTGCTGGGCGACATCGTCGGGCCGGCCACCGCCGGCCTGCAGATGAGCGCCCCCGCGCGAGCGGCGCTCACGCGCGCGACGGGCCACGCCTTCCCAGCCGCGGCCGAGCCGCCACGCAGCGCGAGGATCCGCGACGGCATCGTCGTTCTCGACCGAGTCCATCGCTACGGAGGCGGCATCGCACTGCTCGCCGACGCGATTCGCCGCGGCGATGGCGACGAGGTGATGGCGGTCCTCGAGCGCCAGCCCGACGACGTCACCTGGATCCCGAACGATGCGTCCGTCGCCGACGCCGGCGTCGACGTCAACGCCGCGCTCGCTGCGGTTCGCGAGGAGGCGGCCACCGCCGGACGCGCCGTCGTCGAGTCCGCGCGAGCGGGCGCCGCGCACGATGCGATCGCCGCGCTCGGCGCGTTTCGGGTGCTCTGCGCCCACCGCCGAGGCCCGCAGGGCGTCGCCGCGTGGACCGCCCGCATCGAGAGCTGGCTCGCCACGGCGATTCCCGGTTTCGCGCCCGATGGCCCCGCCTACGTGGGCCGCCCGCTGCTCGTCACCGAGAACGACTACGAGCTGCGCCTCTACAACGGCGACACCGGCGTGGTCATCCAGAGCGGCCCCGACCGCGTCAGCGCGGCCTTCGAACGCGGCGACGAGCTCCTTGAGTTCACCCCCACTCGCCTCGGCTCGATCGAGACCGCGTTCGCGATGACGATCCACAAGAGCCAGGGCTCCCAGTTCGACGCCGCCGTGGTCTTGCTACCCGACGCGACGTCGCGGATCCTCACGCGGGAGCTGCTCTACACGGCGGCGACGCGGGCGCGCGCCCGGCTGATCCTCGTGGGGATGGAGGAGACGCTGCGCGCTGCCGTGTCACGACCGGCCACACGCGCCTCGCGGCTTGGAGAGCGGCTGTGGGTTCGGTAGGCCGGTGGCCGCGGTGCAGCACCGGGCGCTCGTAACCGGCGGTTGCTTTCGCCACCGCCACGCGGGAGGGTGCGGCCATGGATCCGGACTTTCACGTCCGCCTCGCAGCGATCGACCATCTCCACGCATTGCAGCTGCGCTACGAGGACATGATTCCGCGTCGCGAGATCCTCAGAAACCTGCCGGTCGACGGCCAGTCGTACGCGCTCTTCAATCCGCAGGCCGGCATTCACCGTCCGCGCCTCTTTCGCGGGCCGGCCGCTCTGACGATCGTGACGGCGGCTCCACACGCCGGCAGGCCCCCGCCGTACGACGATGCCTTCGATGCGGCGAGCGGAACCATCGTGTACAGCTACCGTGCCGGGCCGATCGACAGTCCGGACAACCGAGCGCTGCGGGCGGCCTGTATCGATCAGGTTCCGCTGACTACCTGATGGGAATAGCGCCGTCGGTGTACGCGCTGTCGGCGCCGGTCTTCGTCGTCCAGGACATGCCTGCTCAGCGCGCGGTGCTGGTGCAGATCGGCAGCCGAGCGACGGATCTGACGCCTGCGGGCCTTCGCTCAGACGTCGAAGTGCGCCGCTATGCCCTCGGGGAAGCGCGATACCGCCTTCATCAGCACCAGTTCCGCTTCTCGGTGCTCGCCGCCTACCAGCAGCGCTGCACCATCTGCGCCCTCAAGGAGCGATCGTTGCTTCAGGCGGCGCACATCGTGAACGACACCCACGACCTCGGGCAGCCGTCCGTCAGAAACGGACTGTCGCTGTGCGCGATTCACCATCTCGCGTACGACAGGCACGTTCTGGGAATCGATCCTGCCGGGACCGTACACATCGCATCTCGCCTGCTCGACGAGGAGGACGGACCCATGCTGCGTCAGGGGCTGCAGGGCTTTCACCTGGAACGAATCTCGATTCCCGCCGACCACCGGATCGCCCCGATCCGACCGGCTCCAATTGCACTACGACGGATTCCTGGCGGCGTGAACGGGTGCGATCGATGGCGCGGCGGACGGCGCGGAGTGTTCAGACGATCGTGCCCGTCGCAGCGACCGCGGTAGCGTCGCTTGGCCGGGTTCCGCCGGGAGCGGGAGCGACGGGA
>CAVPYM010000004.1:0-278610 GCA_963709935.1 uncultured Actinomycetes bacterium | reverse complement strand
GGTGCCCTGCAGGTGAGCTCGCCGGCGCGACAGCCCTACAGCCGCAGCGAGTTCGCGGGCGCGCTCGTCGCCAACGCGACCGCCAAGCCGTTCAACGTCGCGCTGCTGGTCGGGACGATGGGCGCGGGCGTGCTGCTCACCAACGCAGGCGTGGCGCTCGTCCTGCTCGTCGCGCTCGCCGTCTACGCGATCGCCGCCGCGTGGACGTTCTTCGACGAGGAGGAGGCCGACGCGGTGCTCACGCGCGTGCGCGCCGAGCGCCGCGCCGCGCTTCAGGCCGGCACGCGCCGGCTGGACCCGGGCAAGGTCGCGCCCGAGGTGCGCCGTCACCTGCTCGACGCGCGCGCGATCGAGGAGCGCATCCGCGACGCGATCGAGCGCGCCGAGCTGCCCTACGAGGAGGTCTCGACCGAGGTCGACGCGCTCGTCACGCTCATGGAGCTGTCGGCCTCGCGCGCGCAGCTGCTGTACGAGGCGCTGGAGGACTCGCCGCCGTCACGCGTCGCGGGCCGGCTCAGAGAGCTCGAGGGCTCCGGCAAGACCGAGCTCATCGAGGCGCTCGAGCACCAGCTCACGGTGCAGCGCAAGATGGCCGCTCAGCTCGAGTCCTTCTATGACCAGATGGAGCGCATCGCGGTCGAGCTCGACTCGATCCGCGGCTCGCTGATCAGCGTCTCCGCCTCGACGGACGTCGCCAACCAGCAGCGCCTGGCCGGCGACGTGCGCGCGCTGCGCGACGAGCTCGGCTCGCTGGCGGAGGGGATGAGCGAGGCGTTCGAGGAGCGCGCCGTCTGACGCGGGCTACGGCGCCTGCGGCGCGTCGTCCTCGACGAGCCCGCGCGAGGCGGCCCAGCGGCTCACCTCGTGGCGCGAGCTGAGCTGCAGCTTGCGCAGCACCGCGCCGACGCGCGTCTCGACGGTCCGCGCGCTGATGCCCAGGCGCGCGCCGATCCGCTTGTAGGGGTAGCCGCGGGCGAGGTGGTGCAGGACCTCGCGCCCGCGCGGCGTCAACGTCCGCAGCGCGTCGTCGTCGTCGTCGCCGGCGTCGTGCGGCGCCACCGGCGCGCTGAAGGCCTGCAGGACGAACGCCGCCAGGCGCGGGCTGAAGTACGCATCGCCGGCGGCCACGCGCGTGATCGCCGCGACGAGCTCGGTCGTGTCGATCGTCTTCGTCACGTAGCCGAGCGCGCCGGCCCGGATCATCGGCACCACGTCCTCGGCGGCGTCGGAGACCGAGAGCGCGAGCACGGCCGGCGGCGGCTGCACCGGCGCCCCGGCGCCGTCACGTAGGGCCTCCAGCACCGCCAGGCCGCCGCCATCGGGCAGATGGACGTCGAGCAGCACGGCGTCGGGCCGCGTCGCCGCGATCGCCGCGACGGCCGCGGCCGGCGCGGCGGCCTCGCCGACGACGTCGCAGTGCGCGAGCAGCTCAGCGCGGACGCCGGCGCGCAAGAGGTGGTGGTCGTCGACCACGACGACCCGCACACGACGTGACGCAGCCGAGGTCGGATCGTTCATCGGGCGCCGGCGGCATCGTTCGCCGGGCCCAGGCGCAGCGCCACCTCGGTGCCCTCGCCGGGCGCCGACTCGACCGTCGCGCTGCCGCCCGCGGCCGCCATCCGGCCGACGATCGCATCGCGGATCCCGCGCCGCTCGGCGGGGACGTCGGCCGGCTCGAAGCGCGCCCCGTCGTCGCGCACGAACACCTCGACACCGGCCGCGGTGAGCTCGGCGAACACCACGATCGGTGCGCCGCCCGCTTGGCGCGCGGCGTTGCGCAGCGCCTCGCGGGCCGCCGCGACGAGCGCCTCGCCGGCGGGGTCGATCGGTCGGTCGCCGATCGCGGTCAGCTGCACTGTGATCCTCTCCCCGTCCTCGACCTCGGCGACGACGTCGCGCAGCGCGGCGACGAGCGTGTCGCTCACGAGCTCGGTCTCGCCCGCCATCCACGCGCGCAGCGCATGCTCCTGACGGCGGGCCAGGCGCGTCACCGCCGCGGGATCGTGGGCTTGGCGCTGGACGAGCGCGAGCGTCTGCAGCACCGAGTCGTGCAGGTGGGCGGCGAAGCGCTGGCGCACCTCCTCGTGGGCGTCCTGGGTCTGCTCGCGGTCGACGCGCGTCAGCGACGCGATCAGCAGCGGCGTGCCGATGACCACGGCGGCCGCGCCGGCGACGAGCATGAGCAGCAGCACTTGCGCCAGGCCGCTGTTGCCGGCGTACGGGCCGGCGATGCCGATCGCCAGGACGGCCGACCAGCCGATGAGCAGGACGCCGGCCACCGCGCGCCAGGGGAACATCGACCGCGTCGCGCCGGTGGCCGTCAGATCCTGCCACGGCGCGCTGCGCCGGCGGGCCAGGTCGAGCCGCACGCGCAGCGCGTCGGCGATCAGCACGAGGCCGCCCACCGCCGCGAGCGGCATGAGCAGCAGCGGCAGCCGCCCGGCCTGGCTGAGGCTCCACAGCGCGCTCAGGCCGGGCAGCTCCGAGGCGTGGCCGAAGCCCAACCCGCTCAGGCTGAGCGCGAGCCAGCCCAGGGCGAGCAGCGCGAGCGCGGCCACGAGCAGCAGCGCGGGCTGTCGGTGCACCGTCGCGACGGCCTGCGGCGCGAGCACGAACCCGGCGATCACGACGCCGGCCACCGCGACCGCGAGCGCGGGCACCGCACGCGAGCTGCCGCCGAGCGCGATCGCCAGCCCGGCGAGCTGCGCCGTGCCGGCGACGGCGGTCGCCTTCCACGTGGGGTCGGCGAAGCGTGGACCGCGCGCGACGGTGACCGGGGCGGCGCTCACCGGCGGGCCCTCGCCGGGCGCGCGCACGGACCGGGCCGCAGCGTTTCGATGCGGCGCTGGGACCGCACCTGCTCGCGATGGCGCACGCGCCAGCGTGCGATCAGGCGTCGGGCCGCCGCCTTCGGCGTGCCCGTCACGTCGGGCCGGGGCTCGGGGAAGACCGTGTAGCCGGGCCAGTCGGGCACCGACGCGGGGTCGACGCCGTCGGGATAGTCGCGCACGATGAGGCTTCCGCCCGCGGACTCGAAGTCGATCTGCAGCGTCGGCGCGTTGCCGCGGGCGTTCTCGTTGCCGGCGACGCCGGAGCGGCCGACCTGCGCATCGCCGAAGAGGATGACCTCCGAGAACGGACTGCCGGTGGCGCCCGTGACGATCGACGCGACGCGGGCCGCGAACGCGACCACGTGGTACTGGACGTCGACGTTCGCACAGCGGTCGTGGGGCAGTGCCACGATCGTGCGCCGCACGCCGGCCTCGATCCTCAGCGGCCTGTCGTCCGCCGCGATCGCGGTGTGGCGCAGGTCGACGAGCATCGAGCCGATGCCGCTGCGATAGCCCTCGCGCGGCGCGTCGCTCAGCGCGCTCGGGGCGACGGTCACGGTTCCATCCCGCGGCTCGATCCGCACGCCGCCGGCCGCGAGCGCCACCGACGGCAGCACGAGGGCGGCGACCGGCAGCAGCGCCCAGCCGGGCCCGACGCGCGCCGCGCGACACGCTGCCCAGCGGCGGCGTCGCGGCGCAGCTCGGGCGCCATCGCGTGGGCGATGAGGCGGCGGACGGCGCGGGCATCTCAGCCGCGCGCTCACCGCCAGTCCCGATCCGGTCCTGGCCGCGTCCGCGAGGTGGTCATGTCGCAGCGCTGTCCCCGGGACCTGGGGCACCCGCCGCCTGCGAGCCAGCGTAGCACCGGATGGTGCGAATCGCCCTGCGTGTTTGCGGCAAACGGCGGCGGACGCCGGCACGGTCGATCCTCGGGACGGTCAGAGTTCCCACGCGGACGAGCGACTTGATCGCCCGGCGCTCGTCCATCGCGGCGTAGGCCTCCACGATGCCCTCGAGATCGGTCTCGAAGTCCAGGACGCGGCCCGGATCGATACGGCCCTCGAGCACGTCGTCGAGCAGTTCCGGGATGTACGTGCGGACCGGCGCGCCGCCGCCGCGCACGCCGACGTTGCGAACGAACATCGACTGGATCGGCAGCTCGACGCCGTGCGGCACGCCGACGAAGCCGACCGTGGAGCCGGGGCGCGCGATCGCGATAGCGGTGTTCATCGCCTGGCCGGTTCCGACGCACTCCATCGCAGCGTCGACGCCGACGCCGTCGGTCATCTCCTTGACCGCCTCGACCGCGGCGTCGCCGCGCTCGGCGAGGATGTCGGTGGCGCCGAACGCTCGCGCGAGCTCCTGACGCGCCGGGTTGCGGCTGAGGGCGATGATCCGCTCGGCGCCCCGGCGCTTGGCCGCGAGGACGCCGGACAGGCCGACCGCGCCGTCGCCGACGACCGCGGCGACGCTGCCCGGCGTGACACCGGCGCACACCGCGGCGTGGTGCCCGGTGGCCATCACGTCCGACAGCGTCAGCAGGGAGCGCATCGTCGCCTCGGAGTGGCCCGAGCCGGGCACGGGGACCAGCGTCCCGTCGGCCAGCGGCACGCGCACGGCCTCGCCCTGGCCTCCGTCGACGCCGCCCGAGGCGAAGAAGCCGCCGTTTGACGCAGGCCGTGGTGATGGCGTGCAGGCAGTGCGGGCAGGTGCCGTCGCTGTAGGCGAACGGCGCGATGACGAAGTCGCCCTTGGCGATGTGGTGCACCTCGGCGCCGACGTCCTCGACGACGCCGATGAACTCATGGCCGATCGGGCCCGGCTCGAACGGGGAGTCGCCGCGGTAGTACCAGAGGTCTGAGCCGCAGACGCACGCGAGGACGACGCGGACGATGGCGTCCGTCGGCTGGGCGATGACGGGGTCGGGCCGGTCGCCGGCCTCGACGCGATGGGGTTCCATGAAGATGGCTGTACGCATGTCCACGGCCAAGCGCAGATCGCGCGAAGGTGGAAGGCCCGGGTGATCGGGGTACCGCTCGGCGGGACCGTCGGCGCGAGCCCCGTACGTCGGATGCGCCGTTACCATCGTCACATCGCCATCAAGACCAGGGGCGCAGTGCCCGCGCTTGGCGGGTGTGGTTCCCCGAGCATCCCCGGCCGACGCTCCCGGCTGACGACGGACGACTCGCCCGCCCGCTGTTCACGCTGCGCGAGGCCGCCGGCTACCTCGGCATGCCGGCCTCGACGCTCCACGCGTGGGGCCGAGCGACCGACCCGCTCATCACGTCAGACCGCGCCGGGGACAGCAGGCGACCGTGCCGTTCATCGGCTTCGCCGAGGCGTTCGTGCTCGGCCACACGCGGTCGCTCAGCCCAATGGATGTGGTACCGCGCCAGCGGTCGCTTTGGCGGGCAAGCGGCGGGCGCCCGGCGCGAGGACCCGAACGACTGCGACATCGCCGCTCGTCTCGGGTGCCGTCGAATCGACGACGACGACGTCGCCGCCGGTGTGCCCGGAGACCGCGCGCGCCAGCTGCGACTCAACCGTCTTGTCGAGGCGTTCGAAGGTGGTTGACCGGTCAAGCCAGCGCCCGAGGCTGTCCTGCTCGTGAAATGTCCACAGCGCGTGTTCGAGCGCATCGGTCGGGAGCAGCGGCGACGGGCGCGTCCGCATCGCGTCCCACGCTCGCTGCGCCACCGCGGTGCTCATGCTCCAGCGCACCATCAGCGCTTCGTAGGCGGCACGCTCGAAGCCTTCCGCGAAGCCGTCGGGCGCGGTCACGCAGCGTGCCCCGAAGGACTGCTCGGAGCGCTGGGGCGTGTGCAGGCAGGCAACGAGACACGCGGATGTGGCGGGGCCGGACAGCACGAGCAGCGAGATCTCGAGTGCGAGCGAGGCGATCGCCGTGGCCAGCGGTGACGACCATGTGCGATCGTCGCTGACGACGCACGAGGGGCCGGCCTCGAACCAGCTACGCGCGACGAGGTCGCGCTCGAGCACCTCGCGGAGGGCATGGTCGACGGCGAGCTGGGTCGTGGCGTGCGCCGCGATGCCTGCGGAGCCGGCTCGCAGCGTGCCCGGCGATCCGGGCGGGGGACGGTGGCGCAGGAAGACGGCGCCTGCCGGGACGAGCATCTCGCGGTCGTCGATCAGCGACCGGCCCTGCACCCAGAGCATCGGGATGTCGCGAAGATCGGGGTCGTCCCCCCACGCGGCGGGGTCCAGCGCTGCGGTGCCGTCGCGGCGCAGCTTCGTGTATGAGGTGACGACCTCGGCGCGGCGCTCGGCGGCGCGCCCGGCGAGGATGTTGCTTGTGCGCTCGACGAGCTCGTTGTGAGCGCGGGTTGCGACGTCGGCTTCGTCGCAGCCCGCTGCCGAGCCGACGATGATCGGTTGGCCGCCGCTGGCGTCGGTCGCTTCGAAGGCGTCTGAGCGTGCCGCCGTCCGGGCGAACAGGATGTCCGGACACGACGCGAACGGACGGAAGACGTCGACATGCCCCCGGTCGGCGGGCACTGCGTGCTCAGTTGCCGGCGAGGGCGGCGCTGCGCGTGAACAGGTCGCCGGCCTCCTCGACGACGGCACGGCCGTGATCGGTGAGATGGCCGGTGTGACCGCCGATCACCCGGAGCGCCTCGCTGGCCTGGCCGCGCAGCTTCTCGCGGCGTGCGATGGCCGCGGGGGCCACGTCCGGCGAATCCAGGAGCCGGTCGTAGAGCAGCACGCTGCGAACGAGCACGACGAGCTGCTGCAGCAGGCCCGTGAGCGGGCGGGCGTCCTGTCGCAACGGCGTCATCACGACCGGCTCAGCACCGGACTTGGGGTCTGCGAGGAACCGGTCAGACAGCGCGGCGGCGTTGCAGCGGTTGTGCGCGGCCTCGTGGACGATCGCCTCTGCCATGCGCGTCGGACCGGGCAGACCGGCGTCGTCAGTGCCGAGGCGGGCACGGTTGACGTAGATCGCACCATGCGTCGCGACGTCGGTGAAGCCGTCGATGCCGAAGCCGTGCAGCAGGGCGATCTGCTGCACCACCACGTCGACCTCGGCCAGCATCTGCGGCCACGTCGCCTCCAGCAGACACGCCGCATCACAGAACGCGGCACGATCGGCGTCCGACCATTCCCCCACGCGGATGGCGGCCAGCGCCTCGATGCGATCAGGCCGCTGGGGCACCTGCGATACCGCCCGTCCGAGGCTGGCACGCAGGTGCTCCTCGGGCACCGCCAAGTCAACACACCACGCGCTGCAATCACTGTCGGTGGCGCGGATGCGGCTGTCGCCGGCGCGGCGCACGACGTCCTGCAGCCCGCGCGCGATGCGGTCGGACGCGTCCTGGGAGAGCGGCTGGGCGCGGCGGGCCGCCTGGGCTTCATAGGCGACGGCGAACACCCCCGGATAGAGCAGCGCCTGCGGGCACACGTCGACGTGTGCCGTGGCATCGACGAACTCCGAGCGCACCCTGTCAAGCACGCTGGAGAGCATCGTCGCGGCGGCCGCACGCTCCGTCCGCGCCTCGTCCGCGTCGGGCTCGACACGCATTCGCGCAACCTAGCAGCAGCGATCGCGGCTACGCCAGCGACAGGGCCGCGCGTTCACATCCGCGCGACCCCACCGCTTCGGCGGCGTCAGTCAGGGAGGTCGACGAGCAGTGCGAACTCGGCGAGCTCATCGGTCTCGACGGCCTCGACGACCTCGACGGGCTCTTCGGTGATCGGCGTGGGCTCCATGTGGATCCCCTTCCCGGCTCGTGGTTTACTTGCCTCCAGCGACGCTACCTTCTCCGCGTGACGCAAATTAAAGATCTCGTGAAAATCCGTCGCCTGCGCTGCGGGTCGTGATCGAGGCGATCGCCGCGCTGGTGCTTACTGCCGCGGTCATCTGGGGCGCAACAGCAACACCCGGCCGGCCGTTTACGTGGACGATGTACTCCGGCTCGTCGAAGGCCTTTCTGTGGCGTGCAGACCAGCCGGGTGGGCCGTGGGCGTCCCTCGACGACCTGCACCTGACGCCCGACTCGCACTACCTGTTGAAGGACGACCTGCGTCACCTCGCCGCCGACGGGGCGCTGCCCGGAGTGGACGGGCTGATCGTCGGGTCGCGCGGCAGCTGGAAGGTCACCTGCGACGCCGAGTCGGGGCTGCAGACCCAGCGTGTCAGCCGCGACGATGACGTCACTGAGCTGGCGACGGCGCTGCGCCAAGCGGCGTGTCGGCAGAGCTGATCGCGGCGGGTTGTCTGGCGCTCGCGGCTGGCTGGCGCGCGGCCGTCGTCGAAGCCGACGTCCGCCACATCCATCGCGCGCAGGGCAGCGATCGCGCATACCGCCCGCAGCTGGGCTGGACGGACGCGCCGTTGCTGGCATTGCGGCGGCGTTGGGCGGGGCTGGGCGCGCTGGCGACAACCGCGCTGGCTGTCACGCTCGTGGTACCGGGCACGGCCGGGCCCTTGTGGCCGCTGGCGGGCGTCACGATCGCGATCTGGCTCGTGTGCGACGGACGCCTGCACCACGGGCGCTACACGTCGGTCTGCATCGCCACGCTCGCCGTCGCGGTCGCGCTCGCCTCCATCTCGGTTACCGCCGCCGGGCTGCTGGCGTCCGTAGCGGCGGCCCAGCTGTACCTGGTGGCCGCGATCCGCAAGCTGCGGGCGCCGGACTTCATGTCCGGACGGGTGCTGCTTGACACCATCGCCTACAGCGTCTGCCAGGCGGCCGCCGGCAACCGCGAGTTTCTGCTCGCCATCACCTCTGGCCGTCTCGCCGAACTGCTGCAGCGGGGCACGCTGCTGTGGGCGTGCCGCGTCGCGGCCCTCGCCACGGTCGGCGCCGAGGCGCTGATCGCCATCGCGGCGACCGGGTTGGCGCCCGTCTGGGTGACATTCGCGATCGCCCTTCCAATGCACCTGGCGTTCATGCTGCTGAACCCCGTGCGCCTGCTGGCGTTCACGGCGGCGTCGCTCGGGCTGCTCACACTCGCCACGCTGCACCCGCTGTTCGGCGTTTGGTGAGAAACGTAGACTCCGGATCGATGCAGCCCACCGGTGACATCGCGTTCTACAGCGACGAGACAGCCGCCGTCTACGACGACTGGTTCGGCGGCTATCTCGACGCGGCGCCGGCGGTCGATCGCCTCGCGGCGCTCGCCACCGCCAACGGTCCGGGGCCGACCCTCGAGCTGGGCATCGGCACCGGAAGGGTCGCGCTGCCGCTCGCCGCTCGTGACCTCGAGATCCATGGCGTCGACGCGTCAGAGGCGATGGTCGCGCAGCTTCGCGCCAAGCCCGGCGGAGCCGAGATCCCCGTCACGATCGGCGACTTCACCGAGCTGCCGAGCGAGGGTGCGTTCGCGCTGATCTTCATCGTCGCCGGCAGCTTCTTCGAACTGCCCTCCCAGGAAGCGCAGATACGCTGCTTCGAGCACGTCGCGCGCCGCCTGCGACCGGGCGGCCTGTTCGCCCTCAACGGCCTTGTCCCCGACGCCGGCCGCACCGGCGACCAGGACATGCGCCTCATCCCCACCAGCGACGACCGGCTGATGGTGCGCTTTCGCACGTTCGACCTCCTCGAACAGCGCTACACATCAAACTATCTCGTCGTCGAGGGCGGAGTCGCGCGACATCTCAAAGTCCACTTCCGCTACGCGTGGCCCAGCGAGCTTGACCTCATGGCAAAGCTCGCCGGAATGCAACTCCACGAGCGCTCGGCCTCATGGCGCGGCGACCCGTTCACCAGCTCATGTACGTCTCACGTCTCGATCTACCGGCGCCCCGCCGCGTAACCTGAAATTCATCTTCTCGCCGGGCTCGGCCGCGCGAGCTCGTCTTTGGCGTGGGAGTGGCGCACGTCGAGTTACCTGCGCACGCCGGCCGCGCGGCAGCCCGGGGTTGACCGAGGTGGGTTTCTCGAACAGGCTGGTGGGCCGAACGAGCCGGCGTTTCCAAGGCCGTGCGATCAGGATCGACTCGACGGTGATCGAGGCCGACGTCAAGCACCCGACCGACTCGGGGCTGGCCGCGCACGGCGTCAAGGCACTCGCCAGGGAGGGCCGCAAGCTGGCTGACCGAGCAGACCGGCGAGCTGCTGCAGCAGTCCGTCAAGGAAGCACGCCGCCTCGCCGCGATCGCCAGGCGCAAGGGGGCCGCGGCCGCGGCCCCCAGGCCAAGCTCAAGGCGGCAGCCCAGCTCGGCGAACTCGCCGACCGCAGCCAGAAGGTCGCCACGCAAGCGAATCGATGCCCCGGGACGACCACTGACGTCGGCGAAACGGTTGCGGCCGGCCGGAGCCCTCAGCCGATCTGCTCCGCCAGCCCGACGATGATCCCCTCCGGGTCGCGGACGTTGCCCACGTGCTCCATGCGTTGGATCGTCATGTGCTCGACGGTAGCTCGCCGGCCCGCGCGCGGACGGCCTGGCGGACCAGGTGGTCGCGTTCGGAGACGTTCGTCGCCCGGCGGGCGGCCTCGGCGTACGCAGTGGCGGCAGCGGGCGGGTCGCCGTCGAGCTCGTGCAGGTGGCCACGAACGGCGTGCCAGCGGTGCCGCTCGCCGATCACGTCGCGCAGCCGGTCGGTCTCGCGCAGCCCGGCGGCGGCGCCGAGGACGTGGCCGACCGCGACCGCGCGGCCCAGCACGGCGCCGGGGTCCTGGTGCACCGGGTCGTCGGTGAGGGCGACGAGGTCGTCGTACCAGGCGAGGATCTGCGGCCAGTCGGTCTCCTTGGCGCTGGAGGCGTCGTCGTGCAGGGCGGCGATCGCGGCCTCGACCTGGTAGCGGCCGGGGCGCTCAACGGCGAGCGCCGACTGCAGGACGCGCACGCCCTCGGCGATCTCGCGGGTGTCCCACAGGCCGCGGTCCTGGCGGTCGAGCGTGACGATGCGACCCTCGGCGTCGCGTCGCGCCGGGAGGCGGGCGTGGTTGAGGAGCATCAGCGCGAGCAGCCCGCGTGCCTCCGGTTCCTCGGTGGCGAGGGTGAGTTGGCGGGTGAGCCGGATCGCCTCGCGGGCCAGGTCCACCCGGCCCGCATGGCCGGCCGTGTAGACGAGGTAGAGCACGCGCAGCACGACGGCGAGGTCGCCGGGCTGGTCCAGGCGGCGCCCCTGCAGGGTGCGCTTGGCCCGGCTGATCCGCTGCGCCATCGTCGCCTCCGGCACGTAGAAGGCGTCGGCGATCTCCCGGGTGGTGAGGCCGCCGATGGCGCGCAGGGTCAGCGCCACCTGGGAGGCGGGCGCGAGGTCGGGGTGGCAGCAGCAGAAGAGCAGGAAGAGGGTGTCGTCGCCCTCCTCGGTGACCTCGGGCCGCGGCTCGGGCGATCCGGCGCCCGTTTCCTCGCGGCGGTGCCGGGCGGCCTCGCTGCGGCGGGCGTCGACGAGCCGCCGGGTCGCGACCGTCGTCAGCCACGCGCGCGGGTCGCGCGGCGGGTGCTCGGGCCACGCCCGCAGCGCCTCGAGCAGCGCCTCTTGCAGCGCGTCCTCGGCCGCGTCGAAGTCCTCGCCCCGCCGGACCAGGCCCGCGAGCACCCGAGGGACGAGGGCGCGCAGCGCGCCCTCGTCCAGCCGTCGCGTCGGCTCGTCGATCACGCCGCGTCAGTCGTCCGAGGACGCTCCCACATGACCTCCCGGACGTCGATCCACTCGTACAGCGGCTCCGCGCCCGGGCCGGGCTCGGAGGAGACGTAGGCCGCGAGCTGGACCGCACGCTCGTACGAATCGACGTCGATCATCCACCAGCCGGCGACGAGGTCGCTGGTTTCGGGGTGCGGGCCGTCGGTGGTGACGGGGGCGGCGTCGGGGCCGCCGTAGCGCACCCAGGTGCGCACCGGCGTGAGTGCCTGTGCGTCGACGTACTCGCCGTTCTCCTCGAGCAGCTCGCTGACGTGATTCTGGAAGGCGATGTGCGCCTCCACGTCCTCGGGCGCCCACTGGTCCATCGGCGGCACGGGACGGTGCGGCTCCGGGCCGCCGCTGTAGTGCTTGAGGAGCAGGTACTTCGGCATGGTGGTCTCCTGGTGTCGTGGGCCGCGCCTGTCGTGGCCGTTCATCTGGTGAGCGGAGCCGGTCAGAGCTTCTCGACATGCAATCACGCATCTAGAGAGCGAGGGGCGCGCGACCGGATGACCGGTCGCGCCCCTCTGCTCGGTGCGTGTGCCTCCGTTGGTGGTACTGGCCATCGCCCGCTCGGTGGCTGTGAGGCGATCCGCCCGCACCGGCGCCATCCCCACGTACGTCTGCGTTTGGACGGTGCAACGCAGCGCCGCGCTACGTACTGCGACGGTCCGGGAACAAGCAGGGAACAAGCAGCTCGATCACGGGCAACGCCGCTGTGCGAGATGGCCCGCCAGGAGATCTGGTGCGGCGATCCGGACAGAACGAGAACGCCAGAACGCCAGAACGCCCAGAACGCAGAACGCAGAACTTTGCAGGGAAATCCGTCGATGGGCGGTCCCGGGCTCGAACCGGGGACCTCCTGCTTGTAAGGCAGGCGCTCTGACCAGCTGAGCTAACCGCCCGCGTTCAACGCGCGTATGGGCCGCCTGGGGATCGAACCCAGAACCTAGGGATTAACCTGCCGCACCGGCTCTCACCGGCCGCTCGTGGCGTTGCGGTCTGGACCATCTCTTCACCCTCGCCGGTCCGCGTTAGGGTGGGCAGCGTATGGCCTCTGAGGGCTCTCCCTTGCGGGGTTGCCTGCTGATTGCCCAATCCTGAGGATTGTCACCGCGATGGGTACCTCAGGCTCTCAGGGGGTCCCAGCAAACAGCTGCCGACAAACCAGCGGTCTCCCGACTGGCGCTCCGTACCAAAGTCCCTTGCTCTACCGATTGAGCTAACGGCCCTCACCGGCCCCAGCTTAGTCGGCGGCGCGTGCTTGACTTGGAGGTCGTGAACGACGACCCCGCGCCGCAGCCGCTGCCCGACCTGCGCGCCTCTGATGCCGATCGCGAGCGCGCGGTGCTGACGCTCGGCCGCGCTGCGAGCGACGGCCGGCTCGACGTCGACGAGCTCGAGGAGCGCCTGCAGCTCGCCTACGCGGCCCGCACCCGCGCCGAGCTCGACACCCTGCTCGCCGACGTCGGCGGGTTCATCGAGGGCGACCTCGGCGACGGCCCGGTCACGGTCCCGGCTCCGCGCGCCGGCGCCGGCGCCCGCGCCCGCGTGGTGCCGTCCGCCGAGGCGGGCACGTCGTGGATCGTGTCGATCATGGGCGGCAACGAGCGCAGCGGGCGCTGGCGCGTCGCCGAGCGCTGCACCGTCGTCAACCTGATGGGCGGCACGGAGATAGACCTCCGCGACGTCGAGCTGTCCGACGCGGTGACGCAGATCAACGTCTACACGCTCATGGGCGGCTTCGAGATCCGCGTGCCCGACGGCATCGACGTGCAGGTCTCGAAGTTCGCGTTGATGGGCGGCCACGAGGTCAAGCTCGGCAGCGAGCCGCCGCCGCCGGGCGCGCCGCTCGTGCGCCTGCGTCTGATCTCGGTGATGGGCGGCGGCCAGGTCCAGCGCGGCCGCAAGCGGCGGCGCGACCGCGACCACCTCCCCGAGCTCGAGGCCTGAGCAGTACCCCCAGGGGGAATCGAACCCCCGCTACCAGCGTGAAAGGCTGGCGTGCTAACCGCTACACCATGGGGGCGGGCGGCGCTGCGGTGAGGGAGTCTAGGAGGCGCGGCGCGCGCGACGGCGGCCGATGCGATCCAGCTCGGCCTGCAGCAGCTCGATCGAGCGCTCGAGCTGCTCGACGGTGGCGGCGTCGACGCTGTCGACCTTCGTCTGGCGGTTCAGCCACGAGTTGATCTCGCGATACGTGCGCCCCTCCATCCCGGCCAGCGTGCGCACGAGGCCGGTGCGCTTGTCGCGCAGGCGCCGGCGGCGGCGGAAGACCGGCTCCGGCGGCTGCTCCTGCCCCCCCACCGCGGGCGGGAACGCGGCGACCGGCTTGGCGGCCGGCACGGCCGGCGGCGGCGGGCCGCCGCTGAACAGCGCCAGCTGCGGCACCACGTCGGCATTGAGGGCGAGGAAGGCCTCCGGCTCGGTGACCTCGCTCTCGCGCCGCGTGGGCGGCTCGTCGAGCAGGCCGAGCCCGTCCTCGGGCGGCGCGCGCAGCACCTGGCGCAGCTCGGTC
Organism: uncultured Actinomycetes bacterium; assembly: GCA_963709935.1. GTDB lineage: Bacteria > Actinomycetota > Thermoleophilia > Solirubrobacterales > Solirubrobacteraceae > CADCVQ01. Next base: position 264,664 of record CAVPYM010000004.1, on the reverse strand, counting down.
TCGACCTCCGCCGCGTGCGCGCGCAGCAGCCGGTCGGCGGGGAGGAAGAGGTAGGAGTGCTCCGCCGGACGGCCGGCGAGCGTGCGCACGAAGCGCCCGACGATCTGGCGGAACATGAGCGGCGTCTTGGCCGCCGTCGCGTAGACGCCGACCCGCAGGCGCGGGATGTCGACCCCCTCGGAGACCATGTTCACCGCGACGATCCAGCGGTCGCGGCCCTCGCCGAACGCCCGCAGCTTCGCCGCCGCGCGCGCATCGGTGTGCACGACGACCACCGGCGAGCGGCCCGTGATCTCCTTGAGCACCATCGCGACGCGGCGCGCGTGGCCGCCGTCGGCGGTCACGACGAGCCCGCCGGCGTCGCGGTGCCCGCCGGTCGAGCGGATCTCGCCGAGGCGCTCGTCGGCCGCGCGCAGGATCCGCGGCAGCCCGTCGGCGAGCTCGGTCGAGATCGCCGTGCGGTAGCGGCGGCTCGCCTCGCGGCCGACGAGCTCGCTGTCGGCGAACGACGACTCGATGACCTCGTCGCCCGACTGCCAGGACAGCACGCCGTCGTACGGGACGAACGCCACCGGCCGGCAGATCCCGTCGCGCACGGCGTCCGCGTATGTGTAGGACACGTCCGGGATGCACATGCCGCCCGCGTCGTAGCGCACGCCCGCGATCGCGGTGCCGTCGGAGCGAAACGGCGTGCCGGACAGCAGCAGCCAGCGCGGGGTGGCCGCGAACGCGCGCGCGAAGCCCTCACCCCAGGCGAGCTCGTCGCCGAGGTGGTGCGCCTCGTCGGCGATGATCAGCGTGCGCGACCCGCACTGCGGCGCCCAGCGCGCCGCGGACGACGCGACGCGGGCGTACGTCGCCGCGATGCCGTGGAAGTCGCGCGGCGGATGCAGCTCCTCGGAGTCCGGCGCGAGCTGGATGCCGAAGCGCCCGGCGACCTCGGCCCACTGGCGCGTCAGCGGCGTCGTCGGGCAGACCACGTGCACCCGCGTCACGATCCCCGCGTCGAGCAGCTTGCGCGCGAACGCGAGGCTGGGGATCGTCTTCCCCGCGCCGGGTGCGGCGGACAGCAGGAACGAGCCCTGATCCCAGTCGGCGAGGCGCTCGAGGGCGCGCTCCTGCCACTCCCGCAGGACGGTCACGGGCTGGGCGGGAGGGCGGCTGCGAAGAACACGAGCGGCGCAGTGTGCGGCACGCGGCGGACGGATGCGCAGAAGCCCTGCAAACGCCCGGTCGGCCCCCGGACGCGGGCGAGCGTGGCGCGTTGAACCTATCTCCGGGGTCGACGCACCACAGGCGCGTGTCGTCCCGGGCCGTCCGGGGATGCGTGGCGGGTCGACCCCTATATCCGGGGTCAAGCCGCCACAGTCGCCGCCCCACCGGGACCGCGCTATCCGACGTACGCCACCGCCTCGATCTCGACGAGCATGCGGGGGTCGATGAGCGCGGCGACCGCCACCATCGCCGACGCCGGCGGATGCTCGCCGAATCGCGCCCCGTGGGCGCGGCCGATCTCCTCCGCGCGGTCCATGTCGGTGACGAACATCCGCGTCTAAACCACCTGATCCATCGATGCGCCGGCCAGCGCGAGCGCCGCCTCGATCCGGTCGAGCGCGAACGCCGTCTGCGCACCGGCGTCGCCGATCCCGTGCACGACGCCGTCCTCGTCGATCGCGGTCGTGCCCGCGACGAGCACGAACTCGCCCGCTCGCACGGCGCGCGAGTAGCCGAAGCGCCCCTCCCAGGCACCGCCCGAGCCGAAGCGCTCGATCCCGCCCGGCACCGCCGAACCGCTCAGTGGCGGAAGTGCCGGCGGCTCGTGAAGACCATCGCGATGCCCGCCGCGTCGGCCGCCTCGACCACCTCGGGGTCGCGGCGCGAGCCGCCGGGCTGGATGATCGCCGTCACGCCCGCGCCGATCGCGATCTCCGGCCCGTCGGAGAAGGGAAAGAACGCGTCGGAGGCCAGCACGGCGCCGGCCAGCGACTCCAGGCGCGACTTGTCGACGGCCAGCCGCACGGAGTCCACGCGGCTCATCTGGCCGGCGCCGATGCCGGCCGTCGCCTCGTTCTTGGCCAGCACGATCGCGTTGGAGCGCACGGGCTTGCAGAGCTTCCAGGCGAACATCAGGTCGCGCCACTCCTCGTCGGTCGGGTGGCGCTGGGTCACGACCTCCATCTCCGTGCGGTCGGCGAACTCGACGTCGCGATCCTGCACGAGCAGGCCGCCCATGACCTGCTTGATCTCGGGCTCGACGGCCAGCGTGGCGCGCCGCTCGTCGTTCTGGAGGATCCGGATCGACGGCTTGCGTTGCAAGATCTCCAGCGCGCCCTCCCCGTACGACGGCGCGAACAGCACCTCGACGAACTGCTCGGACAGCCGCTCGGCGGTCGCCGCGTCGACGGGCCGGTTGAACGCGATCACGCCGCCGAACGCGCTCAGCGGGTCGGTCGCGAACGCGCGCTCGTACGCCTCCAGCGCGGACGCCCCCACGGCCGCGCCGCAGGGGTTGTTGTGCTTGAGGATCACGCATGCCGGCACGTCGAAGTCGCGCACGATCGCGCGCGCCGAGTCGAGGTCGAGCAGGTTGTTGAACGACAGCTGCTTGCCGTGGTGCTGCTGGACCATCGACAGCAGGTGCATCCGCGCGCCGACCTGCTGGTAGTACGCCGCGCGCTGGTGCGGGTTCTCGCCGTAGGGCAGGTCGGTGACCTTCTCGTAGGCGCGCACGAGCAGCGGCGGGAAGTCCTCGGACTTCTCGGCGAACCAGCGCGCGACCGCGGTGTCGTAGCGCGCGGTGTAGGCGAACGCCTCCGCCGCCAGGGACTCGCGCGTCGGCATCGACAGCTGCGACCCCGCGGAGCGCAGCTCGTCGAGCACCGCGTCGTAGGACTCCGGGCTCGTCACCACCGCCGCGAACGCGAAGTTCTTCGCCGCTGCGCGGATCATCGTCGGGCCGCCGATGTCGATGTTCTCGATGATCTGGTGGGCCGGCAGGCGGCTGGCGACGGCGCGCTCGAAGGGGTAGAGGTTCACGCAGACGAGGTCGACGTACTCGATGTCGTGCGCGCTGGCGGCATCGACGTGGGCCTGGTCGTCGCGGACCGCGAGCAGCCCCGCGTACAGCCGCGGGTGCAGGGTCTTCACGCGCCCGTCCATCATCTCCGGAAAGCCGGTGAAGTCCTCGATCGCGCGCACGTCCAAGCCCGCCTCGGCCAGCGCCGCAGCCGTTCCGCCGGTCGAGACGAGCTCGACGCCCAGCTCCGCCAGCCCGCGGGCGAAGTCGACGATGCCGCGCTTGTCGGAGACCGACAGCAGCGCGCGGCGGATCGTGACCGCCGCGGGGGCGGTGAGCGCGCCCGCGCTCTCGGTGTCTGGCTCGCCGACGATGGCGCCGAGGATATCGGCCGCGCCCCAAACCGGGCCCGGCGGGCGGCTCGGTCAGCCGCGCTTCTCGCAGTTCGTCAGCACGTCGGTCTTGTCGGCGATCACGGTGTCCGTGCCCGAGCCGCAGTCGATCGTGTCCTTGCCGCCGCCGACGGAGACGATGCGGTCGTTGCCGCTGCCGCCCGAGATCGAGTCGTTGCCGAAGCCGCCGTTGAGCCGGTCGTTGCCGGGGCCGCCGTCGATGAGGTCCTGGCCGCGGCCGCCCTCGATCGTGTCGCGACCGCCCGATCCGACGAGCAGGTCGTCGCCGCCGCGCCCGTAGATGCCGTCGTTGCCCGGGCCGCCGTAGAGCTTGTCGTCGGTGCTGTCGCCCTCGAGGCGATCGTCGCCGCCGAGGCCGTAGAGGTTGCCGTCGGGGTCCAGCGCCCCCTTCTTGCGCACGCTCAGCGAGTCGTTGCCCTGCGTCGGCCGGCCCTGGCGCGGCAGCGGCTGGTCGGCGTTGTTGTTGTTGACGAAGGCGACCGCGCCGGCGCCGGGCTCGCCCGCGGACTGCAGGCCGGCGTTCGTCGCGACCCCCGACTCCTGGCGCGGGTCGATGAACTGCGGGTTGAGGCGATGCGGCGCGAGCACGTTGTCCTTGACGCCGACGGGGATGATCGTTTCGCAGTTGGCGAAGGCGTAGGGCTCGCGGACGGCCGGGTCCTGGACCTGCTCGGGGGTCCCGCGCTCGAGCCGCGCGAAGCCGACGTACTCCGCGTAGACCGTGTCGATGCCGTTGCCGCAGTCGATCTCGCCGGCGGCCGAGCCGCTCCAGATCGTGTCGTTGCCGTCGCCGCCGCGGATGACGTTGGCGCCGGTGCCGCCGAGGATGCGGTCGTCCTCGCCCTCGCCGTCGAGGATGTCGCGGCCCTGGCCGCCCTCGATGACGTCCCGGCCGGCGCCGCCGTTGAGCTCGTCGTCGCCCAGGCCGCCGATGAGGATGTCGTCGCCCTCGCGGCCGAACACCTGCTTGTCGCTGCCGCGGTTGGTGTGGATGTAGTCGTCGCCGGGGCCGCCGTCGACGAGGACCTCGTTGCCGAAGCCCTTCTCGAGCATGAAGTCGTCGCCCTCGCCGCCGAACAGCGTGTCGTCGCCGTCGCCGCCGTCCATGCGGTCGTTGCCGGCGCCGCCGTCGAGCTTGTCGTTGCCGGTGCCGCCCTCGAGCTGGTCGATGCCGTCGGCGCCGGTGAGCTTGTCGTTGCCCGACTCGCCCTCGACGCGGTCGTTGCCGGCGTCGCCGAAGAGCTTGTCGGAGCCGAAGCCGCCGAGCAGGACGTCCTCGCCGCCCTGGCCGCGCAGCGTGTCGTTGCCGTGGTTGCCGCGCAGCAGGTCGCGCATGCTCGTGCCGGTCAGGCGATCGCCGTGGCCGGTGCCGTTGCGCACGATCGCCTGCGCCGCCGGCAGGCCGGTGAGCAGCGCCAGCGCAACCACGAACAGCAGCAGGCGCCAGTTCATACCTGCCGCTCGTGTCCCCGCACGGGCGCCATCATGGCGTGTGCGCGCTCCCCGGGCAAGACCGAACGGACGAGTGTTCTAGTGCGCGCCGGGAACGGGCCGCGCGCGCCCCTGAAAGCCGGTCATGTAGCACGCGATGCCGAGCGCGATCAGGGCGATGGCGATCCCCGCGACGTCGTCGATGACGTAGTGCCAGCCGAGATGGACGGTGGCGACGGCGCTGACGACGAACAGCACCCACAGCCCGATCCGCAGCAGGCGGTTCAGCCCCAGCAGATGGGCGGCGAGCGCGGCCGTGAACAGCAGCGAGCAGTGCAGCGACGCGAACGCCGCGATGTTCTGCCCGACCTCGGCGGCCTGTGGATCGGCGAGGAACTCGCGGCGCTCCACGAGCAGGCGCTCCTGCAGGTAGGCGGCATGGGAGTGCGGCAGGTCGGCGAAGTCCTGCGGCACGTAGTAGATCGGCCCGCGCGCGGGCAGCAGCAGGTAGCTGATCGCCCCGAGCGTCCAGTTGATCGCCAGTGCGGTCGCGAAGAACAGGCCGCCGCGCAGGTTGGGAGCGAACACGAGCGCGAAGGCCAGCGACAGCGGCAGCAGGAAGACGAACGACACGTAGACGCTCGAGAGGATCTGCGTCGAGATGCCCGTGCCCAGGACGCTGTGCAGGATCTCCCAGGGCTCCTTGCCGAATCCGAAGACGAGGCTGTCGATGTGCGTGAGCTCCCGGTCGTAGAGCTCGTTGGGGTTCAGCAGCGGAATGACCGTCTTGAGGTTGCGGTAGGCGACGTAGGTGACGTAGAAGCCGACGAGCCCGCCGGTGACGGCGATCGCGCGGTGGCGCGTCCAGCGCTCGCGGCGCACGTCGCGCAGCGCCGTCAGCGACGGCTTGAGCGAGCCGGTGCGACGGGCCGCGCGGATGACGATGTCGACCAGCACGAGCGCCGCGGCGAAGCCCCACACCATCGCCAGGCGCCGCGCCCCGACGTTGTCGGGATCCCGGAAGCTGATCCCCGCCTGGTCGGTCGCGACCAGCGCGAAGACGACGGTCACGACGGCGACGATCGGCACCGCGACGACGCTGCGCAGGGGCACGATCTCGCCGTCGACGCGTCGCGCGGAGGGCTGCGGTCCGGTGGGCTCCTCGGACGCCGGCGGCGCAGGAAGGCGCACGCGCTCGCGTTCACCTAGCGTCGACACGAAGGCGAACCCTACGCGGGGCGCGGCTCGGCGGGCGCGCCGCCGCCGCCGACGACGATCCGGCGCGGGTGGTCCGGGTCGCGCGCCACCGCGCCGCGCGCGACGAGCCGCACCGCCTCGGGCAGCAGCGCGTGCTCGAGCGGGCGCAGCGCCGCGGCGACCGCCTCGGGGTCGGTGGCGTTGGCGAGCTCGATCGCGCCCTGCACGATCACCGGCCCGGTGTCGACGCCGCCGTCGTCGAGCACCAGGTGGATGGTCACGCCGAACACCTTCACGCCGTAGTCGACCGCCTGCTCGACCGCGCGCATGCCGGGGAAGGCCGGCAGCAGCGAGGGGTGGACGTTGACGATCGCGTCCGGAAAGCGGCTGAGGAAGGGGCTCGTCAGCAGCGCCATGTAGCCGGCCAGCACGACGAGCTGGACGTCGTGGTGCGCCAGCCAGTCGGCGATGGCGCCGTCGCGCGCACCGCGGTCGGGGTAGTCGCCCAGCGCGAAGACCGCGGTCTGCACGCCCGCCTCGCGCGCGCGCGCGAGCGCTGCCGCGGTCGGCTTGTCCGCCGCGACCGCGACCACCCGCGCCTCGGCGCCGTGGACGGTGTCCAGCAGCGCCTGCAGGTTCGTCCCCTCGCCCGACGCCAGGACGCCGACGCGCAGCGGCTCGCCGGCCCCGCCCGCCATCGGCGTCAGGCCGCCGTCTCGAGCTGGGGGTCGCCCGTCGTCTGGAGCTTGGGGTACATCCCGCCGGTCGAGCGCAGGCGCCCGGCATCGAGCAGCTCGTCGACACGGGCCATGACCTGCTTGGCCGTGAGGTGGTCGAACGTGCCGTACGCGGGCAGGCCGTCGTGGCCGCTCTTGACCAGCGCCTGCGAGCGCCCGCCGCGCAGGATCTCCACGGTTCGCGTGCGCCCCACCGCCGGGTCGGCGGTGTCGACGACCTCGACGATCGCCGCGTCGAGATCGCCGGCCGCCACCGGCGGCGCGCCGGCGGGCCGCGTGCGGCTGCTCTTCGCGGCGGGCGCGGCCGGCACCCACGACGGGTCGCAGACGTCGCAGCACGGCACGCCCTCCATCGGCGCCGGGGTGCTGCGGTCGCCGAAGTGGCGCAGGATCGCGGTGCGCCGGCAGGCGTCGCTCTCGACGAACTTCCACACGCTGCGGTACTGGCTCCAGCGCGCGCGCGTGCTCTCGCCCGCCGACGTGCGGCAGGCGGCGCGTGCGCGGCCGTCGAACGGTCCCTCGATGCGGCCGCGGATGCGATCGGGCGAGGACGGCGCCGGGCGGATGACGCCCGCCCGCGCGAGGTGGCCGACGACCGCGCGCACCTTGTCGTCGTTGTCGCGCGTGTCGCCGTCGAGCACGGCGGCCAGCTCGTCGGCGCCGAGGTCGTAGCGCCCCTCGCTGGCGCGCGCCTGCAGCCGCATCGCGACCGTCGCGATCACCGCGTCGGCCAGCTCGCCGCGCTGGATGAAGAACACGTGCAGCCCCTTGTCGCGGCCCTCGGCGAACAGCAGCGCCCGCGCGGGCGCCCCGTCACGGCCGGCGCGGCCGGCCTCCTGGTAGTAGGCCTCGATCGAGCCCGGCACGCTCTCGTGGCAGACCGTGCGCACGTTGGCCTTGTCGATGCCCATGCCGAAGGCGTTCGTCGCGACGACGACGTCGAGGCGGCCGTCCATGAAGCGGCGCTGCACGTCGGCGCGCTGCTCGCGGCCCAGGCCCGCGTGGTAGGCGGCGACCGCGCCGTCGAGGTTGCCCGACAGGTGGCCGGCGAGCTTCTCGGCGCCGTTGCGCGTGCCCGCGTAGACGATCGCCGGCGTGGCGCCGGGCTCCTTCAACGCCGCTGCGATGTGGCGCTGCTTGGCCTGCGCGGACGCGCACGGGATCACGCCGAAGGACAGGTTCGGCCGGTCGAAGCCGGTCGCCACGCGGACCGGGTCGCGCAGCCCGAGGCGCTGGGCGATGTCGTTGGCGACCTGCGGCGTCGCGGTCGCCGTGGAGGCGATGATCGCCTCGGCCTGCAGCCAGCGCGCCGCGTCGGCGAGGCGGAAGTAGTCGGGCCGGAAGTCGTGGCCCCACTGCGAGACGCAGTGCGCCTCGTCGACGACGAACAGGCCGATCTCGATGTCCTTCATCGCCTGCAGGAACGGCGCCGAGGAGAAGCGCTCGGGCGCGACGTAGAGCAGGCGCAGCTCGCCGCCGGCGGCGGCCTGCAGCGCCGCGCGGTTCTCGGACGCGTCGCGCTGGGAGTTGACGAGCGCGACCCGGCCGGGCGCGATCTTCGCCAGCGCCTCGACCTGGTCCTGCATGAGCGAGACGAGCGGCGAGACGACGAGCGTCACGTCGTCGCGCACCAGCGCGGGCAGCTGGTAGCACAGCGACTTGCCCGCGCCGGTCGGCATGACGACGAGCACGTCGCGCGCGGGCGGGCCGATCGCGGCGCGCACGGCGTCCTCCTGGCCGGGGCGGAAGGCGTCGAAGCCGAAGGTCTCACGCAGGGCGACGGTCGGATCCATGGCGACGTTCGACCTTAGCGGGCGCTCCGGCGCGTACCGGCAGCCCGCGAGAAGTCGGCACGGAGGCGGCGCAATTTGCGGTCAGGGATGTGCGCGATGGCGGGCATTCGAACCGTCGCCGCTTGCACGCAGCGCTACGCTCCTCACCCGTGTCCGTCGGATTCATCTTCCGTTGTCAGTACTGCGATGCGCAGCCTGATCCACTGACGAATCTGAGGCTTCGCGGGGCGATGCGGGAGTTCGTCTGGGGCGCCTACCAGAACGCGCTGCCCGGCCGCTGGCTCATCTGGCACGGGCGCGGTCTCTACGGCCCCGCGCGCTACGCCTGTCCGGACCATCGTGGTGACCTCGTCGCCTACCTGCGCGAGCACTACGGCACGATCGGCTTTCACCCCTGGAAGCGACCGCCGTACCCCAACAGCCTCGAGTCCGACGACACCGACCACGCGTGGATGATCGCGACGCGCCGCGGGATCACCGGCGGCTTCTGACCCGAGATCCGCAGCGGCGGAGGCAATCGGGGTGGCGTTGGCGCGTATAAGGGGTAGGGTGGACGAGGAGATGTCGGTGCGCCTCATCTTCCGTTGTCAGTTCTGCGACTCGCAGCCTGACCCGCTGACGCAGATCAGCCTGGAGAAGAGCGTGCCCGAGCTCATGTGGGGCCAGTACGAGGACGCGATGCCGGAGAAGTGGCTGATCTGGCACGGCCGCGGGCTGTACGGGCCGTCGCGCTACGCCTGCAACGCGCACCGCGGCGATCTCGTCGCCTACCTGCGCCACCACTACGGCTCGATCGGCTCTCACCCGTGGAAGCGCCCGCCCTATCCGACGAACCTGCGCAACCCCGACAAGGAGCGCTCGATCGCCGCCGGCGGCCGCTCCGCGATGCCGAAGTGGGGCTACGGCCCGCAGGTCAAGTAGCGCCCCGCCCCGCCCGCGCATCCGCGCACCCGCTCCTGCGGATGAAGCCGATCAGGTCAGCCGAGCGCCCACGAGCGGCAGCTCGAAGGCGTCCTTGCGCTGCGCCTCGTCGGTGCCCTCGAGCGGGTAGCGGCCGCTGAAGCACGCGTCGCAATGGCGCTCGCGGTCGCCGCGCACCGCCTCGTAGACGCCCTCCAGCGAGAGGTAGGCCAGCGAGTCGCAGCCCAGCTCGGCGGCGATCTCGTCGACCGTGCGCTCGTGGGCGATCATCTCCTCGCGCGTGGACATGTCGATCCCGTAGTGGCAGGGGTGCTTGATCGGCGGCGCGCTGACGCGCATGTGCACCTCGCGGGCGCCGGCGTCGCGCAGCATCTGGACGATCTGGCGCGTCGTGTTGCCGCGCACGATCGAGTCGTCGACGACGACCAGCGACGTGCCGCCGACGATCTCCGGCAGCGGGTTGAACTTCATCCGCAGGCCGTGCTTGCGCAGCTCCTGCCCGGGCTCGATGAACGTCCGCCCGACGTAGCGGTTCTTGATCAGCCCGTCGTCCTGCGGCAGGCCGCTGGCGCGGGCGTAGCCGCGCGCGGCGGGCGCGCCGGAGTCGGGCACCGGGATGACCAGGTCGGCGTTGGGCGCCGGCGCCTCGCGGGCGAGGATCTCGCCCATCCGTCCGCGCGCGGCCTGCAGCACGTCGCCGTTCATGCGCGAGTCCGGCCGGGCGAAGTAGATGTACTCGAAGATGCAGAACGCCTCGCGCGCGCCGGACACGACCTGGCGCGAGTGCAGCCCGCCCTCGTCGACCCAGATGAGCTCGCCGGGGGCGACGTCGCGCAGGCGCTTGGCGCCGATGATGTCCAGCGCGCAGGACTCGCTGGCGACGCAGTAGCGGCCGTCGATCCGCCCGAGCACCATCGGGCGCAGGCCGGCGGGGTCGCGGAAGGCGACGAGGCTGTCCTTCGTCATGAGGACGGTGGAGAACGCGCCCTGCAGGCGGGGCAGGACCTCGGTCGCGGCGTCCTCGATGCGCTCGGCCTCGTGGGAGGCCAGCAGCGCGGCGATGATCTCGGAGTCCGAGGTGGAGCGGAAGGAGGCGCCCTGCTCGCGCAGCTCGTTGTGCAGCTCGACGGCGTTGATGAGGTTGCCGTTGTGGGCGAGGGCCAGCTCGCGGCGGTCGGAGCGGTGCACGGGCTGGGCGTTGTCCCAGCCGTTGGAGCCCGTCGTCGAGTAGCGGACGTGGCCGACGGCGATGTCGCCGCCCAGCGCGCGCAGCTTCTGCTCGTCGAAGACCTGGTTGACGAGCCCCAGCTCGCGCAGGGTCATGATGTGCCCGTCCACGTCGGCGGCGGCGATGCCGGCCGACTCCTGACCACGATGCTGGAGGGCGTAGAGCGCGAAGTAGGCCAAGCGCGAGACGTCGTGGCCGGGGGCGTAGATCCCGAACACTCCGCACTCGTCGCGTGGACCCTCGCGCTCGTCGAGGTTCGTCACGAGGTCAAGCTTACCCCGCCCCTCGGCGGGCTCCCGGGCGGCGATGAGTTTTCCCGGTTCGCGCGGTCTTTGCTGTGCCAGGAGGCCAAAGGAGCCGTGCTGCCACCGCGACCCATCCCCGAGACCGACGCCGTCGTCATGACCCTCACGTCGATGACGCGCGCTGACATCCCCGCCCAGTGCGAGCGCCTGCGGGCGCTCGTGGGGGCGTCGGATGCCGACGTCGTCGTGTGTGACGTGGGTCCGCTGGTGCCCGATCTCGTGGCGGTCGAGGCGCTGGCGCGCCTGCGGCTGACCGCGGGGCGGCTGGGCTGCGGGCTGCGGCTGCGGGGCGCGTCGCGCGCGTTCGAGCAGGTCGTCGCCTTCTGCGGGCTGTGCGACGCACTCCCGGTCGAGGGGCAGCTAGGCGGTATCCGGTGGCACCGGCGGCAGCCCGAAGAGCGGGAAGAACCGCGCCGTGTCGAGGAAGGCGTTGAGGCCCGTGATCCGCCCGTTTGAGTGCTCGATGACCTGCAGCGCCCATGGCTCGAAGCTGCCGCCGGGCCCGCTCGGGCGGTACTGACCGTAGGCGGGCAGGCCGTTGGCGCGCGTCGCGATGAGCCGCGAGCCACGGCAGCCGTGGCCGGGGCCGAGATTCCACGCCGCGATGTGCTCGCGGCCGCGCAGCCAGAGGTCGAACGGGGGCATCGACAGCGTCGCGTCCTCGTGCAGCAGCGCGACGAGCGAGTCCATGTCGTACGCCTCGAAGGCCGTGACGTAGCGGTCGAGCAGCTCCGCGTCGGCCGTCTGCAGCGTGGCGGGCGCGTCGTCGGTGGTCGGCTGCGTGTCGGCGATCGTCGCGCGGGCGCGCTGCAGGGCGCTGTTGACCGAGGCGACGCTCGAATCGAGCAGCTCGGCGGTCTCGGCGGCGCTCCAGCGCAGCACCTCGCGCAGGATGAGCACCGCCCGCTGGCGCGCCGGCAGGTGCTGCAGCGCCGCGACGAAGGCCAGGCGCAGCGTCTCCTGGGCCTGCGCGAGCTCGGCGGGATCGGCGTCGCTTGAGTGCGGCAGCACGTGGGCGTCGGGGATCGGCTCCAGCCACGTGACCTCGGAGCGCGTGTGCAGGATGCTGTCGGGCGTGCCGACCTCCGTGAGCTCCATCGGGCGGGCGCGGCGCTGGCGCCCGTTGAGCATGTCCATGCAGACGTTCGTGGCGATCCGGTACAGCCAGGACTTCAGCGCCGAGCGGCCCTCGAAGCGGTCGAAGCTGCGCCACGCGCGCAGCATCGTCTCCTGCACGGCGTCCTCGGCCTCGAAGGACGAGCCGAGCATCCGGTAGCAGTAGCCGGTCAGCTCGCGGCGGTGCTGCTCCAGACGCTGCTCCAGGTCGCCGGTCGCGATCCTCGGTGTGTCGGTCTTCGTGTGCACCCCTGCCATGCCAACGCTCCTTTCCCTGCTAGGCGCTTGAGCCGAATGGTAGGGCGCCGCGACGATGAGTTTGGACCGTACTGCGGTCTACCTACCCAGACGCCCCGTTGCGAAAGGGTCACGCTTCGAGGAGGCCGATGATGAGCACCTCCGCGCGATCGAAGCCGCGAAGCGGGCGGCGACCCGCCGACGGCGGATCGCCAAGACGGTCGAGGCGCTTCAGCGCAGCCTCGTCGCGGCAGCCGACAGCGCGCACGCAGCGGACGGCTTGTACACCCATCCGCAAGTTCTGCGGGTTTTCCCGGCGCCCGATCCGTGCCCGACGGCCGCCGGCGCCCGCCCCCGCGCCACCAGCACGAAGGCGGGTCACCGGCGACCGTCAGATCACGGCCGGGCATCCGGGAAAACCTCGCAGAGCTTCCGGCCGGGTGTACTAGGCAAACAACGGGGCGAGGGCGCCGTGGGCGGTGCGCAGCTCGTCGAGCGTGACCGCGAGGCGGGTGTCGCCGGCCGCGATCTCGAGCGCGTCGCCGCCGACGCTCCCCAGCACCACCAGGGCGACATGCTCGCCCAACCGGATCAGCGCGTCGCCGGGGCCGGACACGACGAAGCCGCGGCCCGGCGACTCGCCGAACAGGATCCGGTCGCGCTCGGCGGCGTCGGCGTCGCCGACGAGGGCGCTGACGTCGAGCGTCGCGCCGAGGCCGCCCGCCAGGCAGGACTCGGCCACCGCGATGGCCAGACCGCCCTCGGCGACGTCGTGGGCGCTCGACAGCGCGCCGGAGCGCACGAAGTCGCGGATCGCCGCCTGCACCGCGCGCACCGCGGCCACGTCGATGGCCGGCAGGCCCTCGGGCAGCGCCTCGCCGCGCAGCTTCGCGAGCTCCGAGCCGCCCAGCGCCGGGGCGAACGGGCCCGCCACGGCGATCGCGTCGCCGGCCCGCGGGAACCCCGACCGCCCCGCGAACGCCACGTCGGGCAGCTCGCCGACGATCCCCACCACCGGCGTCGGGTAGATCGGCCCGCCGCCGCTCTCGTTGTACAACGACACGTTGCCGCCCACCACCGGCAGGTCCAGCGCCCGGCAGGCGTCGCCCAGCCCGCGGATCGCCTCGGTCAGCTGCCAGGCGATGTGCGGCTTCTCGGGGTTGCCGAAGTTCAGGCAGTTCGTCAGGCCCAGCGGCTCGGCGCCGGCGCAGGCCAGGTTCGCCGTGCACTCGAGCACCGCCTCGACCGTGCCCGTGTACGGATCGCAGGCGACCCGCCGCCCCGAGCCGTCGATCGAGATCGCGATCCCGCCCGGCGCGACGGGCAGCGCCAGCACCGCCGCGTCGGCCTGCTCGGGCCGGCGCACCGTGCGCGACTGGACCAGGCAGTCGTACTGCTGAAAGAGCGGCAGCCGCGAGGCGATGTTCGGCGAGGCCATTAGGGCGAGCAGCGTCGCTCCGGGGTCGCCCGCGCCGGTGGCCCGATCGAGCACGGGCGAGGGCGCGGGGTACAGGCCGGCCGGCGGCGGCTCGACGGTCAGGTCGTACAGCGGGCAGTCGTCGACCAGCGCGGGCACCGGCATGTCGGCCACCAGCTCGTCGCCGACGAACACCCGCAGCGCGCGCGTGTCGGTCACCGCGCCGATCGCCGTCCCGCCGACCTCCCACTTCTCGCAGATCGCCAGGACCTCATCCAGGACGGCCGGCTCGACGACGCACAGCATCCGCTCCTGCGACTCGGAGATCATGATCTCCCAGGGCTCCATCCCGGCCTCGCGCAGCGCCACCAGCGAGACGTCGATGTCCAGCCCGACCTCGCCCTTGGACGCCATCTCGGCCGACGAGGAGGTCAGCCCGGCCGCGCCGAGATCCTGCAGCGCGACGAGCAGCCCGCGCTCGAGCAGCTCCAGCGAGCACTCCATGACCTTCTTCTCCGCGAAGGGATCGCCGACCTGGACGGTCGGGCGCTTCGCCGCGTCCTCCTCGTCGAGCTCGGCCGACGCCAGGACCGAAGCGCCGCCGATCCCGTCGCGCCCGGTCGACGCGCCGAACAGCACCAGAGGATTGCCGATCCCCGCGGCCGCGGACCGGATCAGGCCGTCGCTGCGAGCCAGGCCCAGCGCCATCGCGTTGACGAGGCAGTTCTGCTCGTAGGGCGCCTCGAAGTAGACCTCGCCGCCGATCGTCGGCACGCCGATCGAGTTGCCGTAGTGGCCGATGCCGCCGACCGCGTGGTCGAGCAGGTACTGCGTGCGCGCCGACGAAGGCTCGCCGAAGCGCAGCGAGTCGAGCACGGCGATCGGCCGCGCGCCGATCGCGAAGATGTCGCGCAGGATGCCGCCGACGCCGGTCGCCGCGCCCTGAAACGGCTCGACCGCCGACGGGTGGTTGTGCGACTCGACCTTGAACGCCACCACCCAGCCGTCGCCGACGTCGACCGCGCCGGCGTTCTCGCCCGGGCCCAGCGCCAGCCGCGGACCCTCCGTCGGCAGCGAGCGCAGCAGCTTCTTGGAGTGCTTGTAGGCGCAGTGCTCGCTCCACATCAGCGAGAACACCGCGAGCTCGACCTCGTTGGGCGCGCGCCCGATCTGCTCGCAGATCAGCGCGTACTCGTCCGCCGTCAGCCCGAGGGCGACCGCCTGCTCAACCGTGGGCATGGGCCATCGAGGTGAAGATCTTCAGCCCGTCGATCGACCCGCTCAACGGGTCGACGGCGTGCTCGGGATGGGGCATGAGGCCGAACACGTTGCCCTGCGCGTTGCGCACGCCGGCGATGTCGTTCGACGAGCCGTTGGGATTGCCGTCGTTGGCGTAGCGCAGCACGACCTGCCCGGCGGACTCCAGCGCCGCGAGATCGCCGTCGGGCGCGTAGTAGCGCCCGGTCGTGTGCTTGACCGGGATCGACAGCAGCTCGCCGGCCGCGCAGTCGGCGGTGAACGGCATCCCCGCCTGGACGACCTCGAGGGCGACCTGGCGGCAGATGAAGCGCCGCTCGAGGTTGGCCAGCAGCGCGCCGGGCAGCAGCCCCGCCTCGCACAGGACCTGAAAGCCGTTGCAGATGCCCAGCACGAGGCCGCCGTCGCGCGCGAACGTGGTGACCGACGCCATGACGGGCGAGAAGCGCGCGATCGCGCCGACGCGCAGGTAGTCGCCGTAGGAGAAGCCGCCGGGCACGACGACCGCCTCGACGTCGCCGAGGTCGGCGTCACCGTGCCACAACAGCTTCGCCGAGCAGCCGGGCACGCGCTCGCAGGCGAGCACGGCGTCGACCTCGTCGCAGGAGCCGGGAAAGCGAATGACCCCGAACTTCACGACTACGTCGAGGACGCGTCTTCGAGGATCTCGTAGTCCTCGATCAGCGGGTTCGCGAGCAGCTTCTCGCACATCGACTCGAGCTGGCTGGGGTCCTCGATCTCCAGCTCGATGAGCCGCCCGATCCGCACGTTGGAGGCGCCCTCGAAGCCGAGCGCCGGCAGCGCCCGCTCGACGGCGACGCCCTGCGGATCGAGGATGCCGGCCTTCGGTCGCACGAGCACGCGCGCGTGGACGGTCATGGCGCCACCCGCCCCAGCCAGCCCTCGAAGCCGTCGCCGGTGATCGTCTCGTAGGCCTCGATGTAGCGCGCCCGCGTCCCCGCGACGACGTCGTCGGGGATCGCCGGCGCCGGCGGCTGCTTGTCCCAGCCGGTGCCGGCGGCCCAGTCGCGCACGTACTGCTTGTCGAAGCTCGGCTGGCCGCGCCCGACCGCGTACGTGTCGGCGGGCCAGAAGCGCGAGGAGTCGGGCGTGAGCACCTCGTCGCCGACGCGGATCGCGCCGTCGGCGTCGCGGCCGAACTCGAACTTCGTGTCGGCGAGGATCACCCCGCGCGTCCGCGCGTGCTCGGCGGCCGTCGAGTACAGCGTGATCGACAGGTCGCGCAGCTGCTCCATCACGGTGCGGTCGCCGACGATCTCGGCGGCGCGCTCGAAGTCGATCGTCTCGTCATGGCCGACGTCGGCCTTCGTCGAGGGGGTGAAGATCGGCTCGGGCAGCTGCGCGGACTCCTGCAGCCCCTCGGGCAGCGTGATCCCCGCGACGGCGCCGGTGGCGAGGTAGTCCTTCCAGCCCGACCCGGTCAGGTAGCCGCGCACGACGCACTCGACGGGCAGCATGTCGAGCTTCATGACGTTCAACGCGCGGCCGCGCGCCTCGTCGGGCACGTCCTCGGTCGCCGAGACGACGTGGTGGGGGACGAGGTCGCCGGTCAGCTCGAACCAGAACACCGACAGCGCGGTGAGCACCTTGCCCTTGTCGGGGATCGGCGTCGGGTGGACGACGTCGTACGTCGAGATCCGGTCGGAGGCGACCATGAGCAGGCGGTCGCCGAGGTCGTACATGTCGCGGACCTTGCCCGAGGCGACAAGCGGCAGGTCGGCGAGCGTGGTGGTCACCGGGCGCAGGCTAGCAACGCGCACGGCGGTGTCCCCGGGGCGGGCGGGCAGGCGCGGGTCGCGCCGCGACGCTCAGTTCAGCGGCACGCGGACGCGCGGCGACCGCGGGCTCGGATCGAACTCCAGCGTCAGCCCGCGCGCCCCGCGCGGGACCTGAAAGCCGAGGTGCACGCTCGTGCGCTTGCCGATCGGCAGGCCCCCGCCGACCGCGGGGATCTCCTCCGCCACGAGGGCGGTCTCAGGGCCGACGACGATGCCCGCGGCGGTCCGCAGGCGGTAGCCGAGGCCGCGCGGGTGGAAGTTCGCGCGGCGGACGTTGCGCGTCTGCGCGGCGAGCGTGAGCCACGTGCGCCCCGCCCGCGGGGCGCTGCGGCGGATGGCCCGCGCCCAGGGCGCGGTGCTCGTCCGCGCGACGTTGAACACGGCGCCGTCGACGGTGAACGGCGTGTCGAGCGGCCGGACGAGAATCGGGTCCTGCTCGACGGTTTTCTCGGGCGCGGCGAGCACGCCGAAGGCGGCGCCGGCCGCGAGCCCGACCACCGCCCCGACGAGCAGGTTGCGGCCACCGCCGGCGGCGCCGCGGTGCGACGACGACGATGGCGATGGCGATGGCGGTGACGGGGTGCGTGGGCGCCGGCGAAAGGGCCAGTGCCCACCGCGCTTGATGACGATCGTCCCCGGCGGCCGGACCGGCGGCGGCGCCGCGTCGCCCGGCGGCGGCTCAGGCTCGGGCTCCGGGGCAGGCGCGGGCGCCGCCGGCGCGGCCAGGGCGCCCGCCGCCTGGGCGTCCGCGCTCGCCGCCAGGCCGGCCGCCGTGACCGCCCCGCCGTCGCCCGCCGGATCGGCGGCGGGCGTCTGCCACCCGGGCTCCGCCGCCAGCGCGCCCGCGTAGGAAACCGGCGCGGTGAGGATCTCCGGCGGGACCCACCCGAACGCGGAGCCCGACGGTGGCGCTGCCCCGGCCGGCGACTGCCAGCCGTCGAACATGCGCGCGTACTGGTCCTCCGCCGCCCGGCGGACCGCCGCCACGTCGCCGCCGAGCGCGGTCACGGGCGCCGCCTCGGCGAGGGCCCGGATGATGCGCGGCGCCAGGCCCGGCGTGAGCGGTTCGGTCACCGCCTCCTCGAGCGCGGTCTGCGCCGCCGCCTGCTGCATGGGGGAGGGAGCGACGCCTGCGATCTGCCGCGTGGCGCGGTCGGTGGCGGCCAGCAGGAGGGTCTCCAGCTGCGAGGGCTCCTGGTTGGCGTTGGCGACGACGCCGCGGCGAAAGGACGTCAGCGCGGCCACCACGGTCTCGGCCACGCGCGTCTCCGCCGCCCCCACCGCCGAGCAGTACGCGACGATCGCCGAGCCGCCCGCGGCGCAGACCGCGGCGAGCGACGCCGGCTCGCCCTCGATGATCCCTTCGATGGGGATGGGATCGTCCACGGCCCCCCGCTATCGCTCGCCGTAGTAGGCGTACGAGTAGTAGCCGTAGTCGTGCTCGCGGCCGGGCTTCAGGCCGGTCACGACGATCCCGGTCGTCCGCTCGGGCAGGTGGGCGAGCGCCTCCTTGACGGCGCGGGCCTGGTCGCGCGTGGTCTGGTCGGCACGGATGCAGAGCAGGATGCTGTCGACGAGCGGGACGAGCTCCAGGGTGTCCGAGACCGACAGCAGCGGCGGCGAGTCCAGCACGACGGTGTCGTAGGCCGCGGAGACCTGGTCGAGGAAGTCGCGGAAGCGCTGTGAGCCGAGCAGCTCCGCCGGGCGGATCGAGTAGGAGCCGGCGGCGATGACCACGAGCTTGCCCGCGACCGCCTCGGCGGTGGCGGTGCCGGCGCCGGCCCCGTTGGCCGCCGCCGCCGGGTCGCTGTGCGAGAGCGTCACGACCTGCAGGATCTCGCCGGCCTGGGCCTTGCCGGCGAGGTAGTCGCTGAGCCCCGGGCTGCGCTTCACCGACAGCCGCTCCGGCAGCGACGGGCGCCGCAGGTCGCACTCCACGAGCAGCGTCCGCTTGCCGGCCGCGGCGTTCGCGGCCGCCAGCGACGCGGCGACCGTCGACTTGCCCTCCTCGGGCAGCGGGCTGGTCACGAGCACCGTCGTCATCGGGCGGTCGACGTCGAGGAACTCGAGGTTCGTGCGCAGGATCCGGAAGCTCTCGATGTCCTGGTCGGTCATCGGCCCGCGCCCGTTGGGGACGTAGGCGGCGTTGCCCAGCGCCTCGACGCGCACCATCCCCACGACCGGCAGGTCGAGCGTCTGCTGGATCTCGTCGGAGTCGCGCAGGCGGCGGTCGAGCGAGTCGCGGACGAAGGCGACGCCGATCCCGAGGAGCAGCCCCAGCACGCCGCCGAGCAGCGTGTTGCGGATCGGCTTGGGGGAGGCCGGGGCGGACGGGACGGAGGCGGCTTCGGCGAGGCGCGCGGGCGTCGCGTTGAGGCTCAGCGTGCGCAGCGTCGAGATGCGGTCCAGCAGGGTCGCGAGCGCGAAGTCCGTGCGGCTCCCGGCGCTGCCCTCGCCGCGCAGCTTCTCGTACTGGCTCTCCACGCGATCGGCGTTGCGGGCGTAGCGCTCGCGCTCGGTGTTCTTCTGGATGGTGACCGCGCCGCGGGCCACCTCGTTGGCGAGGGTGGCGGCCAGCGACCTGTCGTTCGTCCGCGCCTCCACCGTCACGAGCGCGCTCGACGGATCGACGCTCGTCGAGAGCATCGAGCGCAACTGCGCGGTGGTGCGAGGGCTTTGCAGCCGGCGCTTGACCCGCAGCAGGACGTCGTTGGACAGCATCGTCGCGGCGCCCTCGGCCGCCAGCTGGTCGGCGGTCTGCGTCTGGGCCGCGGTCAGGCCCGCCTCGGCATTGCTGCGGCTCTCCTCCTGGAAGGTCACCCGCGCCTGCGCGACGTAGGTCGGCTCCTGGGCCAGCGACCAGGCGGCCGCCAGGCCGGCGACGAGGATCGTCAGGGCAATGACCGCGGTGCGGTTGTTGCGCAGAACGCGCAGGTAGTCGCGTAGGGATACGTGGCGCGTGTCGCTCATCCGTGGTCCGGTCCGGTCTGGGCCGAGCCGTAGTGTGACGCACTTCGCCGCGGCCGCCGCATCCTGCACAGGCCAGTCTCGCCCTCCCCCGCGTCACGTAGCCTTGTGCGCCGATGAGGCGACGACCCGATCTGCGCGGACGCGTTGTCCGCAAGCTGACTGTGGCGGCGGCGGTCGCGTTGCATCACGTCCCCGACACATCGCGATCGACCTTTCTGGCGCTTGCCGAGATCGCCCGTCGCGCGGACCGGGCCGGGACCGAGGCCGAGGGCGGCCTGGCGCTCACACCGTTTGAGTTGCGCGTCTTCTCACAGAACGGTGAGGACGGGGTGCTCGCCGAGATCCTGCGACGAGTCGGCGTGGCCTCGCGCTTTTTCGTGGAGATCGGCGCGGCGAGCTCCGAGGCCAACTGCCTCCTGCTCGCCGACGTCTTCGGCTGGCACGGGCTCTTCCTCGACGCGTCGGACAAGCAGGTCACCCTGCTTCAGGCGAAGTACGCAAGCGCGGCCGGGGTGACGGTTCGCCAGGCCAGGGTGACCCCGGAGAACATCGAGCGGACCTTCGCGGCTGCGGCGGTGCCCGAGCAGCTCGATGTCCTGTCGATCGACGTCGACGGTGACGACTATCACCTGTGGGAGGCCGTCGACGCCTCCCGTCCCCGTATCGTCGTGATCGAGTACAACGCCGCGCTGGGCGCCGAACGTGAACTCATCCAGCCGCGGGGTGAAACCGTCGGCACCGCCTTCTACGGTGCGTCGATCCGCGCGCTCGAGTCACTCGCCGCGCGCAAGGGCTATCGCCTCGTGCACACCGAACTTACCGGCAACAACGCGTTCTTCGTGCGCGACGACCTGCCGGGCGACTTTCCGCCGTCCGCCGACGTGCCTCGCCGGGCGCCCAACTACTTCCTGCGCGGGCGCTCACACAGGCTCGATCGCCACGCGGGCGTGTACACCGGGGACGAGGTCACCTCGTGACGGTTGGCAGGGGCGTGGCGCCGGCCCGCCCGCAGCCCGAGGCGGTGGACGTACGCGATCCGCTGCGCCGGGCCGCGTACGCGCTGGTGCTCGTGGCCATCCCGCTGGTGACCTGCAACGCGCTGCGGGCGACCACGAACATGACCTACGGCGACATCGCGCTGGTCCTGGCCGCGGTCCTCGTGGCCGGGGTGTGGCTGCGCCGCGGCCATGAGCGCGGGGTGGTGCCGGGCGGGTTCGTCGTGGGGTGCGTCGCGATCCTCGCGATGGGCCTGCTGTCGAGCATGGCGGCCGACGATGCCGGGTCGCTGGAGTCGGCCCTGCGGTTCAGCGTCGCACTCACGGTCATGCCGCTGGTCATCATGTTCGCGGCCGACACGCCGCACCGGATCCAGCGCATCGTGGACGTCTGGCTGCTGGCGGCGGGGGTCAACAGCGCGGTCGGCGCGCTCGACATCCTGGGCGTCACGCACATCGGCATGTCGCTGACGTCGATCGACTTCGTCACCTATACCGACCGTGCGCCCGGCCTGACGTATCACCCCAACCACCTGGGCCTGGTCGCCGCGATGGCGCTGCCGGTGGCGATCGCCCGGCTGGGGTCCGGCGGCCTGCGCGGGCTCGCCGCCGTGGCGCTCGTGCCGCTGCTCGTCGTGGGCGTCGTCGAGAGCGGGTCGCGCGGCGCCCTGCTCGCCGCGGTGGCCGGCGCCGGCGTGGTCTTCCTCCTGGGCGTCGCGACCCACCGGATGCGCAGGACGGTGCTGATGTTCGCGGCGCCGGTCGTCACGTTCGCGGTGCTCGTCGCCGTGCTGGGAAACAGCCAGCTGACCGGCTCGGTCGCGCTCGAGCGCCTGGGCGGCGGGGGCGGCGCGGCGCAGAGCGATCAGGAGCGGATCGTGACCCTGCGCGAGTCCGTCGACGCTGCCGGCGAGCACGTGCTGATCGGCGGGGGCTTCGAGGTCGTGCGGACCGCCCACAACATCTACCTGCAACTGCTGCAGGCGGGCGGAGTCCTCACCCTGCTGGGATTCCTCGTGTTCGCGTGGGCGATCCTGCGACGAACCCGCTGGCTGGCGCTCCCGTCGCACGGCTCGCCACCGTGGCTGATGACGCTCGCCGCCGGCGCGGGAGCGAGCCTGTCGGTCTGGCTGCTGTTCGGATTGGTCGGCAACGCGATCTACGACCGCTACCTCTACGTGCCCGTCGGCCTCGCGCTAGCGTTGGCGCTCGTGCACAGACGACTGCTCTCGGCGAGCGACCCGACCACGCCCGCGCCGCCCGACCCGACGCCCGCCGCCGGCGCGCGCGCTCCCCACGCGGCGAAGCTGTCCCGGCCCCGACGGGTGGCCGTCAGGTGATCGGCGGCAAGCTCTGGCCCGTCGGCCGAGCCATCGTCGCACTGCGGATCCTGAAGCGGTGGCGCTGCCGCCTGTTCGAGCGGTGCGGATCGGACCGCTTCGCCCGCACGGCGCTGCACGACCTCGATCGCAAGGTCGAGCCGTACCTGCCGGACGGGGGCGTGTTCGTGGAGGCGGGCGCCAACGACGGGTTTCGCAAGAGCAACACGTACTTCCTCGAACGCTTCCGCAACTGGAACGGCGTCCTCGTCGAGCCGATTCCGGTGCTCGCGGCGCGCTGCCGCAAGCATCGCCCGCGCTGTCAGGTCTACCAGTGCGCGCTCGTCGCGCCCGATCATCCGACGGACGAGGTGGTCATGACGTACGCGGACATGATGTCCGAGGTCGCGCTCGACGGACGACCCCGCCCGGTCTCGTGCTGGGAGTGGGACAAGTCCTACGACGTCGTGGTTCCGACGCGGACCCTGACGGAGGTCCTGTCCGAGGCCGGCGTGGAGCGCGTCGACTTCCTCAGCCTCGACATCCAGGGACTCGAGGCGGCCGCGCTCGCCGGCCTGGACTTCGACCGCTGGTCGCCGAGCATCATGCTCGTCGAGATCGTCGACGACACGGCGCAGGCCGCGGTCGAGGCCGTGCTGGGCTCGCGCTACGAGTACGTGGCGCGGCTGTCGCCCCACGACGTGCTCTACCGCATCGCCGCCTCGCCGAACGGGCGATGATTTGCGGAGGGCGGGTCGCTCCGTCTAGTACACCCATCCGCAAGTTCTGCGGGTTTTCCCGGCGCCCGATCCGTGCCTGACGGCCGCCGGCGCCCGCCCCCGTGCCACCACCACGAAGGCGGGTCACCGGCGACCGTCAGATCACGGCCGGGCATCCGGGAAAACCTCGCAGAACTTCCGGCCGGGTGTACTAGCCCGCGGCGGGTCGCCGGAGGATCGACGTCTCGACGGCCATCAACGGGCGGTGCTTGATCCCCACGAAGCGCTCCCACTCCCAGCCCCGGAACTGCTCGAACAGCGGCTGGTACCCGTCGATGTCGGAGTCGTCGACGACGAGGACGCCGCCGGGCTTGATGAGCGCGTGCGCCACGGCCGCGCAGTCGTTGCGGGTCGCCCCGGGCTGCTCGTTGCCGTCCACCACCACGAGGTCGAACGAGGCGGGCGGGAAGTCCGACGCCGCCGCCACGAAGTCCTGCAGCGGGACCTGGCGGACCTCACAGCGATCCAGCGCCGCCTCGGCGAGGCGCGCGCTGACGATCGCGTGCCACGCAGGATCGTCCTCGAACGAGATCACCCGGCCCGCCCGCGCCCCGTACCACGCGGTCGATGCGCCCGAGCCGAACTCCAGCACTATCCAGTCCGGTTCGATCAGCTCGTCCAGGCGCTCGACGGCGGCCGGCACCATCCACGGCGCGGCCGGCTCCACCTTGCGCAGGCGCGTGCGCACCGACCGCGGCAGGCGCGCCCATGCCGAGGCCGGCATGAGCTGGCCGCGCTCGGTGTGAAAGCGGGTGCGCCGGCGCACGCTGGCCTTCACGACCTTCTTGAGCGGGTGCATGCCGTCTAGCCGCAGATCCTCATCGGGCAGGGAGCATAGGGATCGCCGGTGGGCGGTCAGGGGACCGGAGGCGGTGCTGCCCGGGCGGGCGTTCGGACCCCGCGGATGAGCACGAGCAGGCCGGCGGCCGACGCCAGGACGAGCGCGGCGGCCACGCCGTGCAGACCGAACAGCGGCGTGAGGACCACCAGCGCCGGGACGAGGCACACCCAGGAGACGATCTCGGCGACCGTTCCCACGAGCGGGCGGTTGGCGCCGCGCGCGGCGTCGCTGAGGACGCGACGCGCACCGGCGAACAGGGCGGCGATCAGGAGCACGTGCGCGACGCCGTCCGCCGCGGCGAAGCTCGCCCCGAACAGCCACTCGATCAGGTGGTCGACGCTGAGCTCCAGCACGACGGTGATCGCCAGCGCCGCCGCGGCGCCGAGCGCCGTGAAGCGCCACATCGCGCGGGTGGCATCGGCCGGGGTGCGCCGCCCGGCGACGTTCGGATAGGCCACGAGGCCGATGCTCTGGGTGACGAGCCGCGAGAGGTTCATGAACGCCGCGGCGACGACGTACAGCCCGAGCGCTCGCGCCGACAGGAACAGCCCGACCACGACCTGGTCCAGCCCGGCGCCGTCGCTCGGGGAGGTCGAGCCCAGGACGCCGCGCAGGCCGAACCTGACGAGCTGGCGGGTGGGAGGCAGATCGGCGCCCGGTACGCCCGCCTCCGAGCCCGCGACGGCCAGGCCGATCGTGGCGGCGCCGACGACCAGCCAGCACGCCGCGAAGCCGCCCGCCAGCACCGGGAGCGTCCCCGCGCTCGCGACGAAGAGCACCAGCGCCAGGCTGGCGTAGAGCAGCGCCGGGGCCAGCCGCAGGACGTTGAACGGCCGGTAGCGCTGCTGGCCCTGCAGGATCGCGAGCCCGTACTGCAGGGCCATCAACGACGGCACCGCCAGCGCCGTGAACCATGCGGCGAGCTGGACCTCGTCCGCCCGCTCTCGCACGAGCACGACCACCACCGCCAGGTGCACCAGCATGAGCAGCAGGGTCTGCCGGACGATGAACGGCCGCAGCTGGCGCAGCAGCGGGCGCGCGATCCAGCGCTCGCGGGCGATCTCGTAGGTCATCGCCAGCGGAAGGCCGAGAGTTCCGAAGAGCGTGATCATCAACGGCAGCACCGTCAGCAGCGCGAGGTTGCCGCGGTTCTCGACGCCGAGCATCCGCGCGACGGCCACGCCGCTGACGATCAGCGCGGCCTGGCCCGACAGGGCGGTCAGGACGCTGCCCCGCAGGGCCCGGCGCACCGACAGCGGCCGGCCGGCCGCCTCCGCCGTCGCTGTCGCCGTCGCCGCACCCGGCGCCGCCGACGCCGCCGGGGAACGCCGCTTGCCCAGCCTCATCGCCCGCCCGCCCGCCCGCCGGCCCGTCAGCCGGCGGGGGTCGCGATGCCCGCGCCCTCGCCGGTGACCGCACGACACCCGTCCAGGATGCCCCCGATCGTGTGCTGCGGAGTCCACTCGTCGATGCGCTCACGCGACGCGCGACCCATCCGCGCGCGCAGCTGCGCGTCGCAGACCAGGCGCTCCAGCGCGTCCGCGGCGGGCTGCGGGTCGTCGACGGGGACGACGAAGCCGTTGTGTTCGCGCAGCACGAGGTCGGCGTGGCAGCCGACCTTCTCGGTCACGATCACCGGCAACCCGAAGTTCATCGCCTCGGCCACGACGACGCCGAACGTCTCGTGCTCGCGCGACAGCAGGGTGAACACGTCAGCGCAGGCGTAGGCCTGTGACACCTCGGTCTGGTTCAGGAACCCGGCGAAGTGCACGTCGGGAACCTGCCGGCGCGCCACCGTCTCACGCAGCCGCGCCTCGAGGGGACCCGATCCGGCGAAGAGCAGCGAGCACCGATGCCGGGCGCGCACGCGGCGAAACGCCTCGAGGGTGAACTCCGGCTGCTTCTTGTCCATGAGACGGCCGACGCTCAGCACGACGGGGCCGGCATCAGCGGCGATCCCGAAGCGCTCCCGCAGGGCGGGCCGCTGCGAGCGCAGGCGCGACGCCTCGGCCTGGAAGAACGCGTTGTCGACGGAGTAGGGCGCGGACCACAACCGCTGCGGAGGCACGCCGTAATGCTCGAACCAGCGACGATTCTCGCTGCTGATGTAGAGGGCGTGTCGGCCGCTCAGCAGCGCTCGCAGCGCGACCTCCTTGCCGAGCGTCACTCCCAGCCGCCGCGGATGCAGCAGCGTCTGCTCCTCGCGAAACAGCAAAGCTCGGCCGAGCATCGTCTGTGTCAGGATCGCCAGTGAGTAGGTGAGTGAGTTGTAGCCGTCGAGCCACAGCACGTCGAAGCGACCGCGCGCGAGCACCGAGATGATGTCAGGGTCGCGCACGGTCCAGTACGACGTCCCCAGGATCGGTGACGTGTCGGCGCGGCGCAGGAAGATGCTGCGGTAGCCGGCCAGCAGGTCGGCGTCCCACGCGACATCCTGGGAGTAGCCGAGGTCCGACGAGCGCACGCCGGCGCTCGAGGCGAAGATCGCGGTGAACTCCACGCCGGGAGTGGCGGCGAGCCCGCGGTAGACCGGAGCCTTGTACGGGACCGCACAGCCGGTCAGCATCCCCAGACGAAGCGGTCGCATGCTAGGTCTCGGCGGCCAGGCGATAGGCAGCGAGATGGGCGTCGGCGACGCGCACCCACGAGTACTCGCGGGCTCGCGTGAGCCCGGCCTCGCGCAGCTCCGTGCGCAGCGCGGTGTCGCCGGCGACGCGGTCGATGGCCGCGGCCATCTGACGCGGATCGTCCGGCGTCAGGTCGATCGCCGCGTCTCGGCAGATCTCGGCCAGTGGGCCCGCCGAGGACGCGGCGACCGGACAGCCGCTGGCCATGGCCTCCAGCGTCGGCGCCCCGAAGCCCTCGTACTGGCTGGGGAAGACGAGCGCCGTGGCGCGCCGGTAGACGGCGGGCAGCGCGAGGTCGGAGATGAAGCCGAAGTGGTGCACGCGATGCGCCAGCCCGCGGCGCTCGGCCGCGGCCAGGATCTCCGCGCGCCGCCCCAGCGATCCGCCGCACAGCACGAGATGCAGCTCGTCGTCCTCGACCATCGTCATGGCGTCCAGCAGCTCGACGTGGTTCTTGTGGCGCCACAGCGTCGCCGGATAGAACAGAAAGCGGGGCGGGAGCGGCATCGCCTGCAACAGCTCCTCGTCGCGCGGCGCCTCCGGCCGGAAGCGCGCGTGATCGACCGCCAGGGGTATGACGACCACCCGCTCGGGGCTGACGCCCAGCGCATCGACGATCCGTCCCTTGGAGTAGCGACTCAGGGTGTGAATCAGCGTCGCGTTGCGCGCCGGCCGGTCGTAGTACATCCGCCGCCACAGCCGCACGGCGGGCGAGAAGTGCTCGGGCATGTCGTGATGCTGCACGTCGTGCAGGCTGACGATGGTGGGAACGCGGACGGACGGCACCCCCAGCGTCAGGGGGTAGTGAACGATCTGCACATCACCCAACTGCCGGCGCAGGCTCTGCGGTCGTGCGCGCGCGCGGACCACCGACCCGGCCCGCCGGGCGCGAGACGTCCCGGCGTAATGGTCGCGCGCCGGCTTGAGGACGACCGTGGGT
Source organism: uncultured Actinomycetes bacterium (assembly GCA_963709935.1). Taxonomy (GTDB): domain Bacteria; phylum Actinomycetota; class Thermoleophilia; order Solirubrobacterales; family Solirubrobacteraceae; genus CADCVQ01. The sequence continues at coordinate 237,326 of CAVPYM010000004.1, read as the reverse complement.
GACGCGCAGCTCGCGAAGAAGCTGAGCGCATGGTCGTTGCACAGGGCCTCGAAGCGCACGGCGCCGTTGCGCTCTCTCAGTTCCAGCAACAGCTCGCGGATGTACGTCGCCGTGCCGGTGAACTGCTCCGCGCCCTGCGTCAACAGACCGATGCCAACCACGAGCTCCGCCATCAGGTCAACGCCGGGCGATCAGGAGATAGTGTGTGGCGAGGTTCTTCACGGTGCGCCGGGCGATCGCCGATTCATAGCCCAGGTACGCACGCTGCAGCGGCCGGGAGAAGCCGAAGTACACCGCGCCCCGGTAATACGGCACCACCGTCACCGACGACCACGCACCCAGGACGCGCTCGAGCCCCGACGCCCAGCAGCGGTCGTAATAGGTCGGGAACTTCATCTCCTCGGGATGGCCGAGGAAGCGCGCCATCGCCCGCACCCGGATCCGGTGGGGCACGACCCGCGCCAGCAGGGCGAACGCGGCGAACGCGCCCGATACCTGTGCCACCATCGTCCCGCCGGGACGCAGCACCGCGCGCACGTTGTCCAGGGCCGCCTGGATGGGCTTGACGTGTTCGAGCACCTGCCAGCTGAGCACGAGGTCGAAACGCTCAGGTGACCGCAGCGGCCGCGTGATGTCGTGCGCGAGCACGTCGTCGTAGGCACCGGGTGGCGCGCAGCGCAGCTCGGGCTCGGAGACGTCCAGGCCGATGTACCGGCAGCCGGCGGGGCGGTACTCCGGCGCGAGCGTCGGGCTGCGGCCGGCCCCGAGGTCGAGGATCGCCATGTCCGACACCAGCAGGGGTGAGACGTGTTCGAGAAACACCGACTGCATGGAGTACCCGTAGCGAGCGGGCAGCAGCCCGGCCTGTACCTGGGCTCGCTCCTCGGCCGGCTCACTCGGGATGATCCCCGTCACGCGTCCCACCGCCATCCGTAGCTGTAACACCAGGGCGCGAGCACCCTGGCGGACGTTCTGACCAGCCTGTGCACCACGTGTAGCCTCATCCCGCGCCCGCCGATCGCGACCCCGGGGAGCGGCGCCGGCGGCCGCGTTCGAACAGCGTCGCGCACAGCACGAAGGCCGTGCCCGTCAGCGCCGGCATCTCCCAGTCCCAGTCGACCGACGCGTGGGCCAGCCACACCACGCACGCCGCGGACACCGCGGCCGCCTCGGCGGGCCGCAGCGCGCCCTTGCCGGCGAGCGCTCGCCGCGCGGCCGCCGCCACCGCCCCGATGAACCCGAGCAGCAGCAGCAGCCCCACCGCCCCGAGCTCGCTCAGCGTCTGCAGCGCCAGCGAGTGCGCGTCGCGGATCTTCTCGTCGATCTTGCGGTCGCGCGCGTGGCGGACCTCATAGGAGCCGGCGCCCTCGCCGAGCAGCGGCTGCGCCTCGAAGCCGTCGATCGCGACGCGGTAGGCCTCGCTGCGCGACCCCTCGGCCGACGTGAGACGGTCGGTGCCCGCGCCCGGCACGGTGGCGGGATTGAGGAAGTCCTGCCACTGGCGGTCCAGCCAATCGTTCGTGTCGTTCACGGCGGCGGTGACGCTGCCCTCCGCGGCGTCGCCCTGGACCGTGTAGGTGGCGACGGCGGCGACCAGCAGCACGGCGCCGACCGCGATGAGCGCCGAGCGGCGGATCGTCCGTATCTGGCTGACGAGCAGGGGTTTCGTGCCGGCCCAGGCCAGCGCGGCCTGTGCCCCCGCGGCCAGCAGCACGAGCACGATCAGCTCGCGGGTGAAGGCGGTCCCCTGTGCCGCCTGCCCGCTGCCGGCGTTCGGATCCTCGACGAGCGCCGGATAGCCGCGCAACCGCAGGATCGCGAGCGTGGTGGCGCCGCCCGTGATGACGAGGCTGAGCGCCGGCGCTCCGCGGTGGGGGGCGAGGATCACCAGGGCCGCGAGCCCGACGACGAGGGCAAGCCAGGCGCCGCGGGAGAGCGACAGGTACATCGCCACGGCGAGCAGCGTCGCGGCGCCGGCCGCAGCGGCCCGCAGGACCACGGCCGCGCGCGCATCGGCGGCGAGTCCGACCGCCAGCACGGTGCCGAGCGACGCCAGCGCGCCGAACGCGTTCCAGTAGCGCAGCGGATGGTCGAGCCGGTACAGCAGCGCGAACAACGCATCGCTCGACGACGCGACGAGATCGGGTTGCAGCCGGCTCAGCAGGCCCGCGCCCGCGATCACCACGATGACGGCGAGCACGCTCCACACCAGCAGTCGCGTGTTGCGTGCGCCGTGAGCCGCGAGCAGGGCGAGCCCGAACAGCGCGAGGTAGAGCATCGCGCGGCGCATGTCGAGCATGGCCACGTCGGGCATCACCGACCACGCCCGCGAGAGGCCCGTCCAGCCGGCGAACGCCGCCAGCGCGCCGACCGCGACGAGCGCGTGGGTCGAGAGCCGCGCTCGCCCGGGCCCGGGCCGCACCAGAAACACCGCGAGGGCGATGAACGCGATCGCCCCGGCCGAGGTGTAGGCGGCCGGGAAGTAGCCGCCCTGGTCGAAGGCGAGCCGCAGCAGGATGACCATCGCGATCGCCATCGCCGGCACCGCGGGCCACGCGCGCCTCAGCAGGGTCGCCGCCGGCGCCCCGGTGCCCGGCGGCGCGCCGCCGGCATGAGCTGTATCCGGCTGCATCGGCTGCCGGACTGTAGGCGTTCGCCGTGCGGGCCGCGTTCGCACGATAGCCTCGCGCCGCCGATGCCCGCAGCGCGTCTTCCGCTCATCGCCGTCGCCGTCGTGTGTGCTGCGCTCGGCGTGCACCTCGCGCTCAGCACCGGCGACGAGGCCGCGCTGGAGCGCGGCCAGAGCGCGCTCGCCGCCGAGCGCTACGAGCAGGCGCTGGCCGAGCTGGAGGACCTCGACGGCGAGGCCGGAGGGCGCGCGGCCGCCACGCGCGGGCGAGCCTACCTGGGCCTCGGGCGGCTGGAGCCCGCGCGGGCGGCGCTGCAGGCCGCCGCGCGGCGCGATCCCAACAACTGGCTTCTGCAGCGCGACTACGCGATCGTCCTGCGGCGCGTCGGGGAGGGGTCCAAGGCGCGGGCGCGCATGAACCGGGCCAGCGCGCTCAACCCGCGGATGCCGCTGCCACCAGGCTTCGTCGGCGCCAAGTGAGGCCGCAGGCTCCCGCCCGGATTGGCGAGCGACCGGGCGATGCGCTACAACCTAGAGAGCTAGGCATCCCCACGGCAGAGGAAGAGCCTTATGTTGCGTTCCGCCCGGTTGGTCATGATCGTCCTCGTCGCGATGTTCGTCGTCGCGGTTCCCAGTGCCGCGGCGCAGAGCCCGCTCGGCGATCAGTACAGCGCGCCGGCCAGCACCGGCGACGACGCAGCGCAGGGCGCCGCGGACAGCGGGGCCACGCCGGTCCAGGTTCGCGAGATCACCAACGCGCAGGCCAACCGGCTGCCGTTCACCGGTGGCCAGATCTCGCTGATCGCGCTGATCGGGCTGGGTCTCCTCGCCGCCGGCAGCGTCGGCATCGCCTCGACCCGCCGGCGCGCGTCGTCGGCGACCGCTTCGTAAGCCGCCCGCGCACACCGACGCCCCGCCCCCGGCACGGCCGGCGGGCCATGGACCGTCGCGTCGCCGCTCGTCGGCTGGGGATCGTGACCGCGCTCGTCGCGGGGGCGCTGGCCGGCATGGTGCCCGCGCCCGCGGTCGCGGCAGCGCCCGGCCGTACGTTCTTCGGCATGCAGGCGTGGACCTTTCCCACCGAGCGGGACTTCGCGATGATGACGCGAGGCGGTGTCCGCACGCTGCGCGTGCTGATCACCGGCCCCGGGGACGCCGCCACCGCCGGCGCGCGCTGGGCGCCCTACGACGCGGTGATGGCGGGCGCCGCGCGGGAACGCATCCACGTCCTGCCCGTCCTGCTCGGCTCGCCCGGCGGTGGGCAGCGCTTCCGGCACCCGCGCACGCGCGCCGACCGCACGGCGTGGGCGACCTTCGTCACCGCGGTCGCCGCACGCTACGGCCGCGGCGGCACGTTCTGGCGGGCCCACCCGCGGCTCGAGCCGATCCCGCTCACCGCCTATCAGGTGTGGAACGAGCCCAATCTGCCGGCGTACTGGCGGCCGGCCGTCGACGCGGCGGGCTACGTGCGGCTGGTGCGGCTGACGCGCGCGCGGCTGCGGGCCGTCGATCCGCAGGCGCGAGTCGTCCTGGCCGGGCTGCCGGATTCCAGGCTCGGCACACCGATGCTCGACTTCGTGCGCGCGATCTACGCGCAACCCGGCGCCCGATCGGTCTTCGACGTCGTCGCGCTGCACCCGTATGCCGAGGATGCGCCGCAGGTCCTCGCGAAGCTCGACGCGGTGCGGGCGCTGATGAACCGCCGCGGGGACCGCAGCACGCCGATCTGGGTCACCGAGCTCGGCTGGTCCACCGGGGGGCCGCGCTCGCCGTTTCGGACGACGCGGTCGGGCCAGGCCGCGAAGCTCACCCGGACCCTGCGGGCACTGATCGCCGCCGCCTCGCGGCTGCGGCTGCAGCGCGTCGCGCTCGTGACGCTGCAGGATCGGGGCTACCTGCCCGCCGAGGCGCCGTGGTGGGGGCCGAGCGTCGGGCTGTTCGACCAGGCCGGGTCTCCGAAGCCCGCCTGGAACGCCTTCCTCCGCTTCACGGGCGGGCGGCCGGGCGGGCGCCTGCCGCGCGCCGGTGGTTGAGGCGGCTCACGCGGGCCGGCGGCGGTTCTTCTCCGGCACGCACGGCGGCGAGGCGCTCTCGCTGGCCGCCGCGGCGGCCGTAGGCGGGGCCGGGTGGGCGCCTGCCCCACGCCGGCGGCTGATGCGGCTCACGCTCGGCCGGCGGCGGTAGGCGCGCCGCGACGCCGCGCCACGCCACGCCGCGCCGCCGGTGAAGCCGGTGTCGCGGTCAGGCGAGCCGGAGGCAGACGAGCGTGCTGGCGACCGGCTCGCCGCCCTCGACGCGGTAGGAGAGCGCGCCCGCCTCGAGCGCCTCGAACCCGGCCGCGGCGGCGACCGCCCCCACGTAGTGCGGGTCGTGGCTGAAGCGGCCGCTCGGCTCCAGCGCGAAGCCCGCTGCCGCCGCCCCGCCGCCGTCCCCGCGCTCGGTGGTGAAGACCAGCACCCCGCCGCGCCGCAGCGCGTGGGCGGCGGCCTCGAGCGGCGCGCGCAGGTCGCCGAAGTACACGAGCACGTCGGCCGCGACGATGGCGTCGAAGGCTCCGGCGCGGGCGTCGTCGCCCAGCCACGCGACGAGGTCGGCGACCGCGAGCTCGTCGTAGAAGGCGGCGTTCGCCGCCGTCACCGCTACGGCGCCGGCATCACCTGAAACGAGCGCACCTCACCGCGCATGAGCAGCGGCTGAAAGCCGGTGAACACGACGTGGGACTGCACCGTGCTGCAGCGGTTGGCGAGCTGGTTCATGACGCCGGCCGGAAGCTGCGACCGGATGACCCAGCGGCCGCCGCGGATGATCGCCTGGCGCTCGAGGACGGCGATCGACCCGTCGGCGCGGTTGACCCATTCCAGCGACAGGCGCACGATGCCCTTGGCCCGCTTCGTGATCGCCCCGACGGCGTCGAGCTGGCCGGCCGGGCTGATCGTGGGTCGCCGGGCGGACAGCTTGGCCGCTTTCAGGGCGGCGCGCAGGCGCAGGGTCTGCGCGCGCGTGTCGGCGTCGCCGGGGTAGCGCAGCGTGAGGATCGCGGTCGCCGCGCGCGCCTGCGCGGCGTCGATGCCGCGCGTCGCGCGGATGCGCCCGCGCGCCGAGTCGATCGGCAGCGTGAACTCCGTCACGCGCCCGCCGCCGAGCAGCTCGACGTCGACGATCCCGGAGGCCAGCGTGGAGATCGGCGCGAGGATCGAGGTCGTGCGGTTGACGCGGTCGAAGCTCGCGCGCGCGATCGACATCTTCGGCGTCTGCTTTCTGCAGTTGGCCAGATCGGGTGCCGGCGCCGGCTGGGGGGTGGCCGGCCGCGGCACGGTCGACCCCACAGTCGTATTCGTCGGCAGCGGATACTGCTGCTGCTGCGCCTGGGCGCCGGTGACAAGCCATGCCACGCCCATGCCGGCGATCAGCGCGATGAACATCCGTTTCACAAGGGCTCCCAGGGACGAAGTGACGGGGCACTATCCCACCTGGGAGCCCAACGCGCAGCAGTTCGGTGTTCAGCTACCGGGCAGGCAGCACCTGGTAGGAGCGCATCTCGCCGCGGATCCGCCGCGGCATGTAGCCCGTGAACAGCGTGTAGGAGTGGACCGTGCCGCAGCGCAGCAACAGGCGCGCCAGGATGTCCGCGGGGATCTGCGCGTTGAGACTCCAGCGCCCGCGCTGGATCGCCGCCTTGCGCTGGATGGTCACCGTCTCCCCGGTCGCGCCATCGGTGTACTCCATCTGCACCCGCACGACGCCGATCGCCCGGACCGATACCGTGCCCTCGGCGCGCAGGAACCCCTGCGGCGTGATCGTCGGCCGCTGGACCGCCAGCGCTGCCCGGTTGTTGGCGGCGCGCAGGCGCACCACCTGCGAACGCGTGTCACCGTCGCCCGGGTAGGCGATCGTGAGGATCCCGGTGCCGAGCCGGGCCTGGGCGCGGGTGATCGAGCGAGTAACGCGGATGTAGCCGGCGGCGCTGTCGATCGGAGCGGTGAACGTGGTCCTGCGGCCGGCCGCATGCAGGGTGATCTGCACCGACCCCGAGGCCAGGCGAGTGATCGGCGCCAGGATCGAGATCGTGCGCCTGACCCGGTCGATCGTCGCCCGGGCCAGGGACAGCTTGGCCGTGAACTTCGCGCAGGCGGCGGGCGGCAGCGGCGGCACCGTCTGGCAGTAGGGGAAGTTGCCGGTCTGACCGGGCGGGCACGTCGTCTGCTGCGCCTGGGCTGGAGCGGCGAAGCACGCCACACCGATCACGGTGACCAGCAAGAACAAGACCTTCTTCACGGTGTTCCCTTCGGTTGTGTGCGTGCCAAGCGACAGGCGCCGTCGTGCTGCATCCCGCCACGGCATCGGTTGCGGCTCACTGCATGTAACCGACAGTACGCGAAGGTACCGGGCGCGCTGACAACTTTGCGAGAAAGCCTGCAATGGCTCACTCCCGCACAGAGCGCCGCCACTTCAAGATCCCGAACGTCAGCGCCCCGGCGGCGACCACGGCGAGCAGGATCGGAAGCCATAGACCCATGCCGTCGCCCGAACCGCCGGCCGCACGCACGAGCGGGCGGACCACGCCGGGATCGCCACGTGGCGACGCGACCGCCGGGGTGTCGTTCTCATCCGGCTTCGGGCTGCTGCGCTCGGCAAGGTCGGCGGCGGCCTGGCCGTCCGCGCCTGCGCGCTCGAGCCGCTCCCTGGTGGCGGCGCTGAGCGGCGAGTTGCTCGGGTCGCGCCTCGTGGGCTGGTGTCCTCCGGCCTCCGGGACCGTCTCGAGGTATTCGTCCACGCCGGAGTTGCCAGGCGGTGCGTTTGACCGCTGAGCTCCCGCGGGGGCCGCGCAACCAAGGACGGCGACAAGCAGCGTGACGAGCAATGAGGCTCGGCGCATGCCACTACGGTAGGACATGGTCACGGTCCAGGCGCTCATGTTGACCATGTGATGGTGGTCAGATCTCCGAGCGTGGCCCGGATGCGGGCTCCGCGCGGAGCGCGCAGATTGAGGAGTTTCACCGCGCCGGTGCGTCCGCGCCGGGCGGCGATCGTCCTCCACGAGTTGCCAACGCGTCGCTGGACGCGCAGCACTCCGTCGGCGGGCAGCCGCACCCAGACGGCTATCCGAGCACCGCGCCTGCGAGCCGTGATCGAGAAGCGAAAGGCACCGGCGGCCGGCTTGACCTCACCGGCGAGCGTGAACAGACCCGACTGGTACGTCGTGTTGAACGGCGGGCCCGCCTGATCGCGCAGCCGGAACCAGGCGATCGTGTCGACGCCCTGGCGCCAGAACTGCTCGAAAGCCTCGGCCATCCAGCGGACGTGGCGGGCAGCCGGCACGCCGTCGGGATCCGGCGGCCGCGTGTCCCAGGAGAACTCGGTCACCCACAGGCGGTGCTGCTTGCGCGGCAGCGCTCGTCCTGACCGCTCGGCTGCGCGCAGCGGGCGGGTGAGCTTGTGCAGATCGGGGATCGAGATGTCGTCGGTGTTCAGCGCGCGCCGGCGTGGGCCGCCGACCGAGTACGGGTGGTGCGCGACGACGTCGAAGCGGGCAGGGTCGGGACAGCGCAGGCGACGCAGCGCGCGTCCGCGCAGGCAGAAGACCTCGCGCCAGAAGAGCGCCGGGGCCATCCGCTGGCCGCCTGCGACCGGGTCGCCGAACGGCGCGGTCCCTGCGGTCACCACGAGCGCCCGCCGATGGACGGCCTTGATCCCGGCGTAGAACGCGTTGAGCATGCGCCGGTAATGAGCCGGCGCAGCCGGACGGGCGTCTCGCCCGCTGCCGCTCCACTGCGGCGCCAGGTGCGAGGTGAGGTTCGGCTCCGTCCATCCCTGGAAGGCGTAGATGCTCGGCAGGGTGCGGCCTGGCTGCAGCGGATCCGGGAAGGCGCCGTTGTAGCGAGCCGCCAGCGCACGTGCGAACTCGCCGAACATCGCCGCGCTGGGGCGCCACGACGCGCGCTCGGCCGCGCTCGGGGCGCCGGATTGGGTTGCCCAGACCGGCGCCTGGCTGACCGTCAAGCCGATCTTGCGGCCGCGGGCGGCCAGCGCGCGCACCTGGGCATCCAGGCGCCCGAAGTCATACGCCGGATCGGCAGGATCGGTTGGGCGAAACCCAGGCGGCGGCTGATCGGGGGCGAGGGAGCGCCAGCTCGCGCCGAGCATCACGAGCTGCGCGCCCACGTCCACGGTCCTCTGTAGCCATGGGTCGTCGGATCGAGGGGCCGCGGGATCGGAGAACGGCGTGTCCGCGATCCCCAGCGTCAGCTTGGCCGAGCGCGACTGCGCGGCCGCAGGAGCTACGAGCAGGCCGACGAGGGCGATCAGGAGGACGCGCCGACCGCGTGGCGGAGGAAAAGATGGAGGCATCGAGATGACCTACGTGATCGCCGGTGTGGAGCTGACGTCAGCCGAATTGCTCCCGGCACGTACGTGCAGTCGATGGATCACGCCGCCAGCCGTCCCGTAGCCGCCACGAGGCGAATGAGCGTCCGGGCCGACCTGCCTGCCGCTGCGGCCTGGCTGCTCACGTTTGCCCCGGTGCTCTACCTCGGCCTGCGCGGTGGCGGCTACGACGCGGTAGTGCGTGGCGAGATCGGCCTCGCGATCTGGTGGGTGCTGCTCGTCGGCGCGTTGGCCGGGATCCTGCCGGCCGTGCGGCCGGGTCGCACCACGCTGGCCCTGCTCGCCGCGTTCGTGCTGTTCACCGCCTGGACGGGCCTGGGCATCGCATGGTCGAGCAGCGCGGAGCGCAGCGTGCTCGAGCTCGCCCGCGTCGTCACCTACCTCGGGATCCTCGTCCTGGCAGCCTGTGCACTCGACGCCCGCACGGCGCGCAGCGCGCTGCACGGCGCCGCGATGGCCTGCGCGGCCATCGGCCTGCTGGCGGTGCTGTCGCGCATCCGTCCAGACTGGTTTCCGGCCAACGACCTCATCACGTTCTTCGGTCCGGGTGCGGGCAATCGGCTGAGCTATCCCCTCAACTACTCCGACGGCGTCGGGTCGTTCGCCGCCATCGGGATCCCGGTTGTGCTGGCCGCCGCCGTCACGGCCAGAACCATCGTCGGCAAGGCGATGAGCGCGAGCGCGGTGCCCGTTCTGCTGCTGATGCTCTACCTCAGCAGCTCGCGCGGCGGGCTTCTCGGCGCCGCCGTGGGCCTGCTGGTCTGGATCGCGCTGGCCCCGGATCGTCTGGCGCGGTTGGCGACGCTCGTCTTCACCGGCGCAGGCGCCGCCGTGCTCGTGTCGGCGGCCGCCGATCGCCTCGACTTCCGCCACGGCCTCTCGACGGCGGCGGGCCGCGAGCAGGCCGACGACATGCTCGTCTATCTGCTGGTCATATGCGCTGCGGTGGCCCTGCTGCAAGGTGGCCTGGCGCTCGCCCTGCGCCACGGGACCCGGCCCGCCTGGACGCGGCCGTCGCGCCGCGCCGGCTTCGCCGCGCTGGCGGCGATCGCGGTGCTGAGCGTCTCCGGGGCGGTGCTGGCAGGCGTGCCCAACCTGGCATCGGACAAGTGGCGTGAGTTCACCAGCGCCCAGGTGTCGAGCTCTGCCGGTGGCGACCTCTTCGGCCGTCTCGACGATCTGTCGGGCAGCAACCGCATTCAGTACTGGGAGTCGGCGCTGCGGGGCTGGGAGACCGACCGCCTGAAGGGCATCGGCTCCGGGGGCTTCGAGCTGTGGTGGGCGCGCGATGCCGCGATCGTCGAGTTCGTTCGCGACGCCCACTCCCTGTACGTGGAGACGCTCGTCGAGCTTGGACTGGTGGGACTCGCGCTGCTCGCGGTCTGCCTGGCGCTCATGCTCGGGGTGGGCGCCGCCGGGGCGCTTCGTCGGGGCCCGTTCGCGGGGCGCACCATCGCGGCTGGGGCGACCGCCGGGGTGGCCGCGTTCGCCGCCGGCGCATCCGTGAACTGGAGCTGGGAGCTCGGCGTGCTGCCGCTGCTCGCCCTGCTGCTCGCAGCCGTGGCCCTGGCCGCAGGGCGCAGGACCGGCGCTGCGGCGCCAGAGCGGCGCCGGCGGTGGCCGCGGCCGGCGGTGGCGCTGCTCAGCGCGGTCGCGATCGTCGTGACCGTCGTTCCGCTGGCGTCCACGAGCGCCCTGCGCAACAGCCAGGCTGATGTGAGGGCCGGGAACCTCGAAGGGGCATTGGATCAGGCCGACCAGGCCCGCCGCCTACAGCCGTACGCCTCCACGCCCCGGCTGCAGCGCGCGCTGGTCCTCGAGCGTGCCGGCGCCCTCGATGGCGCGGCACGCTCGACCAGCGAAGCCATTCGTCGCAGTCCCGACGACTGGCGGCTGTGGCTCGTCAGCTCTCGTATCGAGGCCAAGCGCGGCCACGCCACTGCCTCGATCGCTGCGTACCGCCGCGCGCGCGCTCTGAATCCACGGTCTAGCCTCTTCGCGCGATGAGCTTCGAGGAATTCGAGCCGGATCTTCGCGGGCTGGCGACGCGCCTGGAGCGTGACCGTCCGCTGCCAGGCCCGGCGTTTCGCGGCGATCTCGGCCGGCGCCTCGCGAGCAGCGTGCCCCAACGCCCGCGTCCGCGACGCCTACGGCTGCTGGTGGCCGGGCAACTCGGAACGGGCGCGCTCCTGTTGGGCGCGGCCGCCCTCGGCGCTCTGGCTCACGCCGGGCCGCTCGCCCTCTAGCTCGGCACGCAGCCGCCGCAAGGTCCGCGAGAGGATTTGCTGGGCGTTGGCCAGGGTCATCCCGGTCAGTTCCGCGATCTGCTGGCCGGTGAGGTCGGCGCCGAAGCGCAGTGCGAGGATCTCGCGCTCGCGATCGTCGAGCCGGGCGATCGCGGCGGCGAGTTCCGGCGCGATGCCGAAGTCATGCTCCGGGCCCGCGCGGGAGGGCAGCCGCGCGTCGGGCACGTCGTGGAGCGGGGACTGGGTGCCGCGGGCGGGTGCCGCGCGGAAATGGTCGATGACGAGGTTGCGCGCGATGGCGATCAGCCAGGTGCCCGGCGGCGCCAGGCGCGCGTCGTAGCGATGCCACGCGCGCAACGCGCGTTCAAAGGTCTGCGACGTCAGGTCCTCGGCGTCTTCGCGCGAGCCGACGCGGTAGGCGATGAAGCCATATACCCGCCAGACGTGCTCCTCGTAGATCTCGTCGAAGGGGGCCATCGTGAGCCGGACGCCACGTTATCCACCCTGTGCGCGCGACATCCGCGCAGGCGTACTCTTATGCACTGCATTCCCGGACGAGTGCCGCCGACCGTATACGGTGTCTCGCCAGACGGGGACGCGCGAACAACGAACCACGGATAGGACGGATGGGCGCATGAGATTTCTGATCACCGGTGGCGCTGGATTCATTGGCTCGCATCTCGCGGAGGCGCTGCTCGAAGATGGGCACCACGTCCACATCCTCGACGACCTGTCCACTGGGTCGATCGAGAATGTGCGACACCTCAAGGGAAACCCGGCGTTCGCCTACACGATCGACACCTGTGCGAGCCCCCGCGTCGTCGCAGAGCTCGTCGACGGCGCCGACATCGTCTACCACTTGGCCGCGGCAGTCGGCGTCGATCTGATCATCGAGAGCCCCGTCAGGACGATCGAGACCAACGTGCATTGCACCGAGGTCGTGCTGGCCGCGGCCAGCAAGAAGGGCAGGCCGGTCTTCATCGCCTCGACGAGCGAGGTCTTCGGCAAATCCACGGCCTTCCCGTTTCGCGAGGACGGCGATCTCGTGCTGGGGAACACGACGACCGGCCGCTGGTCCTACGCCTGCTCCAAGGCGATCGACGAGTTTCTCGCGCACGCCTACTGGAAGGAGCGCAAGCTCCCCACAGTCGTCGCCCGGTTGTTCAACACGGTTGGCCCGCGTCAGACGGGGCGCTACGGAATGGTCGTGCCCACCTTCGTCCAGCAGGCCCTGTCCGGGCGCCCGATCACCGTATACGGCGACGGTACGCAGACGCGGTGCTTCTGCCACGTCGACGATGTCGTGCGCGCGCTGGTCGACCTCATGCTCCTCGGCGAGGCCGCATACGGGGAGGTGTTCAACATCGGCTCTCAGGAGGAGATCTCGATGCTCGCGCTGGCCGATCGCGTGCGTGAGCTCACAGGGTCCGATTCGGAGATCCACACGATCCCGTACGACGAAGCCTACGAGGCCGGCTTCGAGGACATGCCGCGGCGCTACCCGGACATCGCGAAGATCGACCGGGCGGTCGGCTGGTCTCCCACCCTCTCACTCGACGAGATCCTGGCTGACGTCATCGCATTTCACCAAGTCGCTGCGCCGGTCGTCTGACGAATTCTCCAAATGCGCTGGGCGTCCTGTGCTAGAACTACTGGCCCGTGTGGTAGGGAAGCCTCACGCGTGACCGTTGCCGGCTCACCGCTGCAACGGAGAGATTCCGTGCTACGCCTGACTATTGCTGGGCGCTTTACCATGGCCCCCTTGATGCACCACACCCCCGTCGCATAGTGCGTCCGGTCGAAGCCGCCATCCTGTCCCTGGGGACGGGAGCCGTGGTCGCGCTGGCCGCCGTGCCGATCGCAGGGCGGATCGCGCAGCGGACCGGCTTCCTCGACAAGCCCGTCGGCTACAAGAAGCACGGCCGCCCGACGCCGTACCTCGGCGGGGCTGCGGTCATCCTCGCATTCATCGTCGCAGCGGTCCTGTTCGGCGAGGGCATCGGGCGCTTCCTCCCGGTCGTCGTGATCGCGATTGGCTTCTGGGTGGTCGGAACGATCGATGACCGCATCAACCTCTCGCCGTGGCTGCGGATCGGCGCAACGGTCGCAGGCGGCGCCGGCCTGTGGGCAACCGGTCTTGGCTGGAACATCTTCGACGGCGCCACAGCCGATCTCCTGCTGACCGTGCTGTGGGTGCTCGGCCTCGTGAACGCCTTCAACCTGATGGACAACATGGACGGCGCAAGCAGCAGCGTCGCTGCTGCGGCTGCCGTAGGAGTCGGGGCATTCGCGCTCGTGAACGACGACCTCGCGCTGGTCGCGTTGTCGTTCGCGCTCGTGGGTGCATGCCTGGGGTTCCTACGCTCGAATCTCGCCCGCCCCGCGCGCATCTTCCTCGGCGACGGGGGCAGTATGCCGGTCGGCTTCATCGTCGCGGCGATGGCCATCAGCGCGCCCTCGATCGGTGAGCTGCACTACAGCGCTGTGTTCGTCGGCGCACTCCTGGTCGGGCTCGTGATCCTAGACACGGCGCTCGTGATCGTGTCGCGCCGACGCCATGGGGTGCCGCTCATGACCGGCGGGCGCGACCATCTCACGCACCGCTTGCTCGGCATCTTCGGGACTCCCCGGCGGGTGGCGGCCGCCCTCGCCGCCACACAGCTCGGCCTCTGCGCGATCGCGCTTCTCAGCGCCAGCATGGGGCCGGCCGTGGTCGCCTGGGCAGCAGCCGCAGCTGGTGTCGCGGGTATCGCCGCGATCACGGTGCTGGAGAGGCGAATGGACAAGCTCGAGGCAAAGGCCTCGGCACGGCGGCGGCCGCTCGCCTCCGCCTACATCGAGTGAGCGAGATCCGCGTGGCGCGGATCATCGGCCGGCTGAACATCGGGGGGCCGGCGATCCAAGCGATCACATTGACCAAGCTGCTGGAGCCACGCGGATACCGGACGCTGCTCATCCGGGGAAGCGAGGCCTCGCACGAGGGGTCCCTGGACGATCTGGCAGCCAGCTACGGCGTACAGCCCAAGCTGATCGCCGGCTTGCGCCGGGAGCTGCATCCAGCCGACCTGAAGGCCCTCCCCGATCTCGTACGGACTCTGCGCGCGTTTCGCCCGCACATCGTGCACACGCATCTCGCCAAGGCCGGCACGCTCGGGCGAATCGCCGCACTCCTCGCCCATCCGCGCCGACCGCCGGTCCTCGTGCACACCTACCACGGCCATTCGCTGGAGGGCTACTTCTCGCCCGGCAAGCAGGCCGTGTTTCGAGCAATCGAACGCGGGCTGGGCAGCCGCTGCACGCGACTCGTGGCGGTATCGAGCGAGGTGCGGGATGACCTCGTACGGCTGCGCATCGCGCCACGCGCCCGCATCGAGGTGATCCCGCTCGGGTTCGATCTCTCGCCGTTCGTCGTCGAGAGCGACGAGCGAGCGGCGCGGGGCAGGGCTCTCCGCGACGAGCTCGGTATCCCGGCCGATGCACGCCTGGTCACGCTCGTCGCGCGTCTCGTGCCGATCAAGCGCGTAGATCGGTTTCTGCGAATCGCATCCGAGGTCGCGCGGCGAGCGGACGTACACTTCGCGATCGTGGGAGACGGCGAGCTGCGCGAAACGCTCCAGGCCACGCCGATCGGTCAAGAGCTCGCCGAGCGCCTGGTCTGGGCGGGATTTCGTCGCGACATGCCGGATGTGTGCTTCGCGAGCGATGTCGTCGTGCTCACGTCAGACAACGAGGGCACGCCGGTCAGCCTGATCGAGGCTCAGGCTGCGGGTGTGCCGGTCGTGAGCACGCGCGTGGGCGGCGCCGCGACGGTCGTGCGCCATGGGGAGACGGGGTATCTCGTGGCGGTCGATGATGAGCCTGGCTTCGCAGACGCGCTGGTCAAGTTGCTCGCCGACCCCGTCGACGCGCAGGCCAAAGGCGCAGCAGGGCAGCAGCACGTGATGGACGCCTTCTCGCTGGAAGTGCTCGTGATCACCTTCGATGCGCTCTACGGTCGGTTGCTGAGCGAGCGGGGCGTCAGCGCATGACCACCGCCGGCAGCTCGCACCGTATCGGGCGATCCAAATAGCAACATCACTTCGCTCGATAAGTGCGGGAGAGGGTGCCTGATGGTCCACGCGGCGTATCGTTCGCGCCAAGATGCTGGAAGTCGATTCAGCCCCGGCAATATGATCGAATAGTACTGTCTTTCAACAAGAAGCAAATCGACGGACCGGGCAATGTTAGTGACGCTTGCTGCCGTCATGAAGTTGAGCGTATGCGAGGTCCCGTCTCCACGCCAGCGGCTGGCCGCCTTCGCGGCGTGGAGTAAGAGCGCGAGAGGCCGACTTCCATCGGTGAGTTGGATGACACAGCGTCCCCCGGGGCTCACGAGGCGAGCAACTTGATCGATGGCATCGGGGATCGATCGAACGTGGGCTAGTACGCCCACGCAGACCACTAGGTCGAACGTCTCGTCAGGTTCATAGGCGGTGAGATCCATTTCGACGTAGAACACACGACCCAGGCAATCAACAGGAGTGTCCCGGCGAGCCGTGTCGAGCATCGCCGATGACCTGTCGAGAAGCACGAGGCGACTGGCGCCGCCACACAACGGCAGTGTGAGGCTGCCGTCGCCGCAGCCTAGGTCAAGGATTGACTTTCCCGCGCAGTCGCCCACAAGGCCTCGCACGATGGTCGGCCTAATAGGCAGGTCGACGTTTCGCCGGCGATATCTCTCCGGATCAGAGAAGAAGTCCTGCACCTGTAGATCACGATCACGCGACGCGTCAGCGTCGTAGAGCGCCATGGTTCGGCAGTATCACAGGTTGGAGTCCCCGTTGGGATGCTTGACAGCCACGCGACCTCGATGAGGTGCGCTCAGGTCGGGTTTCTAGCCGCGAGGGCGCTACTCGGCTGGATGGATCGTCGGACGTTCCCCGCGTCTCGAGCGCGGCGACGACGCAACGTCGAGCGGGTCATGCGTTGCGCGCGTGGAGAAGCGAACCCTGTCAGACTCTCTTCGATGCAGACGAGACCAAGATGGTTGCCTGGTCCGTACCTGACCAAGGAGCGGTTGCGTGACCGATGAAGGTCGTTACGACGAGGCCTGCGGTCAAGGCACCGTTGGCGGATGGCGTTTCCGAGTTTGTGCGCGACAAGACCCAGGCTCACTTGGGATGCCGTGGAACACGTTCGCTCCGGTAGAGCGTAACAGCGGCCGCACTACGAATTCGCGGGACCATGTGCTGGACTTAGGCCTGACACCAAACTTCGCCAGTATTCCGGTGCTCCCGGTCGGATGCGGGGTCGGTGGTTTCACCGACATGTTGCCGAGCTTTGTCGTAGCAACGGATTTCTCCCCCGCGGTAGGCGCCAATCAGAGCACTAAGGGACGCGGCCGAGTCCGACGAACGAAGCCGTCGAGCGCGTGCCAACATCTGGAGGTGCCGTTATGCCGAACTACTTCGGCATCCCTGTTCGGCACATCGAAATGTTCTTGACATGCCCCACGAGCCTCTGAGAAATGGTGGTGCCGGGCGGCGCCCCGCCTATCAGCAGTTTATGCACAGCCGAAACCCGCTCCCGCCGTTGCCGTGACCAGCGCGCGTCGCCCAGACCGATCGAGACAGTACTGCGCGACGTGGCACTTGGCAGAACCCAGTCTTCCGGAAGTCGCATGGACGCGGTCTCGCCTTCTGTTTCGCCTGATCTCGACTAACGTCGCTCTCAACTCTGCGTTGTCAGTTAGGAGCACCCGGCGAGATCGACGGCGAGATGGCTGTGGACCGGTTGATCCCCGGTGCCTTCGACATGTACGCACCGCTGGCCAACTCGCCGCCGACGTTCAGTGCGTCCAGTGCGTTCAGGCGGAGCGCGGAGACCCTTCACGCCGTGGTCCGAAGACGTGCTATGTGTGAGCAGGGTGGCACCGCATCAGTGCAGCACGCAGAGCCTCCCTCCGTGGGCAAGTGAAAGGCATCCACCGACGCACGACCGTCCTGTTCGTGCTTCATTCGCTTGAGGTCGGCGGGACGGAACGCGTGATGGCCCACATAGTCAATCACATTGACAGGGAGTTCTTTCGTCCGATACTCGCACTTGGAGCGGCGGAAGGACCCTATCTCGGGGACCTCCGAGAGGATATCGACGTTCACGTACTCGGTCACACGCGCGCCCGTACGGCCGCTCCAGCGCTTTTGAGCCTGATACGACGTCTCCGACCGGACGTCGTGATGAGCGCCGGCGGGTTAAACTTAGCCGTCTGCTTGACCCGTGCGGGCTTCCCTCGTGCGACTCGCGTTGTGCTGCGAGAGGCGAACACGGCGTCGGCGTTCTTGGATGACGTGCAGCGCGAGAGGCCTATGCTGGCTCGAGTATATCGGGTTGCTTATCGGGCACTCTACGAGCGAGCTGACGCGGTGATCTGCCAAAGCCGCTATATGTTAGACGACCTTGTTCAACTCGGGGTGCCCAGGATGAAGCTGTACTGCATTTATAACCCCGTGGACATCGACCGCGTGAAGACGCTCGCACTAGTCGGCTCACCGACTCTTCTGAGGGGCAGCCCGGCTCTGGTGACTGTCGGCAAGTTGCACTATCAAAAGGGCTACGATGTCCTCGTAGCAGCGATGAGTCTCCTGCGCGAGCAGTACGGCGGGGTGCATGTCACAGTTATCGGTGAGGGCGAAGAGCGGCGCCCATTGGAGGCGCAGATAGAGGCCCTGACACTCCAGGAGACTGTCACGCTGACCGGGTTCCAGGATAACCCATACGCAGCGATGGCCGGCGCGGATTTGTTCATCTCATCTTCGCGTTATGAGGGTTTCGCAAATGTGATAGCGGAAGCCCATGCTCTTGGAACACCAGTCGTCGCGACAGATTGTCCGAGCGCCAATCGCGAGGTCATAGAACCGGGCGTAAACGGGTGGCTCGCTCCGTCCGAAGACGCACCTGGTCTGGCACAGTCGATCGCGGGCGCGCTGAAGGTGGTGCCCGGCATCAACCGGACCGGGATTGCCGCTCGCTGTGAAGAGCGTTTCGCCGCTCGCACCGTACTTCGCGCCTACGAGCACGTTCTGTCGGGGAGGGAGACTGGGAACAACGTTCCGAGCATTCCCTAATGCCCTACGATGTGACGCTCGTTCCCTGCATCGAAGGAGCCGGAGATCGCTACAGAACACGCATTGATTACCGGGGGCTGCGGATTCATCGGCTCGCATCTTGCTGATGGTCTTCTAGACGAGGGATATGCGGTGACCGCGCTTGATTCGTTGAGCCCGCAGGTTCATGGAGTTGGCGCTAGCCGGCCAGGGTATCTTGACCCGCGTGTCACGTTCGTACACGCGGATGTACGAGATCGTGATGTACTTGATGGTCTGTTATGCGAGTCCGATGTAGTACTCCATCAGGCTGCGGCAGTGGGCGTCGGTCAATCCATGTACGACATCGTGTCGTACTGCGAGACCAACGTGACTGGGACGGCCGTGCTTTGCGAACTTCTTGCGCGCGGCAACCACTCAGTACGCAAGGTGCTCGTCGCGTCTTCGATGTCCAACTACGGCGAGGGCCTCTACCTGTGTGAGCAGCATGGTCTGCAGGCGCCGCTCGGACGCCCGCGTGCGCAGTTGCTAGAGCGCGACTGGGAAGTGCGCTGCCCGGACTGCTCGGTCCCTATGGCCTCGCGTCCGACGGATGAGTCAAAGCCCACGCAGCCGACCTCTGTGTATGCCACCACCAAGAAGACGCAAGAGGAACTCGTCCTGAACGTCGCCCGTGCGTATGGCCTGCCGGCGGTCGCGCTGCGCTACTTCAACGCGTATGGCCCGCGACAGGCGCTCTCCAATCCATACACGGGGGTTGCCGCGATTTTCGTGAGTCGACTTCTGAGTGGCAAGGCGCCGACGCTCTTCGAGGATGGGCACCAGAGGCGCGACTTCGTCCACGTCTCCGATGTGGTGCAGGCCAACCTTCTCGCTCTGGGAAAGGCTGGAGCAGATGGACAGGTTCGTTAACGTCGGCTCAGGCCGGCCCATCGATTTGCTTGAGCTGGCCTCAGTCTTGGCTGATTACCTTGGCAGCACCCAGCAGCCTGAAGTGCTCGGCGAGTTCCGCGAAGGCGACATCAGGCACTGCTACGCGGACATCACCGCGGCCCAAGAGACCCTCGGCTACGACCCGCGCGTGTTCATCGAAGACGGGGTGCGCGACCTCGTCGACTGGGCTCGGGGAGAGAGGACGGAGGATCGCACGGCGCATGCCATGGAGGAGCTTCAGCGCCGACACTTGGTATTCTGACAAGATGGCTGCGTCTGGAATGAGCGGGTCTACGATCCCGGAACGCTGCGGAATAAATGGAACAACCGGGGTGCCGTGGTGCAGATCCTGCTGCTGAGCCCTTGTGCGCGAGCCACTTCAACGAGTCGCCAACGTGCCGCAACCGGCGCGCTGTTCGAGACTCACTTGGGTCTTGGCGTGACCCGGTGGTTCGGTCCGGTGCTTGTGAGAGTACTTCTCGCCCACGGTCATGGGCAGCGAGGACTCCAACGCATGAAGCGAAGCAGGCACACCTCCTGAGCAGGTCATCCGCAAGCTGCGTGAGGCGGAGCGACTGCTCGGCGAGAGCAAGACGATCGCGGAGGTCGCCAAGCCCGGTTAACCTAACACCGCCCGAACGGCTGAGAGCATGCGTGGATAGTGCTCTTGAATAGTAAAGCGCTCCTCAATCGTGCGGCGGGCAGCGGCGCCCATTCGCACTCGGAGCGCGGGGTCTTTGACCAGTGTCGCCAGCGCCTCCACCCACTCCAATGTAGTGCGCGCGAGGAAGCCGTTGTGCCCGTCGACGACGAGCCTGCGCGCCGACCCCACCGGCGATGCGACTACCGGAAGCCCCGCTGCCATGTATACAATAAGTTTGAGGTATTCCTTATAGCTATTCCACTCATCGTTGGCAGCGGGGGAGACCGCGAGATCCCACGAGTACAGGGTAGGAATCTCGGCGACGGCGGACCACTGATGCTCGATAGTTTCAACGCCAGCGAGCGAGAATGGAAGAGTCCCGCCCATCGTGGCGAGCTTGAACCCCGTCGTTGACGCGAGCCTCGACAACGGTTCGACGAGGAGGCGCAGCTGAGGCATGGTCGTCCGGCTGCCACTGAATCCGATGATGGGTGATACGGAGGGAGCAACGTCGAGCGATCGGACTGGGTACATATCGAGATCGACGGCATTCGGGACGACCACCACGCGGCGGCAGTGGGGTCGCACATAGGCGGCAATCTCCTCATTAATGGAGATCACTAGGTCAGCTTTTTCGCAACACATCCGCCACTTGTCGCGGGCACGCACTCGAGCGACAAGCCGATCCCCTGCCATGTTTCCAAGGAAGATCGGGTCATCAAGATCCAACAGCATCGGACCTCTGATCATGCGCTCGAGCAGCGGCGGACCTAGGGGCGCTGCCTCACGATAGACGAGCACACCATCGAAGCTGTTAATGCGGGGGGTGCGAGCAGGGTAGGTTAGCAGTGCCTCAAGAGTACGTATGAGCTTAGCCGGCGCACCGCCCGGATGGACAAGTAGACGTTCGAGGGCGGGAGTCATGAACGGTGCTTCGGTGACATTGATTCCATGCTCGGCGAGGTACGGCGCCCAACCCTGGATACGGAAACGCTGCCCAGGCGAGGTTGTATGACTGGATAGGACGAGGAGCTGACGGGGCATGGTCAGCTCGTGATGCTAGTGCAGCGCTCCTGAGGTGGCTTGGTCGCTTGCTGGCATTCGTGAAGATGTCTTAGGGGTCTTGCTCCAGACGAATGGTTGGGCGCGCTCGTCATGGCGGTCGATAAACGGCTCGATCGCGGCGACCAGTTCCGGTGCGTTCTGGTCGATGCTGTGGCGGGCCTGCTGCCTGGTGAGCATTGGGAACCGGCTCGTAAGCACTGCATCTACGATGCGGTCGTCGAGGTAAACCAGAAATGGTCGCGCTGGTGGCGCTCAAGCCCGGCCCTGACTCGGGTGTGGGCGCGTTGTCGAGCACGATGTGCAGCGGTGGGCGGGTAGGCGCGAACCACGGCTTGAGGAACGCGCCAGCTCCGTGCCGGTGGTGCAGCTAGAAGACGCCCGCGATCTCGCTTGTCGCCTTTCTGGCGCGGCGTCGAGGCTGCTCGTGGTGTTGCGCTCGTAGTCGATTGGTCAATCCCGGGCGGACTTGCCTGGATTCACGGCAGCGCCTGCTGGGCGGATACGCCTTGGACCTGTGTCAAGTCATGGACGCCGGGCACAACCGCTGCCGTGGAGCTCGACGCAGAGTCCGACGATGTCGATGAGCGCCGCGTGGTCGCCGAGCGCACTCAGTCGTCACGCTCAAGCACTACCAGCATATTCCCGAGGAAGGTAGCCTTGATATGCAAGCCCTGATGGGTGGCTATGACAGCCAGCTTGCGGCGTATCAACGTCCGATCGAGCTTGGGGAAGAAGGTCCGGCGGGCGCGCGCGAGTTGGGCGCGCGGGGGGCTAAGCCGCCTCGCGACGCTCCGGCCGAGGTCATTCACCATACGTGCCGACTGGCGCGCCCGCAGGTCCATTGCCCCAGGCGAGACGCCGTCTTGCCTGCTGCTCTGAACACGCGTAATCGCGTCGCAGACGGCCGCGAAGCTGTCTATGTTGCCTGTTAGATTTGCGATCAGCTCGTGCGACCACTTGTCGTCGCGCTCAGGCTGGGCTTGGGGCGAGGCCAGCGCGTGGAGAACCTCGTCATCGGTCGTGCAACTCACGCCAAACGCCACCGCAAGGGCAGGCTCGGCCACGGGCTGCTCCTCGGGGCGAAATAGAACGACGCGCTTACCCGCCATGGTTGCCTCGATCGCCGTGGTGCATCCGCAGTGCAGCACGGAGCCAGCCGCGAGCAGCCACGGAACCGCCGAGCCCTGATGCACGACGGCGACATTGGCTATTCCGCGGAACATCGCCGTATAGCAGCGGAGATCCTCGTTCGGGTGGGGGCGGATAACGATCATCCGTTCAGGCGTCTCTCGCCGCACGCGCTCTAGCAGCGCAACGACTCGAGGGAGTATACGCTGCTGATGGCTCCAGGTGGCCAGGAAACGGTGACGCGCGCTCTCGTCCTCAGGACTGTAGCCGCATGCCTGCGAGAAGATGTAGTCGGGTCCGAGCTTCGGCTGCGCTGCCGTGAACGTTGAGTTGAACAGTACGAAGTCGTTGCCGTATCGTGTGTGCAGGCTCTCGACGTCATCATGATAGAACCACCGGTAATGCTCGCGCAGGAGATCGAAGCGAGGATGCCCCGTGGCGGTTACGCGGGCGAGAGGGGGTGGATCGAGGCCGCGATAGATGCTCGATTGAAACGTCCCCCAGACGCAGATCTCGTCATCAGCGCTTAACACGCGCGGATCGAGGCGCATCAGGAGTGCCCGGCGCCACGTTTCCTGCTCGTTGCCCTGGTACACCGCGCCCTCCTCGTCCAAGTGCACGAGGCCGAACTCGCGCTCCTTGAGGACGCGGTAATGTTGGGCGACGTCAGGCGAGCTGAAGTCGGTCAGGAAGATATTCTTTCCGACGTAGACGCCAGCCCGCAGTTGCGGCAACAGCCTTCGAACCACGTCGTGTTGACCTAGGATCACTCGGCTACCGCGGCCCGCACACATAGCACCGAGCATGATCCTGTAGTCCAGCTCACGGTTGGTGATCTCGACTGGGAATAGGAGCAAGGGTCTATCGGCAGGCCGCGCCATGCCCGACGACGATATCGATAGTTGGCCCGTGATCAGTCTTGACCGGGACTAGCATGACCTCCGTGGCTCCGCGTATGTTCGTCCGTAGGATCCGTTACGTGCTCAGCGGCGACGGGCGGCGGCTGTACGCGCTGCTGGCTCTGATGTGCGGTGGCGCGCTCTTGGAGGCGGTCGGGCTCGCTGCGGTCCTCCCGTTCCTAGCCCTAGCCAGCGATCCGTCCCGGGTGGACGACGTGCCATTGCTGACCCCGGCCGGAAACGCGTTGGGACTGCGCACCAACCCGGAGCTGCTGACGCTGAGCTGCGCGGTTCTGCTTGCCGTTTACGTTGTCAAGACCAGCTATCTTACGGCGCTATTCGCGGTGCAGAACCGGTTCGTGTTTAAGCATCAGGAACGCTTGGCGCGACGGCTGTTCGAAGGATACCTTGCCAGCCCGTATCCGTTTCACCTGCGCCGCAACTCTGCGGAACTGCTTCGCAACGCCAATTTCTCGGTTCTGATCATCTTCACCCAGATAGTGGTGCCGATGTGTTACGTACTCATCGAGGTCATGGTAATCGTGGTCGTGCTCACTTTACTTTTCCTCGTCGCCCCACTTGCGACACTCGCGGCGATTGGTTGCGTCGGGGGTTTGGCCGCTATCGCGCAACTCGTGTTGCGGCGGCGGCTGCGCGGGCTGAGCCGCGAGCAACAGGGCTACCAGGCCGAAATCATTCGCTGGGTGCAGCAGGGGCTAGGCGGGATCAAGGAGACCAAGGTGCTCGGTCGAGAGCCCTTCTTCGCCGAGATGTATGGACGCGGCGCCCACGGCTACGCTGAAGCGTTGCGGCGGCTGCGCTTCGCCAGCGATGCGCCGCGCGTACTGATCGAGGGCATCACACTCGGCGGGCTATTCGCTTTCCTGCTCGTCCTCTTGATACTCGGTCGCGACACGGACGCGCTACTTCCGGTTCTCGGGCTATTCGCGATGGCTGCGGTCCGCCTGATGCCGTCGGCGAGCCGGATACTCACTGCGACGACCGCGATCCGCGGCAACATGGCGGCGCTGGATGATGTGTACGCCGACCTCGTCGAGATCGATCGTGGAACCGAGACCATCGAAATCGATCCCATCCTGGAAATACACCTGCGCGATGAGATTGTTCTCGACCGGGTCTCCTACCGCTACGAGGGCGCTGTCGATCAAGCACTCAGCGACGTGTCGCTCGTCATCGGTTGCGGGGAGTCGGTCGGCTTCGTGGGGTCATCCGGTGCAGGCAAGACGACGCTCGTTGACGTCGTACTCGGTCTGCTCAAGCCGACGTCGGGAGCCATCTGCGTTGATGGCACTGATATTCGCGTGGAATTCACACATGGCAGCGCCGCGTTGGCTACATCCGCAGCCCGTCTATGTGCTCGACGACACAATTCGCCGAAACGTTGCATTTGCGCTGCACGACGACGACATCGACGATAAGCAGGTGTGGCGCGCGCTGGACGCCGCGCAATTACGCACGTTCGTCGACGCCCTCCCGCTGTCGCTGGAGACGACGCTCGGAGAGCGCGGCGCACGCCTGTCGGGCGGCCAGCGTCAACGAATTGGCATTGCCCGTGCGCTGTACCGCGACGCCGAGTTGCTGATCCTCGACGAGGCGACCGCGGCTCTGGACAACGAGACGGAGCGCGACGTGACGAGCGCGATTGCCGCGCTAGCGGGCGAGAAGACCATCATCACGATTGCCCACCGCCTAACGACGGTGCGGGACTGCGATCGGCTCTACGTTCTCAAGGGCGGCCGAATAGTCGCTGCTGGATCGTACGATGACCTGCTCGCCAGCGACGAGCGCTTCCGCCAGATGGCGCTCGCGGGAGAGGGCGAGCACCGGGACGTCGGCTGAGCCGACTCCGGCAGTCTCGTGCCAGCGAAAGAGCCGTGGCTAGTCTACTTCCCGCGGATAAACGCTTGCGCGCTGAAAGCGCGACGGCCGCGTCTGGTGAGGGCTCGGCCGTCGGTGTTCATGGGGTGCTCTAGCGGGAGCGTTTCGGATGGTTTCAGGCGGTGCGGATGGTCAGGGTGTCGAGGTTGTAGGCGAGGATCCCTATGCAGTCCAGGTCTTCTGGCCGTCATCGCCTTTCAGGCGGCTGCGGCGCATGCCGTAGCCGCGTTTGAGGTGGCTGATGCGTCCTTCGGCGCCGGTGCGGTAGCGCTGCAGGCCTGCCGTTGGGTGCGTCGGGAGCCGGGTTGCTGGCGCCGGCTGAATGAAGACGCGTTCGGGATCGAGGTACTCGAGCTGCTCGGTCGTCGCGGTGGTGGTGAAGCCGCCATCCAGCGCGACCTCGCGCGGTGAGATCCGAGCCGTTTGAGCTCGGTGGCGTCTCGCCAGCAGGTCGTTCTCGCCGGGGGTGCCGACCTGGGTGGCCGCCGGCAGGATCAGGTCCGCGGGCGCCGCGCCGGGTGTTCGGGGTCAGCTCCGCGAGCTGCACGACGTATCCGAACTCGTAGGGCTTGCCGAGCTTGCCCTTGCGGATCGGGCGGGCGTCGGGACCGGAGAAGAGATCGAGCCGGTCGGTGATCTTCTCGCCGCGAGCCGCTGGGTGATCTGCTGGGCGACCTTCTCGCAGGGTCAGCGCTCGCCGAGCTCGGCGGCCGCCCGAGCTTGGGCTGCGCGCCGCGGCCCCGGGCCGTGCGCTGGCCGGCGCGGCGAGGCGGCGCGCCTCCTTGACGGACCGATCGCGCAGCTGCCCGGTCTCCCCGGTCAGTGCGAGCACCTCGGCCTTCGCCTCGCCCGAGCGCCGGCGGATCGTCCTGGAGGTCGCGCGCAGCTTGCGGCCCATCGAACGCGAGCGGTCGCGCACCGTGGTCTTGGCGGCACCGATCTTTGAGGCCAGCTTGCGGCCTTCGCGCGCGAGCGAGCGGACGCCGTGCGATGCCCAGGCCCGCGGTCGGGTACTTGATGTCGGCCTCGATCACCGTCGAGTCGATCCTGATCGCGCGCGCGCTGAAGCGCCGCTCGCGAACCACCGCCCTCGATCAACGCCCTGGTAGCTCGTTGACCGTCTCCGCGCCGATCCGGCGTTCAAGCTAGCGGCCGTCGACTCGTCGGGAACCCGCTCGCAGAGCGCGATCCGACAGAAGCGGCGCAGGTGAATCGAGTCCGAGACCTCCGCCAACAGGTGTTGAGCGCCGCTGAGATTGAGCACGAGCGGCGGGCGTGGCGCTGTTCGTGGTGGTGACGGTGCTGGCAGGCTTGGCGCGTTCGTAGACGCGCGAGAGCCCTCCCGCCAGCTTGGCCGGTTGGCGTCGGGAGGGCTCTCTGGATGCCGGAGGTGGCACCTGATGTTGATCGTATGCGCCGTGCCGTCGGCGGTCGAGGATGGGCTTGCGGGCGGGGGGCTGGCGTGCCCGTCGTGCTGGGCGGTGTTGGGGCCGTGGGGCCATGCGCGGGCGCGGGTGCTGCGGGGCGAGCGTGGGGATCGGGTGCTGCGGCCGAGGCGGGCGCGGTGCCGTGGTTGTGCTGGGACGCATGTGCTGCTGCCGGACTGCACGTTGCTGCGCCGGCAGGACGAGGTGGCGGTGATCGGCGCGGCGATCGCCGCGCATGTTGGCGGGCAGGGGCATCGGAAGATCGCGGCACGGCTGGGATTGGCGGCGGGCACGGTCCGCGGCTGGCTGCGGCGGTTCGCGCAGCGGCGAGAGCTGCTGCGCGCGCATTTCACGCGGTGCGCGGCCGTGTTGGAGGTCGAGGTCGGGGCGCTGTTGCCGGCCGGCGGCGATGTCGCGGACGCGCTGGAGGCGATCGGGGTTGCGGCGCGGGCGTGGCGGCTGCGGTTCGGCGAGGGGGAGGCGTGGCCGGCGGCGTCGCGGCTGTCGGGCGGGCTGCTGTTGGCAACACGAGCGCCCTCCTACCCGTGGCGGGCGTGAGGTGAGACGGTCCCGCGCTGATGAGCCAGGGTGCGGGAAGGACCGGTGAGGAGCGTCGCCGCGAGGTCGGGCTGTTTCGCTACGCGCTGATCCGCGACGCGGCCGATTTGGGCTTGTCGAAGGCTGAGCGCGGCCGGCTTGTCCGTGCGCTGGCCGAGCGTGAGCATGTCGACCCGGACGGGCGACCGGTGCGGGTCAGCCGCACGACGCTTGACCGCTGGATTCGCGACTACCGCCTCGGCGGCTTTGAGGCGCTGCTTCCGCGGCCGGCGGTGGTGGCGCCGCGCACGAGCGCCGAGCTGTTGGAGCTGGCGTTCGCGATCAAGCGCGAGCGGCCCGAGCGCACGGCGGCGCAGGTCCGCGAGGTCATGCTCGCGGCCGGCAAGGGCGCTCCGGGGCTGCGGACGTTGCAGACCCATCTCGCCCGGCAGGGGCTCAACATTCGAGCGGACGGCCGCTCTGCGGGGAAGGTCTATGGCCGCTTCGAAGCCGCGCCGCGCAACGCGCTGTGGACCGGCGATGGGCTGCATGGCCCGATCCTGGCCGGGGCGACGGCGCGCAGGGCGGTCTTGTTGGCGTTCATCGACGACCACAGCCGGCTGCTGGTCGGGTGGCGCTGGGGCACCGGTGAGGACGTGTTCCGGCTGGAGGCGGCGCTGCGCTCGGGGTTGATGGCCCGTGGTGTCCCGGAGGCGATCCTCGTCGACCGCGGCTCGGCGTTCGTGTCCTCGCAGCTGCTGCGCGCGTGCGCCGTGCTCGGCGTGAAATTGGTCCACGCCAGCCCGCGAGCCGCGACGACGAAGGGCAAGATCGAGCGCTTCTTCCGCACGGTCCGCGATCAGTTCCTCGTCGAGATCGACGACGGCCTCGAGCTCACTGACCTCAACCGCCTGTTCAGCGCGTGGCTTGAGGTCGTCTACCACCGCCGCACTCATTCCGAGACCGAGCAAACGCCGCTTGCGCGCTTCGAGGCGGCGGGGGCGCCTGCTTTGCCGACCCCCGCTTTGCTGCGGGAGGCGTTTTTGTGGAGTCAGGAGCGGACGGTCACCAAGACGGCGACGGTGTCGCTGCACGCCAACAGCTACGAGGTCGACGCGGCGCTCGTGGGACGCAAGGTCCAGCTCGTCTTCGATCCGTTTGACCTGACGCGGATCGAAGTCCGCTACCAGCACCGGCCGTTCGGAACCGCGGTGCCACTGGTGATCGGCCGCCAGGTCCATCCGCAAGCCGAGCGCGAGCTGCCGCCGCCACCGACGGGCACCGGGATCGACTACCTGAAGCTGCTGGCCGAGCAACGCGACGCCGAACTGGGCGGGCAGCGGATCGACTACGCACGCCTCGCCGAGCCCGAGCCCGAGCCCGAGCCCGAGCCCGAGCCAGGCGACGGCGACGACACCACCGACCAGGAGGCAGGATGAGTATCGACCGGTTGCGGGCGCA
Organism: uncultured Actinomycetes bacterium; assembly: GCA_963709935.1. Classification (GTDB taxonomy): domain Bacteria; phylum Actinomycetota; class Thermoleophilia; order Solirubrobacterales; family Solirubrobacteraceae; genus CADCVQ01. The sequence continues at coordinate 208,993 of CAVPYM010000004.1, read as the reverse complement.
CTACGGGTTCACGCGGATGCCCTTCGGCAAGGACATCGCGCCCGGCGCCCTACATGGACATGGCGCGCACGCCGAGGCGGTCGCGCGAATCTCGTGGTGCATCAGCGAGCAGGCGATCGGCGTGATCACCGGCGAGTGCGGCGCCGGCAAGACCGTCGCCGCCCGCGCCGCGGTCGCGGGCCTTGACGCCTCCAGGCACACGATCCTCTATCTCGGCACCCCCGGCGTCGGCCTGCGGGGCATCTACGGGCTGATCGTCACCGCGCTCGGCGACACCCCGCGGTTTCACCACGCGGCGCTGATCCCCCAGGCACAGGAGCTGCTGGTCGCCGAAGCCTCAGAGCGCGGCAAGCAGGTCGTCTTGATCATCGACGAAGCCCATCTCCTGGACGGGGAATCGCTTGAAGGCGTGCGCTGCCTATCGAATCTCGGGATGGATCAGACGGCGCCGTTCACGCTGCTGCTGCTCGGCCAGCCGACGTTGCGTCACCGGCTGCGGCGGGGTGCGTTCGCGGCGCTGGATCAGCGGATCGCGGTCCGCTACGCGATCAACGGCCTCGACTCAGCTGAGACGGCCAGCTACATCGCGCATCATCTCGCGCTCGCCGGCCGCTCGGACACGCTGTTCAGCGACGACGCCGTCACGGTGATCCACGACCACTCACGCGGCCTGCCCAGGCTCGTCAACAACCTCGCCGTCGCCGCGCTGATCGCCACGTTCGCCGCCAAGAAGGCGATCGTCGACGAGTCCGCCGCACGCGTCGCGATCGCCGAGATCTCCGCCGAATGAGCTCGCTGTCGCTGCTCGACCAGCCGCCCGAGGACCCGCCAGACGCCGCCATCCTGCCGGCGCCGGCAGGCTGGCCGGCGCCGCCAGACCGGGCCGTCTACCACCAGCTGCTCGGCGAGATCGTGCAGAAGATCGCGCCGCACACCGAGGCCGACCCCGTCGCGATCCTGACCCAGCTGCTGGTTGCCTTCGGCGCCGCCGCCGGCCGCGGCGCGTTCTTCCAGGTCGAGGCGACCCGCCACTACCCGAACGAGTTCATGCTCCTCGTCGGCGACAGCGCCAAGGCCAGGAAGGGCTCCTCCTGGGATCACGTCCGCCGCCTCCTCGCCGACGTCGACCCATCGATCGAGCACCGGATCCTGACCGGCCTGTCCAGCGGCGAAGGACTGATCTGGGCCGTCCGCGACCCCAGCACCCAGGACCCCGGGATCAGCGATCAGCGGCTGCTCGTCATCGAGCCCGAGTTCGCCGCCGTCCTAAAGACCTCCGCGCGCGAGATCTCCACGCTCTCACCAACGCTGCGCTCGGCTTGGGACGGACGGCCGCTGGCAATCCTCACCCGGACCGCGCCCGCCCGCGCCACCGGCGCGCACATCACGCTGATCGGGCACATCACCCGCGAGGAACTGCGCCGCCACACGACCACGACCGAACTCTCAAACGGCTACCTCAACCGGTTCCTGCTGATCGCCTGCCGCCGACAACGGCTGCTGCCCGAAGGCGGCCGCCACGACCCGCTGCACGACAGCGGCCTTGATCGCCGCCTCGCCGCCGCCGTTGCTCACGCCCAACGCGCCGGACAGCTGCGCCTGGACGACGACGCCCGCGCGCTCTGGCATCACGCCTACCACCGCCTCGCCGAGCCCGCCACCGGGATCGTCGGCCAGATCACCGCCCGCGCCGAAGCGCACGCGATCCGCCTCGCGCTCCTCTACGCCCTCACCGACAGCCAACGACAGATCAATGCGCAGCACCTCACCGCCGCGCTCGCGCTGCAGGACTACGCGGCCCGCTCCGCCGCCTGGGCGCTGACCGGCGCGACCGGCCAACCGCTCGCCGAACAGATCCACACCGCCCTCCAAGCACACCCCGGCGGCCTGACCCGCAGCCAGATCAGCGACGCCCTCAACCACAACCAGCCCGCCGGCCAACTCGACCACGCCCTCCGAGCCCTCCAGACCACCGGCCGCGCGACCGTCACCCAGATCGCCACCGGCGGCCGCCCCGCCCAACTCTGGGCCGCGACGCCGGCCTCCTGACGGGCTTACTTCTTCTTTCGTACCCGACCCCTCGATGCCCATCTCCAGCGGCACCGCCATCACCAATCTCAGCGGCGCTCAACACCAGGCTGCGGTACCCGTAGCCGTAGCGGTGCTTGAGCACCATCAACCGCACATAGGTCTCGATCGCGAGCGTCGGACGCCCATGATCGGCCGCCGACACGCCGGTCAGCAGCGCCTCGCGCTGCCAATGCTCGACGAACGCTTCCAACAGCCCCGGACCGGACAACAGCTCGTCCAGCGCCGCGAGATCGTCGGGCAGCTCGCGCACCTCGATCGGCAGCGTCTCGTCCCACAACGTCTCCGCCTGCGCGGCCACCAACCGCAACATCGCGTACTCCCTCGCCAGAAACATGCCCATATGCAGGCATATTCTGACGATCAGACCGGACAGAACCACTCAACGAGCGCCGCGATCACGCCCCGTCAAGGCCGTGAGTTTTTCCGCGGGAAGTAGTCTAGGCCCGGTGAAGGTTCTTATCACGGGAGCGGCCGGTTTTATTGGATCGCACCTGGTCGAGGCATGCCTCGAACGCGATTGGGACGTTGTCGCGATCGACTCTCTCACGACCTACTACTCGCCGACATCGAAGGTCGAGAACGCAAAGCACTTTCGCCACCACCCGCGCTGCACATTCCTGGAGGCGGATCTGCTCGAGGTTGACCTTCCCGAACTCCTGACCGACACGGAGGTCGTCTTCCATCTGGCAGCGCAGGCGGGGGTCCGCGCGAGTTGGGGGTTGAGCTTCGATGTCTACACGAAGCTTAACGTGACCCTCCTGCAGCGGCTCCTCGAGAGCGCGCGCGGATCCTCTGTGAGGATGTTCGTGTTTGCATCGTCATCCTCGGTCTACGGTGACACCAAGACACTGCCCGTGAACGAGGATCAGGTTCTGCGGCCACTTTCGCCGTACGGAGCCACCAAAGCCCTAGGTGAGCACCTTCTGCATCTGTACTCCCACAGCTACGGCATCCCGACGGTCGCGCTGCGCTACTTCAGCGTGTACGGGCCACGGCAACGCCCGGACATGGCCTTCCATCGACTCATTGAGTGTGCGCTCTCCGGAGATGCCTTCAACCTCTTCGGTGACGGCCGCCAGACACGCGATTTTACGTATGTCGCGGACGTTGTCGACGCGACCATCGCTGTGGTCGAGCGCGGCGTGCCGGACGGGATCTACAACATCGGTGGTGGCGCTCGGATCTCGATGCGCGAGGTCCGTCGACCTCATCCGACACGAGATCGGTGAGCTCAACGTAGTCGAGTGCGAAGGGCAACTCGGCGATGCGCGGGATACCGCGGCTGATATCTCGCGCGCTGCAGCGGTTTTGGGTTATGCGCCGGCGTGGGATGTTCCGCGTGGGATTCGCGCACAGGCCGAGTGGCATCGGGCTAAGCGATCTGCGACAGGATTGGCTTACCCTAACGGCGGTGACGCGGATCAACCTCGAGCCGGCGTGCCGTTGTTGACGGACGCGTCGGACCCCGGTTCATGCTCCTTGTAGCATGACCGCGCCGCCGTGGATTGGTGTCTCGCTCTACGATGTCGAGTGCGTCGGCTTGGCCTCGCTCCTTGTGACCTTTGGTCTCACCTGTGCCGTCGTTCGCCTGCGGCGCAATCGGCCCGAGTTCGTGCCTGGCGCTGCTGTCGCTGTCGGACTGGGTGTCAGGCTGGTCGCCGTTGCAGGAGTGTCTGCGACGGGGCTGGGAATGACACTTCGGGGGGGCGACGAAGGGTCATTCCTGCACGGCGCTGGCGAGGTGGCGGCCTCGCGCTTTGATTCGGGGCTCTGGCTCCCGAGCAAGGACCACCGCCTTCACGAGATCGTCTTTGCCTTACAGCTCAAGCTCGCCGACTTTCCCGAGGCGGCCCTGCGGGTAACACAGATCGGGATCGCAATGCTCGGCATCGTCCTCATCGTCGCGGCAATCTACGACCTCGCTGGTCCGAACGCAGCGCGTGTCGGCGCCTGGGTGCTCGCCTTGGAGCCCGCCGGTATCTTCTTCAATAGCCTCCTGCACCGAGAGCCCCTACTGGTCCTGGCCAGCGGCCTTGTCGCCTTCGGGGGAGCCAAGATCTGGGAGAAGCTGGAACTGCGAGGGGTCCTGCTGGTTGGACTGGGGTGCGCGATCGCGCTTGGAACCCGCCCCTACGCTGGGTGGTTCTTGATCACGGGCGGACTGCTGCTCACGGCGCATGCGTCATTCCGGCAGGTGGGGACGAAACTACGCTCCGTGCCCCTCGTGTATGCAGTGGCGATCGTGGTCGCAGCCGCCACGCCCGCAGTGCTCACGCTGACGTCGCAGGACAGCCTCAAGCAGAACCTGCAGCGCTCACAGGACGCCAATACCAACCCGAACGGGACGCCTGGAGACGGGAAGCTCCAATAACCTGAGCTTGGAACGAGTGAATTTCTCCACGCGTTCGGACCTCGTCACTAATCTGCCGCGTCGCATGCGGGATGTGCTGCTTCGCCCGTACCCTTGGCAGTTGCAGAACGCCAGCCAGCAGCTCGGCGCGATCGGGACGCTTGTTGTGCTGGTCGTACTGTACCTGCTCTTCCGCTACGTCAGACGTAACCGCGGGAAAGTCCTTGCGCTCACCGCGCCGGTCCTCTATCCGGCTGTGTTCCTGCTCATGGCCTACGCCCTGAGCGTTGGCAACGCGGGGACGGGCTTTCGCTACCGTACGCACCTTGTGCTGCTCGGTCTCGCTTCGCTCGTCATCCTGCGCGAGCACGCGCACCGTAGCAGCTCGGCTGGAACCGATCATGATGGTCGGACGGGCACTCCCTCGGCCGCAGCCACCATGGGACCAACCAAACAGGTATCTAAGGCACTCTCACGTTGACGGTCATTAGCTGCGGCGACGTTCTAATCAGGTCAGCGAGCAGTCGCATCCTGTCCGCGGATCATGCGCGTCACGAGTAGGAGTTATAGGTGACCAGTGAGCAGAGCGACATTCGCGCCTACCTCGAGGTGCTTTGGCGCTGGAAGATCCTGATCCTCGCGATCGTGGTCATCATTCCCGCGGCCGTCTATGCCTACGTTTCCAATCAGCCGAAGGTCTTCGAGTCGAGCGTCCTGCTGCAAGTTCAACCGCTCGCCGTCGACACGAGCCTGTTCAGCACCCAGGTCGCGGCCCCCCAAGCACAGACCCTGCGCTCGGCGGCGCGACTGATCACGACCACAGGTGTGGCTGAGGCCGCCGCCGAGGAACTTGGGGAGCCGGCGTCCAGCGCCCGCGCGCTGCTCGCGACCATCACCGCGACCCCTGATGTCGAAGCAGATTTCATCAGCGTGGCCGCCCAGGGACCAACCGCGGAGCGCGCTGCCGCGGTGGCCAACGCCTTCGCCGCAGCCGTTGTAACCACCCGACGCAATCTAGCCGTCGGGCGTGTCAACGGCGCTATTCGCAACATCTCCGATCAGCTCGATCGGCTGGCCTTGGGCGATCGGGACGGCCGCAGGCAGCTCTCCGAGCAGCTTCAGCGCTTGCGTGCGCTGCGCGCAGCGCAGGGCAACAACGCCAGGATCGTGGAGCCCGCAGTCTCGTCCGCAAGCCCGGTCGCGCCGAAGGTCACTCGGACCGTGGTACTCGCAGGCATTGTCGCTCTCCTGCTCGCGTTCGGCGCCGTAGTGTTGGCCCAAGGAGCTGACCGGAGGATCCGCGACCCACTGGAGCTCGAGGCGATCACGAGCCGACCGTTGCTAAGCGCGATCCCAACCAGCGCCTTCGGAGACGTGCACATCACAGGGCCGAGCGAGGAGGCGTTCCAGACGCTGCGGGCGAGCCTCACGTATTTCAACATCGATCGCCCGGTCAGCAGCGTGCTCATCTCGAGCCCGGTACCTGGTGATGGCAAGACGACCGTGGCGACCAACCTTGCCCGAGCGATGGCGCGTGCCGGCAAGAACGTAATCCTTGTCGACGCGGACCTTCGGCGGCCACAGGTGACGACCCGCTTCCATCTGTCCGGCACGGCCGGGCTGGGTGGCGTGCTCGTCGGCGAGACGACACTGGAGGCCGCCATGCTGGAACTCCAGGTCGACGGCACTGGAGGGGGCCGCTTACGAGTGCTGCCCGCGGGACATCCACCACCGAACCCCTCGGAGCTGCTGGCGTCCCAGCGCATGAAGCGCCTGATCGAGCAGCTGACTGAGATGTCGGACCTCGTCATCCTCGACAGCACACCGTTGCTGACGGTGGCCGATTCGTTGCCGCTGATCGAGGTCGTCTCCGGCGTCGTCGCGGTTGCGCGGCTCAACGCGACCTCGAAGGACGCTGTCAAGAGATTCGAGCGCGTTATCGCGAACGCCGAGGGCACGCTGCTCGGCACCGTGGCGACCGCTGCCGCTGCTGCCGGTCTGTACGGAGGCTATGGGTATGGCTACCGCCCGGAGTCGTCCGTGAACGGCAGTTCACCGGGCGGCGTGGCGAAGCCGCGGCGCCGGCTGCCACGTCCGCGGAAAGGTCGACGGTCCAAAGGTCCGAGCGTCCCGGCGAACATTGTCCAGAACGCCGCGCTGCTCAAGCCGGAAGTCAAGCCCTCGGAGAACGTCGCGGTCGTGCAGCCGGACGGGGCGCGCACTGAGGGGACGGCGCCACCGCGTCGGCGTTGGGGACGACGGTCATGAAGATCTTGGTTACCGGTGCCGCCGGGTTCATCGGGTCCAATCTCGTAGATGGCCTCCTTGCCGCCGGCCACGAGGTATGCGGCTTGGACAACTTCTCGACTGGGCACCGCGGCAACCTGCGTCACGTGGCGGACGAGATCGACCTCGTCGAAGGCGATCTGCGCTCCTATGAGCGCGTGAGCCGGGCCGTGGAGGGCTGCGACGCCGTGTTCCACGAAGGGGCGATGCCATCCGTCCCGCGGTCCGTGCAGGACCCGTTGACCTCCAGCGAGATCAACATCGGTGGAACGCTGAACGTGCTGCTGGCCGCGCGGGACGCAGGAGTGCGCCGCGTGATCTTCGCTTCGTCCTCATCGGTGTACGGGGACGCGCCGGGATTTCCGCGTGTGGAAATCCAGGCCACGAGCCCGGTCGCGCCGTATGCGGTCTCCAAACTCGCCGCTGAGCAGTACTGCCGGGTCGCTCATCTCGTCTACGGCCTGGAGACCGTCTGCCTGCGCTACTTCAACGTGTTCGGGCGCCGGCAGGATCCGTTCTCGCAGTACAGCGCGGTGATTCCGAAGTTCATCATCGCGATGCGGGATGGCGAGCGCCCGACGGTGCATGGCGACGGCACGCAGTCGCGTGACTTTACGCACATCGACGACGTGGTCGCGGCGAACCTGCTGGCACTCGACGCACCTGCCGCTGCGGGTGGGATCTACAACATCGCCTGCGGCCGGCAGATCTCGCTCAACGATCTCGTGGCCGAACTCAACGTGGTGCTCGGCACCGATATCGAGGCAGATTTCGTCGAGCCGCGCGCCGGAGACATCAAGCACTCACTTGCAGACGTTGGGCGTGCCGCACGTGACCTCGGGTTCCGGGCCTCGGTGGATTTCAGCGAAGGCCTGCGCCGCACGAGCGAGGATTACGAGCCTTCACGCCATGAATCTGCCGAGGTTTGAGCGCGTGCCTCATCGAGTCGCGAGACCGAGTTCGTGGTGATCGTGACCGCTCATCCCGGGATCGACCATGCGGCGCTGGCCGAGCACGCACCGGTCCTCGACTTCCGCGGCGTGCTGCGCTCGTCAGCCGTTCGGGCCACAGGCTTCGGCTGACCCGGCGGCGCTGTCCGACACGCCGCGCTCAGTCTCAGACCAGTGCTTACATCCCGCGCCGAGCGAACACGTGGGCCACGGTCCGCAGCAGGATCTTGATGTCGCCCCACAGCGACCAGCCGGCCACGTAGAGGTAGTCGAGCTTGATCATCTCCGCCATCGGCGCTCGCGATCCCTGAATCTGCCAGTGGCCGGTCATGCCGGGCGTGAGATGCAGCCGCGAGCGGTCGCGGCCCTTGATCTGCTCGTCCTCGTCGCTGATGAGCGGCCGCGGCCCGACGAGGCTCATCTCGCCGCGCAGCACGTTGACGAGCTGCGGGAGCTCGTCGAGCGAGCACCTGCGCAGCCACCCGCCGACGCGCGTGATCCGGGGGTCGTCGGGGAGCTTGAAGAGACCCATCGCAGGGTGGTTGAGCTCGTCCATCGTTGCCTTCATGCCATCCGCATCCGCGATCATCGTGCGGAACTTCCACATCTGAAACGGCAGCCCGTCGCGCCCGATGCGCGTCTGGCGGAAGATCACCGGCCCGGGGCTGTCGCGCTTGATGAGCAGTCCGACGACGAGCGCGAACGGTGACAGGACGATGATCCCGGCGGCGGCGCCGACGGCGTCGAAGTAGCGCTTGATGACCCGCGAGGACCGCGACAGCCCGAACCGCCGCACGCCGAGCAGCGTGAGGCCGTCGACGTCGTCGACCTCGATCGTCGAGCCGACGACCTCGAGGATGCGCGGCAGCAGGCTCACCCGCACACCGGTCGCCTTCGCCTCGCGCACGAAGTCCAGCGTCGTCTGCGGCAGCGCCTCGCTGGGCTCGATGATCACGCGGTGGACACCGCGGTCCTCGATGAGCTGGTGCAGCGTCGAGGCGCCGATGTCGGCGAGCTGCGCCCCGTTCAGGCCCTCGAGCGACATCCGGCCGACGAGCGTCGCGCGCTTGTCGCCCTCGGGCAGCTTGGATCGCAGCCGCTGGAAGGACTCGCGGCTGCCGACGAACAGGCAGCGCTCGACCGCGGTCATCCGACGCGCCAGGTAGCGCGCGACCCGGCGCGCCGCGATCGCCGAGATGAAGAACGTCCCCCAGAGGGCGACGATCTGGACCACGCTGAGCGGCCCGTCGAGGAATGGCTTCTCCAGCAGGACGACGAGCAGCGTGTAGAGCGTCGCGCATTGGAAGAGCTCGGGCGCCTGGTCGATCGTCGTCTTGTTGACGACGAGCTCGTCGCGGTCATACAGGCCGTGCGCCTTGCCCGCCACGATGACCAGCGGCAGCGCGAGCAGCGCGATCGGCCGCAGGTGATCGTCGCTGAGGAGGTTGACGCAGACGAGCAGCGCCACGCCGGCGGCGAGCACATCGGCGATCGCCAGCCCGCGGCGGAACACCGCCTCGCGGATCTTGATCGAGCGATCGCTGGCGCCCTCTCGGATCGGCCGTTCGACGGCGCGGCGCAGCGAACGACGCAGCAGCGGCGTGCGCGGGCTCTCGACTGTCGTGGCGCGGCGTTCGGTGCTCATCGGCTGGCGAGGGCGCTGCGCCCGGGCCCCTTGCGCGTGCACAACACCGACGTGATAGCGGAAATCTTGGCTGGTCGAGTGGACACGAAAATGAGCTCTACGGTGTGGTCGGGTGCTGGTCGCCGCTCAGTGTCCCCGCATGAGCTGCTTCGCGCCGGATCCCAGCGCTGCGGGCGATACTAATACAGACCAGGGGCGTCCGTGACGCATGACAGAGACAATCCGCTTTCTGGTTGATCGGAGCGGTCACCGGCGCCGCAGGCCGGCGCGCAGGCGGCTGCGGCGCAGCGAGCGCGGCTGGATGACCCCGTCCACAGGGGCGGGTCGCTCCCCGGCGAGGATCGCCGCCGGGTTGTCCTGGCAGAGCGCCGCGACGTGCGCCCCGAGCCCCGCTTCCTCCAGCGGCGCGCGCAGCATCGGCGGGCGGCGGCTGGCGTCGTGGGCATCGGACGCCACCACATGGACGAGACCCTGCTCGAGCATGGTCCAGGCCGTGCGCTGCACGGTCGCGCCGTACGAGCCGGCGATCGAGGCCGCGGTGATCTGCACGAGCAGGCCTTGATCGACGAGCCGGCCGAGCAGCTCGGGATCGTCGTGGAACGCGCGGCAGCGCTCGGGGTGGGCGAGCACCCCGGGCAGCAGGCGCCCGTGCATCGCGAGCAACATCTCGGCAGCGCGCGCGTCAGCGCTGAACGGCAGCTCGACCAGCGTGTACGGGCTGGCGCCCAGGCGCAGCCCCGGCAGGTCGCCGGCCTCGAGCATCTCGCAGTGCAGGATCTCGACCTCGGCGCCGGCGACGAGCAGCACGTCGATGTGCTCCGCGTCGACCCTCGCCTGGAGCGCCCGCACGCCGGCCGCAACGCGCTCGGCGGTCGTCTCGGGGTAGCCGGCCGAGACGTGCGGCGTCGCGACCATCATCCGCGTGCCTGAATCCGCGGCGCGGCGCAGCATCTCGAGCGATGCCTCCACCGACGACGGCCCATCGTCGATCCCCGGCAGGGGATGGCAATGAAGATCGATCATGCGCCGGCCATGCTAGGACAACCGGTGGCGGGCCCGTGCCCCTTTCACCGAATCGGCACAAACGAAGAGCGCCCCGGAAACCGGGGCGCTCTTGAAACGACTACGTGGCTTGACTTGGGCCTAGATCGGGGGGCAGCCCAGGATCCGAGCGATGAAGTTCAGGCCGAGGGCGTTGAGGATCCGGCAGATGAGCCGGCGGCCGCCGTACTGGTTGTTGCCGGCGTTGCTGACGTTGCCGGGGAGCAGGGCGCCCGTGGGAGCGCCAGGGGCCACAACCGGCGAGCCACCGCGTGACGGCCGGCGGGTGCGGCGGTTGGTGCGGTTGCCCGTGAGGTTGCCGAGGCTGCCGGCCGCCGAGCCGATCGTGGACCCGAGCCGCGAGGGGGCCGGGGCCTGCAGGGCCTGGCTGCTCGCCGAGCCGACGGTCCGGTTGGAGTTCGTCAGGGCGTTGCCCAGGAACCCGAAGCTCATGCCGAAGAGCCCCGCTGCGGCGACACCGGTCACGGAGAGCATCGCGACCATGGTCGCGAAGGAGGTCGCGAACACGCGCTTGCGCGCCTTGCGCGGGGCCTGGCGGCTCGGCGTGTGCGCGCGCTGGACCATGCGGTCGAGCGCGTCGTTCTCGGCAACAGGGCGCTCGTCGCGCATGCGCCGGCCCAGATCGGAGAGATCGGGCGGGAGGTCGTCGTGATCGAAGTTGGTCATGCCCTGTAGTACGAGGCGGGTGCGGTTTTTTCCGGATCGGGCGAAGTTTTCTTGCGCGACTGCATTTTCGGGCGCGATCGGGGATCATCGAACGGCGTGCGCGACCACGACATAGAGCGACTCTTCGCCGAGCACTCGCAGCGACTGTACGCCTTTGTGGCATATCGCACGGGCGACCCGTCGGTGGCCGAGGAGATCGTCGGGGACACCTTCGAGCGCGTCATCCGCACGCGCCGGCGCTTCGATCGCGGCAAGGGCAGCGAGCAGTCGTGGATCTACGCGATCGCGCTGAATCTCGTGACCGACCACCAGCGCCGCGCCGGAGTAGAGCGGCGTGCGCTCGACAGCGCCGCCTACGACGGCGGCGGGGATGCGCGCGATCCGCTGGCGCGCGTCGCCGATCGCGACGAGATCTTCCGCGCGCTCGAACGGCTCGACCCGGACGTGCGCGAGGTGCTGGCGCTGCGCTATGGCGCCGACCTGCGCCTGAAGGACATCGCCAAGCTCACCGGACGGCCGCTCAGCACCGTGCACGAACGCCTGCACCGCGGCCTGCGCAGCCTGCAGGCCGAGCTCGAGCACGACGACGCGCCGGCCCCCGCGTCGCGAGCTGCTCGCAGCAGGCATGGCAGATAGCCGGGTGCCCGCCGCCTGGGCGGCGGCAGCGCGCACGCGGGCTGCGTTGATCCTGATGGCGCTCCTGCCGGGCGCCCTCACGGCCTACTTCGCCTTCAACGCCGGCGGCTACTTCGCCGGCGAACCGGCGGCCGCGGCGCTCGTCCTGCTGATCGTGCTGGCAGCGCGGATCATGCTGGCGAGCGACCCGGCGGCGGGCATCGGCCGCGGCCTGCTCGTGGCGGGGGCGGCACTGGCGCTGTTCGCGCTCTGGACGCTCGTCTCGGGGAGCTGGTCGGACGCGTCGGGGCGCGCGCTCGTCGAGTTCGATCGCGCCCTGCTGTACCTCGTCGCGCTGGTGCTCTTGGGTTCGTTCGCCGGCGGCGCCGACGGCCTGCGCTGGATGATCCGCGGCCTCGCGCTGGCCGCCGTGGCGGTCTGCGCCGTCGCCCTGATCACGCGGCTGCTGCCGGGCGTGTGGTCGGTCGACTACCAGTCGATCAGCGTCCGCCTGAGCTATCCCGTCACGTACTGGAACGCCCTCGGGCTGCTGGCGTCGGTCGGGATCGTCCTGTGCTTCGGGATGACCTCGAGCGAACGCGAGGCGCGGGTCGTGCGCGTGCTCAGCTGCGCGGCGATACCGCTGCTGGCGGTGGCCCTGCTGATCACGCTGTCGCGCGGCAGCATCCTCGTCGCGCTGATCGGCGTGGTCGTGTTCGCGGTCGTCGGCCATCCGCGGGCGCTGGTCAGCGGGCTCGTCGCAGCCGGCGCGGCGACGGCCGTCGCGGTCGGCTACGCCTACCACTCCGATCTGGTCCTCTCCTCGCAGCCGTTCACGAGCGCGGCCCGCGAGCAGGGGGAGACGCTGGCGGTCGTCGTTGCGGTGTGCGTCGTGGGAGCGGCGATCCTGCGCACGCTGCTGCTGCCGGCCGACGATCGCCTGGCCGCGATCGACCTGGCGCCGCCTGCCCGCCGCCGGCTGCTCGGTGCCGGCGTCGCCGCGGTCGTCGTGGCACTGGCCGCGATCGTCGTCGCGGTCGACCTCCCGCACCAGTACGACCGCTTCGTCAACGCGGAGGCGGTCACCACGGCTGCCGGCGCCGATCCGCGGGCGCGGCTGAGCGATCCGAGCAGCAACGGCCGGGTCACGCAGTGGCGCATCGCCTTCCACCAGTTCGAGCGCACGCCGCTGCGCGGCCGCGGCGCCGGCACCTACGAGATCGTCTGGAACCAGTACCGCCCCACGGCGATCGAGGTGCGCGACGGCCACACGCTCTACCTCGAGGTCCTCAGCGAGCTGGGCCTGGTCGGCTTCGCCTTCATCGCGGCCGCGATCCTGGCGATCCTCGTGGGCATCGCGCTGCGCGTCCGCGGACCCAACCGGGCGCTGTACGCGACGGTGTTCGCGGCGGCGCTCGCCTGGGCGATCGCGGCCGGCGTCGACTGGCACTGGGAGATGGCCGTCGTCACGCTGTGGTTCTTCGCGCTCGGAGGCGCCGCGCTCGCCCGCGAGCCACGCGACGCGCCGCGGCGGATCCCGCCGTTCTGGCTGCGCGTCGTCGGCGCCGGCGCATGCTGCGTGCTGGCGCTGCTCGGGCCGATGCGGGTGGCCTACTCGCAGGACCGCCTGGAGGCGTCGCTCGACGCGTTCGTCGTCGGGCAGTGCAAGACCGCCGAGGACGCCGCGCACGACTCCCTGCGCGCGGTCGGCAGCCGGCCGCAGCCCTACGAGGTGCCTGGCGTACTGTGCGCTCGTCGACGGCAAGGGCGACTTGGCGGTCACGCGGATGAGCGAGGCCGTCAGCCGCGATCCCGCCAACTGGTCGTTGCACTACGGGCTGGCGCGCCTGCGCGCGATGGCGGGTCGCGACCCGCGCGGCGCCGCACGCGAGGCGCTGCGCCTCAACCCGCGCGACACGCTCGCCCGGGACGCCGTCAGGCGCTTCTCCGGCCTGCAGCGCCCCGCGCAGTGGCGCAGTGCCGTGCGGGGGACGGAGATCATCCTGCCCGACCGCTAGCCCCCTTGAACGGGCCGGTGCTCAGCCGGGGTCGGTCGTCTCGTCGAGCACGGGTGACAGCAGCACGAACTTGCTGGCCAGCCGCAGCCGCACGCGCGCCCTGGTCAGCTCGCTCGCGGTGCGGGAGCGCAGGTTGAATCGCAGCGTGCCCTCGGCGACGTCACCCGGTCGCAGCGTCGCCGCCAGCAGGCCTCCGGTGGTGTCTGCGGAGTCGGGCTGGGCCGCGACGCGGACCTCGTCGACGAGCAATCGCGGAGGCTCTGGCTGCACGGTACGGCCGCTGGCGTTCTCGATGCGCACGCGAACGCTCACGGTGGCTCCCGTCGCGCCGTTCGCGGCCGGGCGCACCGTCGTGGACGTGACCTCGATCGGCAGCCGCGCGGTGACTGGGCCCGCCGGCGTGGACGTCGTGGGGACGCCCGGTCCCGCCGGTGGGTCGCCGCCGCGGCCGGTGAGCGCGGAGATCCCGACGCCGAGCAGGATGCCGGCGGCCCCGGCCACGGCGATGACCACCGCGAGGCTGGCCGTCGAGCGCAGCAGCCTGCCCCGCCGGTGCGGCGTGAGGTACGGGGAATGCGACCAGGGCAACAGGTCGCGGAGGCGATCGAGCATCCCGGGCTCGGGCGGCAGCGGGGGTGGCTTGCGTGGCGCCGGTCGGGGTCGCGCGGGCGCAGGGGCGGGCGTTCCCGACGCGACCGGCGGGGGGGCGACCAGCCGGCGCTTCGCGTGGGTGTCGGCCCCGCGACCGTTGCCGTGCGGATGGTCGCCGTCCGATGGCGCGACGGTCCGGGCGGCGGGAGGAGCGGCGCGTGCCGCCTGCGGCGCGCGCGCGGGGAGTGGGCTGGGATCTGGCTTGGCCTTCGCCGGTGGCTCGGGCTTTGCCGGTGGGTCGGGGTTCGTCTCTGGCACGGCCTTCGCCTTTGTCTCTGGCTCCGGCTTCGCCGGTGGCTCCGGCTTCGCCGGTGGCTCCACCTTCGCCTTTGGCTCCGGCTTGACCTTGAGCTTCGTCCTGGCCTTCGACTTGGCCTTGGACTTGGACTTCACCTCGCCCTCCGGTTCCGGCTGCGCGTCAGGTTCCGGCTGCGCTTCTGGGTCCGGCTGCGCGTCAGCCTCCGCCGCCGCGATCCCGTCGCCCGGCAGCAGGCGCAGCGCCTCGTCGAGGACGGCGGTCTCGTCGGCGTCGACCGCGCTCACCGGCGCGGCGCGCACCATCGCCGACAGGATCTCCCGCGCGACCGGGACGGGCACCGGCGTGCCCGCCTTCAGCGTGAACGCCTCTTCGGCCCCCTCCAGCCGCCGCAGCGCCAGAGCGCAGGGGCGGCAGTGCCCGACGTGCGCTTCCACGACCTCGCGATCGGCCGGCGCCAGCGTGTTCTCGACGTAGCCGAGGAGCTCGGCCTCGCGGCCTTCGCAATCCTCGCCCGCCGGCAGGTCGGCGTCCTCGGCGCCCGACGGCTCGTCGGCATGCGCGAGCGCGGCGCGGCGCGTCACGCCGCGCAGGAGCGACTCGGCCTGACCCTTGCTGGTCAGCGTGCCCGGCGGCATGATCGCCGACCGGAACTCCGCGAACGCCTCGGCCGCGACCTCGGCGACGTCGTCGCGCCCGGTGGCCTGCTGGCAATACGCCAGCACGGCGGCGCCCCGGCGATCGCACAGGGCGGCGAGCGCGCCAGGTTCACCTGCGCGCAACTTGGCCGGGGTGATCTCGGCTGCGACATTCACCTTCAAGTACTCAGAAGGTAGCGTTCGCTACCGGTGCACGGTGCCGAGGCGGCCGACGATCTCGTCTGCGTGCCGGACGTAGGCGCGCAGGTCGAAGACCGCGTCGAGGTCGAGACCGAGATCCTGCTCGGCGAGCAGGTCGCGCAGCAGGGTTCCCGTGTCCCATGCGCGCTGCGCGCTCTCCTGCACGATCCGGTAGGCGGTGTCGCGCTGCAGGCCGGTGTCGATGAGCGCGAGCAGTGCGCGCTGGGAGAACAGCGCGCCGCACGTGAGGTCGAGGTTCTTCAGCATCCGCTCCTCGTGCACGACCATCCCGCGGGCCATCCGGATCGCGAGGTGCTGCATGTAGTCCAGCAGGATCGTCGAGTCGGGCAGGATCACGCGCTCGGCGCCGGAATGGGAGATGTCGCGCTCGTGCCACAGCGCGACGTTCTCGCCCGCCGCGCTCGCATAGCCGCGCAGCACGCGCGCGAGGCCGGTGATCCGCTCGGTGGTGATCGGGTTGCGCTTGTGCGGCATCGCGCTCGAGCCCTTCTGGCCGGAGCGAAACGGCTCCTCGACCTCGCGCACCTCGGTGCGCTGCAGGTGGCGGATCTC
Source organism: uncultured Actinomycetes bacterium (assembly GCA_963709935.1). Taxonomy (GTDB): domain Bacteria; phylum Actinomycetota; class Thermoleophilia; order Solirubrobacterales; family Solirubrobacteraceae; genus CADCVQ01. The sequence goes on along the minus strand of CAVPYM010000004.1, from coordinate 192,991 downwards.
CGTGGCGAAGCGCTCCAGCCCGGCGCCCGCGAGCGCGATCGCCTGCAGCAGCTCGGCATGCCGGTCGCGGGCGACGACCTGGGTCGAGACCGGCTCGCGCTCCAGGCCGAGCCGGTCGAGCACGCGCAGCTCGAACTCCGGGGAGGTCGCCGAGTACGTGCCGACGGCGCCGGAGATGGCGCCCACGGACACCTGGGCGAACGCGCGCTCGAGCCGCTCGAGGTTGCGCTGTGCCTCCATCGCGTAGCCGGCGAGCTTGATCCCGAACGTCGTGGGCTCGGCGTGCACGCCGTGCGTTCGTCCCACGCAGACGGTGTCGACGTGCTCGCGCGCGCGCTCGCTCAATGCGACGACGAGCTCGCGCGCCCCCGCGAGGACGATGTCGCCGGCGGCGCGGAGCTGCAGCGCGGTCGCGGTGTCGAGCACGTCGCTGGACGTCAGCCCGAAGTGGATCCAGCGGCCCGCGTCGCCGGCGGACGCGCTCAGCACGTCGACGAACGCCGCGACGTCGTGGTCGGTGATCGCCTCGCGCTCCTGCACCGCCGCGACCGTGAACGTGGCAGCGCGGATCGCCTCGAGCTCGGCCTCGGTGGGGCCGTCCATCGCCTCGCAGGCGGCGACCTCGACCTGGCGCCAGGTCTCCATGCGCGCTTCGTCGGTCCAGAGGGCGCCCATCTCGGGGCGGGTGTAGCGATCGATCACGGGCTCAGTATCGAGCAGCGCACGAGCGGACGGCGGTCACCCCTCCGGCGCCCGCACCTTCACCCGCAGCGCCAGCGACTGCCCGGCGATGAGCAGCCGCGCCCGGCGGTCGCGGACGACCTTCGGCGTCGCCGCGCCCGCGAGCGAGAAGTGCAGCGTGACGGTCTGCGATGCGCCGGCTCCCAGCGCGTCGAACCGGGCTCCCGCGGGGTCGGCCCGGATGCGCACGCTGCCGACCCGCAGCGTCGGCGGGTCCAGCCTCGCGCGCTGCGCGCCGGTGTTGTCGGCGCGGGTGCGGACGGTTACGCGCGCGCGCTGCTCCCGGCGGCCGGACGGGGTCGCGTCGGTGAACAGGCGTGCGTCGAGGATGCTGATGCGGACGCGTGGGGCCGGGCTCGGCGGGGGGCTCGCGGTCGTTCCCGTCGAAGCCACCGATGCGACGGTGGACGTGGACGTGGACGTGGGCGCGGTGGCCGGCGCGGCCGGTGCCGTCGTCGGCGTCGGCGTCGGCGTCGGCGTCGCAGCCGTGTCGCTGGTCGTCTGCGGTGAGGTCGCCGCCGGCTCGTCGTCCTCGGCCAGCTCCGACAGGCCCATCCCCAGCGCGACCCCGATGCCGCCCGCGACCAGGACGAGCGCGATGAACTTGGCCAGGCCGCGTAGGAAGCGCTGCACCCGTTCTCCGCGCGCCATCACAGTGCGCGGCAGCATAAGCGCCCCCGCCGGCGAACCCCGCAGGACGCCTCGTCGCGCCGCGACGCCGTGCGGCAGCCGCTAACTGCGCAGGATGCGCAGCGCCAGGTGCCCCGCGTTCTTGGCGTTGTCGAGGCCGACGCCCGCCACCGGCACGCCCGGCGGCATCTGCACGACCGACAGGATCGCGTCGAGCCCGCCCATCGCCGACAGGCGGCTGGAGAGCGGGACGCCGATGACCGGCAGATCGGTGTGCGCCGCGGCGACGCCGGGCAGCGCGGCCGACAGCCCGGCGCCCGCGACGAGGACGCGCAGGCCGCGCATGCGGGCGTTCTTGCAGTAGTCGGCGACGAGCTCGGGCTCGCGGTGGGCGGACATGACGCGCACCTCGTGGCGCACGCCGGCCTCGCGCAGGACGCTGGCCGCGCCGTCCATGACGTCCATGTCGCTCTTGGAGCCCATGATGATCCCGACGCGCGGGAGGTCGACCTCGATCTCCGCCAGCTGCACGGCGACATCGGTCGCGGTTGCCGGCTCGGCCTGCTCGCTCACTGCCCCGCCCCTTCGGTTCGTTGTCGGATGCTCACAAGCCGGCCGCCAGATCGAACGCCCACGCGCGTTCCAGTGCGTGGCGGACGCGAACGTCGAACGTGGCGACCAGCCGGATGCCCAGTGCTGCCAGCGCGCCGATCGCGGCCCGCAGGGTGGCCTCGCTCTCGGCCGGCTTGACGAGCGTCTCGGGGTCGTTGACGAGCGACGGCAGCACGTCGGTGAGCGTAAAGGCTGAGGCTCAGCCGTGTCCTTGCGTGCGCTCCACGGCGCGCAGGGCGATGTCGCTGCGCAGCTGGCGCCCGGCGAAGTCGATCTTCTGCGCGGCAGCGTAGGCGGCGTCGCGCGCGGCCGCCGCCGTGGGGCCGAGCGCGGTGACGTTCAGCACCCGCCCGCCGGCGGTGACGATCGCGCCGTCGCCGTCGCCCTCGCGGCGGGCGGTGCCGGCGTGGGTGATCTCGGCCCCGTCGCGCGCCGCGTCGCCGAGGCCGGAGATGACGTCGCCGGTCCGGGGCGCGGCCGGATAGCCCGCGCCGGCCAGCACGAGCGTCACCGCCCAGCCCTCGTCGAACTCGAGCTCGACGCCGGCGAGGCCGCCGCCGCCCGGGCGCGCCGCCGCGGACAGCAGCGCGTAGGCGTCCGAGCGCAGCCGCGGCAGCACGGCCTGCGTCTCGGGATCGCCGAAGCGCACGTTGTACTCGAGCACCCACGGCCCCGCGGCGGTGAGCATGATCCCGGCGTACAGGACGCCGTGGAAGGGCGTGCCGCGCTCGCGCAGGAGGTCGACGATCGGCTGGTGCACGAGCGCCGAGAACTCCGCCACCCGCTCGGGTCCGACCCCCGGGACCGGCGAGTAGGAGCCCATGCCGCCGGTGTTCGGGCCCTCGTCGCCGTCGAAGATGCGCTTGTAGTCCTGCGCGGGCGCCATCGGCACGGCCCGCACGCCGTCGCACAGCGCCAGCAGCGAGAGCTCCTCGCCGACCAGGCACTCCTCGACGACCACGCGGCCGGGGCCGAAGCGGCGCGCCTCGAGGAACTGCTCGAGCGTGGCGCGCGCCTCGCGCTCGTCGGCGGCGATCACGACCCCCTTGCCGGCGGCCAGCCCGTCGAACTTCAGGACGACCGGATAGCGCTCGATCGCCGCCATCCCGGCTTCGACGTCGTCGACCGAGCTCCATGCGGCGGTCGGTACGCCGGCCGCCTGCATGACCTCCTTGGCGAACGCCTTGGAGCCCTCCAGGCGGGCGGCGGCCGCGCTCGGGCCGAACGCCGCGATGCCGCGCGCGGCGAGCTCGTCGGCGAGACCGGCGACGAGCGGCGCCTCGGGCCCGATGACGACGAGGTCGCAGCCCTCGCGCTCGGCGGCGTCGGCCAGGGCGGCGACGTCGTCGACGGCGATCGGCAGCAGCCGGGCGTCCTCACCGATCCCCGGGTTGCCCGGCGCGCAGAGCAGCTCGGGCTGCGCCGCCGAGCGCTTCAGCGCGCGCACGATCGCGTGCTCGCGCCCGCCGCCGCCGACGACGAGGACCCGCGGGCGTTCGTTCGCGGCCGGGCTCACGCGACGTCGTCGGTCATCTCACCGAGCACCCGCGGAAGGTGATCGCGCAGCGCTTGGATCGTGACCGGCTCCATGGGGCGGCAGCGTAGTGCGCCGACCCGGGCGGGCGTCCTGCGCTCAGATCGCCGCGATGAAGTCGTCGATCGGGATCGCCGGCAGCGTCTCGTAGTGCGACGTCCCGCGCGAGCCGAGCTCGAGCGAGACGCGCGCCATCGTCAGATCGTCGGGGGCCTCGACGATGCTCACGAAGTCAAAGCGCCCGAGCGTGCTCCACTGCGCTTTGACCGTCGCGCCCAGTTGCTCCACCTCGCGGTTGACCTCCTTGATGCGCTGCGGGTTGTTCTTGACCGTCTGCACGCCGTCGGGGGTGAGGGTCGAGAGCATGAGGTACGTCGGCATGGCGCCTCCATCGATGCGAGCGTGGGCAGGTGGCACCGTTGTATCCCAGATCGCCGCATGGCGCGCGAGAAATCGACTCGATCCGGTAGCGTCGCGGCTGCGAATGCAACGGATTGCACCCATCATCGCGGCGCTGCTGGCCGCTCTCGTGGCGAGCGCCGCCGGCGCCACCGCCGCGCACGCTGCGCCCACCCTGACGACCGACACGCGCTGCTATCAGGAGACGCAGGAGGTGATCGTCAACGGCACCGGCTTCGCGCCGTCGAGCGTCATCACGATCTCGCGCGACGACGAGGTGCTCGGCAGCACGCAGACCGACGCCAACGGCGCGTTTCGCAACAAGTTCGACACGCCCGAGCTGCCCCAGGACGTGCGCGAGCGCCTGTACTCGATCAGCGCCACCGACGCCACGAGCACCGCCCAGACGCGCTACCGCGCGACGCGGATCTTCGCGAGCTTCCGCCCGCGAAGCGGCAACCCGTCGACGCTGCGGGTGCGCTTCTCGGTCTTCGGCTTCGGCCTCGTCCGGCGCCGGGCGCCGGTCTACCTGCACTACGTGCGCCCGAACGGCAAGGCGGCGCGCACGATCAAGCTCGGCACCGCCACCGGCGTCTGCGGCGCGATCTCGCAGACCAGGGAGCGCCGCCTCTTTCCCTTCGAGGCCTCCAAGGGCGTCTGGATCCTGCAGTTCGACACGCGGGCGAAGTACGAACGCGCGACGTTCAACCGCCGCACGCCCTGGGTCCGCAAGCCGGTCGAGATCTTCTCGCGCAACCAGTGATCCGGGAGGCGGAGCGGGCCTAGACTCCTCCTGGTGTTGCGCCTTGCAAGCTGGATCAGGCCAGCGGGTGGAAGTCCCGCTCCGGTAGGCGCTGGAGCGCCGGGTAGCAGGCCCCGGTCTCGGGGAGAGATCTCCGCGGCCGAGCGGGGCGTCGAGAGCCTCTTTGGAGGGAGCAAGCGCGTGGGCTGGGATTGCAGCCTCGTCACAGTCACAGTCGGGGAGCCGAGCCGCTCATGTCACGGCGGAGGCGATGTCCGCCAGTCTCATTTCGGAATCGGGTGCGGCGGGTCCCTGCGGGGTAGGGAGACTTGCACGCGCGCAAGGTCTGATCACGGGACAAGGGAGATCCGTCTGGCCAGCCTCGTCAGCAAAGACCGCTCGTATAAGCCGAAGGCGAAGTCCGACGGGGTCGTAGTAGTGCAGATCGGCGTGCAGAACAACGCGCCGGGAGCGAAGGACCCCGACGTTGATCGCGCCTGTGTAGGACGCGAGTGTCAGGGCATGCCCGCATGGCGGGCCAAGCACCCCGGCGGGTTTAGGCCCGTCGAGCCGTCGGCAAGCGAAATGGCGATGTTCGCCGCTTGCCGCGGTCACGCACTCGCAACGCCACGATGCAGGCTATGGGTAGCGGCCAAGTGGCCGCGAGGCTCGGCGACGTACGCCAAACGGTTCTGCTGGGGCGACTCCTCGCGGGCGGCGTGCTGTCGTTGGGATCTCGTCGGTCGCGTTGCCGCGCCAGGAAGATCATCGGTAAGCCGTGTGCGGGAAAACCGCACGCACGGATTGAGAGGGGAATCTGGAAACGGACTCGCTTAGGCGAGGACCGCGCCAGTGACTACCAATGGCACACGGCACGGTGACCCTGGTGGGACGCGACCGCGAGCTCGCGGAGCTGCGTCAGGGCCTGGAGGGCGCGCTCACCGGCCGCGGCCGGCTGTTCATGGTCGCCGGCGACCCCGGCGTGGGCAAGACCGCGCTCGCCGACGCGATCGGCGCCGAGGCCGTGGCGGCCGGCGCGACGGTGCTCTGGGGACGCGCCTGGGGCGGCGGCGGCGCGCCCTCGTACTGGCCGTGGCTGCGGATCCTGCGCCGGCTCGCGACCGAGCGCGACATCGCCGAGCCGCTCGCCGCGCTCGGCCCCGAGGCCACCGGCCGGCTGACGCGGCTGATCCCCGGGCTGGCGCGCGCCCCCGAGCACCTCGGCCTCGATCCGGCCGCCGCAGCCGACGCGGGCGAGTCCGACGCCGCGCGCTTTCAGCTCTTCGACGCGATCACCTCGCTGCTGCGGGCGGCCGCCGGGCAGGCTCCGCTCGTCCTGATCCTCGACGACCTGCACGGCGCCGACCATCCGTCGCTGCTGTTGCTCGGCTTCCTCGCCGTGCACGTGCGCGACTCGTCCATCCTGGTCATCGGCACGTACCGCGAGGCCGAGGCGCGGCTGGACGCCCAGCTCGCCACGACGCTCGGCGACATCATCCGCCACGGTCAGCGGCTGCCGCTGCGCGGGCTGCGCGAGCACGACGTCGCCGCGGTCGTCGAGCGCGTCGCGGGCCGCCGCGCGCCCGACCGCGTCGTGCGCGCGATCCACCAGGCGACCGAGGGCAACCCGTTCTTCGTCGACGAGGTCGTGCGCCTGCTGCGCGCCGAGGGCCGCCTCGACGACGCTGCCCAGGTCGCCACGGTGCGGATTCCCGACGGGGTGCGCGAGACGATCCGCCACCGCCTCGAGCCGCTGCCGCAGGCCACGCGCGACCTGCTGAGCACGGCCGCCGTCATCGGCCGCGAGTTTCGCCTCGACACGCTGCAGCGCGTCAGCGGCTGGGATGCCGCCACGCTCGACGGCGCCCTCGGCGCGGCCGTCGGCAGCGGCGTGCTCGTCGAGCGCGCCGCCGCGCTCGGGGCGTACAGCTTCTCGCACGGCCTCATCCGCGAGACGCTCTACGACGACATCGGCCCGCAGCGGCGCGGAGTGCTGCACCGCGCGGTCGGCCACGCGCTCGAGGAGCTCTACGGCGCTGATCCCGAGCCGCACTTCGCCGAGCTCGCGCACCACTTCTTCGTCGGCGCGACGACGGGCGAGCTGGAGAAGGCGATCGACTACTCCGTGCGCGCGGGCGAGCGGGCGCTGGGGCTGATGGCCTACGAGGAGGCGTCGGCGCACTTCGAGCGCGCCCTGCAGGCCTACGGCCTGAAGGACGACGCCGAGATCCCCCGCCGCTGCGAGCTGCTGCTCGTGCTCGGCACCGCGCAGTCGCGCTCGGGCGAGTCGCGGGCCGCGCGCGAGACGTTCCTGCGCGCCGCGGACCTGGCCCGCCGCAGCGGCTCGGCCGATCGGCTCGCGCGCGCCGCGCTCGGCTACGGCGCGGGCATGGGCGGCTTCGAGTTCGGTCGCGTCGACGACGGGCTCGTCGCGCTGCTCGGCGAGGCGCGCGCCGCGCTCGGCGATCAGGACGGGACGATGCGCGCGCGCGTGCTCGGCCGCCTGGCCATCGAGCTGTACTTCTCCGACCGGCTCGAGGAGCGCATCGCGCTCGCCGAGGCGGCCGTCGCGATGGCGCGGCGGCTCGGCGACCGGGCGACGCTTGCCTCGACGCTGAGCGCCCGCTTCCTGACGCTGCTGGGACCGGAGGACTCCGACGAGCGCCTGCAGATCGCCGCCGACGTCATCGCGCTGGGAGAGGAGGTGCGCGATCGCGAGCTCGTGCTGCGCGGTCACGTCTGGCGGGTCCTGTCGCTCATGGAGCTCGGCGACTGGGTCGGCGCCGAGATCGAGCTCGCCGTCCACGCGCGGCTGGCGGACGAGCTGCGCGACCCGCTGCACCTCTGGTACGTGCCGCTGTTCTCCGCGGCGCGGGCGCTGCTGCAAGGCCGGCTGGTCGAGGCCGAGCAGTTCGCCGGCGAGGCGTTCGCGGTGGGCCGCGGCGCGCAGGCGCAGAACGCCGCCCAGCTCTACGCCGTCCAGCTCTTCGCGCTGCGCACCGAGCAGGGGCGCCTGACCGAGGTCGAGCAGTCGCTGGAGGAGTTCGGCCGCCGCTACCCGGCGGCCCCGGTCTGGCGGGCCGCCGCCGCGTACGCCCTGGCGGTGCTCGGGCGCGTGGACGAGTCGCGGCGCGCGTTCGAGGCGCTGACGGCGACGGGCGCCGGCGTGGCGGAGATCCCGCGCGACGGCGAGTGGCTGGCGACGGTGGCGCTGCTCGTGCGCACGGGCGCTCGGCTGGGCGACGGGCGGCGCACGGCCGCGCTCGGGGCGCTGCTGGAGCCCTACGTCGAGCGGGCGGTGATCGCCGGGCGCGGTGCGATCTGCCTGGGTCCGGTCTCGCGCTTCGCCGGCCTCGCGGCGGCGGCGGGGGGACGCCGGGCCGAGGCGGTGAGCCATCTGGAGCACGCGCTGGCGGTCGCGCGCCGCTGGGGCGCGGAGCCGTTGATCGCGGGCATGCAGCTCGAGCTCGCCGACGTGCTGTGCGCCGCGGTCGCGGGCGCGGCGTGCTCGGCGGACGACGAGGCCCGGGCGCGGCAGCTGCGCACCGAGGGGCTGGCGCTCGCGCGGCGCCTGGAGCTCGGTGGCCTGCTCGTGCGCTACGGCACCGGCGAGGACGAGGATCAGGATGAGGACGCCACCGCCGGTCGCGGGGCCGGCGACGAGACCCGCGCGGGCGCCCCGTCATCGCTGGCCCGCGCGGCGTTCTACCGGCGCGGCGACATCTGGACGATCGGTCGGCGCGGTCATGAGATCCAGCTGCGCGACGCCAAGGGCCTGGTCCACGTCGCGCGCCTGCTCGCCGCGCCGCACGTCGAGTTCCACGCGCTCGACCTCGTCGGGGGCGTCATCTCCGGGCGCGGTCAGGCCGCGGCGGTCGCCGTCGGAGCGGGCATCGAGGTGCGCGCCCGCGGCGAGGGCGACGCCGGGCCGGCGCTCGACAACCAGGCGAAGGCCGCCTACCGCGCGCGGGTGGGCAAGCTGCAGGAGGAGATCGACGAGGCCGAGTCCTTCAACGACCCCGAGCGCGCCGCCCGCGCCCGCGACGAGCTCGCCTTCGTCGCCCGCGAGCTGGCCGGCGCCGTCGGCCTGCACGGCCGCGACCGCAAGACCGGCTCGGACGCCGAGCGCGCCCGCGTGAACGTCACGCGGGCGATCCGCACGGCGCTCAAGCGCGTGGCCGAGCACGATCCGGCGCTCGGCCGCCGGCTCGACGGCGAGATCCGCACGGGCACGTTCTGCGTCTACGAGCCGCCGCCGGGCGAGGCCCCGGCGTGGGATCTGGAGGGGCCGGGGTAGGCGCCTACGCCGCGACGTCGTGCGGCGTGCCGACCGCCTTCGTCAGCATGAGCTGACCGTCCGCGGCATCGACGGCGACCAGGTCGCCCTCGACGAACTCGCCCTCCAGGAGCGCCAGCGCGAGCTTGTCGACGAGCCGCTTCTGGATGACGCGCTTCAGCGGCCGCGCGCCGTAGACGGGGTCGTAGCCGAGGTCGCCGAGCAGCTCGCGCGCCGCGTCGGTCAGCCCGATCTCGATCCCGCGCTCGGCGAGGCGGTCGATGACGCGCTGGGTCTGCAGCGTGACGATCTGGCCGATCTGCGGGCGCGTCAGCGCGTCGAACTCGACGATGTCGTCCAGGCGGTTGATGAACTCGGGGCGGAAGTGCAGCTCCGCGCCCTCGCGGCCCCCCGGGATGTTCGAGGTCATGATCAGCACGACGTTCTTGAAGTTCACCGTGCGGCCCTTGCCGTCGGTCAGCCGTCCGTCGTCCATGACCTGCAGGAGCGCGTTGAACACATCGGAGTGCGCCTTCTCGACCTCGTCGAGCAGCACGACGGAGTACGGCCGGCGGCGGACCGCCTCGGTCAGCTGGCCGCCCTCCTCGTAGCCGACGTAGCCCGGCGGCGCGCCGACGAGCCGCGCCACGGAGTGCTTCTCCATGTACTCCGACATGTCGATGCGGACCATCGCCTCCTGCGTGTCGAACATGAACTCCGCCAGCGCCCGCGCCAGCTCGGTCTTGCCGACGCCCGTCGGGCCGAGGAACAGAAACGAGCCGATCGGGCGGTCGGGATCCGACAGCCCGGCGCGGGCGCGGCGCAGCGCGCTCGCCACGGCCTCGACGGCCTCGTCCTGGCCGATGACCCGCTGGTGCAGGCGCTCCTCCATGTGCACGAGCTTGGCGACCTCGCCCTCGAGCATCCGGCTGACGGGGATCTGCGTCCAGCGCGCGACGATCTCGGCGACGTCCTCGGCGGTGACCTCCTCCTTCAGGAAGCCGCCTCCGGCGCCCGCGTCCGACGCCGCCTCGGCTTCGGCGAGCGCGCGCTCGAGCTCGGGGATCGTGCCGTAGCGCAGCTTCGCGGCGCGCTCGAGGTCGGCCTCGCGCTCGGCGCGCTCGACGTCGTGACGGGCCGCGTCGAGGCGCTCCTTGAGGTCTGAGACAGCGGTGATCTTCGCCTTCTCGGCCTGCCACTGGGCGGTCAGGGCGCCGCTCTGCTCCTGCAGCTCGGCGAGCTCGCGCTCGAGCGCCGCTTTGCGGCTCTTGGACGCGTCGTCCTTCTCCTTGCGCAGCGACGTCAGCTCGATCTCGAGCTGCATCGCGCGGCGCTTGAGCTCGTCGATCTCCTCGGGCATCGAGTCGATCTCGATGCGCAGCCGCGACGCGGCCTCGTCGATGAGGTCGATCGCCTTGTCGGGCAGGAAGCGATCGGCGATGTAGCGGTGGCTGAGGGTCGCGGCGGCGATCGTCGCCGAGTCCTGGATGCGGACCTTGTGATGGACCTCGTAGCGCTCCTTCAGCCCGCGCAGGATCGCGATCGTGTCCTCGACCGACGGCTCGTCGACGTGGACCGGCTGGAAGCGCCGCTCCAGCGCGGCGTCCTTCTCGATGTGCTTGCGGTACTCGTCGAGCGTCGTCGCGCCGACCGCGCGCAGCTCGCCGCGGGCGAGCATCGGCTTGAGCAGGTTGGCGGCGTCGACGGCGCCCTCCGCGGCGCCCGCGCCGACGATCGTGTGCAGCTCGTCGAGGAACAGCACGACCTGGCCGCCGGCGTCCTGGACCTCTTTGAGGACGGCCTTCAGGCGCTCCTCGAACTCGCCGCGGTACTTCGAGCCGGCGAGCAGCGCGCCGATGTCGAGGCTGATCACGCGGCGGTCGCGCAGCGACTCGGGGATGTCGCCGGCGACGATGCGCTGGGCGAGGCCCTCGACGATCGCGGTCTTGCCGACGCCGGGCTCGCCGATGAGGACCGGGTTGTTCTTCGTGCGGCGGCTGAGCACCTGGATGACGCGGCGGATCTCGTCGTCGCGGCCGATGACCGGGTCGAGCTTGCCGTCGTCGGCCTCGGCGGTGAGGTCGCGGCCGTAGCGCTCGAGCGCCTGGATCTTCTCCTCGGGCGACTGGTCGGTGACGGGGCTCGGGCGCACCTCGGCGAGCGCCTGCAGCAGCCGCTCGTGCGTCGCGCCGCCGGCGGTCAGCGCCCTGCCGGCGGGGCCGTCGTCCTTCGTCAGCGCGAGCAGGACGTGCTCGACCGAGACGTAGGTGTCCTTCAGCGCGCGCATCTCGCGCTCGGCGACGCGCAGGGCTGCCGCGACCTCGGGCGCCATCGTGGGCTCGGCCTCGGAGCCAAGCGTCGGCAGCGCGCCGAGCGCGTCCTGGAGATCGCCGCGCAGGGCCGACGGCGCGACGCCGATCTTGCCGAGGACGGACGTGACGAAGCCGCCCTCCTGGTCGAGCAGCGCGGTGAGCAGGTGGATGGGGGTGATCTGCGAGTGGCGTCGCGCATGGGCGAGCGCGAGCCCGGCCCGCAGGGCCTCCTGGGTCTTGATCGTGAAGCGGTCGGCTTGCATAGATCTCAGTGTAGCCGACTAAGATTTCTTGGTGCAAGGGGCGCCGGCAAGGCTACGGCTTGATGACCATCCGCGCCGTGAAGTCGACCCGCTGAAGCAGCACCTCGAGGTCCTGCTCGGCGAAGTACTCGTCGACGGCTTTGCGGGAGCCCTCGAAGAAGCCGTAGTCGTCGACGATCAGCACCCCGCCCGTGCTGAGGCGCGGCCACAGGTGCTCGAGCTCGTGGCGCGTCGACGCATACCAGTCGGTGTCCAGGCGCAGGACCGCGATCGCGGGCGGGCGCTGCGCGGGCAGCGTGTCCTCGACGCGTCCGACGACGTAGCGGATGAGCTCGGGCGGGTAGTCGACGGTCGCCATCTGCTGGCGGACGTCGTCGAGCGTCGCGTAGGCCCAGATGTTCAGCACGCCGGCCTCGCGCGCCTCGCCGGCCATGAGCTCGGCGGCCGAGGCACCGTCGAAGCGACGGTCGTCGTCGGTCGGCGCGGTCATTCCCTCGAAGGTGTCGTAGAGCCACAGCGGGCGCGGCTGGCCGGCGTCGAGCAGCGCCAGGGCGGCGACCATCGCGCTGCCGGCGCGCCACACCCCGCACTCGACGACGTCGCCGGGGATCTGCGCGCGGGTCACGTACTGGGCCGCCTGCCAGAGCGCGAACATGCGCTCGCGGTTGGTCATCGTGAAGCGATCGGCGCGGTCGGCGGCGGCGGCGAACGTCGCCCCCATGTCCTCGTAGGCATGGGCGGGCACGTTCGAGCGGCGTCCCGGCATTCAGCGCCGCTGGATCGGGATCGCGAAGGGCTTGACGTCCTTGACGCGCACGAGCTCGGCGCCCTTGGCGCGCTCGTAGCGCACGATGTCGGCCTTGACCTGCTCGCGCTTGCCCTCCAGCGCCGCGATCTCGGCCTCGAGCTCGGCGCGGCGGCGCTCCAGGGCGATGACGCGCCGGCGCGCGCGCTCGAGCTGCTGCTCGAGCTCGAGGACCTTCTCGACGCCGGCCAGGTTCAAGCCCAGCTCGGCGGTCATCTGCTGGATGCGGCGCAGGCGCTCGACGTCCTCGTGGGAGTACAGGCGCGTGCCCTTGGGGGAGCGCTTGGGCTCGATCAGCCCGCGCTGCTCGTACATGCGCAGCGTCTGGGGGTGCATGTCGGCGAGCTCGGCGGCGACGGAGATCATGAACACGCCGCGATCGGAGGAGACCTCGATCCGCGTGGTCGTCGTGGTGGTGGTGCGCCGGCGCGTGCTCATGGGGCGAACAGCTTCTTGCGCGGGTTGCCGTTGAACACCTTCGCCATCTCGTCCACCGCGGCTTCCTGCTCAGCAGTCAGCTTCTCAGGCATGTCCAGCACGAAGCGGTAGCGGATGTCGCCCCGGCCGGCCTTGCCCAGGCGCTTGGGCCCCTCGCCGCGCAGGCGCTGGACGCTGCCGTGGCGCGTGCCGGCGGGGACGCGCAGCGTCTTGCGCCCCTCGAGCGTGGGAACCTCGATCTCGGCGCCGCGCAGCGCCTCGGGCACCGTGAGCGGCACCTCGACCTCGACATGGTCGCCCTTGCGCTCGAAGACCGGCGACTCCTGCACGTGCGTGATGACGTACAGGTCGCCCGGGGGGCCGCCGTTGCGGCCCGGCTCGCCCTTGCCGGCGAGGCGGATCTTCGAGCCCTCGCGCACGCCGGCGGGCACGTTGACGCGGTACTTCTTGACCGTCCGCACGCGACCCTCGCCGTGGCAGGTGGGGCACGGGTTCTCGATGACGGTGCCCGCGCCGCCGCAGCGCGAGCATGGCGACGAGATCGAGAACAGGCCCTGGCCCTCGCTCTCGACCCCGCGGCCGTTGCAGCGCGGGCAGACGATCGGGGCGGTGCCGGGCTTGGCGCCGGTGCCGGTGCAGGTCGCGCAGCGCTCGTAGGTCGGCACGGAGATCGGGACCTGGGCGCCGGCGATGGCCTGCTCGAAGCCGATCGTGACCTCGGCCTCGAGGTCGCGGCCGTGCTCGGCGCGCGGATTCGCGCGCCCGCCCGCGCCGCTCCCGCGACGGCCGGCGGCCTGGCCGAAGAGGTCGGAGAGGATGTCGCCGAAGCCGCCGGTGTCGAAGCCGGGCTGGCCGGTGCCGCCGCGGCCGACGTTCGAGAACGGGTTGCTCAGCGCGCGGTCGTACTCCTTGCGCTTGTCGGCATCGCCGAGGATGTCGTGCGCCTGCGAGATCTGCTTGAAGCGCTCCTCGGCCTTCGCGTCGCCCGGGTTCTTGTCGGGGTGGTACTGGCGCGCGAGCTTGCGGTAGGCCTTCTTGATCTCGTCCTGCGAGGCCTTGCGCTCGACGCCGAGCACCTTGTAGTGATCCTGGACCGCCATCGTTCTCCCTTGCCGCCGGCCGTCAGCCGGCGACGATCACCCGTGCCGGCCGCAGGACCGCGTCGTTGAGCCGGTAGCCGGCCTGCAGCACCTCGACGATCGTGCCGGGCTCGAAGCCCTCGACGGGCTGCTGCGCGACGGCCTCGTGATGCTCGGGATCGAAGCGCTCGCCCTTCGGGGCGTAGCCCTGGATCCCGGCGCGCCCGAGCGCCGCCGACAGCTCGGACTGCACGAGCCGGATGCCCTGCGTGAGGTGGTGCTCCTCGTCCTCGCCGGAGGCCTCGACCGCCGCCAGCGCGCGCTCGAGGTTGTCCAGGGCGGGCAGCAGCTCGCGCGCCAGCCGGCCGACGCCGCGCGCCTCGGCGGCGCGGACGTCGCGCATCGTGCGCTTGCGGTAGTTCTCGAAGTCCGCCTGGGTGCGCTGGGCCAGCGCGAGGTACGCGTCGGACCTCTCCGCGCGCTCGCGCAGGTCGGCGTCGACGAGCTCGGCCTCCGTCGGCGGCTCGAGGCCCGCCTCGGGCCCGTCCGCGGGCATGTCCTCGGCGCCCACGGCGGGGGCCGCGGGCGGCGGCGCGGTCGGGTCGTAGTCCTCCGCGCCCGGAGGGGCCGGCGCCGCCGGACCGCCGGAGGGGTCCGGCGCCGCCGCCTGGCCTTCGAGCTTCTCGTCGGGCGTGGTCACGACCTAGCGGCCTTCCTCGACGACCTCGGCATCGACGACGTCATCGTCGTCGGCGGACGCGTCGGGCGAGTCGCCGTTGCCGCCGGAGGCCGCGCCGTCGGCCTGGGCCGAGCGCGCCTTCTCGTACATCGCCTCGGAGACCTTGTGGAACGCCGTCTGCAGCGCCTCGGTCTTCGCGGCGAGCTCGGCGGCGTCCTCGGACTCCAGCGAGTCGCGCAGCTCCTTGATCAGGCCCTCGATCTCGGTCTTGGAGGACTCGTCGATCGACTCCTCCAGGTCCTTGAGCTGGCGCTCGGCCTGGTAGGCGGCGTTCTCGGCGTTGTTGCGTGCCTCCGCGAGCTCCCGCAGGCGCTTGTCGTCGTCGGCGTGCGCCTCGGCGTCCTGCACCATCTTCTTGATCTCGTCCTCCGCCAGGCCGGAGCCGGACTTGATCTCGATCTTCTGCTCCTTGCCGGTGCCCAGGTCCTTGGCGGACACGTTGAGGATGCCGTTGGCGTCGATGTCGAACGCGACCTCGATCTGCGGGATGCCGCGCGGCGCCGGCGGGATGCCGGTGAGCTGGAACTTGCCCAGCGACTTGTTGTACTGCGCCATCTCGCGCTCGCCCTGCAGGACGTGGATCTCGACCGAGGGCTGGTTGTCCTCGGCGGTCGAGAACGTCTCGCCCTTGCGCGTGGGGATCGTCGTGTTGCGCTCGATGAGCTTCGTCATGACGCCGCCCTTGGTCTCGATGCCCAGCGTCAGCGGGGTCACGTCGAGCAGCAGCACGTCCTTGACGTCGCCGGCGAGCACGCCGGCCTGGATCGCCGCGCCGATCGCCACGACCTCGTCGGGGTTGACGCCGCGGTGCGGCTCCTTGCCCGTGAGCTCCTTGACCTTCTCCTGGACGGCCGGCATGCGGGTCATGCCGCCGACGAGGACGACGTGGTCGATGTTCGCCGCGCCCTTGTCCTTGGCGTCGTCGAGCGCCTGGCGGACCGGCGCGACGACGCGCTGCAGCAGGTCGGCGGTGAGCTCGTTGAGCTTGGCGCGCGTGAGGCGCACGTCGAGGTGCTTGGGGCCGGACTGGTCGGCCGTGATGAACGGCAGGTTGATCTGCGACTCCTGCGCGGTCGACAGCTCGATCTTCGCCTTCTCGCCGGCCTCGTAGAGGCGCTGCAGGGCCATCGGGTCGTTCTTGAGGTCGATGCCCTGGGACTTTTTGAACTCGCTGGCCAGCCAGTCGACGAGCGCCTTGTCGAAGTTGTCGCCGCCGAGGTGGTTGTCGCCCGCGGTCGACTTGACCTCGAACACGCCGTCGCCGATCTCCAGCACGGACACGTCGAACGTGCCGCCGCCGAGGTCGAAGACGAGGATCGTCTGGTCGGTCTCCTTGTCCAGGCCGTAGGCCAGCGAGGCGGCCGTCGGCTCGTTGATGATCCGCTTGACGTCGAGGCCCGCGACCTTGCCGGCGTCCTTGGTGGCCTGGCGCTGGTCGTCGTTGAAGTACGCCGGCACGGTGATGACGGCGCCGTCGACGGTGTCGCCGAGGTAGGCCTCGGCGTCGGCCTTGAGCTTCTGGAGGATCATCGCGCTGATCTCCGGCGGGCTGTACTGCTGGCCCGCCGCGTCGACGCGCGCGTCGCCCTTGGGGCCGGCCACGACCTTGTACGGGACGATCGACTCCTCCTCGCGCACCTCGGCCTCCTTGCGGCCCATGAAGCGCTTGATGGAAGAGATCGTGTTCTGCGGGTTCGTGACCGCCTGCCGCTTGGCGACGGTGCCGACAAGGCGCTCGCCGGACTGCGTGAAGGCGACGACGGAGGGGGTCGTACGACCGCCCTCGGAGTTCTCGATGACGGTGGGCTCGCCACCCTCCAGCACAGCCATGCAGGAGTTGGTGGTGCCGAGGTCAATGCCGATGGTCTTGCCCATGGGGTGGGGTCTCCTTCTTTGAAGCCTAAGAAATCTGCGTGCCAGTGTAGTAGATATGGCAACGCTACCTGGCTCGAGGACAACCGATTCGGTCAAGAGAGCCGCAGGGCGGGCGCCTGTGGTTCAGTCGTCGAGCAGGCAGCGCCAGCGCAGTCGTGGGTAGCGCCCGAAGCCGCGGTCGAACGTGACGAGTTCGGCCCGTTGCTCAAGTGCCAGCGCCGCCAGATAGGCGTCCGGGACGAGGTTGCCGCGCAGATTGAGCTCCCGGCACAGGGCCGCGAACCGCGGCCAGTGCCCAGGACCGGCTGTGATGATCTGAGCGGGGGGGTCGAGAAGCCGATCGACGTAATCGAGCATCGCGTTCACGGTGTCTGGATGCACGAACACGCGGGGGTTCGTGCCGAGGCGCACGAGCGATGTCAGCGCGACATCGCTGACGGCGAGCGTAGCGGGCCGGGAACGCGCGTCCTCGAGGAACGCGCGTGCCTGCCGATGGTGGACGTGATCGGTGCGAAATCCGGCGAGCAGGACGTTGACGTCAGGCAGCAGCACTGTCGTCGTCCGCGGCATCCAGCAGCGAGGCATTGGACCCGGGATCGATCCACGGCTGCATCCCGCCGCGGTTGCGCGACGTGGGAAGCGCGCGCCGAGCCGACGCCGGGGGCACGCGCTTTGCAAGCCGGAGACGCAGTCCGTCCGCCAGCAGGGCGGTAAGGGTGGTGCCCTCGTCGTCGGCACGCCTACGCGCCTGCGTCAGCAGTTCGTCGGGGAGGTCGACGGTGGTACGCATGCAGCGCAACATATCACGCTATGCAGCATGCTGCATAGCGGCCGCGGGGTGACGTGCGCTCCCACTTCTCCGCCGGGGATGCGGGTCCAGGCGTGCTATCCGTTGGCTAGATTCGCGGGCCATGCGGGCTCATCTCGACGAGGACTCCGTCGCAGCTCCACGTGGTCGTCGGCCTCGAGGATTCCGGCGTCCACCATCCCCAGGACGTCCGAGACGCTGGGATGCAGCGCAGCGTCTTCGACGTGATCTCACCCTCAGGGCCTTCACCTAAATGAGGTCCAGACGCGCCGAACGACAACTTGAAGGTTTCGGTGACCGCCCGCCGCGCGAGCGACCGCCGCGACCATCGCCCAGGCCCGTCCATGGGGGTGGGGTCTCCTTCTTCGATGCCTAGAAATCTGCGTGCCAGTGTAGTAGATATGGACCGGCAACCGTGAAGCGCGTGCCGCCGGGCCGCCGCTCGACTCGCAAACCGACGAACCGCGCAGAACGGCGGCTCAGGCCGTGGTCACGTCCAGGATCCAGATCGAGCTCCACGGATACGCGCCCGACCGCACTGCGGCGTGCCGGCGGCTCTGATGCTGCTTGCCGATCGCCACGGCTCCGTGGGCTCGCAACCGCCGCAGCAGCTCGCCGAGCGGCCAGTCGACCCGGTGATGCGGGTTCAGATGGCTTCCGTGGAGGAGCGGATTCGGAAATGAGAGGAGCAGCCGCGCATACCGGGCGAACGCGGCGTCGAGCGCCGCGGCCGGATCATCGACATGCTCGAGCACCTCGAAGCACACCGCGACGTCGCCGGCAGGAAGCGCGCTCGCGTCGGTGATGTCGCCCGTGGTGAAGCTTGCGGTGGGGTATTCGCGGGTCGCCGCCGCGACGGCCGCGGCGTCGATATCGACGCCGGTCACCGACCGGGCGCTCGTGGCCAGGACGGCCGCACCCACGCCTGAGCCCGAACCCAGCTCGACGACGCGGCGCTCCGCGCAGGCGTTCAGGGCCCAGGCGTACCGGCTGAGATGCTGCGCCATCACCCAGCCCGGGACCGCCCCGGGCATCGCGCGCTCCGGGATCGGGTTGCCGAGGATGTTGACCCCCACGTTGGCCAGCGAGCCCGGGGTCGCCTTGGCGTCGCCGGAGCGGCGCAGCAGGGGGTAGACGACCGGCAGGAGCGCGGCCTCGGCTCGGAGCAACGGCCGGTACCAGCGCGGGGCGGTGGGGAAGTTGTATCGAGAGGTCATCGCGGGCGAGGCGGCCGCACGGCCACGCCGATCGCTACGACCAGCCATGGGATCGGGCTGAGAACATAGCCGACGGCGATGCCCGCGACGGTGTCTGCGATCAGGCTCGCGGCGGGGACCGCCAGCGCCCCGAGCGCCGCCGCGACGGCGAGGATGCGAGCCCGCCCCCGCGTGATCACGAGGGCGCGCAAGAACCAGGCGGCGGCATAGATCGGAGTGCCGAGGAGCAGGATCGGCAACGCCTCGCGCAGCGCAGCGCGCACCGCGGGATCGAACATCTCGCGGATCTCGGGGATCGCGTCCAGCAGGACGAGCCCGCCGAAGACGACGGCGGCGGCGGCCGAGGCCAGCGCGGCAACGCGAACGGATTCGCGCAGCGGCCGGCTGGGTGCCCCGGCACGCCAGTGCGGCAACGACACGGCGGCGGCGGAACCCGCGACCGCGATGACGGGGAGCGTCACGACGCCGACCGCGATGAACAGGGCGCCCACCGATCCCTGCGGAAGATCGCCGGCCGCCACGCGCAGCAGGACCACGTTGAGCTGGGTGGCCAGCGACAGGACCACGAGGTCGAGCATCGAGATCGACGAGCCGAGTCGCGCCGGCGGGGGAGTGCCGGCCGTCCCGCGCACGCCCCGGAGGCTGAGCACCGCGCCGGCCAGCACGGCGGTGGCGAGCATGGCCGCGCCGATCCCGATCAGCGATTGCGTCAGGGCGCCCGCGATCAGCGCGGCGTTCGGCACGAGCGCGATCACGGCCAGGCCGGAGAAGTCCGCGGCGCGCTGGCGCTCCCCGGCGAGCACCCAGAGGCCGACGAGCGCGACGCCGGTCAGGGCGAACAACCGGATCGCCAGGCTGTCGTTTGCGTCGATGTCCAGGCCCGGCGCCAGGATCGCGGCGGCGTCCTGTGGCAGGACCGCCATCGCGCCGAGCAGCAGGCACGCGAGCGCCAGGGTCAGGCGGCGCGCCCGCACGGATCCCGACTCGATCGTCGAGTGCGTGGCGAGCGGCTCCCCGAACGACTGCGAGAGCGTGACGGCGACCAGGAGGCCGACGGCCAGCACGTCGAGCTCGTGCGCCGCCAGCAGCGCGGGCAGCAGCAGGAACTTGGCCGCGTTGAGCACGGCCCCCGAGCCGTTCGCGGCTGCGAGCCGTGCCGCCGCTCGCCGCCGTCCGCCCAGGGTGCCGGCAGTCATCCACGGCCTCGAGCGACGACGGCCGTCAAGGCTTCAGCCGTCGCTCGCTCGGCGCCGTGCGGAGCGAGCCACGAGTCGGGCGAGGAGCGGCGGGCTGTGCAGGCCGTGATAGCGAGCCCGCGACTGCTGATAGGCGCGCGACCGGTATGGATCGCCGGTCGCGCGCGATCCGCCGACCCGGTGCTTGACGGTGACGCCGGCGTCGACGGCCACGCCGAACCCCTGAGCCCGTAGCCGGCGACACAGATCCTCGTCCTCGAAGTACATCCAGTACCCCGCGTCGAAGCCGCCGACGGCGCGGAAGGCATCGGCCCGCAGCACCATCACCGCGCCGCTGATCCACTCGCGGTCGATGAGCCGCGGCGAGTCGGACGCCACGTCACGCCGGATCCTGCTGCGAACGGCGCGCAGGCGAGCCCCCAGGCCGAGCGCCCGGCTGATCTCGGCGAGCACGCCGCTGAATCGGCCCCCGTTGATCTGCGGGCTGCCGTCGGGGTACACGAGCCGCGGACCCAGGACCGCCAGCGCCGGCTCGGCACGCATGCGGTCAAGCAGCGCACGCACGGCCGTCGCATCCAGATCCGTGTCGGGGTTGGCGATCACCAGGAAGTCCCCGGCGACCTCGCGAGCCGCGAGGTTGACGCCGGCGCCGAAGCCGACGTTCTGCGCTGGGCGAAGCACGGTCGTGCCCGCGCGCTGGGGAAAGTCACCGTCGTTGTCGCACACCACGACGGGGAGAGCCTCGGCGAGCCGGTCGACCAAGGCCAGCGTTTCAGCGCGATTGCCGAACGCCACCACGACGGCGGACGCCCGTGACGCCGAGACGGAGCTCATGGCTGTCCGCGGCGACGCGCCTCCACCTCGGCGCTGGACTTGGCTTCGACGAACGCATTGTCGGCCAGCCGCCAGCCGCGGGCCGTCCTGACGGTCCGGAAGATGAACGGCTCTCCCGTCCCGGAGCGGCTTCGCTTCAACCCGTCGCTGCTGATCAGCGTGAATACTCGCGCTACAGAACCGTCGCGCTGCTCGTCGATGATGTACGGCTTGGACAGTGCGAACAGCGAGCGAACGTCGTTGAGCTGGCTCGTGAACGTCGGCTGGTCGAGCGAGACGGACGGCGCAAACAGCTCGCGGATCTCTGGAAGAGTCGCCCGGAACTGCACGAACTGCCAGTAGCGCAAGACCAGCCGGCTCGGCGTGGCCTTGCCGGCCGCTGCGACCTCGGGATGGGTGACGAACGGGCCATCGGACGCTCCCTGTGCCGCCGCCAGCGCAGTGAGTGGCGCCGGCGGCGTCTGGGCGGCCACGGTGGCATCCCCATCCTTGCCGAGCGTCAAGCCGATGGCGATACCGCCCCCGAGCAGCGCGGCGGCGCCGGCGACGAGCAACGTCGTGCGGGCCTGGCGGAGTGGTGGTTTGGTCATAGGAGGGGAGTCGGCGGTGACAGCCATGCGTGCGATCGCTCCGGCCATTCCCGCATATACCGGATCGAGAAGGATAGGAGCGGTGATCGATGCGGCGCACAATCCGGCGAACGCCGCGGCGTGTGACGCGTCCCAGGATGAACCCGTCCGATAGGCGGTACGGACACCGCGGGCGATTGCAAGAAGTACCCCGAACAGCAGGGCGAACCCTGCGATGAATCCTGTCACCCCGAACTTGAGCGGAAGGTACAAGTACGCGTTGTGAATGAAGTTCGAGGGTCCGTAGACGATCAAGTCGGTCCCGAACTGGGCCAGCGTGGGGTATTCGCCGCCTGCGCCAATTCCTGTCAGCGGGTGCAGTTGCACCTGTTCCCAGGCCGCTTTCAGCTCGAACACGCGCACGATCCGCGAGGAGTCCAGTAGCGACGCATCCCGGCTCTCCAACCGCGCAGCGATGAGGTCCGGCGCGCCGGTCGCGACGGCCACGCCCGCCGCGGCGATCGCGACCAGACCGATCGTGGCGAGCGCCTGCAGCACACGACGGCGGCTCGGTCGCCCTGCGCCGCCCGGTCCCAGCTCAGCCGCGGCCAGGGCCGGGAGCAGGAGCAGCACCGCAGCAGCCGCACCCAGCCAGTAGGAGCGGGTGAACGTCAGCAGCACCAGCACTCCGAGCCCCAGCGCGACCGCGCTGCCCAGGGCGGGACGGCGGCGCAGCACGAGCCCCACCACCAGGATGAAGGCGATCACGCAGACCAGCGCGCTCTTGTCGAGAAACCGGATCAGGTTCTCGTCCACGAAGCCGAACACCCACGCGGCTTCGTGGATGATCCCGGGCAGGCCGAGGATCACGCCGAGCCCGCTGAGCAGCAGCGGCCACCGGAGGGGACCGAGCTTGGCGAGCAGGGGACCGGCGGCCAGGAACCCGGCGGCGAACGTGGCGGCGGGTACGAGCTGGCCGGCGAGCAGGGTCAGGTCGTTGCCGCGCGCCAGCCCGATGACGCCACCGACGGCGCTGGCCACCAGCCATAGCCCGCACCACGGGCTGAGCGGGTGCCCGGCGAGTCCGTGCAATGCCACCCCGGAGTGGGAGCGCACCCACGCCAGCAGGCCCGCGACCGGCGCGAGCGCGGCGAGCGCGATCGCCGGCTTGATCGTCGTGATCGAACTGACCGCGACCGGTCCCAGGACGCATGCCCACGCGCAGGCCAGTGCCCAGTGGCGACGCGCGACTACGGGCACAGACCACGGCCCCGCAGCATCGGTCTACTCGCCGGCTACGGCGAAGCCGCCAGGGTTGCGGCGCTTGGCTTCCGCGTACGCCCGCGCTGCTGCCGCCGGGTGTCCGGCCCGCGTCTCGAGGTCTCCCAGCAGGCCGTAGCCCACGTAGCGGTTGGGTTCGATGCGGATGGCCTCCTCCAGCGCGGCGCGTGCGCCGATGTAGTCGCGCAGCTGGGCTCGCGCCGCGGCCTGAGCGTACCGCGCGCCCGTGCTGTGCGGGTTGAGCGCCACCGCCCTCGCGGCGCGTCGTGCGGCTTCGGCCGGGTCCGATCGCATGGCTGTGCGGGCGCTCTCCAGCGCGCGGTCGGCGGCCCAGTAGCGGCCGGTCACGGCGCCGAGCGCTGCGCAGACCAGCAACAGCACGACGAGCCCGGCGCGCGGGACGTTCCGGCTGCCCTGCGCGCCCGGCGACGAGCCGAGCAGCAATCCCGCGGCCGCGCAGGCGCCCAGGCTGATCCCGGGCAGATTGTGCAGCCAGTCCACGCTGGCGTGGGCGGCATACGCCGTGCAGACGGATGCCGCGACCACCCGAGGCGCGGCGCCGACGCCGTCGCGGCCGCGCACGGCAGCCCAGCCGAGGGCGAGCGCGAACCCGCCCAGGAGCAGGAGCCCGAGCGCGCCGAGCTCCGCGAGCACCTGGAGCGGCAGGCTGTGCGGCTGGCGGACGTAGCTCGGATTGCGCCGCCGTTGGGTGTAGGTGTCCGCGTAGTTGCCCGCGCCCACGCCGTGGATGGGCTCGTCGGCCGCCTGGTCGAGTGCGATTCGCCACAGGTCGTAGCGGTAGCCGGCCTGCGAAGCGAAGCGCGTGGAGCTGCGCGACTGATCAAGCCCCTCGAAGCGCTCGGCCGCAGCACGGGCGGCGCCCAGCGGGTCGAAGGACGTCGCCACCAGTCCGCCTCCGGCCAGTGTCAGCACCGCGACGGCGGTCAGCAGACCGGTCGCCCATCTGCGCCGCTCACGGGTAAGGCGCGCGGTGACGAGCGCGCCGAGCGCCCACAGCGCTCCGGCCGCCACGGCCCCGCCGAACGAGAACCAGACGGCGGTCGCGATTGCATCGGGGTCGGGCACCGCGCCGCTGACACCGGGCGTGGACCGGTAGACCTCGAGGGTGCCGGGCGACGCGATCACCGCCCCGACGAGAGCGCACAGGAGAGCGAGCGCGCGCGGCTGTCGCCCGGCGGCGAGCATGAGCCCGGCCGCTCCGGCGATGACGGTGATCAGGACCGCACGCGATTGGGTGAGCACGGCGAGGTCGAGACCCAGCGAGGCGAGCGCGACCAGGGCGACCGCGACCCGGCGGCGGACCGACGCGACCCAGGCGCAGGCGGTCAGGACGGCGACGATGAAGACGAACGCCAAGCCGTTGGGGTAGTCGAGCGGGTCCGCGAGGCGACCGTCGATGAACGCCCGCTCGGCGTCGCCCAGCGCGAGGCGCGCCCAGACCCACCCGACGACGATCGCTGCCCCCCCGGTGATCGCCACCGCCAGCGCCCACGCCCCGGTGCGCGTGCGGGCGGCGACGAAGCACAGGGTGATCGTCGCGGCGTACAGCGTCAGCCGGGAGCTCTCCCGCCACGCCGAATCGACCGACTGCGCCCAGAGCGCCGAGCTTCCCGCCAGCACGACCAGCAGCGCGAAGCACGAGAGGCCCAGGGCGGCGGCGCCGGTCGGGAGCGGGCGTTCCGTGGTGAAGACGACACCGATGGCGCCGAGCGCCACCAGCGCCAGCGCCGCCCAGCTCGAGTCGTCGTACAGCCCGCCGCTGAGCACCGCGGCTGCCCAACCGATGGCGCCCGCGGCGGCCCAGACCCAGGCGATTCGCTGCGGGCTCACGACCGTGCGCGGTCTGCGGAACAACGGGGTCACGGGGGCATCGGTCACGGCGGGGCATCATGGCGCGTCGGGACCTCGGGTACAGTGAGCCGATACGCCGCCTTCTGTTCTGCGTCGCTTTGGTGGTCGCGCTGCCCACCACGTTCACCGGTCCGGCCCACGCCCAGGATGACGGAGTATTCATCGATCCCAGCGGGCCTACGGCGAAGGAATACGAGATTCCCCTGGAGGCCGAGCGACGGCGCGGTGAAGGCTCCGCGCGGGGTAACGCGGATGTGCAGCGATCGGATCCGGTCCCCGGTGGCGCGGACCCGGCCCCGCCACCCACCCGGTTCGGCCGCGGGGTGACACCCGACGTCGCCCGGTCTCAGACCTCGACGGGCAGTGGCACGGCCTCCCGCACGGACGCGGCGCAGGCGAAGGGCGCTGGCGGAGCGGGCCTGCCGGCCGTCGCGCGGCTCGAGCGCCAGGGATCCTCGCCGACGTGGTCGATGCTGCTCGTGGCGGCCGCGATTCTCGGCCTGGCGCTGGCCGGCGTGGAGATCAGGCGGCGCCGGAGCCTCCGGCCCTGACCCTCGGTCGCGCTCGCGCGTGATCGGCGCGCCCGCCCCGCACGAGGGCGCTGGGCGCACAGCCCGAAACCTATGATCGCCGGGCGCTGTGCGGATACTCGTCCTCGTCACTCGGTACCCCGCGCCCCACACCAAGGGAGACCAGCAGCGCGCGTTCTCCTGGATCGCTGAGCTGGCGCAACGCCACGACGTGCGCGTCGTCGTCCCCGCGGCGAGGCCTCCCGGCGAGGCGCGGCTGCCTGCCGAGGTGGAGGTCGTCTCGGTGGCGGTCGGCATGATCCGGCGCGCCTGCTCGGCGCTCGCGTCCGGCCTCGCCGGCGCCCCCCTGCAGGTCGGCTGGATGATGCCGCGCCGCGCATGGATCGC
Organism: uncultured Actinomycetes bacterium; assembly: GCA_963709935.1. GTDB lineage: Bacteria > Actinomycetota > Thermoleophilia > Solirubrobacterales > Solirubrobacteraceae > CADCVQ01. Next base: position 167,852 of record CAVPYM010000004.1, on the reverse strand, counting down.
GGCCACTCGCGCGATGGCCGATGCCGACGTGGTCCTGGCGATGACCACTCGCAGCCTGCGCGGGCAGGTGAGCCGGCCGCTGGTCATCGACCACGTGGACGCCCTCAGCCTGAACATGGAGCGCCGCTCGCAGGGCGACGAGTTCCTGCCGGTGCGCTGGTTCGCGCGATACGAGGGCGCGCGATTTCGCGCCTGGGAAGCGCGCTGCGCGCGCTGGTCGGCCGCCGCGTTCGCCACCGCACAGGAGGATGCCGCCGCCCTCCCCGCGGTGCCGCCGGTGCAGGTGATCCCGGTGGGCCTCGACGCGACGGACCCCGACTGGATCACGTTGCAGGACCGGCCGATCGACGTCGTGCTGTCGGGCAACATGCGCTATCCGCCCAACCGGCGCGCAGCAGAGATGCTCGACCGGGAGATCCTGCCGGCGCTGCGCCGGCGCATCGCGGGGGTCCGCGTCGTGGTGGCCGGTCGCGCCGCCGACACGTTGCGGCTGCGCGATGTGGAGGTGATGAGCGACGTGCCGGACATGCTCGCCGTGCTGCGCGCGGCCAAGGTGGCGATCGCGCCCCTGGAGCTGGGGACCGGATCTCCCTACAAGGTGCTCGAAGCGGCCGCCTGCGGCGCCGCGGTCGTCTCGTCGCCCTGGGCCGCCGCACGTTTCGGCGTCGCGGCGCGCACGGCGAGCGATCCGGCGGGGTACTGCGACGCGCTGTACGAGCTGCTGTCGGAGCCCGGGCTCCGCGCCGCGCTGATCGCGCAGTCGCAGCTCGCGGTCGGGCGCCACCGCACGCAGGTGCTGGCGCTGCGCGTCGAGGAGATGCTCGCCGAGGCCGCCGAGGGCTAGGTTCGAGGCGGCGCGGACGCGCGCAGCTCGGCGAGCGGGTGCGCCGGGGCGGGCGCGCTGACCCCGTCGTGTCCGAACAGCACGGCCCGCAGCGTGGATCCGAGGATGAGCAGATCGAGGCGCAGGCTCTGGTGCTTGACGTAGTAGAGGTCCAGCTGCAGCTTCTCGAGGACGCCGTCGATCGAGCCACCGTAGCCGCAGCTCACCTGTGCCCAGCCGGTGAGCCCCGGGCGGATGACGTGGCGAGCGGCGTAGTACGGGATCTTGGCCTCGAGGTCGCGGACGATGTCAACCTGCTCGGGGCGCGGCCCGATCAGGCTCAGCTGCCCGCGCAGCACGTTCCACAGCTGCGGCAGCTCATCGAGGCGAAAGCGGCGCAGCCAGCGCCCGACGCGGGTCACCCGCGCGCGCTCGGAGGTCGCCCAGGCGGCCGGCGCCGAGGCGTCCGGCGGGCGCATGGTGCGGAACTTCACGACCGTGAACGGCTCGTCGGCGCGGCCGACGCGGTGCTGGCGAAACAGCACCGGGCCACGACTGGACAGGGCGACGGCCGCGGCGATGAGCGCCAGCAACGGCGCGAGGATCAACAGTGACAACCCCGCGAACAGCATCTCGAACGCGCGCTTGGACGCGGCGTACAGGCGGGGCCGGTGGATCTCGGCGATGTCGAACAGAAACCAGCTCGGCGTGAGGTCGCTCAGCGGGATGCGCTTGAACTGCTCCTCGTAGAAGCTGCCCAGCGCGCGCACGCGGCGGCCCTTGAGATTGCACAGCGACGCCGCCGCGCAGATCGTCCCGTCGCGGATCGCCTCGGCGCTGAGGACCAGGCTCGACGCGCCGGTCTGCGCGATCTGCTCGGCCAGACGCGCGGGACTGGCCCCCGAGCACGCGGTATCTCTGACGCGAGCAAAGCCGACCATCCGCATGTCGCCATGTCTGCGCGCCTGCCGTTCGAGGTCGCGCCGCTGCTCCTCGGAGCCGACCAGATAGACCATCCGGCTCGCGCGGCGCACCCGCAGCTCGAGGGCGCGGGCGGCCGCGGCCGCGCAGGTCGCACCGGTCGTCAGCGCCAGCGACACCAACAGCGCCAAGGGCTCGATCGTGATCGCGAGCACCGCGCTGACGGCCGTCATGATGCTGACGCCGACAACCGCCGCCGGAATGGTTGCCGCGACGACGGTCAGGCTCAGGCGCCCACGGGACCGCAGCGTGCGGCTGTCGAACGACCAGCGGACCGCGAGTGTCGCCAGGCAGAGCGGCACGACCGTGAGCGGGAGCAACGCGCTGTCGGCGAACACGAGCGGCGATGCGAGCGCCAGGGCCAGACCCAGCGTGCAGGCGGCGCTGGCCGCGTGCGTGCGCGGCCAGCTCGACTTCCGCTCGCGCGCGTCTGGGGCGGTGGGGTCGAGCGTGACCGCAGGCCCTGGATCGATCAGCGGCGCCGTGCTCATGGCTGCTCAGCGCGGGAGTCGCCGGCGAGCGCGCCGAGGCCCGCCGCCGAGCTGAGAGTGACGGCGCGCGCAGGCCTCCCGGCGCCGCCGTGCATGCGTTCGCGGCGAGCCGCTCGATCACCCATCGGTGCCCATGGTACGAAGTTCAGTGGCTCTCGACCGGTGGCGTGCATACGTGTGTCTCGCTGGCGAGCATAGTCGTCGAGGCCCGCGTCCGCGCCACGAACATGCATGCACATCACGTGGCATATGGGTGAGAGCGCAGGTGCCATCGCCATTTCCCTGATAAGCGCGATTTCCGGAAAGCGCGTTGCGCTGCAATGGCGGTGCGCGTGCGCGCCAGTTACCCGGCCGGCGGTCGGATGCGGCGCTCGCCCGGCTGCTGGCTCGGGGTCGATGATGTCGTCTTACACTCGGATGACCGCATGTTGCTCCGCTCGCGCGCAGGGACGGTCGTCGCGACTGTCCTCACGATGCTCGTCGTGCTCCTGTCCGGCGCGCCGGCCTGCGCCGACGCCGCCGAGAAGGCCGTCTGGGGGCCGACCACCTTGCCGGACGGCTCGTCGGCGTTCGGCCCCTACGACGCGCTCGGGATCGACACGCTGCAATACGTCGTCAGCTGGGCCGCCGTCGCGCCGGTGAAGCCCGCCGCGACCGGCGATCCCGCGGATCCGGCCTACCGCTGGCCGGCCGACGTGGACCTGGCCGCCGTCGAGGCGGCACGCCGTGGCATCCGCCTGAGCCTGCTGGTCACGAACACCCCGCGCTGGGCCAACGGCGGCCGCGGGCCGGCCTGGCGGCCGTCCCGTGCCCAGGACCTCGGCGACTTCCTGACCGCCGCCGCCCGCCGCTACCCCGCCGTGCGCCGCTGGATGATCTGGGGCGAGCCCAACCGGGCCGATCGCTTCCAGCCCAATGCGCTCAACAGCCCGATCGGACCGCGTGCCTACGCGACGCTGCTCGACGCCGCCTACGCAGCGCTGAAGCGCGCCAGCCGTCACAACATCGTCATCGGCGCCAACACGTGGACGAGCGGCACCGTCAGGCCGGCGGCCTTCCTGCGCTGGATGCGCCTGGGCAACGGCCGGCCGCCGCGGCTGGACTGGCTCGGGCACAACCCGTTTCCGTTTCGCTTCCCGAGGCTCGCCGCGACGCCGCTCGCCGGCGGCTATCGCGACATCAGCGACATCGACACGATCAGCCGCGACGCGCGGCGGATCTACGGCCGGCGGGTCCCGCTGTGGCTGTCGGAGTACACGATCCAGTCCGAGCGCGGCTCCGCGGTGTTCGCCACGTACGTCTCGCGGGTCATGCAGGCGCGCTACCTCACGGCGGGCTTTCGCGTCGCCGACGAGCTCGGTCCCGCGGTCGCCGGCCTCGGCTGGTTCGCCCTGCTGGACGAGCCGCCGGCCCCGAACAGCGCGAACATCGGCCTCATGACCTACGCCCTGCAGCGCAAGCCGGCGTTCGGCGCGATGCTGCGCGCCCCCAGCGAGCGCCTGCGGCCCGCCGTCACGGTGGCACCGATCGTCAGCCGCACGCGCCTGCGCAGCCCGACGGGCCTGGCGGTGACGGTCACCCCGAAGTCGACCGGCGCGATCCTCGTCGAGCTGCGCCGCGGCAGCGCCGTGCGCGCCCGGACGCGCCTCGCCGGCCGGCCGGGCCGCCGCGCCACCGCGCGCCTGCGCCCCGCCCGCACCGCCACCGCCGCCGCCATGCCCGGGCGCTACGTAGTCGAGGTCCACGCGCCGCGCGCCGCGACCGTGCGCCGCAGCGTGCGCGTACGGTAGGCCGCAACCGGCCCGTGATGTATAAGCCCAGGCAGGTCGAGGAGGGCACCATGATCCGCACGAAGCTTCGCAGCGTCAGCGCAGCCTGCATCGCCCTCGCGGTCGGCGTGGCGGTGGTCGCACAGGCGCAGGAGTACCAGCAGCCGCTGACCGCCAAGCCCGGCGGCTGCCCTCAGGCCGGCCTGCTCATCGCCGGCACCGCGGACGCCGACAAGCTCACCGGCACGCCGTTCAGCGACGTGCTGCGCGCCGGCAGCGGCAACGACACGCTCGACGCCCTGGCCGGCGCCGACTGCCTCTACGGCGAGTTCGGCAGCGACACGCTCAACGGTGGCGACGACGACGACGTGCTGTCGGGCGGCGCCGGCAACGACCGGGGCAGCGGCGGGACCGGCGCGGATCGCGTCAACGGCGGCGACGGCAACGACACGCTGTCGGGCAGCTCGGGCACCGACCGGCTGTCGGGTGGCGCCGGCACCGACACGCTGACCGGCGGCTCGGGCGCGGACTCCCTCACCGGCGGCGCCGGCAACGACAACCTCAGCGGCGGCTCGGGCGACGACCGGATCAGCGGCAACTCGGGCAACGACAGGATCAGCGGCGGCTCCGGCCGCGACACCGTGAGCGCCGGCGCCGGCAACGACCGCATCTCCGCCCGCGACAAGGTGCGCGACACGGTGGACTGCGGCAGCGGCACGCGCGACAAGGTGACGGCCGACAAGCTCGACAGCGTCCGCTCCAACTGCGAGTCGGTCGCGCGCAAGTAGCCTGCGCGCCATGAGCGACCTGACGATCTACGAGGTCTCGCGCTGCTCGACGTGTCGCAACCTCGCGGCGCTGCTCGCGGAGCGGGGCGTCGCGTACGAGGGCGTCGAGTACCACGAGACCGGCCTCGACGAGGCGACGATCCGCGACCTGCTGGCGAAGGCCGACCTGGGCCCGCGCGACATCCTGCGCGTCCGCGAGCCGCTCGTCGCCCAGCTCGGGCTGCTCGACGGCGCCGGGGTCGGCGACGACGAGCTCATCGCCCGCATGGCCGAGCACCCGCAGCTCATGCAGCGGCCGATCGTCGTGCGCGGCGATCGCGCGCTGCTGGCGCGACCGGTGCAGCGCGTGCTGGAGCTGCTCGATCAGCCCTGAGCCCGCGATCGCCACCGGCACGCCCGCCGGCGTGCGCCGCGCGGACCCGGCGGACTTCGGGCCGCTGGCGGAGGTCCTGGCCCGCGCGTTCTACGACGATCCCGTCACGGCCTGGTTCTATCCCGACGCCGCCCGGCGCCTGCGCCACGGTCGGCGCTTCTTCGCCATCCGCCTGCGCCAGCTCGCGGTCCACGGCCTGGTCTTCACGACCGAGGAACGCAGCGGGGCGGCGCTGTGGGCGCCGCCCGGCCACTGGCGCGAGGACTTCCGCCAGTCACTGCGGATGCTGCCGATGCTGCCGGTCCTGCTGCCGCACATCGTGCGCTCCACGCGCGCCGTGCGGGAGATCGAGCGCCGCCACCCGGTGGCGCCGCACTACTACCTCTCGGTGATCGGCACCGACACAGAGAAACAGGGCGGAGGTATCGGCTCCGCCCTGCTTCTTCCCATGCTGGATCACTGTGATGAGACCGGCGCGGCGGCCTACCTCGAGTCCTCGAAGGAGAGCAACCTACCCTTCTACGCTCGCCACGGGTTCACCGTGAAGGAGCGGATCGAGCTTCCCGAGGGGCCGCCGCTGTGGCTCATGTGGAGGGAACCAGCCCACCCCCGCCAAGCACGCCGCCGAGGAGGCTGTTGAGCAGGCCGGTGACCGTGCTCATGATGCCGCCGACGCCGGCGCCGGGGGTCGTGCCGCCCGAGCCGCCACCGAAGAGGCCGCCGAGCAGGTTGCTGAGCGTGCCGCCGATGCCGCCCAGGCCATCGGAGCTGCCGCCGCCGAGGAGGCCGCCGAGCAGGCCGCCGAGGCCGAACGCGCCGCCGGCCGAGGCCGACGTGCCGCCGACGAACGGCAGCGAGCCGAGGATCGTGTCGATGACGCCCGTGACCGTGGTCAGCACGGTCGGGACGATCGTGCCGACGACGGAGTTGACCATGGTCAGCACCTGCGCGAGCGGGCCCTGAACGGCGGCCGGCAGCATCGGGAGCAGGCCCTGGATCATGCCGAACGCCTGGTCGATCATCGCGGTCGCCATGGTCATGGCCTGGCTGACGACGGCGGAGACGTTGACCGGCAGACCGCCGGTCTGCAGCGCGTTGTTGAGGTTGACGACCTCGGTGGCATCACCGGCGCTGAGCGCGGCGATGATCGACGCGATGATCGGCCGCGCCTGAGCCGGAACCTGCGGGAGGATCTGGTTGAGGACGTCGATGACCTTCTGCTTGCCGGCGAGGCTCGGCGCGATCGCGCCGGCGACCTGCGTCTGGACGATGCCGTTGACCTGGGTGACGATCGCGGTGATCGCCTCGACGAGGTCGTCGTACGTCGTGCCGGCCATGGTCAGGGCCTGCGCGGCCTTGAGGTTCTGCGCCTCCGAGGTGGCCTGGTTGGCCATCCGGCGCGCCGACTTGGACGCGGCCGCGGTCGTCGAGCGAGCGATCTTCAGCTGCTTGGCGACCTGCTTGGCGTCACCGAGGCGCGCGTAGCGCTTGATGCGCTTGACGGCCTTGGTGGCCTTGTCGACGTTGGCCTGGACAGCGGCCTTCGTCGGCGCCTTGGACGTGCTTGGTGCGGCCGACGCTGTGGCGGGAACTGCCACCAGCGTGGCGAGTGCCGCCATGACGGCGACGAGACGACGGGATTGCGACATGGGTGTTGTGCCCCCTTCGGCAACTGGGCGGCCTGCGAGAGGCCCCTGGTTTTGCGCACCCGCCTCGCGACGGGTTTGCCTTTTCGTTTATGACCTACTGCCCCTACCACGGCGGGGGCCCCTGGTTGTGATGCGGTACTTGGAATCCGTTCCGTTGTTGGCGCGTTGGCGCTAGCGCTAGCTCGCGCCGAACAGCTTCTTGATCAGGCCGTCGACCCCGCCGAGCAGCGACTGCACGGGGGCCAGGACGTTGGTGACGGTCGCGCTGCCGGCCGGCGGCGACGCCGGTGGCGTCGCCAGGTTGGGCGGCAGTCTCAGTCCGACGGTGGCCAGGATGGTGTCGAGCATCGGGCCGATCGAGCCCAGCGTGCTCTGGATGACCGAGTTGGCGGCGGCGAGCGCGGACTGCGTGCCGGGCGCGGCGAGCGCCTGCGCGTCGGTGAAGGCGGCGAGGATCCGGTCGCGGACGCGCTGCAGGTCCTCGGCCGCGAGCTGCTCGGGCGTCTTGGCGACGGTCGCGGGCCGGCGGTCGGTCGCCGGCACGGTGGTCGCCGGCTGGGGCGTGGCGGATGCCCCCGGCACGGGGGGCGTGATCGGGGCGACCGCGGCGCCGCGCCCGCTGCCGGCGAGGTCGGCGGCGGCGCCGGCGTTGTCGCCTGCGCGCACGCGGGCGTTCGCGGCGGCTTCGCGGGCAGCGCGGGACCGGCGGGCGCGCCGGGCGGCCGCCGCGTCGGCGAGCGCCTGCTCACGCACCTGGTTGTGCAGCGGCGAGATCGTGGCCGGCGCGGCAGCGGCGGCGGCCCGGGCGCTGGACGGTGCCGGCGCCGCGTGCTTGACGGCCTTGGGCAGCTCGACGGCCGCGGTGCCGGTGGTGGCGACGACCGCGGCCACCGCGAAGCCCTTGACGGCGACCGGCAGCCCGGCCCAGCCGAGCCCGCCGCCGCCGACCGCGGCCGCGCCGCCGCCGCCCGCCGAGGCGGCGAGGATGCTCGCGCTCGCCGTGCCCGCGCCGTAGCCGAGCAGGCCGAGCGCGCCGGCGCCGCCCGCCAGCCATGGCCCGAGCATGTGCAGGTCGGTCTGGCGCATGCCCATCGCGCGCTCGAAGGTCTGGCAGTCGTCGCAGGCGCGCAGGTGGGCGCGGACGCCGCGGGCGCGCAGGTGGCGGCGGTCGCCGTCCGACAGGCAGCGGCGCACGCTCGTGCACTCGGTCGCGCGGCCGTCGACGGCATCGTGCAGGGCGGTGCGGGCGTCGAAGACGGCGCGCCGGGCGGCCTCGTTGGAGACGCCGAGGGCGACGCCGATCTCGTCGTAGCTCAGCCCGCTGAGCTCGCGCATGACCAGCGCGCCGCGCTGGCGCTCGGGCAGCATCCGCAGGTCGTCGACGAGCTGGGCCAAGCGCGTGCGCTGCTCGGAGTCGACCTCCGGGCCCGGCACGGTCAGCAGGTCGTCGGTGTCGACGCCGCTGGCGACCGGCTGGCGGCGGCGCACGATGTTGATCGCCTCGTTGTGGGCGATCCGGTACAGCCAGGGCTTCAGCGGGCGGCCGGGCTCGCGGCGGGGCAGCGCGCGCAGGGCGTTCTCGAGCGCGCTCTGCGTGGCGTCGTGCGCGTCCTCGGCGTTGAGCAGGATCGACCGGCAGTAGCCGAGCAGCGGCTCGTGGTAGCGCTCGCAGAGGGCAGCGAAGGCGGCGCTGTTGCCGGCGGCGGCGCGGCTGGCGAGGGACTCGTCGCCCATTCGCGCGAGGGGGATGATGCGCGGACTACGGGGCGCAAGGGTGGCGACGGCGTGCATCGTGTAGCCCGTATCGGCAGCAAGGGACGAAGGTTTGAGCCTCCGTAGTCTCTGTGCCGCATGCCCGTCCAGGGATCCATCGGGTCGAACATCACTTCGTTCTTTGACGCAGTGGGTTCGTTCTTTGACTCATTGTCGCGCGTCGGCTGGCTGTCGCTGCTGCTCGGCGCGGTCGCGTTCGTGATCTACCTGACGCTGCGGGCGCGGGGGTTCTTTCACACGCTGCGCGCGGCCTATCCCGGGGAGCCGATCCAGTTTCGCCGCATCTGGGGCGCCTACATCGCCGCCTACGGCTTCAACAACGTCATCCCCGCGCGCGGCGGCGACGTGATCAAGCTGTTTCTCGTCAAGCGCTCGATCCCGCACGCGACGTACCCCGCGGTCGGCGCGGCGATCTGCGTCGAGGCGGTGTTCGACGCCTTCATGGCGATCTTCGTGCTTGCGTTCGCCTTCAGCCAGGGCGTCTTCCCCAAGCCGCCGGACTTCGCGAAGCTCGAGGCGTTCGACCTGTCGTTCCTGGCGAGCCATCCGAAGTTCACGCTGTTTCTGCTGACCGCGACGGCGGTCGCGGTGCTCGTCGGCTTCGCCGTGCTCTCCCAGCGCGTCAAGGCCTTCTGGGCGCGCGTGCGCCAGGGCCTGACGATCCTGCGCGACCGCCGCCGCTACCTGCGCGAGGTCTTCGCCTGGCAGCTGGCCGGCTGGTGCTTTCGCGTCACCGCGTTCTGGTTTCTGCTCGAGGCGTTCAACGTCGGCGGCTCGGTGCGCAACGTGCTGCTCGTGCTCGGCGTCAACGCGATCGCGGCGGTCTTCCCCTTCACGCCCGGCGGCGCCGGGATCCAACAGGCGCTGCTGGTCAAGGTCTTCAGCGGGGCGGCGTCGGGGGCGGCCGTCGCCGCGTACTCCGTCGGCCAGCAGATCGTCATCGCTGCCGCCACGCTGGCGGTCGGCTTCGGTGCGCTCGTCGGGATCTTCCGGATCCGCTCCTTCGGGGAAGCGATCCGGATGGGCAAGGAGGAGCGCGAGGCCGAGAAGGCTTCCGCGCGCGGCGACGCCGCAGCGTTCGCCGAGGGCTACGGGCCGGGCGACGGCGGCGAGGCGGGCGAGCGCGCGGCGGCTACTGCAGACCCTGACGGGCCTCGCGAACGAGCGCGACGGCGTCGGGAAAGACGGTCGCCATGACCGCGCGGATCTGCTCGGCCTGCTGATCGATCGTGCCCTGGATGTTGACGCGGTTGATCGCCGCGACGGTCATCTCGACCGCGAGCTTGATCGCGTTGTCCGCCCAGACGAGGCCCTGCTGAGCCTGCATCGACTCGGCGAACTCCGCCATCTTGCGTGCCAGCTCGTCGGGGTCGCCGAAGAGTCCTCCGAATCCACCTTCCATGCCGACAAGCCTAGCTGGGTGGGTGCCCGGGCGAGCGTCTAGGGTCGTGCGCATGTTGCGTCCTGGAAGCTGGATCAGGCCGGCGGGTGGGAGTCCCGTCCCGGTAGGCGCCGGAGCGCCGGGTAGCAGGCCCCGGTCTCGGGGAGAGATCCTCGGTGGCTGAGCGGGGTGTCAAAAGCCTCTTTGGAGGGAGCAAGCGCGTGGGCTGGGATTGCAGCCTCGTCACATCCACAATCGGGGAGCCGAGCCGCTCATGTCACGGCGAAGGCCATGTCCGCCAGTCCTGGTTCCGGATCGGGCTTGGCGGGTCCCTGCGGGGTAGGGAGACTTGCACGCGCGCAAGGTCTGATCACGGAACAGGAGAGACCCGTCTGGCCAGCCTCGTCAGCAAAGACCGCTCGTATAAGCCGATGGCGAAAGTGAGCGGAGGTCAGCGGGAGTCCGAGGGGGTTGTAGTAGCTGAGATCGGCGTGCAGAACAACGCGCCGGGAGCAAAGGGCCCCTGCTTTGATCGCGCGTGTCGCGGAGGTAAGCGTTAGGGCATGGTCGGCCTGGTTCGACCCAACGACCTCGGCGGACGATCGTCCGTTGACCCGTCCAGCGAAATGGTGCGGTTGGTGGCCACTGGCGGGGACGTGCGAGAACTCCAACGCACGCTATATGCATGTGCAAAGCGGTCCCCGGAGCGACGCTTCCACGCGTTGTATGACCGCATCCACAGGAGTGACGTTCTGCTGGAGGCGTGGAGGCGGGTGCGTAAGAACCGGGGTGCGGCCGGTGTCGACAGGATGACACTGGCCGGGGTCGAGGCGTACGGCGTCGAGCGGATGCTCGGCGAGTTGCAGTGTGCGCTTCGACGGGGCTCATATCGTCCTGCGCCGGTTCGGCGCGTGGCGATCGCCAAGCCAGATGGTGGTGTGCGGCCGCTCGGGATCCCGACGGTCTGTGACCGGGTCGTTCAGCAAGCCGCGCGCATGGTGCTGGAGCCGATCTTCGAGGCCGACTTTTTGTCGGTTTCCTACGGCTTTCGGCCCAAGCGTTCGGCGCTGGACGCCCTCGAGCGCATCCGGGTCGCGTTTCCGCGCGGCGCGGTGTGGGTCGCAGAGGCCGACATCCGAGACTATTTCGGCTCGATCGATCAGCAGCAATTGCTGGCGCTCGTTGCTGAACGCGTTTCGGATCGGCGGGTACTCAAGCTGTTGCGCAAGTGGCTTGAGGCAGGCGTGATGGACGACGGGGTGTTGCGTGAGACGGTCTCCGGGACGCCTCAGGGCGGCGTGATTTCGCCGCTGCTGTCAAACATCTACCTGCACGCCTTCGATCGCGCGTTCGTGGCGCGCGGTGTCGGCACGCTCGTCCGCTACGCGGACGATTGGGTCGCGCTGTGTCGCAGCGAGCGCGAGGCGCGGGCGGCGCTTCAGACGGCCGAGGAGATCCTCGGTGATTTGGGGCTTGAGCTGCATCCAGACAAGACGAAGGTGGTGGACCTCAGAAAGGGCCGTGAGGGCTTTGACTTCCTCGGCTGTCATTTCAGAGCGCGTGTGTCGGGTCGGCTGCTGGAGCGCGGCATCTGCCGCTACTACCTGCATCGCTGGCCCTCGGCGCGTGCGATGAAACGCATCCGCGAGAAGGTCAAGGCCAGAACCGGCCGCAACCGCGTCGGGATCAAGGACGTCCGCGAGCTGATCGCGGACCTCAACCCACTCCTGCGCGGCTGGGGCAACTACTTTCGCACCGGCAACGCCGCCGACAAGTTCCGCCAGGTCGACCGATACGTCGCGTGGCGGCTCAAGCGCTTGCTCGTCAAGCGCAAGGGCCGCAACCTGCGCGCCGGAGAGGCCGCTGCGTGGACCGAGGACTGGTTTGTGGGACTGGGTCTGCACCGACTCCTGGGCACGATCCGCTACCCCGGGGCCGCGTAAGCCATGCGAAGAAGATCATCGGCAAGCCGTGTGCGGGAAAACCGCACGCACGGAATTGAAAGGGGAACGGGGAACCAGAGCCGCCACACGCGGACACTGCGCCCCTGACTACCAATGCCACACGTCGAGGGTGCGGGGGTCGCGCTGCACTACCGCTCCCGGGGGGACGGACCGGCGGCGCTGCTCGTGCACGGGATGGCGTCCGACGCGCTCGTCTGGGAGCCCGCGCTGGCTCAGATCGCCGAGGCGGGCCTGCGCGCGATCGCGCTGGACCGCCGCGGCTACGGCGCCAGCGGCGCGCCCGAGCCGTACGCGGCAACCACGGTGCAGGAGCAGGCCGAGGACGTCGCCGCGCTGCTGCACGTGCTCGACGCCGCGCCCGCGCTGCTCGTCGGCGGCGGCTTCGGCGCGCTCGTCGTGCTCGAGCTGCTCGTGCGCCGCCCGGACCTCGCGCGCGCCGCGGTGCTCGCCGATCCGCCGCTGCACGCCTTCGTGCCGGCCGCGACGGCGGCGCTGGCCGGCGAGCGCACGCTGCTCGAGCGGGGCCTGCGCGACGGCGGCCCCGCGGCGGCGGTGCGCGCCTGGCTGGGTGCGGACGCGGTCGCCGCCGACCCCGCGCGCGCCGACCGGGCCGTCGCGGCCCAGGCCGGCTTCTTCGCCGACTACGCCGGCCAGTCGAGCTGGTCGCCCTCGCGCGGGGAGCTGCGCGCGATCTCGGTGCCGGTCGCGCTGGTGACCGGGCCGGCGACGGCGGCGCACGTCGTCGCCGCGGCGGACGCGGCGGCGCGGTTGGTGCCCGGCGCGCGGCGGCTGAGCGACGGCGACGTGGTCGCCGCCGCGCTGGCGCTGTCGGCTTAGACGCGCCGCGCCACGACCGCCACGGTGCCGCCGCGGCGGGCGAGCGCGAACGCCAGCTCGGCGACGACCGCGACCGGCGCCAGCGCCAGCGCGGCGGCGGTGACGAGCGCGTCGCGGCTGCGCAGGGGCGCGTTGCGCTTCAGCGCGTGGTAGAGCCACGAGGGTGTCCGGGTCGCGCGGCTGACGACCGACACCCACAGGCCGAACGGGTTGTGCTCGGCCAGGACGTGGTGCGTGCAGACCGGCTCGAGCCCGTGGCGGCGCAGCAGCGCGTGCAGCCCGCGGACTGTGAAGTGGGTGCGGTGGCGCGGGACGTCGAGGTGATACCAGCGTGCGCCGCCGGCGCGGGCCTGCACGCTGGCGAGGTTCGGCACGCCGACGACGAGGACGCCGCCCGGCGCCAGCCAGCCGGCGATCCGCTCCAGCGCGGCGCCGGGGTCGTCGAGATGCTCGAGCACGTGCCACAGCGAGGCCGCGTCGAGCGAGCCGGCCTGCACCGCAGCGTGCTCGATCCCGGCCTGCTGCAGCTCGATGCCGCGCGCCCGCGCGCCGGTCACGCCGCGCAGCGACGGCTCGATCCCCTCCGCGTGCCAGCCCGCCGCACGCGCCTGTGCGACGAACCGCCCGCGGCCCGCGCCGACGTCGAGCAGCCGCCCGGGCGGCTGCGCGCCGGCGCGCGCGAGGAAGGTCAGCCGGCGGCGGTCGAAGCGGCGCAGCAGCGGCGCGGCCAGTCCGGCGCCGCGCGGGGCGCCGCCGCCGTAGGCGCCGGCCTCGTGCGCCTCGGGCGGTGCGGGCGCGAGCGTGACCGCGCTGGCGCAGCGCGTGCAGCGGGCGAGCGCGTAGTCGCCCGGCAGCGCGGGGTCCGAGCCGGGCACGATCCGCCACGGCGCGAGCGTGCGCTCACCGCAGGCCGGGCAGCGATCCGTGGGGGTCGTCGAGATTACGTCCGGTATATGGACGTGTTCTCGATCACCCCCGGTGACGCGGCCGGGCTCGCTCACCCGCCGCGGTCGTGGAAGTAGAACCCCGGCAGCGCCGCGCGCGTGATCTGCGCGGTCATGTGCTGAGCGAGCTCGAGGTCGCCCGTGCGCACGGCGAGGTCGTCGAGCGTGACGATCCCGGTGAGGCGCCCGGCGTCGAGCACCGGCAGGCGGCGGATGCCGTGGCGCACCATGAGCTCGGCGGCCTCCTCGACGCCCATCCGCGGCTCGGCGGTGACGACCGGCGCGGAGGCGTGCGCGTCGACGGGGTCGCCGGGATCGCGGCCGTCGGTCAGCGCGCCGAGGGCGAGGTCGCGATCGGTCACGAACCCGCAGATCTCCCCGCCCTCGTCGACGAGCACGACGGAGCCGACGTTGCGCTCGCGCATGAGCTCGGCAACCTGGCGCACCGTGGCGGTGGGCGCCGCGCTCACGACGCCCTCGGTCATGACGTCCCGGATCTCCACGGACGCAACATACACTTGCGCCGTGGCCATCACCCCGGAGGAGACGCTCGCCGAAGAAGCGCGCCGCAGCTTCAAGGCCGGGGCCGCCGCGATCGCCGCCGGCCTGCTCACGCTCGTCGGCGCGATGCTCGCGATCGCCGGCAACAACGGCTTCCCGACGCTCTACGTGCTCGACACGCTGCGCTCGCAGTTCGGGCTGCTGCCGAGCGGCGCGCCCGGTCCGATCGCGCGGGTGGCGCTGTTCCTCGACGAGCACATCGTCGAGATCGTCGCGGCCCGCCTCGTCACGGCGCTGGCGATCGGGCTGATGGGCGTGGCGATGGTGTTCCTGTATCGCTCGACGAAGGCGCGCAACCCGGAGCTCAACAAGATCGCGCTCATCGCGACGATCTCCGGGGCGGTCCTGGCCGTCGTCGCCGGCGTCGTCGCGTCGATCGCGCTGGCCAACGACGTGAGCGCGTTCGCTGACGCTGCCCGCCAGAGCGAGGCGACCGCCCGCGACGCGCTGGCCGACCCGTTCACGACCGGCGCCGTTCAGCTCAGCGGCCTGGGCTCGGCGATCCTCGGCCTCGGCATCGCGCTGACGACGCTCAACGCGATGCGCGTCGGCCTGCTGACGCGCTTCATGGGGATCCTCGGCGTCATCGTCGGGATCCTCTCGTTCCTGCCCCAGCTCGAGGGCCAGCTGCCGTTCGTGAAGATCTTCTGGTTCGTCGCGCTCGGCGCGCTCGTGCTCGGGCGCTGGCCGGGCGAGCGGCCGCTCGCGTGGCAGACAGGCGAGGCGCAGCCCTGGCCGACCCAGCAGGACCTCCGCGAGGCGCGCACGGCCGCGCGCGGCGAGAGCAAGCCCGCCCCCGCGGCCGGCGAGGTGCAGGAGCGCCGCCCGCGCCGCGGCCGCGTCGAGCCGCCGGAGACGCCCGCACCTGAGCCGCCGCGCGCCAAGCCGCACTCCTCGTCCAAGAAGAAGAAGCGCAAGCGCCGCTAGGGAGGTAGCGGTCGGCGCCGCACCGCATGGAGGCAACCACGGGCGCGACGGGGTACGGTCCCTCACGATGACCTACGAGGAAGCCTGCGCCGCGCATGCCTGGCAGGTGCCCGAGCGCTACAACATCGCTGCGGACGTCTGCGACAAGCATCCCCGCGACAAGCTCGCGATGATCCACGAGGACCCCGACGGCACCGTCCGCGAGGTGTATTGGGGAGAGCTGCAGGACATGTCGAATCGCTTCGCGCTGCGGCTGCTGGAGGCGGGAGTGGAGAAGGGCGATCGCGTGGCGATGCTCCTGCCGCCGACGCCCGAGACGGCCGCCGCGTTCTTCGGCACCTGGAAGGTCGGCGGCATCCTGCTGTCGATGTCGATCCTCTACGGCGACGACGGCATCCGCCACCGCCTGACCGACTCGCAGGCGGCGGTCGTCGTCACGAACGCCGCCAACCGCGCGCGCGTGGAGGACCAGGGCGCCGACGTCCTCGAGCTCGCGCCGGGCGACCTCGACAGCGGCGCGGCGGACCACGCGACGCTCGACACGTCCTGCGACGACCCCGCCCAGCTCTACTACACGTCTGGCACGACCGGCCTGGCCAAGGGCATCCTGCACGCCCATCGCTACATCCTCGGCCACGAGGAGTTCGTCTACTGCCACGACGTCCAGGACGGCGAGCGCTTTCACGGCATGGGCGAGTGGGCGTGGGCGGCGGGCATCGCGCCGCTGCTCGGGCCCTGGCGCTTCGGGGCGATCCAGGTGGTCCTGCAGCGCAAGGGCGGCTTCGACCCGCACGGCCAGCTCGCGTTCCTCAGCCGCCACCGCCCGACGAACGTCTTCGCCACGCCGACGGCGATCCGCTCGATGATGGGCATCGGCGACGCCGGCACGCACTACCCGCAGGACTTCCGCATCGTCTGCTCGGCCGGCGAGCCGCTCAACCCCGAGGCGATCCGCTGGTTTCGCGAGCAGTACGGCGTGACCGTGCTCGACTACTACGGGCTGAGCGAGTCCTATCCGCTGGTCGCCAACTACCCGTTCATGGCGGTCCGCGAGGGCTCGATGGGTCGTCCGATGCCGGGCTGGGAGGTGCAGATCCTCGACGAGGACGACCATCCCGTCGGGGTCGGCGTGCGGGGCGAGATCTGCCTGCGCGCGCGCTCGAACCCGCACTATCCGCTCGGCTACTGGAACAACGAGGAGGCCGGCCGCGAGACGTTCGGCGGCGAGTGGTTTCACACGAAGGACGCCGCCTCGGCCGACGAGGACGGCTACATCTGGTACGAGGGCCGCGCCGACGACGTGATCATCTCCGCCGGCTACCGGATCGGCCCGTTCGAGGTCGAGTCGGCGTGCCTCGAGCATCCCGCCGTCGCCGAGGCCGCCGCCGTCGCCTGGCCCGACGAGCGGCGCGGCAGCATCGTCAAGGCATTCGTCGTCCTCGCCGCGGGGCATGAGCCCAGCGACGAGCTCGGCAAGGAGATCTCCGCGTTCGTGCGCGAGCATCTCTCGGCGTACGCCTATCCCCGCGTCGTCGAGTTCGTCGACGACCTCCCCAAGACCCTGACCGGCAAGATCCGCCGCATCGAGCTGCGAGAGAGGAGCACAGCGTGAGCGTCGACGCGTCTTCCCACGAAGCCCTGTCCCAACGCCTCGAGGAACTGCTCGAGATCGAGACCTTCCCGCCGCCGGAGGAGTTCGCCCGCGACGCGCTGCTCAACGACCCGGGGATCTACGCCGAGGCCGCCGCCGACCCGCTGGCCTGGTGGGAGCGCCAGGCCCGCGAGCTGCACTGGTTCAGCGAGTGGGACACGACGCTCGACGACTCCAACCCCCCGTTCTTCAAGTGGTTCACCGGCGGCACGATCAACGCCTCCTACAACTGCCTCGATCGCCACATCGAGGCCGGCATCGGCGACCGCATCGCCTTCCACTGGCGCGGCGAGGAGGGCGAGGAGCGCGACATCACCTACGCCGACCTGCACCGCGACGTCCAGCGCTTCGCCAACGCGCTGCGCGACCGGGGCATCGAGCAGGGCGACGTCGTCGGGATCTACCTGCCGATGATCCCCGAGGTCGTCGTCGCGATGCTCGCCTGCGCGCGGATCGGGGCGCCGCACAACGTCGTCTTCGGCGGCTTCTCGCCCGAGTCCGTCAAGGAGCGCATGGAGGTCTCCGAGGCGAAGGCGCTGATCACCGTCGACGGCGCCCGGCGCAAGGGCAAGACCGCCGCGATCAAGCAGTCCGTCGACGAGGTCGGCATGCCGGTGGCGACGACGATCGTCGTGCGCCACACGGGCATCGACTGCCCGATGGGCGAGGGCGACGTCTTCTACGACGAGGTCATGGAGGCCGCCGAGGACGAATGCGAGGCCGTGGCGCTGGACGCCGAGCACCCGCTGTACATCCTGTACTCGAGCGGCTCGACGGCCAAGCCGAAGGGCATCCTGCACTCGACCGGCGGCTACCTGACCTGCGTGGCCTACACGCACAAGGTCGTCTTCGACCTCAAGCCGGAGCGCGACGTCTACTTCTGCTCGGCCGACGTGGGCTGGGTCACCGGCCACTCCTACATCGTCTACGGGCCGCTGATGAACGGCGCGACGTCGGTGATGTACGAGGGCGCGCCGGACTACCCCGACAAGGACATCTGGTGGGAGCTGTGCGAGCGCTACGGCGTGACGATCTTCTACACCGCGCCGACCGCGATCCGGGCGTGCATGAAGTGGGGCGAGCAGTACGCCGGCCGCCACGACCTCTCCACGCTGCGCCTGCTCGGCTCCGTCGGCGAGCCGATCAACCCGAAGGCGTGGGTCTGGTACTACCACGTCATCGGCGGCGAGCGCTGCCCCGTGGTGGACACGTGGTGGCAGACCGAGACCGGCGCGATCATGATCTCGCCGCTCCCGGGGATCACGGCCTGCAAGCCGGGCTCGGCGACGCATCCGCTGCCCGGCGTCGTGGCGGCGGTCGTCGGCGAGGACGGCGAGGAGCTGCCGCGCGACCGCCAGGGCCTGCTCACGCTGCAGGAGCCATGGCCGTCGATGCTGCGCACGCTCTCCGGCGACGACGACCGCTACGTCGCGACGTACTTCGAGAGGTTCGGTCCGCAGACGTACTTCGTCGGCGACGCCTCGCGCCAGGACGAGGATCACTACTTCTGGGTCATCGGTCGCGTCGACGACGTGCTCAACGTCTCCGGCCACCGCATGTCGACGGCCGAGATCGAGTCCGCCGTGGTGTCGCATCCGAAGGTCGCCGAGTGCGCGACGATCGGCGCCGCCGACGAGGACACCGGCCAGACGGTCGTCTGCTTCGTGACGCTCGAGGGCGACCTCGAGGGCACCGACGAGCTCGTCGCCGAGATCCGCGAGCACGTCGCCAAGAAGATCGGCAAGCTCGCCCGGCCCAAGCGGATCGTCTGGGCCGACGACCTGCCCAAGACCCGCTCGGGCAAGATCATGCGCCGGCTGCTGCGCGACATCGCCGAGGGCCGCGAGCTCGGCGACGTCACGACGCTGCGCGATCCGGCGGTGATGTCACAGCTCGAGGAGAAGGTCGCTGCGCGGCGCGACGAGGCGGACGCGTAACAGGGTGTGGCCTGCGCGGTCGCCCCGCGGCCGCTCAGGCGTCGGCGAACGGCAACCGGTCGACGAGATCGGTGATCTCGAACACGCGGTGGACCGCCTTGGGCCCGCGCAGAAGCGAGAAGCGCCCGTCCTGCGAGCGCTCGGCGGCCATCACGAGCAGGCGAAGGCCGGTGGAGTCGATGAACTCCAGGCCGCCGAGGTCGACGACGATCGAGCCGGCGTCGCCGGCCTCCGCCGCACGCAGCGCCTGCTCGAGGCGCGGCGCGCCGTCGAGATCGAGCTCGCCGATGAGCTCGATGATGTGGGCCTCGCCCTCACGCTCGCTGCGCACGGCCAGGCTTCCCAGCTTGCTTGTTCGCGTGGCCCGATCGCCCTCATCCATCTGGCAGCCCCCATCTCGTCCGAAAGCCGAGGATTCGGCTAGGTGGTCGCCAAAACCGCCCTGGAATCTATCAGCGGTCAGCGGGCATCGAGCTTCGCCTGGGTGCGCAGCTCGGACACGATCCGCTCCAGGCGCGGCTCGGTCTCGCGGTCCAGATGCGTCATCGCGGCCGCCACCGACGGATGGACCGCCGCGATGTGATCGTGCATTGCGTGCGCGACGGCCCGGTAGGAGGGGTGACCCTCGCGGCCGGAGCGCAGCTCGACGAGCTGCATCGCCTCGCGCGCGTTGAGATCGAGCACGTAGCGCAGCCGGTAGCCGAGGCACAGCGCGTACATCGCCGCCCGGCGGTCGTGGCCGGCGCCGAGCAGCCGCTCGTAGGCGGTCTGCGAGACGTCGAGCGCGCGGCGGTAGGCGTCGCCGACCCCGGCCTCGTCGAGCTCGTGCGGCACGCCCGCGCCGAGGTCCGGCGTGAGCGCCTGCCACTGGCACGTGAGCATGCGGTGGCGCTGGAGGTCGCGAAAGGCGCCGTAGTCGCTGACGATCTCGAAGCGGTAGCGCAGCGCCTCCAGTCCCCGGCCGGGGCGATGGCGGCGGTTGGCGCGCCCGCCCAGGAGGTCGGCCAGCAGCGCGCCGCGCTCCTCGTCGCTCAAGCTGCCCAGGGCGTCGCGTGCCGCGCGCTCGCCGGTGGCCGAGGCCTCGAAGAGCAGCGCGCAGAGCATGAGGTCCTCGTCGCCGTCGTGGTGCACGAGGCGCACCGACGGCCCGCCGGCGCCGTCATCGCCGGCCGCGCGATCGAGACCCAGCCGCGCCACCCAGCGCTCGGCGGCCGCCTCGCGGCGCTGCAGGTAGGCGACCCACTCGCCGCCGCGGTCGGGCCGCTCGACGCGTGAGACGAAGCTCGGCATGACCGCCTGGACGGCGGCGAGGATGCCGCGGCCGTAGTGGCGCGCCTCGGGCAGCGGGTGCGCCAGCAGGTGCAGGATGAGCTGCTCGTAGGTCTGGCCGGTGGCGAAGATCCCCATGTGCGACAGCGACGCCGCGGGCAGCAGCCCGCGCAGGAGGTCCAGCGCCTTGGCCTTGATCGCGCGCGCGTGCGCCTTCGGCGACGCACCCGGCGCGGGCGGGTACTGCTCGGCCGCCCAGGCCTGCACCTTGGGCAGCGAGGACGAGTAGATGCCGAAGATATCGTCCATCGCCGCCTCGTAGTCCGGCCCGAGCTCGGCGTCGCGGTAGTAGCGGTACTGCGACGTGCCCTCGATCGGGGCGTCGTAGGCGATGTAGCGCGTGGACTGCTCGAGGTAGGCGCCCAGGCGCGGGCGCTGCAGCACCTTCGTCAGGACGTTGGAGACCCACTCGCAGGCGACGTGCGCGCCGCCGAGCTGTGCGATCGAGTCGTCACCGTAGCCGACGAAGATCCGCTCGTAGAAGTCCGCCGCGCGGGCGCCCTCGGCGTTGTCGTACGTGGCGTGGCTGCCCTCGCCGTCGTCGCCGCCGCCGCCGAGCGACTCGGCGAACTCGTCGAGAAACAGCCGCCGCAGCGTTCCCGGGTAGCGCGAGTAGCGCGCGAACAGCGCGCCCTTGACCGTCTCGGGCAGGTTGACGAGCGCGAAGACGGGCTCGTCGAGGTTCGTGAAGTGCGGCTGGAGGCGGGCGCGCTCGGCGGCGCTGAAGGTCTCGACGGGGTACTCCACGGGGGCGGAACCCTAGCGCCCCCGCCGGGCGGCTCCGCCCGCCCCGCCTCAGCGCTGGGCCGGTGCCCGGGCGGGCGCCGGATCCGGCGCGGCCGCCGCCACCGAGACGCCCAGCCGCGCGTCCTGCCCGTCGGGCCGGCTGGGGTCCGGATCGGCGAGCCGCAGCGCCTCCGGCAGGTCCTTGCTGTGGCGCAGCTGCCACTCGGTCAGCGGCTGGATGATCCCGCGCAGCGCCAGCGCGCCGCCGACGTAGCGCGGCGCCCAGATCCGCGCCGCGCGGCGCGCCACGCCGCGCTCGATCGCGTCGATCGCCAGCGGCAGCGGCGCGGGCTGGGCGATGAACTTCGGCAGGGTCGAGGTGAGCCCCTGCGTCGAGGCGTGGGCGAAGCTCGACTTGACGAGGTCGGTGTCGATGAAGCCGAAGTACGCGCAGCCGACGCGCGCGCCGGTGTGCGCGAGCTCGACGCGCAGGCAGTCGGTCATCGCCTCGACGCCGGCCTTCGAGGCCGTGTAGGCGCCCATCAGCGGCGTGTGGCTCGCCGCGCTCAGCGAGGCGATGTTCAGCAGGTAGCCGCGGTTGCGGACGATCTCGTCGAGCACGGCGCGGTCGGTGCGCCACGTGCCGAGGAGGTTGACCTCCAGCGTGCGCTCGAAGTGCTCGCGCGGCATCGTCGCCATGCGCCCCATGAACTGGATGCCGGCGTTGGCGATCGCGACGTCGATCTTGCCGAAGCGCGCGATCGTGCCGTCGACGGCATCGCGCACCGCGTCGTAGTCGATGACGTCGGCCTCGAACCACGCCGCGCGCGGGCCGAGCTGCTCGGTCAGCGCGGCGAGCTTGTCGGGCTCGAGGCCGACGAGGGCGACGTTGGCGCCGGCGGCGTGCAGCCGCCGTGCGGACTCGGCGCCGATCCCGCGCGCCGCGCCGGTGATGAAGACGGTCCGCCCGGCGACGTCGAAGCGTGCGCGCAGCATCACGCCACCGGCGCCGGAGCGCTCACGCCGGCGCCCTGGCGCAGGGTGTAGGCGTTCGTGTTGAAATGCCGCGTACGATGGCGAAAGCGCCAGGTGAAGTCCGGCCAGATGGTCGTGTTCTTGCCGTCGGCATCCAGGTACCAGCTCGCGCAGCCCGACATCCAGACGGTGCCCGGCAGCTTGGACTGGATCTGCGCGTTGTAGGCGGCCATCGCGTCGGGCCGCACCTCGAACTCGGCGATGCCCTGCTCGTCCATCACGCGCAGCGCGTCCATGACGTAGTTGAGCTGGGACTCGATCATGTAGACCATCGAGTTGTGGCCCAGGCCCGTGTTCGGGCCGATGAGCTTGAAGTAGTTGGGCAGTCCCTCGACCGTCGCGCCGAGGTAGGCCTGGATGCCCGCCTGCATGCGGTCGGCCAGCGTGCCGCCGTCGCGCCCGCGGACGAGCTGCGCGGAGGGCGGGTCGGTGACGTGAAAGCCCGTGCCGAAGATGATCGTGTCGACCTCGCGCGTGCTGCCGTCGGCGAGGTGGATCGTGTTGCCGCGGATCGCGTCGATGCCGTCCGTGACGAGCTCGACGTCCGGCCGCGTCAGCGTCGGATACCAGGCGTTGGAGATCAGCACGCGCTTGCAGCCCAGCCGGAACTTCGGCATCAGCTTGGCCCGCAGCTCCGGGTTCTTGACCTGCTTGCGCATGTGCGCGGCGGCGATCTTCTCGGCGCCGCTCATGATCCTCGGGTTCTTGATGAAGCCCAGCAGGAAGCTCTCGCGGCTCCAGTACACCCCGCTGCGCACGGCCTTCTGGAGGAACGGGAACGTCGTGTACAGCCGGCGCTCGACGCGCGTCGTCGGCCGGTCGGAGTGCGGCAGGATCCACGGCGCGGTGCGCTGGAAGACGTGCAGCCGGCCGGCGCGCTCGGCGATCTGGGGGACGACCTGGACGGCTGACGCGCCGGTGCCGATGACCGCCACGCGCTCGCCGGTGAGGTCGTGGTCGTGGTTCCACTCGGCGGTGTGGAACATCGTGCCCTTGAAGCTGCCCATGCCGCGGATGCGCGGCACCGCCGGGTAGCTCAGCGGGCCGGTCGCGTCGATCAAGAGCTGCGCCGTCCAAGCGCCGCGTGAGGTCTCGACGTTCCAGCGCTGCTCGTCGTTGTCCCACGCCGCGCCGGTCAGCTCGTGGCAGAAGCGGATGTGCGGGTGCAGGTCGTGCTCCTCGGCGACGTCGCGCAGGTACTGCCAGATCTCCGGCTGGCGCGAGTACGTGCGCGTCCAGCCGGGGTTCGGCGCGAAGGAGAACGAGTACAGGTGCGAGGGGACGTCGCACTGGCAGCCGGGGTACGTGTTGGCCTGCCAGGTGCCGCCGACGTCGTCGGCGCGCTCGATGAGGACGAAGTCCTCGATGCCCTGTGCCTTGAGGCGGATCGCGAGGCCGAGACCGGCGAAGCCGGTCCCGACGATCGCGATGCGGACGTGGGGGATGGCGCTGCCGGTGCTGTCCTCCTCGTCGTACGGGGTCGATCCGTTGGCGGGAACGTCGAGGATGCTCATCGCCCGGACCCGGAGCCGGCGGTCTCGCGATCCTCCGCGCCCGTCGGCTGGGGGCGCGCCCACTCGGGCAGCTCCTCGTGCCCGTCGGACCCGTTGCCGTTGCCGTTGCCGTGGGAACCGTTGGCCCCGGTGCCGGCGTACACGGGTGGCTCGGCGCCGTCGCGCCCCGTGCGATCCTGCCCACCGGCGTCGCTGTGCTGCGCCCACTCGTCCAGGCTCGCCGTACGCGTGCGGCCAGCCGTCGTGCCGACGCGGTGCAGGCCCCAGGCGAGCATCGCCAGCAGGCCGAGCGCCAGTACGAGCACAGTGCCGTAGGAGGCGTTCGTGATCGGGTCGCTCTGCGGCTTGAGCTCCCGCTGCAGGAGCTGGCGATCGGAGTAGAAGTCGCGCTCGAAGCGGGCGGGTGCCGCGACGGCCGGGGCCGGGATCGCCCGGTCCGCCGGCGCGTAGATCGGCAGGCCCGAGATCGAGTTGCCCACGTGCAACCGGACCATCGTCTTCCACTCGCCGTACACCGGCAGCGGCTGCGTCGAGCGGTAGACGCCCTGCGCGACGCGCTCGAGACGGTCGGCGATGAGCCGGCCGTCGCCCTGCCACGAGGTGATCGTCAGCCAGTTGGCCTTGTCCGCCGCGTCGCGCGGGGTCAGCGTGACCGTCGCGTTGACGGTGCGCTGCGGTCCGCCCGTCACGTTGGTCAGCGCGACCTTGGCGCTGACGTCGCTGTCGGCCTGCGTGTTCAGCGGGAGCGCGAGCATCACGAAGATCGCGACGGCCGCCCCGACGGCGGGCCAGCGCAGGTGCGCCGTCTCTGAGTACGGCAGGTCGTCCGCCGACAGGCGCGCGCCGATCCAGGCGCCGAGGACCGACGCGGCCAGGGCCATCGCGAGGCCGAGCGCGATCGTCTCGGGCAGGATCTCGACCGACCAGGGCAGCGGCATCCAGACGTGCGACCAGCCCCATTCGGCGGCCAGGCCGACGGTGCCGATCAGCGCGCCGGCGGTGAGGCCGAAGGCGAGCGGGCGCCGCGTGGACACGACGAGCGCAGCGGCCTCGACGCAGAGCGCCTCGGCGATGTAGAGGGGGAAGTGCGCGAGCGACTCGCCGAGCGCGTTGTGCACGATGACGATGTCGAGCAGGAAGCGGGCGATGAGGAAGAAGCCGATCGCCCCGAACATCCCGCCGCGGCCGATCCAGATCCTCGTCATGACCAGCGTCAGGCCCGCCGCGAGCATGATCAGCATCGGGTGGAAGATCATCTGGAACTGCGGCACGCCGAAGTCGAACTCGCCCTGGAAGGTCGACATGCCGACGAGCAGGCCGCCCGGCAGCCAGACGACGCGCAGGTGGCGCACCCAGGCGAGCTCCTTGTGCATCACGCCGGCGGTCTTCATCGCCCGCACGACCTCGGCCTGGATGATCGCGATCGCCAGCAGCGTCATGACGGCGCCGCCGATGAGCATGAGATGAGTCGGGCCCCAGAGCGTCACGTCCTGGCCGAAGAGGCGGTGCCAGAAGTCGTCGAGCGGGAACGCGATGAGCGAGAAGAACCCGGTGACCATCATCATGATGCCGCCGAGCGGGGCGTACCAGTCGCGCCCGATGCGGACCGCGGTCGGGCCGGGACGGTCGGCGCGCTCCTCGCGGCCGAGGCACACGGCGAAGAAGCCGGCGGCGAAGATGCCGTACAGGCCGGCGAGGATGAAGAAGTGGCTCGGGTTGCTGAAGACGCCCTCGTCGCGGCCCTTGTCGATGTGCAGCGAGACGTCCCAGTACAAGCCGAACAGCGCCGTGATGAGCGAGATGATCGCCAGGCCGCACGGCAGAGAAGCCCATGCGGGCTGACCGGAGACCCGCTCCGAGAAGCGTTCGAACCAGCCCAGCGTGGGGATCAGATCCCCGCGGTGGCCCAGGCCGCCCATCAGCATGAAGATCAGCGCGAATCCGCCCACGGCCCCGGCAAGACCGAGGTCCGCGGCAGAGGCGCCGCCGGCGTTGTTCTCAAGTGATGCGGCGAGGATCGTGGCGGTGCTGTTGAACGCGCTCATGACGCCACCGTAGCATGTAACGTCAGTTGATGTCCAATAGACGGATCGCCCATGGCTACTCCTCTTCCTGGCCTCCGGCGGCCCGCGGGTTGCCGGTCGCCTGGCCGGGGTCGCCGTCACGGCCGGGGCTCGTCGTCGGCGCGTCGTCGCCGTCGGCGACGTCGTCCTCGGGGTGCTCGCGCGCGTCGATGCCGCTGCCCGGCGGGGCCTCCTCCGGATAGCCCTGGCCGGTGGTCTCGCCGCCGCTGGCGGCGGGGTCTTCGTGTTCGTCGATGGTCACGCGGGGCTTGTACCCGCTGGCGCGTCGGTACCGCTCACGGCTTCGGGCCGACGTGCGCGTTCGTGGCAGCGTTGGCTCGATGGTTCTCGTCCGGTCGGGCGTCGGCGAACGGCATCTCTGAGAGGGAACGTCCTCGGACTTTCACGCCGCCGCGGGTGGCGAAGCCCCGCCAGAACGACTGATCTGATCTGAGGGGGTCAGCTCGCCTGGTTGCGAGCGTTTGGTCCGGGGCCGGCGAGGGGCGTTCGGTTTGTCCACCCGGGATGAGCCATCGACCCGATACCACAGGCGAGCGCGCACCAGCGCGGTCGGCATGCACTTCTGCCGGATGGGCGAACGCGCTGAGTCGCTCCGGCACAAGTGCACCGCATGGGTGCACTTCTGCCGGATCGATCGACGCACCACCGCCGTCCGGCACTTGTTCACCCGTGAACGCAGTGCGAGACGCGCACGTAACGCCGGCCCCTGGCGCACGCCGACAAGCCCATGAACCCACACCCTCAGATCAGAGATGCAGTTCACGCCGGACCGAGCACCGCCGCGAAACGGCGTCACCCGAGGAACGAACGACGAACCCAACGACGGCGCGGTCTACGGCAAGCCCAGCGCCGCCCCCGCGTCGCGCACGACGTCGAACAGCGGCGACGACACGATCCCGAGGAGCAGCGTCAGCGCCCCGAACAGCACCGCCACGAACACGACCTCGCCGGTCGCCCGCAGGCCGGTCGCCTCCTCAGACCCGCCGGCCAGCACGGGCTGGTCGCCGCCCGGCAGCGGCGCATCGTCAGCCACCGCCACAGCCACCCCCGCCTCGTCCTCGGACGGCGTCATCCAGATCGCCGCGATGACCTTCAGGTAGTACGCGAGCGAGATCATCGAGCCGACGACGATGAAGACCGCCAGCCACGTGTAGCCGTCGTCCACGGCGGCATCGATCAGATAGAACTTCCCGAAGAAGCCCGCCGTCGGCGGGATGCCGGCCAGCGCGAGCATCGCGATCGTCATCGGCCAGGCCAGCAGCGGCCGCGTCGCCCCGATGCCGTTCAGCGAGGCGATGTCGTCGCCCAGCGGCGTCTCGCGCTCGCGCGCCACGATGACGGCGAACGCGGCGAGGTTCATCACGAGGTACACGGCGAGGTAGAACACCGCCGCCTGCAGGCCCAGGCGCGTCGCGACGACGACGCCGGCCAGCATGTAGCCCGCCTGCGCGACCGACGAGTAGGCCAGCAGCCGCTTCAGCGAGGTCTGGCCCAGCGCGCCGACGTTGCCGACGATGATCGTGATCGCCGCCAGCACCGCGAGCGGCGGCGCCCAGTCGATCGCGGCGTCGATCAGCGCGACGTCGAACAGGCGCAGCATGACGCCGAAGGCCGCGGCCTTCGTGGCGACCGCCATGAACGCCGTGATCGGCGTGGGAGCGCCCTCGTAGACATCGGGCGTCCACTGGTGAAACGGCGCCACGGAGGCCTTGAACGCCAGGCCGGCGATCGTCAGCGCGATGCCGGTCAGCAGCAGCGGGTCGCTGATGGATTCGCTCACGCCGCCGAGCGCGTCCGCGATGCCGGAGAAGTCCGTCGAGCCGGTCGCGCCGTAGATGAACGTCAGGCCGTAGAGCAGCGTCGCCGAGCCGACGGACCCGATGACGAGGTACTTCAGCCCGGACTCCAGCGACGACGCGCGCCGCATCTCCGTCGCGCAGAGGACGTAGAGCGGGATCGACAGCAGCTCGAGGCCGAGGAAGACCGACACGAGGTTCTGGGCCGCGACGAGCACGATCATGCCCGCGATCGAGGTCAGCAGCAGCGCGTGGTACTCGCCGTGGGCGGCCTCGCGCGGGGCCAGGTGGCGCCACGACAGCAGCACGGTCGCGATGCCGGCGACGCAGAAGAGGATCGTCAGCAGCAGTGTCAGCTCGTCGAGGCGCAGGGCGCCGGCGATGAGGTCCTTGCGCTCGCCCCACTGCCAGACGCTCAGCGCGATCGCGATCCCCAGCGCCAGGATCGACAGCGCCGGCACCGCGGTCTCGCGGGCGGCGCGCGAGCGCGACAGCCCGAGCAGAAGCACGACGAGCGCGCCGCCGAACACCGCGACGAGCGGCGACAGCCCGGCCCAGTCGATGTGCGGGCCGGCGATCTTCTCGGCCGCGGCGATCGCGTTCACGGGGTCTCCTCCAGCGGCGCGTAGGGCGTCCCGCCCCGCAGGATCTCGGGCGTGGCCTCGCCGAGGTCGCCGACGAGCTCGGGCGCCGGCGACGACAGCGACGTCACCGTCTGCTCGCTGCGCTGCAGGGCGAACTGCGGATACAGCGCGATCGCCAGGATCAGCAGGACGAGCGGCACGAGCACGAGCCCCTCGCGCAGCGAGATCTCACGCGACTCGACCCGCGGGCCGGTGCGGTTGTGCACCGACGTGATGTACAGCCGCAGGGCGTACACGGCCGCGAGCACGACGCCCGTGCTCGCGACGAGCGCGATGACGATCTTCTCGTCGAAGACGCCGAGCAGGATGTAGAACTCGGCGACGAAGTTCGCCGAGCCGGGCATCGCCAGCGTCGCGAACGCGACGATCAAGAACAGGGCCGCGAGCACCGGCGCGCGCATGCTGATGCCGCCCATGTCGCGGACGTCCTGCGAGCCGCCGGCGCGGGCGGCCAGCAGCGCGACGACGAAGAACGCCGGCGCGACGACGAGGCCGTGATTGAAGGCCTGCAGCAGCGCGCCCTGCGCGCCTTGGTCGTTGAGCGCGAAGATCCCGAGCGTGATGAAGCCCAGCTGCGCCACGGAGGAGTAGCCGAGGATCAGGCGCACCTCGGTGGTCGTGAACGCCATCGCCGAGCCGTAGAGGATCGAGGCCAGCGCGACGAGCAGCAGCAGCATCTGGAAGTTCTCGGCCGCGTCCGGAAACAGCGGCAGGCAGACCTTCAGGAAGCCGTAGGCGGCGACCTTGCTCAGCACGCCGGAGAAGACCGCGAGCACCGGCAGCGGCATCGCGCGGTAGCCGTCGGGCATCCAGCCGTGCAGGGGGAAGGCCGGCATCTTCACGAGGAACGCGGCCGCGAAGAACAGGAAGATCCAGTTCTGCGAGGACTCCGACAGCGGCCGCTGGGCGAGGTCGGAGAAGGCGAACGACAGCTCCTGGGACCCGGATGCCGCGAGTACGCCCGTGGCGATCGCCGCGGTCAGCATGAGCAGTGAGCCGACCAGCGTGTAGATGACGAGCTTCATCGTCGCCTGCACGCGGCGTCCCTCGCCCCACTGGCCGGTGAGGAAGAAGAACGGCACGAGCATGAGGTCGAAGAAGACGACGAAGAGCGCGAGGTCCTGCGCCATCAGCGCGCCGAGCACGGCGGTCTCGGCCAGCATGAGGTGGAAGTAGAACAGCCGCGGTCGCTCCCAGTCTTTCAGCGTCGCCCACAGCGTGCAGGAGAACCAGAGGATCCCGGTCAGCGCGACGAGCAGGAGGTTCAGCCCGTCGATGGCGAGCTTGTAGGAGATCCCGAGCTCGGCGATCCACGTCTCGTCGGTGACGTACTGCAGGCCCGGCGCGCCGGAGTCGAAGTCGACGATCAGCAGGACCACGTAGCCGAGCACGAGCGCGGTGCCCAGCAGCGCGATGCGGCCGGCCAGCTTCGGCGGCGCGAGCAGGCCCAGCACGGCGAACGCCAGCGGCAGGAAGAGCACGATCGACAGATGCACGGTCATGCGTTCATCAGGAAGTAGAAGGCGAGCACGACCATGCCCACGACGATGAGCAGGGTGTAGTAGCGCAGGAAGCCCGTCTGGGCGGCGCGCACCGCCGACGAGCCGGCGCGCACGATGCCGGTCGTGCCGCCGACGAGCAGGCCGTTGACGAACACGCGCTCGAAGGTCTGCTGCGACCAGGCGCCGAACCAGCGCGCGGGCCGCACGACGAGCGTGTCGATGAGCTCGTCGAAGTACCACTTGTTGACGAACAGCGTGTGCAGCGGCGCCAGGCGCTCACGCGCGGTCACGGCGATCTGCGGGTTCTTGATCCAGATGAAGTAGGCGATCGCGATGCCGGCGAGGCCGACGGCGGCGCCGAGCAGCATCCCGAACGCGATCATCCCGTCGCTCGGGTGGCGCTCGAACAGCGCCGAGTCGTGGAAGGTCGGCTCGAGGAAGTGGTCGATGGCGTGCGTGACCTTGGGGATCTGCAGGACGCCGCCGACGATCGCCAGCAGCGCGAGCGCGCCCATCGCGAGCTTCATCGTCGGCTCGCGCTCGGCGATGTGGTGCTCCGGGCCGGGGAAGCCGACGTCGGTGTCCTCGACCTCGCCGTCGGCGGGGTTCGTGTGGACCTCGGCGTGGTGCAGGTGGCCCTCCTCGAGCTCGCGCGCCTCGGGGCACGGCTCGCCGAAGAACGCGCGGAAGATCATCCGGAACGTGTAGATCCCGGTCAGGAACGCGCCCACGTAGCCGGCGACGTAGAGGCCCCAGTACCAGCCGCCGCGGTCGCCGATCAGCAGCAGGATCTCGTCCTTGGAGAAGAAGCCCGAGAACGGCGGGATGCCCGCGAGCGCCAGCCCGCCGATCACCATGCAGCCGAACGTGAACGGCATCGCCTTCTTGAAGCCGCCCATCCTGTCGAGGTTCTGCTGGCCGGCCATCGCGGCGATCACCGAGCCGGCCGCCATGAAGAGCAGCGCCTTGAAGAAGGCGTGCGTCATGAGGTGGAACATGCCCGCGACGTAGGCGCCGGCGCTGACGGCCATGATCATGTAGCCGATCTGGGACATCGTCGAGTAGGCGATGACGCGCTTGAGGTCGGTGACCGCGATGGCGATCGTGCCCGCCACGAGCAGCGTCAGGCAGCCGATCACCGCGCCGACGTCGGCGGCGGTCGGGGCCAGCTCGAACAGCGGGTGCATGCGCGCGATGAGATAGACGCCGGCGGTGACCATCGTCGCCGCGTGGATCAGCGCGCTGACGGGGGTCGGGCCCTCCATCGCGTCGGGCAGCCAGGTGTGCAGCGGGATCTGGGCGGACTTCGCGAACGCGCCGACGAGCAGCAGGATGCAGCCCGCGGTGAGGTCGGCGTCGCCGGGCTCGAAGACCTCGTGCGCCTTCTCGAAGGTGCCGAGGAAGTCCAGCGTGCCGACGTGCTTGAAGATGAAGAACGTGCCGAGCACGAGGCCGACGTCGCCGAGCACGTTGATGACGAAGGCCTTGAGGCCGGCGCGCGTGGCGGTTCCGCGGCGATACCAGAAGCTGATGAGCATGTACGACGCGGCGCCGACGAACGCCCAGCCGACGATCAGCAGCATGAAGTTGCCCGCCAGCACGAGCAGCAGCATCGAGAAGACGAAGAAGTTCAGGTACGAGAAGAAGCGCACGTAGCCCGCGTCGGACGCGATGTAGCTGATCGAGTACAGGTGGATCAGCGTCGAGACGCCGGAGACGACGAGGATCATGAAGACCGAGAGCGGGTCGACGAGCAGCGAGAGCTGGGCGTCGACGCCGGCCGATACGGCGTAGTCCCACGCGACGGCGACGACCTGGCGGTGCTCGTGATCCTGGTTCTGGAGGGCGAAGAGGGTGGCGACCGCGGAGGCGAACGACAGCGCGAGGGCGGCGGTGCCGAGGTAGCCCGCGCCGCGGCCGGGCAGCCGGCGGCCGGCGAGCGAGACCGCGATGCAGCCCGCGAGCGGGAACAGCAGCGTGCACCAGGCGAAGAGCTTGACGCTATTCATCCCTGCAGCTCCTGCATCTCGTCGACGTCGATCGGCAGCCGGCGGCGGTGCATCGCGACGATCACGCCGAGGCCGACCGTCACCTCGCAGGCGGCGACGACCATGACGATGATCGCGAAGATCTGGCCGTCGTGGTTGCCGTGCATGCGCGCGAACGCGATCAGCGCGAGGTTCGCGGCGTTGAGCATGAGCTCGAGGCAGAGCAGGATCACCAGCGGGCTGCGGCGCGTGAGCACGCCGGCGGCCCCGATCGTGAAGATCAGCGCCGAGACCGCGAGAAACCAGCCGATGTCCACTTAGCGCTCGTCCTCCGCCGGCGGCTCGGCGCGCTCGGTGTCCGCGGCATTCGCGGTGGTGGCGGCGGGCTCGCGCGCTGGGGCGGCGTCGATTCCCGACGCCGCGGGCTTGGGCAGCGCGTGCGGGCCGCCGACGGCCTCGGCCATCGTGCCGGTGTAGGAGGAGCGCAGGACGTCCATCGCGCTGTACTGCGCCTGCTCCTCGGCGGCGCTGAGGCCGCCGCGGCGGCGCGCGAGCACGACCGCGCCGACGGCCGCGATCAGCAGCAGGAAGGAGGCGACCTCGAAGGGCAGCAGGAACTTCGTCAGCAGCAGCGCGCCGATCTCGGCCGGCGAGCCGAAGCTCGGCTCGACGACCGCGCCGCCGGTGTCGATGAGCGACAGGCCCGAGCCGAGCGTCGCGACGCACAGCTCGACGAACAGCACGGCGCCGAAGAGCGCCGACGTGAGCTTCAGCCCGCGTCCGGCGCGCGGCCCGAGCGGCTCGTCCTGCCCGCCGATGTAGGCGACCACGAAGACGTAGAGCACCATGACGGCGCCCGCGTAGACGACGACCTGCGCCGCCGCGACGAACTCCGCGCGCAGCAGCAGAAACAGCGCCGCGAGGCACAGCAGATGCGAGACGAGCGCGAGGACGGAGTAGAACGGGTTGCGGACGGCCACGACCCCGATCGCCCCCGCCACGGCCCCGATCCCGGCCACGAAGAACAGCACCTCTCCCATGAAGCGCGCAATCTATCTGCCCTGGCGCGACGGGGAACCCTCGCATCGCCCCGTGCGATCGGCCGGGCTGCGCGGTGGCGCGATCAGAGGCGCTGGCGACGTGGCTGGACCGACGCTCCGCAACGGCGGCTGATCCGCCCCCGCTGCTGACGCTGCCGGCGCACCCAGCAGCGCCGGTCTCCCGCTCGGACGGCTAGGTGCGGCCCGGCTGCGGGTACGTCTTCGGCATGGGTCGTGAGTCCGCGAGCTACTACCTGACGCTGCCGGCCGAGCTCGAGGAGGCGGTGCTCGTCGCGCTGCGCGAGGGCGGCGCCGAGGCGATCGGCGCCGAGCACACGTGGATCGAGCTGCGCCTGCGCGACCCGCACCGCTACTGGATCGACCTGCGCGTGCACCGCGCGCCCGAGCCGCTGCTGGAGATCCGCATCGCGCTGACCAACGACGAGTGGTCGATCCGCGCGCCGCTGGAGGCCGCGTTCACCGCGCTGCCGGCGGGCGCGGCGCAGCGCTCCCTGCGCGACGAGGACGGCGGCGAGATCGGCGCGCCGGCGCAGGACGGCTGGTCGCTGGCGCTGGAGGAGGACTACGGGCGCCGGCGGGCGGGCTTCGTCAGCCGGGTCGGCGACATCAACGCCCCGATCTCGGGCGACCACGTCTACATGTACATCCACCAGACCGGCATGCGGCGCGACGACGACGCCGAGCTCGCCTGGCACCGCGAGCGCGAGATCATCAAGATCGAGCAGATGTGGGCGGGCGAGCCGCAGTTGCCGCCCGGCCACCCGGACCGGGTGCCCGACGACTGAGCGGTCGGCCAACTGACGGCCAGCGCGCTCGGCCCAGGTAGAGTCGCCGGGCGATGCGTTCGGAGGCGAGGACGTGAGGGTTCCCAGCGGTTTCACCGTCGCGAGCACGGCGCTCGCGGTCGCGGTCGCGGCGACGGTTGCGCTGGCTTCCGGCGTAGCGTCGTTCACCGCGGCGGGGGCGGTGCGGGTCACGGCGCCGAAGTCCGGCGCCGAGTACACCGGTGCCACCGCGCAGTCGCGCAGGCTGGCGCTCGGGATCTCGGGCCGGTCGATCGAGTACGTGGCGTTTCGGTTCGACTGCCAATCGGGCTACGCCAACACGGCCCTGCAGGACATCAGGCTCGCGAAGACGAGCAAGGGCTACACGTTCAAGATCAACGCGCATTCCCTGGTCACGTACGGTCGGGAACGGCGCATCGACGAGAACGCGCCCGTGTTCGTCGAAGGCCGGTTCTCGCGCACGGCGCGGACGGTCAGCGGCCGCTTCCGCGTCCGGGCGCCCGGCTGCGACACCGGCTACGTCAAGTGGAGAGCGCACCGCTGACCACCCCGACCGCGGTGCGGGCCCTCCTGCACGCGGCGGTCTCGCCCGCTACTCGCCCTCGCCGCGCAGCGGCGTGCGCTCCAGCGGCTCCTCGAGCAGCATCTCCTTGGTGAAGACGAGGTCCTGGCGGGTGTAGGCCGACATCTCGTAGTCGTGGCCCATCGTGATCGCGTCGAACGGGCAGGCGACCTCGCAGTAGCCGCAGAATATGCAGCGCGAGAGGTTGATCTCGTAGACCGCGGCGTAGCGCTCGCCGGCGCTGACCCGGTTCTCCGGCGTGTTCTCGGCGGCGACGACACGGATGCAGTCCGCCGGGCAGGCGGCGGCGCACAGCGAGCAGCCGACGCACTTCTCCAAGCCCGTGTCCTCGAAGCGGTGCAGGCGGTGACGGCCGCGGAAGCGCGGATAGACCGGCACCTTCTCCTCGGGGTAGGAGATCGTCGTCGGCCCCTCGAACAGGCGCGCCATCGTCGTCTTCAGCCCGCGCAGCGTCTCGCCGAACGCGCGGTACGTGCCGCCGGCGGCGCCCGGCTGGGGCGCACGCTGCACGACGAGCATCTCGTCTCCAGGAGTCCAGCTCATGGGCGATTGCACCTGTGAGCCATCGGAAGAGGGTTTGCAGAAGGAGAGATCACGACACTGCCACCACCACGATTGCGGTCACCAAGGCGTTCAGCGTCGCCAGCGGCAGCAGCACCTTCCAGCCGAAGCTCATCAGCTGGTCATAGCGCAGCCGCGGCAGCGTCGCGCGGATCCAGACGAAGAAGAACACGAACAGGAAGATCTTGCCGAGCACCACGAACGGGTCCAGGAACCCGGGCGGGTCGATGAACGGCAGCTGCCAGCCGCCGAGGAACATCGTCACCGCGATGCCCGAGACCACGAGGATGTTCACGTACTCGGCGAAGAAGTACGCCGCGAACTTCGAGCCGCCGTACTCGGTGTTGTAGCCCGCGACGAGCTCCGCGTCGGCCTCGGGCAGGTCGA
This sequence comes from uncultured Actinomycetes bacterium, assembly GCA_963709935.1. Taxonomy (GTDB): domain Bacteria; phylum Actinomycetota; class Thermoleophilia; order Solirubrobacterales; family Solirubrobacteraceae; genus CADCVQ01. The sequence goes on along the minus strand of CAVPYM010000004.1, from coordinate 133,008 downwards.
ACGGCGCGCGGTTGGTCTCCGCGAACGCCGACACCGTGAAGATCAAAAAGCCGACGAACTGCGGCACGATGTACCACATGCTGCCCTGCGCCTCGACGATCGTCGGCAGCGACAGCGACCCGGCCATCATGATCACGCCGACGAGCGACAGGCCCATCGCGACCTCGTAGGAGATGAGCTGCGCGGCCGCGCGCATCGCACCGAGAAACGAGTACTTCGAGCCGCTCGCCCAGCCGCCGAGCATGAGCCCGTAGAACGCGATCGCGCCGAACGCGAAGACGTAGAGCACCCCGATCCCGGCATCGAGCCCATAGAGGCCGACGTCGGTGCCGAAGATGTTCGCCACGTCGCCGAACGGCAGGATCGCGAACGCCGCCAGCGCGGTCATCAGCGAGATGATCGGCGCGAGCGCGTAGAGGAAGCCGATCGCCGTCGACGGCTGGAAGGGCTCCTTGGTGGCGAGCTTGATGATGTCCGCCAGCGGCTGGGCCATGCCGAAGGGGCCGACGCGGTTGGGCCCGTAGCGATGCTGGAAGCGACCGAGCAGCTTGCGCTCGGCGAGCAGCACGACGGGCACGATCTGCACCGCGACCGCGAAGATCACGACCGACTTCAGCAGCTGGATGTACCACTCCTCGGCGTAGCCGACGAGCCCGACGACGGTGGGGGTCACTGCGGTGCGACCTCCACCAGGCCGCCGCCGTCCAGCTCGGAGGCGGAGTCCGCGGCGATGCCCTCCTCGACGAACACCGAGCCCTCGGGGATCGCCGAGCGCAGCACCGCCGTGGCATTGATGCGCGCGCCGTTGGAGCCGACGGCGACCCGCCCGCCGTGGGCGATGCCGAGCCGCTCGGCGTCGGCCGGGTTCAGCTCGGCGCGCTGGTCGTGGCGCAGGAACTTCAGCGCGGGCGACAGCTCGACCTCGGGCGCGGCCCAGATCGAGCGGAAGGTGCCCAGGCGCAGGGTGCCCACCACCCCTTCGCCAGAGGCTCGGGGCGGTGCCGGCGTGGGCGCGTGCGGCGGCACCTCGAGGCCGAAGGGCCCGGTGTCGGCCACCGGCCAGCCCGCCGCGGCGGGGCGCTCGGTCCAGCGCACGCCGCGCCCGCCGAGCTCGTCGAGCGTCAGGCCGGCGTAGAACGGGACCGCCTCGAAGAGCTTGGCGGAGGCCATCGGGGCGTGCAGGATCTCGAGGTCGTGGCCGAGGCGGGCGGCGAGGTCGGCGACGACGTGCCACTCCGCGCGCACCGCGTCGGGGCGCTTGATCGCCGGGCGCAGGCGCTGCACGCGCCCGTCGGGGTGCGTGACCGTGCCCTCCTTCTCGGCGTAGGACTCGGCCGGGAAGACGATGTCGGCAAACTCCCACAGCCCCTCGCTGAGCGAGGCGGCGTGCGCGATGACGGTCTCGGTCTGCGCGAGCGCCGCCCGCCAGCCGCGCCGGTTGGGCAGGTCGCGCAGCGGGTCGACGTGCATGAGGTACAGCGCGCTGAGGTCGCCGGCGGCGCCCGTCGCGCCGATCCCGTCGCTGTCGAGGCCTACGGGGCTGACCGGCGCGACACCGGGGGCGGCGTTGGGCAGCATGCCGACCTCGCGCAGGCCGCGGCCGTTGGTGCCGGCCGGCAGCTCGAGCAGCCCCGAGCCCTCGTGGCCGGCGCTGACCACGCGGCCGGCGACGTTCAGCAGCGCGCGGGCGGCGTGGCCGCCGCGGGTGCCGTGCGTCAGCCGCTCGCCGTAGACGACGACGACGTCCGCGCCGGCCCCCGCCAGCAGCTCGGCCAGCGCGGCAATCTGCGCGGCGTCGGCGCCGGCCGCCGCCGCGAGCTCGTCGACGATGCCCTTGCGCGTGGCGGAGGCGGGTCCCGCACCGATCTCGCCCAACGCGGCGTTCAGCGCCGCGCAGAACGCCTCGCCCGCGCCCGGCGCGTGACGGACCACGACCGAGGCATTCGGATCCAGCGACGACGGCCGCGAGGTGGCGACGGCGAGCTTGACCGCGTTGCGCCGCACGCCCTTGCGGATGCGCAGGTCCAGGATCGGCGCGTCGTCGACCGGCTCGCAGTCGAGCACGAGCACGGCGTGGGCGAACTCGAGGTCGGGGACGATCGCCTGCAGCGACGGGCTGTGCAGCGCGGCATGCAGCTCACGCGGCAGCATGCCGCCGTGGCGCGAGTCGACGTTCGGCGAGCCGAGCGCGCCGCGCATGAGCTCCTGCAGCAGCCAGCCCTCCTCGTTGGTCGTCTCGCCGCCGGCGATCGCGCCGCTCGCCGCGCCGGCCGCGTTCAGACGGGTGGCGGCCTCGTCGAGCGCGCGGTCCCAGCCGACGGGCACGAGCTCGCCGTCGACGCGCAGCAGCGGGTGCGTCACCCGGCTGTCGACGTGCACGGACTGGTAGGCGAAGCGACCCTTGTCGCACAGCCAGCCGTCGTCGACGCCGTCGTGCTGGCGCGACAGCACGCGCAGCACGCGCTCGTCGCGGACCGTGAACTCGACGTTGCACTGCGCCGGGCACAGCGTGCAGACCGAGCCCGAGCCCTCGATGTCCCACGGCCGGGCGCGGAAGCGGTAGGGCTGGGAGGTCAGCGCGCCGACCGGGCACAGCTCGATGATGTTGCCGCTGAACGGTGCGACGTAGGGGTGGCCGTCGAACGTCGAGACGTACGTGTCGGCGCTGCGCTCCTGCAGGACGAGCTGATAGTCCTCGGCGATCTCCTGGCTGAAGCGCACGCAGCGGTAGCAGAGGATGCAGCGCTCGCGGTCGATCGCGATGAGCGGCGAGAGCGCGAGCGGCTTGACGAAGTGGCGCTTGGGCTCGATGAAGCGCGAGCGGCCGGGCCCCCAGCCGAAGGTGATGTCCTGCAGCGGGCACTCGCCGCCCTTGTCGCAGACCGGGCAGTCGAGCGGGTGGTTGATGAGCAGGAACTCCAGGATCGCCTCCTGGGCCTCCTTGACGCGGTCGGTCTGGGTGTTGACGACCATGCCGTCGCGTACGGGCGTCGAGCAGGCGGTCTGCAGCTTCGGGATGCCCTCGATCTCGACAAGGCACATGCGACACGCGCCGACCGGCGCCCCCAGCTTGGGCTCGTAGCAGAAGACCGGGATCTCGACGTCGCCGAACTTCGCGGCGTCGGCGAGCATCATGCCGGCCGGCGCGCTGACCTCGAGGCCGTCGACCGTGAAGGCGATCGTGTCTGGATCCGGCCTAGGCACTCGTGGCTCCCTGGATGAGCACGGGGTCGACGTCGGGCCCGTCGTCGCCGGCCCACGGGTTGCGCCGGCGCGCCTCCTCGATGTGGGCCTCGAACTCGTCGCGGAACTTCGCGATCATCGAGCCGATCGGCATCGCCATCGCGTCGCCGAGCACGCACAGGCAGTTGCCGATGATCTGCTCCTGCACCGAGGCCATGATGTCGAGGTCCATCGGCGTGGCGAGGCCCTGGTCGACGCGCTCGAGCATCGACACCGTCCAGCGCGTGCCCTCGCGACACGGCGTGCACTTGCCGCAGGACTCGTGCTTGTAGAACTTCGCGAGCTTCAGCGCGACGCTGACCACGGAGACCGAGTCGTCGACCACGATGACCGCGCCGGAGCCGAGCATCGACTTGGCCTTCGCCAGCGAGTCGAAGTCGTAGGGGATGTCGAGGTCGTCCTTGGTCAGCACCGGCGAGGACGAGCCGCCGGGGAACCAGAACTTCACCTCGCGCCCCTCGGGCGGGCCGCCCGCGAGGTCGTAGATGAGCTCCCGCGAGGGGATGCCCAGCTCGATCTCGTAGTTGCCGGGCCGCCGGACGTTGCCGCTGACCGACACGAGCTTCGTGCCGGCCGAGTTCTCGGCGCCGATCTTCGCGTACTCCGCGCCGCCCATCTGGATGATGTGCGGCATCGTCGCGAGCGTCTCGACGTTGTTGATGACGGTCGGTCCCTGGTAGAGGCCCTGGTTGGCCGGGAACGGCGGCTTCAGGCGCGGGTTGCCGCGCTTGCCCTCCAGCGAGTCCAGCAGGCCGGTCTCCTCGCCGCAGATGTACGCGCCGGCGCCGCGGTGCAGCACGAGCGACAGGCTGAAGCCCGAGCCGCAGATGTCGTCGCCGATGAACCCCGCCGCCTCGGCCTCGACCAGCGCCGCGTCGATGATGTCGGCCTGCTCGGCGTACTCGCCGCGGATGTAGATGAACGAGCGGGTGGCGCCCGCCGCGTAGGCGGCGATGACCATGCCCTCGATGAGCATGTGCGGGCTCTTCTGCATGAGCTCGCGGTCCTTGAACGTGCCGGGCTCGGACTCGTCGGCGTTGCAGACGAGGTACTTGTCGACCTCGGTCTTCGGGATGAACGAGATCTTCTTGCCGCTCGGGAAGCCCGCCCCGCCGCGGCCGCGCAGTCCGGAGGCCATCAGCTCGTCGACGACGTCGGCGGGCGTCATCGAGGTGAGCACCTTGCGCATCGCCTCGTAGCCGCCGCGGCGGCGGTAGACGTCGAGCGTCTGCAGGCCGGGCTCGTCGATCCCGGCGAAGAGGATGGTCGGGCCGCTCATGCGTCGCCCTCGGTCGCGGGTGGGCGTTCGATCGGGGCTGAGGGGCTGCCCGGCTTGCCGCCGACGGCGTCGTCGCCCATCGGGCGCCCGTGGCCGTGCTTCGGCGAGAGCGGGTCGGCGGCGCCGGCGACGGCCCGGGCGGCGCCGGGGTCGGTGCTCTTGCGCAGGTGCAGCTGCTTGCCCGGCAGCGGCGGCGTGCCCTCGCGGATCTGCTCGATCAGCGTCGGCACCTCGTTGAGCGTGATCGGGCCGACGTAGATGCCGTCCACGGAGGCCATCGGGGCGATGTCGCAGGCGCCGAGGCACTCGAAGTGGCGCACGTTGAAGTCCGGGTCGTCGCCGACCTCCTGCTCCAAGCGCTCCAGCAGCTCGTCGGCGCCGCACAGCGAGCAGGAGATGTTCGTGCAGACGTAGACCGCGTGACGGCCCACGGGGCGCGTCTCGAGCATGTCGTAGAACGAGGCGACGGAGATGAGGTAGCCCGGCGTCAGGCGCATGACGCAGGCGGCCTGCCAGATCGCCTCCGGCGAGCACCAGCCGTGCACGCGCTGGGCGGCGGCGAGCGCGGGGATCGCCGCGCTGCGGAAGTCGGGGTACTTGGCCATGTGCGCCTCGATCTCGGCGCGCAGCTTCGCCGGGACGGGCGTGGTCGCCGGGTCGGGCACCTCGGCGGGGTTCTTCGTGAGGTCGACGGCGTCGTCCCAGCCGGGCACGCGCGAGCCGTGGCCGAAGCGCGTGACCTCGCGCTGCGGGGCGATCGGCTCGGGCTGGCCGCGCCGCGGGCGGTCGATCGCCGCCGTCGCGCCGCCGACCGCCTCGGGGCGATCCGCCGCCCGCAGGACGCGCTCCCGAGCGGCCTTCTTCTTGCGGCCGATCATCGGTCGATGCCGCCGAGCACCGGGTCGAGCATCGCCAGCGTGGCGATGAGGTCGGCGATGTAGGAGCCCTCGGTCATCGGCGCCGTCGCCTGCAGGTTCACGAAGGAGGGGTCGCGCATGTGCACGCGCGCCGGCTTGGAGGATCCGTCGGAGCGCACGAAGCAGGCCAGCTCGCCGCGCGGCGACTCGATCGGGAAGTACACCTCGCCGGGCGGCACGCGGAAGCCCTCGGTGACGAGCTTGAAGTGGTGGATCAGCGCCTCCATCGACGTGGCCAGCTCGTGGCGCGGGGGCAGCGCCACCTTGCGGTCGTCGGTGATCCAGCGGCCCTCGGGCAGGCCGTCCATCGCCTGCTCGATGATGGACACCGACTCGTAGATCTCGGCGACGCGCACCGCGAAGCGATCCCAGTTGTCGCCCTCGGTGCCGACGGGGATCTTGAACTCGAAGTGGTCGTAGGAGCAGTAGGGCGTGGCCTTGCGCAGGTCCCACGGGTTGCCGGCGGCGCGCAGCAGCGGGCCGGTGACGCCGAGCTTGAGCAGCTCCTCCTCGGCGAGCGGGCAGATGCCGCGCAGGCGCTGCAGGACGATCTCGTTGTTGGCGAGCAGGTCCTTGTACTGGTCGACGCGCGAGGGCATCTGATCGGTGAACTGCTTGAGCTTCTCGGCCCAGCCGCGCGGGATGTCCTCGGCGACGCCGCCGACCTGGAAGTAGCGCGTGTGCATGCGCTGGCCGGTGGACTGCTCGAAGAGGTCGAGGATCAGCTCGCGGTCGCGGAAGCAGTACCAGAACATCGACATCGCGCCGAGGTCCAGGGCGCTGGTCCCGAGCCACACGAGGTGGCTCATGATCCGGTTGAGCTCCATGTGGATGACGCGCAGGTACTGCGCCCGCGGCGGCACCTCGACCTCCAGCAGCGTCTCCGTCGCGCCGCAGAAGGCCATCGCGTTGAAGAAGTACGCGAGGTAGTCCATCCGCTCGACGACCGGGATCGCCTTCCAGTACGACTTGTCCTCGGCGGTCTTCTCGATGCCGGTGTGGACGTAGCCGATGATCGGCTTCAGATCGCGCACGACCTCGCCCTCGAGCGTCACCAGCAGGCGCAGCACGCCGTGCGTCGCGGGATGGTGGGGACCCATGTTGAGCGTGAGCAGCTCGTGGTCCAACTCGTTCGTGCCGAGACGCTCCAGCGGCGCCATCGTGATCGACTCCTCCATCTGGCGGTACTCGGAGGGGGTGCGGGTGACGTCGGTCGAGCTCACTGCGTGTACGCCGTCCCCTCGTGCTCGTCGATGGTGAACAGGATCGGCTCGCCGCCGATCGGGAAGTCGCGGCGCTGCGGGTGGCCCTCGTAGTCCTCGGGCATGAGGATGCGGCGCATGTCCGGATGGCCCGAGAAGACGACGCCGAACATGTCGTAGACCTCGCGCTCCTGGTGGTTGGCGGTCGGCCAGTTCGGCGTCACCGACGGCACGTTGGGGCGGTCGAGCGGCACTCGCAGCTTGACGGTCAGGCGGTCGACCGAGTCCATGTCGAGCAGCTCGTAGTGCACGCCGAGGCGCGGCTCCTCGGGGTAGTAGTCGACCCCGTGCACGGAGACGAGCATGCCGAAGCCCTTGGCCCGCAGATGCTCGAGGATCGCCACGATCATCGCCGAGTTGACGACGATCTGGGCCTTGTCGCGAAAGAAGACCGTGTCGACGACCGAGGCGGGATCGCTCTCGCGCAGCTCCTGGGCCAGGAGCTCCAGGCCGACCGCGTCAGGCACCCGCGCCGCCCCCCGGCGACTGGCGGAACACGTTGATGGCGGTCTCCTGGCTTGCCGCCGGCACGACCTCCTCGGTCCCGTAGGCCTCGTGACCGGCGCGCCAGCCCATGTCGGGATCCTCCTGGATCATCTTGCGCAGCTTGAGGATGCCGTGGATGAGCGCCTCGGGGCGCGGCGGGCAGCCCGGCACGTGGATGTCGACCGGCATGAACTTGTCGGCCGGCACGATCGCGTAGTTGTTGAACACGCCCTGCGAGCTCGAGCAGGCGCCCATCGCGATCGCCCACTTGGGCTCGAGCATCTGGTCGTAGATGCGCCGCACGACGGGCGCCATCTTGATCGAGACGCGGCCGGACAGGATCAGCAGATCCGCCTGGCGCGGCGAGGCGCGGAAGGCCTCGAAGCCGAAGCGCGCGATGTCCGTGCGGGCGGCGACGATCGACATCATCTCGATCGCGCAGCAGGCCAGGCCGAACGTCGCCGGAAACAGGGCGTTGGAGCGCGCCCAGGCGACGGCCTTGTCGAGCGTCGTCGTGAGCACGCGCTCCCCGACGTACTGCTCGAGGTCCTCGTCGCCGAGGTCGCCGCGCAGCATGTCGCGGGCGCGCAGCTGGCGGATGCGGAAGTCCTCCTTGGAGAGGTCCGTGCCGGCCCCCGCGATAGCGAGCTTCTCGCGCTTCATCTCCATTCGAGGGCTCCCCTTCTCCAGACGTAGACGAACGCGGCCATCAGCAGCGTTATGAAGACGGTGATCTCGATGAGCGCGAACACCCCGAAGGCCTTGAGCTGGATCGCCACCGGATAGAGGAAGATGACCTCGATGTCGAACAGGATGAACAGCATCGCGATGAGGTAGAAGCTGATGCCGAAGCGGAAGCCCTGCTGGATCTCGGACGGCAGGCCGCACTCGTACGGGTCGCTCTTGTGCGGCACGGCGCGCCGCGGACCGAAGAACGTGTTGAGCAACGCGAACGTGATGCCCACCACCGTCCCGAGGCCGACGAAGACGATCGCCGGCAGATAGCTGTTCAGCACGTTGTCTTTCTATCAGCTACGCCCCGCTTGACCCGTCCGCACCCGATACCCCATGGATGAGCGAACGATCGCGGAGCTCGCCGCCTGGGCCGTGCTGGCGGTCAACGCGGTCGCCGGCGCGTTCGCCGGCTGGCGCTGGTGGCTGGTGTCGCCCAGCCGCGCCGTCTGGCCGCTGCTGCGGGCCGGACAGGGGCTCGCGTTCGCACAGGCCGCGGTCGCGGGCGTGCTGTTCACCGCCGGCTACGCGCCCGGCGACGGGCTGTACTGGCTCTACGCGCTGCTGCCGGTCGCGATCGGGCTGATCGCCGAGCAGCTGCGGATCGCTTCCGCCGAGCAGGTGCTCGAGCACCGCGAGCTGCCCGACGCCCAGGCCGTGGGCGCGCTGCCCGAGGCGCAGCAGCGCTCCGTGGTGCTGGCGATCCTGCGCCGCGAGATCGGGGTCATGGCGCTCGCGGCGCTCGTGGTGGCGTTCCTGGCGCTGCGCGCCGCCTTGATCGCGTAGGAACCGCCTAGGAGAAGCGCCGGAAGATCGTGAACGCGTCCTTCCACGCCGGGCGCGTCGCGGGGGAGAACCGCTTGGACTGGTTCGTGTAGGACGTCCACTGGCCGTAGCGGGCCTTCGTCGGGAGCGCGCGCATTCGCTTGGAGGCGATGCCGCACGGTCCCTTGGCCAGGCCCAGCGAGACCGTGCGCCGGGTGACGCCGCCGAAGCGGAAGTGGATGTACACCGGCTTGCCGGTCGTGAACCCGCGCGCGGTGTAGGTGATCCGCGACGTCGGGCGCTTCGGCGAGGGCTTCGCCGTCAGGCCGAAGCGCACGAGCGCAAACGGCGTGGAGGCGAGGATCGGCGCGGCCGGGTTCGTGTTGTCCGCGGCGATGAGCGTGAAGCTCTCCAGGGTGCGGTTGGGCGAGCTGAAGGACGGCGGCTGCGCCGACTGCAGGAAGATCCCCGTCGCCTGGACGGGGCTCGAGGCGAACGGGCTCGGCGTCGGCTTGGTCTTCGACACCGAGGCGAGGCTCACCGAGCCGTTGGGCGTGAACTCCGCGCCGATGATCGTCATCGTCGGCTGGCCCGCGACGTAGCGCACGCAGGGATCCGTCTTCACCACGGCGGCGCCGGCGGGGGACGCGACGGCCGCGGCCGCGAGCGCGCCGAGGGGGAGAACGGCGAGAGCACGGCGCGAAACGGTCATGAGGCCTCCGATGGCATGGTGAGACGCTTTCTCCCCGGTTGAGGGTTGATGCTAATCCCATGGCCCGGCGCCCGTGCCGGGCGCAGAGCGGATCGCCCCGCGCCCGGCAACGTTCGCGGGCGAACGTCAGCCGGCGCCGGTCACGCGGGCGGTGGCGGCGGGGTCGTGGCGAACGTCATCTCGAGGCTCGTGACCACCTGCGCCGGCACGCGACAGGTGTGGCGGGTACGCGTGCGCACGAGCTTGCGACCGCCGTTGGCGGTCCGGCGGAAGATCGGCTGGCGGATCGTGCCGCAGAACCGGCCGGGGCCGAATGTGCCCTCCTGGCCGTAGGACGGGCCGATCGCGAAGGGATACGGCGACGCCGAGCCCTCCGTGATCGCCAGCAGCGCGCCGAGCCCGAAGCCCGCCTGCGTCGCGAGGTTCGCGGCGCGGACACGGCCGTCGGCCAGCGCCAGCGGCGTGGCGGCGAGCTTGGCGTCGCGCACCGCCTTGGCGATCGAGGGGCTGCTCTTGCGGTTCAGCGGCGTCGGCTTGACGGTCGCGGTGCCCGTGACGGTGACCGTGGTGGGGGCCGGCGGCGCCGGCGTCTGCGCCTGCGCCGCCGTGGGCAGCGCACACGCGAGCGCTGCGACGAAGACCGCGCCGGCGGTGCGGGTGCTGCGGATATGGGGCATGGGCTCTCCCTGCGATCGGGGTGGGTACGCGCGCCGTGCGCGGGCTCAGGCCGTCGAGCCCGCAGCGTCCCCGGACTGTGAGAGCAGCTCCTCGCTGGCCTCCCACAGCCGCCGCTGGGCGTCGCGATCGTACGAGATGCGCGACGACCGGCGTGCACGGCGGCGTGCGAAGTAGCGCCCGCTGACGCCCTCCACGGCGTCCGCGCTCGCCAGCCAGACCTGCGTGCGCGCCCCGCGCCGCGGCGTGGTGGCGAACGGCGGCAGCTGGGAGAGCGTCATGAACACCTGCGCCGCGCGGCCGTTGTTGTGCCCGAAGCCGGTCCGCACGAGGCCGGGGCTCAGCGTGTTCGCCGTCACGCCGCTGCCGTCCAGCCGGCGGGCGAGCTCGTAGGTGAACAGCACGTTGGCGAGCTTCGAACGCCCGTAGACGTAGAAGCCGTCGTAGAGGCGCTCGCTCTGCAGGTCGCCGAAGTCCAGCTGGGCCATCCGGTGCGCGAGCGACGAGACCGTGATCACGCGCGCCGGGGCGGACGCCTGCAACCGCTCGCGCAGCAGCTCGGTCAGCGCGAACGCGCTGAGGTGGTTGACCTGGAAGGTCTCCTCGAGGCCGTCGACGGTGATCCGGCGCTGCATGAGCATCAGGCCGGCGTTGTGGACGAGCACGTGCAGCGCGTCGAAGCGCACCAGCAGCTCGGCGGCGGCGGCGCGGACGGAGTCGAGGTTCGCGTGGTCGCAGGCCACGACGTGCAGGTCGGCGTTGCCGGTCGCCGCCGCGATCTGCGCGCGGGCGCGCTCGCCGCGCTCGACGCTGCGACACAGCAGCGCCACCGTGGCGCCCATGCGGGCGAGGGCCAGCGCCGTCTCCAGGCCCAGGCCCGAGCTCGCGCCGGTGATCGCGCAGACGCGCCCGGCCATCGCGTGGTCGGCCATGACGCGCCGCTACCGGGCCAGCGTCGTGTAGTGCCCGCCGAAGAAGACGAGCGGGTCGCCGGGCGGGGCGGCGCCGATACCGAGCACCTCGCCGATGCCGATCTCGTGGTCGCCGGCGGCGCGCAGCTCGCGCAGGTCGCAGGCGATCCAGGCGAGCGCCCGGTCGAGCACCGGCACGCCGTGCTCCTCGGTGTGGGTGACGTCGGCGAACTTCTGGCGCCCGACGCGCTTGGAGGCGAAGACCGCCGCGAGGTCCTCGTCGCCGGCGCGCAGGATGTTGACGGCGAAGCGCTGCGAGGCCCGCACGACCTCCAGCGTGCGCGAGCGCGCCTCGAAGCAGACGAGCAGCAGCCGCGGCTGGAGCGACAGCGACGCGACGGCGTTCGTGGTCATGCCGGCCGGGCCGTCGGGGCCGATCGCCGTCACGACGGTGACGCCGGTGGCGAAGCGGCCGATCGCGTCGCGGTAGACGCGCGCGGGGTCGGACGCTGGCTCGGAGTCGGGCGCGGGGTCGGCAGGCGGCGTGGTCACCCGGCACCGGCCCCGGTTGCCGCCGTGAAGATGGCTCGCGCGTCGTCGATGCGGCCATCTGCTCGGGCCGGCGCCGGGCTCGCCGCCGATTTCGCCGCCTGGGCGCTCATTCCTGCACCACCTCGAGCGTGCCGTACTGGCCGAGGTCGTCGTGGTTGGCGATCGTGCAGACGAGCCGGTACTCGCCGGGCTGCAGCTGCATCTTGATCGGCTCGGCGCGCTCGCCGGGCTGCGTCGTCTTCGTGCGCTGCAGCTCGACCGGCTTGCCGTCGGGACCCTCCGGCAGCTGGATGGCGAGGTTGTGCGTCAGCCGCCCGCCGTTGTGCACGTCGAACTTCATCCGCTTGGGGCCGACGACGACGATGCTCTGCGGAACGACGCGGTACTCGTCGAGCGTGATCCGCAGGATCGGCCGGTCCGTGCGGAACTGATCGTCGTCGCCGCAGCCGCCCAGCACGAGGGCGGCGACCGCGAGCAGGGCTGTCAGGAGGATCGAGCGCGACATCGCCCGAGGCATTGTTCCGTATGATCTGCGCCGCCCATGGCCCCCCGTGCACTGATCGCTGCCTGCGTCGCCGTCACCGCGGCGCTTTTCGCTGGTTGCGGCTCGGAGAGCATCGACATGGCCACGGACGATCCCGACCACGCGGGGGCGACGATCTTCGTCGAGCGCTGCGGTGCCTGCCACACGCTCGGGATCGCCGGGACGCAGGGCTCCACCTTCAACGTGGCCGATCGCGAGAACGTCGACGGCCCGAACTTCGACGATCGCCAGGAGTCCGTCGAGGACGTCCTCTTCGCGATTCAGAACGGCGGCTTCTCCGGCGCGATCATGCCCGAGAACATCGTCACCGGGCAGGAGGCGCGCAACGTCGCCGAGTTCCTCGCCAAGTACGCCGGCGGTGGCGGGGGCTCCGGCGGGTAACCGCCCGCCGTGCTCGATCTCAGGCTGATCCGCCGCGACCCTGAGGCGGTTCGGACCGCCCTGGCGCGGCGCGGGCCGCACGCCGTCGACCGCCTGGACCGCGTCGTCGCGCTCGACACCCGCTGGCGCGAGGCCACGCAGGCCGCGGAGGCGCTGCGCGCCGAGCAGAAGGCGGCCTCCGAGGAGGTCGCCGCGGGCAAGCGCGAAGGGCGCGACGTGGGCGGGACGCTCGAGCACCTCAAGGTGCTGTCGGGCGCGGTCAAGGCGCGCGGCGAGCAGGCCCGCGCGGCCGAGGCCGAGCTGCAGGAGGTTCTGCGCACGCTGCCCAACCTGCCCGACCCGACCGCCGCCGAGCCCGCGGACGAGGTGCTGCGCGTCGTCGGCGCGGACGCGCGCCGGCTCGAGGGGCGCGACCACCTCGAGCTCGCCGGCGAGCGGATCGACATGGAGCGCGGCGCGCGGCTGTCGGGCGCGCGCTTCCCGATCCTGCGCGGCGATCTCGTGATGGTCGAGCTGGCGCTCGTGCAATGGGTCCTGACCAAGCTGCGCGGCCACGGCTTCGAGCCGGTCGTCCCGCCGGTGCTCGTGCGCGAGCACGCGCTCTACGGCACGGGCATGCTGCCCGACACCGAGCAGCAGATCTACCACGTGGCGGACGACGACCTGTACCTCGTCGGCACGAGCGAGGTCGCGCTGGCGTCGATGCACGCGGGCGAGATCATCGACGCCGCCGACCTGCCGATCCGCTACGCGGGCTTCTCGCCGTGCTTCCGGCGCGAGGCGGGCGCCGCGGGCAAGGACACGCGGGGCATCTTCCGCGTGCACCAGTTCGACAAGGTCGAGATGTTCTCGTTCGTCGAGCCGGACGCCGGCGCCGCCGAGCACGAGCGGCTGCTGGCGATCGAGGAGGAGATCTTCTCCGAGCTCGAGGTGCCCTACCGCGTCGTGAACATCGCCGTCGACGACCTCGGCGCGAGCGCCGCCAAGAAGTACGACATCGAGGCCTGGCTGCCCGGCCAGGGCCGCTACCGCGAGGTCACGTCGACGTCGAACACGACCGACTTCCAGGCCCGCCGGCTGGAGATCCGGATGCGGCGCGAGAACGGCCGGCCCGAGGTGCTGCACACGCTCAACGGCACCGCGGTCGCGGTCAGCCGGACGCTCATCGCGCTGCTGGAGAACGGCCAGCGCGACGACGGCTCGATCGGGCTGCCGGCCGTGCTGGCGCCGTTCGGCGCGCCCGCCGAGCTGCCCGCCGCGTAGCGCGGGGCGCCGTCAGTCCGCCGAGGTGACGTGCGCGGTCGCCGTCGCGCGGTCGCCGCAGATGTCGAACGTGCTGTCGAGGTGCGTGATCTGAAAGAGCCGCAGCACGGTCGGGTTCGTGCAGACGAGCGCGAGCTTGCCGTGGCGCTGGCCGACGAGGCGCAGGCCGTTGAGCAGCACGCTCAGCCCGGTCGAGTCGATGAACTCGACGCCCGTCATGTCGAGCACGATCGCGGTCTTGCCGCTCTCGATCGCGCTCGTCAGACGTTCGGCGAAGCGCGGCGCCGTGGTGACGTGGATCTCGCCGCGGACGCAGATCACATGGGCGCCGCCGCCGGGGTTCTCTTCGGAGAGCTCGAAGTGGGGGACCACCGGAGACACCCGCGAACTATCTCACTGTGAGCGGGAGCGTGCCGAGATCCCCGCTCCGGGCCCGCGCCGCCGCGGTGCAGCAGCAGGCGATTGGACGCCCGACCGCGCGGCGTCGTATCGTGTTCTATGTGACATCGGACGATGACAAGGATTTGACGATCGACGAGCTGGCGCGGAAGATCGGCATGACGGTGCGCAACGTCCGCGCCCACCAGTCGCGCGGGCTGCTGCCGCCGCCGCTGCTGCGCGGTCGCACCGGCTACTACGGCGCCGAGCACGTCGCCCGCCTAGAGCTCATCCAGGAGCTGCAGGAGGAGGGCTTCAACCTCGACCTCATCAGGCGCCTGCTGGAGGGCGCGGGCGGGTCGAGCAGCGAGGTGCTGCGCTTCAAGCACGCGCTGGCGCGCCCGTTCGGCGACGAGGAGCCGGCCAACGTCAGCGTCGCCGACCTCATCGCGCAGTGGGGCACCGCCGATCCCCGGCATCTCATGAAGGCGCTGTCGATCGGCCTCGTGCGCCAGCTGCCCGACGGGCGCTTCGAGGTCCAGAGCCCGCGCCTGGCCAAGGCCGGGCTGGAGCTGCAGCGCCTCGGGGTGTCGCTCGAGCGCTCGCTGGAGTTCACCGGCAACGTGCGCGAGCAGGCCGACCGCCTCGCGCAGACCTACGTCGACCTCTTCCTCGAGACCGTCTGGACCCCGTTCGAGCGCGCCGGGCTGCCGAGCGAGGGCTGGCCGGCGGTGCAGGAGGCGCTCGAGCGCCTGCATCCGCTGGCCTCGGAGTCGCTGCTGGCCGTGTTCGGCATGGCGATGAAGGACGCCGTCGACCGGGCCTCGGCACAGGCGCTCAAGCGCATGGCGGGGGACCCGGCCGACGAGGCCGCCGCATCGTGAACTGCGAGCTGCCGACGCTGCGCGGCGAGCGCATCGTGCTGCGGGCGCTCGAGGCCGGCGACGCCGAGCGTCTGTCGGCGATCGTCCTGCAGCCGGAGGTGGCGCGCTGGTGGGGCTCACGGCCCGATGACCGCGCGTACCACCGCGCCGGGTTCGTGGAGGACGCCGCCGGCAGCGAGGCCTTCGCGATCGAGGTCGACGGCGGGCTGGCGGGCTGGCTGGGCGTCTACGAGGAGGAGGAGCCCGACTACCGGCACGCGGGGCTGGACATCTTCCTGGACCCCGCGCTGCACGGGGCGGGGCTGGGCCCGAAGGCGCTGCGCATGGCGGCGCGCTGGCTCATCGAGGCGTGCGGCCACCACCGGCTGGTCATCGATCCCGCCGCCGCCAACGAGCGCGCGATCGCCGTCTACGCCTCGATCGGCTTCCGGCCGGTCGGCATCATGCGCGGCTACGAGCGCGGCAACGACGGGGCCTGGCACGACGGCCTGCTCATGGACATGCTCGCCGGCGAGCTGCGCTGACGTGGCGCCGCCGGTGCTCAGCGCCCGCGAGCTCAACCGGGCGACGCTGGCGCGCCAGATGCTGCTCGAGCGCGCCCGCGATCTCGCGGTGCCGGCGGCCGTCGAGCGGGTGGGCGGGCTGCAGGCGCAGGAGCCCAAGCACCCGTTCGCCGGGCTGTGGACGCGCGTGGAGGGCTTCTCGGCCGCTGCGCTGCTGGACGCGATCGCCGAGCGGGCGGTGGTGCGCGCGACGCTCATGCGCTCGACGCTGCACGTGTTCAGCGCCGCCGACTACGCCGCGCTGCGGCTCGCGCTGCAGCCGCCGATGTCGGTCGCGCTGCGCGTCCTGGGGGCGCGGGCCGAGGGCCTGGATCCGGACGCGGTCGGGTCCGCGACGCGGGAGCTGCTGGCCGGCCACCCGATGACGTTCGACGCAGTCCGCGCGGGCCTGCAGGAGCGCTTCCCCGACGTCAACGACCGGGCGCTGGGCTACGCCGCCCGCACGCTCGTGCCGCTGGTGATGGTGCCCGATCGCGAGACCCGGTCGGGCTACCCGCGCGTCTGCGAGTTCGCGCTCGCCGAGGAGTTCCTCGACGGCCCGCTGGCGCCGGCCGCGCCCGCGGCGCTCGTCACGCGTTACCTCGGCGCGTTCGGCCCCGCGAGCGCGGCCGACGCGCAGGCCTGGTCGGGCATCGGCGGGATGAAGGGGGTGCTCGACGGGATGCGCGACCGGCTGGAGGTCTTCGCCGACGAGCGCGGCCGCGAGCTGTTCGACCTGCCCGGCGCGCCGCGGCCCGGCGCCGACGCCGCTGCGCCCGTGCGCTACCTGCCGGAGTTCGACAACCTCGTGCTCGCCTACGACGACCGCACGCGCGTCATCGCCGGCGAGCACCGCCCGCGCGTCACGACGAAGAACCTGCGCGTCAAGGCGACGTTCCTCGTCGACGGCGTCGTGGCGGGCACCTGGGCGATCGCGGTGAAGCGGCGTGTGGCGACGCTGGCGCTCGAGCCGTTCGGGCGGCTGCCCAAGCGGGTGGTCAAGGCGCTGACCGAGGAGGGCGAGGCACTCGCGCGCTTCGCCGAGCCCGCGGCCAAGGCGCACGCGGTCGTCGTCGCCGAATAGTGCCCTACGCCGCGCGGCTGCCGTGCTCGACCACGAGCCGGCGCAGGCGGTCGTCGTCGGGCTCGGAGGGCTGCGTCGTCGCGATGAACTCGCGCAGCGTCGTGACGAAGCCGACCGGATCGTCGTGGTGCGGGAAGTGGCCCGAGCCCGCGAAGAGCCGCAGCCGGCTGCCGGGCATGAGCTCGTGCGCACGGATGCCGTGGTGTGCCGGGATGATCGGGTCGTTGTCGCCCCACATGATCAGCGTCGGGACGGCGGCGGCGAGGTAGAGCTTGTCGGTCGCGTCGACGCGCTGGCCGTACACGTCGATCACGGAGCGCGCGGTGTGCACGAACGCGCGCCGCGTCTCGATGTCCTGCAGCGAGGCCAGGCCGGCCGCCATCTCGGCGATGTCCGTGCCCGTCCGCAGGCCGATCTTCCCGATCCAGCTGCCCACCGCCCGCCCGGCGTTGACGATCGCTCGCGAAGCCAGCAGCGGCAGCATGAGCTCGGCGCCGGGCAGCGCGACGGCGCGCAGCACCGGCGTCACCTCGCGGCCGAGGCCGCCGCTGGAGACCAGCACGAGGCGCTCGACGCGCTCGGGGAACTGGTAGGCCATCTGCATCGCGATGCCGCCGCCGAGCGAGTGGCCGGCGATCGTGGCGCGGTCGTGGCCCAGCGCGAGCATGAAGTCGCGCAGCAGCGAGGCGAAGGAGCCCAGCGAGTAGTCGCCGCGCGGCTTGGCCGAGTCGCCGTGGCCGAGCAGGTCGGGCGCGATGACCGTGAAGTCGCGCTCGAGCAGCGCGAGGATCGGCTCCCAGCTCGCCGACGAGTTCGTGATGCCGTGGATGAGGATCAGCAGCGGGCCCTGCCCGCCGCAGCGGTAGCTCAGGCGGTGGCCGTGAAGCTGGATCTCCTTGATCGCGGTCACCGGCGACGCTCGTCGCTTACGCGATCTGCAATCCGGAGATCGCGCGGGCGATGACGAGCCGCTGGATCTCCGAGGTGCCCTCGAAGATCGTGTAGATCTTCGCGTCGCGGTGCCAGCGCTCGACCGGGAACTCGCGCGTGTAGCCGTTGCCGCCGAGGATCTGGATCGCCCGCTCCGTCGCCCAGACGGCCACCTCGCCGGCCTTGAGCTTGCTCATCGAGCCCTCGGCGGCGGTGAACCGCTGGCCGGTGCGGGCCATCCACGCGGCGCGCCAGACGAGCAGCCGCGCCGCGTCGATCTCCATCTTCATGTCGGCGAGCGCGAACGCGATCGACTGGTTCTCGATGATCGCGCGGCCGAACTGCTTGCGCTGGCCCGCGTACTCCAGCGCGTACTCGTAGGCGGCGCGGGCGATGCCGATCGCCTGCGCGCCGACGATCGGGCGCGTCGCTTCGAAGGTCTGCATCGCCGCCTGCGACTTCGAGCGGCCGCCCTCGCGGGCCCGCGCGAGCTTCGCGTCGAGCTTCTCCTTGCCGCCGAGCAGGCAGCCGCCCGGGATCCGCACGTCGTCGAGGAAGACGTCGGCGGTGTGCGAGGCGCGCAGGCCGTGCTTCTTGACCTTCGTGCCCTGCTCGAGTCCCTTGGTCTTGGGCGGGATGACGAAGGCGGCCTGGCCGCGTGAGCCCAGCGCGCGGTCGACGGTCGCGACGACGACGTGGATGTTGGCGATCCCGCCGTTCGTGGCCCAGGCCTTCTGCCCGTTGAGGACCCACTCGTCCTTGGCCTCGTCGTACTTCGCGGTCGTGCGGAGCGCGGAGACGTCGGAGCCCGCGTCGGGCTCGGAGACGCAGAACGACGCGACCTGCGGGTCGTCGGCGGTGCCGAAGCACTGGGGGATGAACTCGCCCATCTGCTCGGGCGTGCCCGCGCCGAAGATCGCGGCGACGGGCAGCGAGGTCCCCATGATCGACATGGCGAGGCCGGCGTCTCCCCAGAACAGCTCCTCGTTGGCGATCGGCATCGTCAGGCCGGTCGGGTCGGCGTGGAACTGGCCCATCGCCTCGAAGCCGTAGAGGCCGATCTTCGCGGCCTCCTGGAGGATCGGCCAGGGGAACTCCTCGCGCTCGTCCCACTCGTGGGCGGCGGGGCGCAGGACGTTGGCGGCGAAGCCGTGGACCCAGTCGCGGATGTCGCGCTGGTCCTCGGAGAGAGCGAGCGAGAACGCGGGCGTCTGCTCGGCGTCGGCGGGCGCGGCGTCGGCGGTCGTGGACATGCCGTCAGGCTACTGCGGGCGCGGGGTGCTCAGCCACGCTTGCGCCGCAGCTGGGCGGTGATGAACTCCCGCACGCTCGGCGCGTTGGGCCGGTCCTTCTCCAGCTCGGTGAGGCACTCGCGGCACAGGCAGCCCTCGTAGTACTGCGCGAAGGCGGCGCGGGTGGTATCGGAGAGCGCCACGTCGCGACACCAGCAGCTTTTCGTGTCGACACCGCATTCGAACGGCGCCGAGCAGCGCGGGCAGACGGCGGGGGTGGGCACGCCGTACATCTTGACGCAGGCGGTTCTCGGCTCCGTCACGGCCGGCTCGGTGGGGCGGGAATGAGCTTGCCGGGATTCATGATCCCGGTCGGGTCGACGCGCGCCTTGACGGCCTGGATGGCCGCGATGCCCGGCGTGCCTAGCTCTTTTCGAGCCACGGCGCGTGGTCGGTGCCGACGGCATGGTGGTGGGTGATCGTGGCGCCCGCCGCGCTGATCGCGCCGCTCGCCGCGTGTTCGGCCGCGTGCCACGCGCGGCGAACGAGCCTCGGCTAGCGAGGCTGACTCGTCGCACGCCGGCCGGGGAACTCAGCCGCGCCGCTTGCGCGCCGCCTTCCTCTTCGTGGCCGCGTCCTGCAGGCGCTGCGCCTCGGCCTGTGCGGTCAGCGCGGCCTCGCGCTCCTCGAGTGCCCTGGCCTCAGCCTTGAGCTGCTCGAGCCGCGCGGCGTCGGCCTCCTGCTCGATGTGCTCGTCGACCTTCGCGCGGGCCTTGCGGTTGGCGACCTTGCGCGTCTGTTCGCGCCGTGCCGCGCCGGCCGCGCGCTGCTGCTTGCGCTGCTCGGCGGCCTCGCGTTCGGTCTCGGCGCGCAGCTCGGCCGCGGTGCGCCGGTCCTCGGCGTCCTCGACGCGCGCGCCGAAGTGCTCGTCGGCCTCGGCGCTGCGGCGCGCGGCCTCCGAGCGCAGGCGCAACTCGCGCTCGCGCTCGTCGGCGGCGGTGCGGCGGCGCATCGCGTCCTCGCGCAACTCGTTGTCGAACAGCGCGATGCCGGCGGCGTCGCGCAGCGTCGCCTCGAAGCGGTCGACGGCGATCCCGGCGGCGGGCTTGGTGTCGCCGCCGTTGCCGGGCAGCATCGACACGACGATGTCCAGGGGCAGGCGGGTCAGCTTCACGCCGGCGTCGACCGCCGAACGGGGGAGGTCTCGCATGCTCATCTACCGCTCCTCGGGGTCGATCGCGTCCGCATTCGCCCGCGCCGCGTTCGCCTGCTGCTCGAGCCGAGCGACCTGCTGAGCCGCCGCCACCCGCTCGGCCTCGGCCGCCCGCTCGGCGAGATCGGCCCCGCGCTCCTGAATGCGCTCCTTCTGGCCGGCGTCCTCCTTGTGGCGCCGGGCCTCGGCCTGCGCGGCGACCTCGGCCTCCTGGCGATCACGCTCGATCGCCGCCTCGCGCTCGCGCGCGGCGATCTCGCTCTCGATGCGCTCGCGCTCGATCTCGTTCGCCCGGCGCTCGGCCTCCAGATCGGCCTCCGCCTCGACCTGGTCGGCGCGCTCGGCAGCCACCGCGGCGTCCGCTTCGGCCTCGACCTGCGCCTGCTGCAGGCGGCCTTCGCGCGCGAGATCCCGGTTTCCGACGGCGGATCCCGCCGCTTGCTTCAGGCGTCCCGCGATCCTGCCGGCCAGGCCGCCGCGGGTTCGTTGCGGGACATCGGGGTTCGTCACGAGTTCAGCTCCAGTCTCAGCGTTGGCGGCCAGCACCGTGGCCGGATACCGGGCTTACCCGGTTTGCGGCGGCTCGCGCTGTGGCGACGAGCAGACAGCGACCGACGCCATCGGCGCGGCGCACACCGGGCACAACCGCATGGGGGTCTCGCGGAGCACCTGCTCGAGCAGCGTCAGGAACTGCGGCAGCGCATCGAGCGGGATCGCCATCGCCACCTTTGACGTGCCGGGCACGACGACGTAGACCTCCTCCTCGCCGTCGGCCGGATCGGGTTCGTCGAGGAGGTGGACGAAGCAGTACACCATCAGATCTCCGGCAGGTCCAACGAGACGTGGCACTCGTCGCAGCGGGGCGTCACGAACGCGCCGTCGCGGTTGGCCACCCGCAGCGCGCGCGCCATCTCGGCCACCGATGCGCGCGAGCCGGCGAACGCGAACGGACGGTCACGGCCCGGGCGCCACGCGCAGAGAATCACCTCGTCGTCGAGCGAGGGGAGGTAGATGAGGCCCAGCCACATGTCCCCATGTCACCACGGCTCGGCCGGAAATCGCCGTTTTGCGGGCTTTTGTCACAGAGACTGCGCAGTTCTGTAACGAAGCGGAGGGGGCGGGATTCGAACCCGCGATCCGCTTTCACGGACTCCGGTTTTCAAGACCGGTGCATTCAACCGCTCTGCCACCCCTCCAGGCCACAGACCGTAGCGCCGGTTCTCGCTCCCGGGCGCGTCCGGGGGAGTGTCGCCGCTGCGCCGGCCAAAGGCTCGACCGCATGCTCCACAGGCCCCCTCTAGACTAGAGCCAGACCCCGCCAGGAGAGGTGGCCGAGTGGCTGAAGGCACTCGCCTGCTAAGCGAGTATGGGGATTAAACTCCATCGCGGGTTCGAATCCCGCCCTCTCCGCCATTTGCTCGACGTGCGAACTCTGGCGCCCGTTGGAGGCGCCGGGGTTCGTTCGTCGCCCGTCTGGGGCGTCTGGGGCCCTGGACCGCCTGATGGGCCTGAAACAGGATGTCCGGTGGCGCGTCAGGTGCCATCGTCAGATCGCGGGCCGTCTTGACCATCAGCTCGAACAGCTCCTGGGGCACTGCCTCGACTTCCAGCCGGCCGTCCACGACCTGGATCAAGATACGGTCGAAGATCGCCCGGTTGAGGAGCTTTCGCAGGCTAGGCTCGGACTCGGCGTAGTCGTAGGCCACACCGGGCTCGGACAGCAGAAGCAACGCGTCCTCAAGAGCGTTGGACCTCCCCCGGTTTCGTGGAGTCTGGACCTCCCCGGTTTCGTGGAGTCAGGTTGTTGTTGTCGTAGTTGCTGTGCGCAACCGAAGGTTGTGCACAGTTTTTTCGCGCGCGCCCGCGCGTGCGCCCAGGCGCGCAAGGCCGTCGGGGTCGCCGGCGGCATGGTCGGCCTCGTACTCGACCGGGGAGCGCATCCCCAGCGTGCTGTGCAGCCGGGTCGGGTTGTAGAAGCCTTCGATGTACTCGAAGATCGCCGAGCGCAGCTCGGCGCGGGTCACCCATCCTGCCTTCGGCGCGTCGTGCAGCAGGCGCTCCTTGGTCAGCGTCGCGAATCTCAGCGACGGCGTTGTCATAACAGGTCCCGACGGCGCCCATCGACTGCGCGATCCCGGCGTCGTGGGCGGCCTGGCCCAAGGCCAGGCTGATGTACTGCCCGCCATGGTCGGAGTGGTGGATCGTTCCCGTCGGCGGCCGGCGCGCCGCGACGGCCATCTTCAACGCGTCGACGACGAGCTCTTGGCGCATGTGGGGCTCCATCGCCCACCCGACGATCCGGCGGCTGAACAGATCCTGCACGGCGCCCAGATACAGCCAGCCCTCAGCGGTCTTGATCTGCTTGATGTCCGCAGCCCATACGCGATCCGGGGCGTCGGGGCGAAAGTCACGGCCGACGAGGTCACCGAACGGCTCGACGCCATCCACGCGCACCGTGCAGCCCTTGCGACGGCGCTTGAACGCACCCTGAAGGCCCGCAGCGCGCATCAGCCGCTCGACGCGCATGCGACCGACCCCGATGCCCTCACGCGCCAGCATCGCGTGCACGCGCGGGCTGCCATAGCGCCCGCTGCTCGCCGCGTGGATACGGCGGATGCGCTCGGTCAACCACGCGTCGGTCATCTCACGATCTGACGGCGCGCGCCGCGACCACGCGAAGTACCCCAACTCAGACACGCCGAGCAGCTCGCACATCAGGGAGACAGGGAAGGCGCAGTGGGCTCGCTCCGCCGAGATATGCCGGTAGACGCTCACCGGATCTCGGTCTCCCTCGCGAAGAGAGCCGTGGCGCGCTTGAGAATGTCGCGTTCCTGCGCCAGGCGCTTGACACGCGTTCTGAGCTCACGCAGCTCGTCGCGCTCGGCGCTAATCAGCCCGTCGTCACGCTCGCCACGGTCACGCTCGTCCTGACGCATCCAGTTGCGCAGCGACTGCGCCGACACGCCCAGCGACCCCGCGACATCGGGGATCGTGCGGCCACGTCGGACCAGCTCCAGCGCCTCCCGCCGGAACTGCTCCGGGTAGGCAGCAGCCTCGTCTTCGGCATCGGTGTCCCATCCTTTCACGGCGCTTTCGCCGCAAGTACTCGGGACTCCGCAAAATCGGGGGAATTCCAACCAGCGCCTGCCCCACCCGCTCCGGCCCCAGCAGGAGCGACTTTCGGGGGGCGCCGAACACGTCCCCGGTCGAGTAGGCGTCTCCGAGATTGAGCCAGAAGCTGCCGTGCGGCGCCAACACCCGCTGGCACTCCCCCGCGACGGCCCGTAACCCCTCGACCCACTGATCGACGTGAGCCTCTTGGCCGAGCTGCCCGGCGACGTGGTAATCGCGCAGGTTGAAGTAGGGCGGACTGGTGACGATCGTGTCCACGCTCTCGTCTCCCAAGTAGCGCAACCGCTCAGCAGCGTCGCCGATCAAGATCGTGCCGCGCGGCGTCACGCCTGGCCCCCATATCTCGACGCACCGACACCGACAGCCGCCGCTGCCCGCCCGCTCAGGACGGCGACCGCTTGCTCCAGCCCCGCCACCGTGAACAGTGCCCAGCGCTCGGTGCGCACTGAAGTGCCGCGAAGCACAGCGCGACTCCGACCCGGGAGCGCGCTTGTGGGTGGTCGACAGCCTTGCGATGCCGTGAATGCATCGCAAGAGCCTCCCGCATCGGACGTTCACGGCATAGGTGCATTTCTGGGGAGGCTGTGTGATCGGGGCTACTGCGCCGATTCCACGCACGGAATAACTGCGCGCGCGATCCCCCAGGCCACGAGCTCGGCATTCGTCGCCACGTCGGACCCCTTCCGCGCGTTGCGCAGATGCCGGCCGACCTGCACCGCGCCGATCTGCAGGCAGTCGCCGATCTCCCGGTTCGTCAGGCCCTCGGCGCAAAGCAGCAGTACTTCGAGTTGCCTGGCCGTCAGGTCGACTCGAGGTTGCTCAAGCGCGGCGCCCCCGGTCTCCGGCGCCTCCTCGGGCGGCTGCGCCGCGTCGCTGTCTGGCGGGGAGTGATCAGCAGGCGCTTCTCGTTCGACCCAAACCCGAACACGCCTGGGCTGGCGACGAGTCGGCTCGGGTCGGGACTGGTGGAGATGCAGCATGAACCGGGCGAGTTGCTCGATGATCAGCCAGAACAACGGCGGCAGCAGCCCGGCGCCGACCGCGGGTCCGATCGTCCAGCTTCCGTCGGTGATGTGAGGGATTGCCATGCCGGCGGCCGCGACGAACGAGGCCAGTGCGACTACGCGAAGCGGCACGGCTGGCCCGAGCACGCCGAGCAAGAACGCCAGCACGTAGAACAGTTGCTCATTGTGAACACCGGTGACCAAGGCGCCCACACCGATGGTGAGGGCGGGCAGCAGCATGAGCCACGGCCGGTGCTTGAGGAGCGGATAGAGCCGCCTCCGCTCGCGGATCGCCAGTACCTGCCCGAGCAGCAATACCGAGCAGACCATGATCCCGGCGGAGCGATGCCCGGCCGGCTGCAGGGTCGTCAGCAAGGTCGCGTAGAGGGTGGCGATTGAGGCTACGAGCAGCCCGACACCAAAGACACCGCGGTAGACCAGCTCGGCCAGCTCGACGAGCTCGGCCGGCCGGCGGATCAACGGGCCACGCTCATCCGCTGGCTCGCCGCGCTCGAGGCCGTCGGGCGGTTGGATCGGAGTCAGGTCGGCGGACGCCATGCCAGTGCGACGAGGTGTGCGATGGTCTTGGCGCCGCTCTTCTGCTTGGCGGAGCCGATCTGGTCGTAGACGGTGTCGTCGCGGACGCCCCGCGCCAACGCGATCTGCTGCGGGGTCTCGCCGCTTGCCAAGCGCTCGACAATGTCGCGTTCGGCCGGGCTGAGCCGTTTGCTGCGCTCGTCGCGGATGCCTTCGATGTCGCCGGCCGGCAGCGCCAAGGTCGGCTGACCGCCAAGAAGGGCACGCATGGCCGGGCTCGACGCTTCTTCGCCGCGGCGGGCGCGCCACAGGGTTGAGGCGGCGTTGGCGAGTACCAGGCGGAAGACGCCGGTGAGAGCCAGGGCCGCCAGGACGATGATCAGTGGGTTGAGTATGTCGGTGACAGCGGTGTAGCGATCCGGCCCGGTCACGATGTCCGACAACGACATGCCGCCAAGCAGGAACGCGGCCAGGAGCCCGCTGCTCAAGATGCCGGCCACGGCGAGCGAGGCGCTGGTGCCGAGCAGCACCGGTGCGGCCCACGCCAGCCAGCTGGCCTCCGCCTTGAGCAGGCTGTCGAAGCCGCCCGAGGCGAGGATGGTGGCGGTGCTCAGTCCGGCGACCAGCGGAACCGTCCAGAGCCATTGCCGCAGGATCGGGATGATGAGCCGCGGTCGGACGCTCGCAAGTTCCCAGGCCGCGCTCCAGGCCACGGCCAATACGACAGTGCCCACGCCAGCCGACTGCTGCAGGGTGGTCACGAGCGCGACGAGTGATCCAGTCAGGCCGAACAACATTGCGATTCGCAGCAGCCGGTGCGTTCCTACCTCGATCGCCACGGCGTGCTCCCGGTTCGTCACGCGGCGAACGATGCCGGATTCGGCGGCGTGCTGTGGACTGCCGAGATTCAGCCCTCTGCTGCGCTACCCGATGCCGGCGAACAGCTCGCCCGGAGCAACGCCGAGCCCGCGCGCGACCTTGAAATCGTGTCAAGCCCCGGGTTGCGCCGCCCGATCTCGATCCGGGCGATTTCCGTCTGATGTAGCCCCGCCGCCCAGGCGAGTTGCTCTGCGTCAGACCGAGCTTCTCGCGAGCGACGCGCACGTTCTCGGCGAACGCCTGGCGCTGTGAGCTGACGGGCTCGTCGGGCACCGGCGGATGCTCGCGGCGTCCCTAGAAATGCACCCTGCCAACTGTCATAAGTCCTGCTACGGTCGCGGACCGGCCCGGCTTCCCCGCCGCCCTGGGGGGCGCATTAACCGCTGCCCACACGTGCTCGACTTGTCAGGAGACCGACCCATGTCGACAGTCCGCCGCCCGCCTGCCACTGGATGCCGTCGACGAGCTCGTGCTCAGGCCCCGAGTGCGTTTGCCGGTCTGGCCGTTGCCGTCGTGCTGGCCGGCTGCGGCGCGAGCGGCGGCGACGTGAGTTGCGGGGATTTCAAGGGCCAGTCAGGTGATGAGCAGCGCGACACCGTCACCAAGCTTCTCGAAGACCGAGGCGTCAAGACCGATGGGCTGCTGGCCGGCGCCAAGATCAGCGGTGCCGGTCTGGCCGTCCACGCGTTCTGCGGGACGCAGCCGGACGACCGCAAGATCGGCGACATCACCCAGCTCGGCAGTTAGCCGGGCCAGGCACGAACGGAACGGAGCGACGGCATGGATTTCACCTTCTGGCTGGCGGTGGCGGTGATGGTGGTGATCGGACTGTGGTTGCTCAACAGCCTCGTCCAGGACGTCTGGGGGATGCTCGGCGACCTGGTTGGTGCGATCGCGTCAGGGGTCGCCAAGCTGCGCGGACTGACTAGCGGCGATGCAGCGTCGGGTGATGGACGGCCGCAGAGCGGCGCGGTCCCATCGCGTGCGGGCAGCGCGGGCGGCGACTCCTACATGGACTATCTGGGGACGTGGCAAGGCAGGGTGCCGCTGCTGGCGTGCCTTGGCATCGTCCTCCTGGTGACGTTGCTCGCCAACTCGGTCGCGGCCAGTTCGGGTTGGGTGGTCGGGCTAATCGTGTGGGGAGTGGGGCTGGCCATCGCCAAAGGCGCGTACGAGCTGCTCGACGATCGGCTAGCGCCGCCGATAAGTAGCCCGGCTCCGAGTAGCGCCAGTGAGATGCCACGCTCTGGCTTCACACCGGCACCGGCCGCCGGCCCGCCGCGGGCAGTGGCAGACGCCCGGCCGCCAGAACCATCGCCAGCGCCCGAGGGCACGTTGCACGTCGCCTTCAACGCCCAGGCGCGCAGCACGGACGAGGGCGGCACGAGAGACCGCGCCGTGTCGGGATTCGTGACCGACGATCACCTTCAGCTCGGCTTCGATCACGGTCCGCCACGGGTGATCGGCCTCGGCCGGATCGTGCGAGTCGCTATGTCCGCACAGCGCACGCTCGTGCGCGTCAAGGACCACACGGTGGAGGTGACGCTGGATAACCAGACGGTGGTCGGGCTGTCGCGATTCGAGGGCGGATCAGCGCCGGACGGACTCTTCCAAGCGCTTGTCCTCGCGACGGTGGAGCATGGCATTGCGGCCGGTGACCGCACGGCCGACGAGATCACCTACCTCCACGAGGTCCGCGATGGCCAGCACGTCCAAGCAGACGACGACGGCACGCACTTCACACTGGCTGTCGCGTTCAGCCCTGGCTCGCGATGACGCCGCGCAACGTAATGCCGAAGGAACGGAGGCAACTCCTCGGCAAGCTGGGGTTGCTCGGCGCCTGCCTGCTTGTGGCTGTCTTGATCGGCTGTGGCGACAGCGAACCGCAGCGATCACAAGCCGCGTTCTGCCAGACGCTCGAGCGGCATAACGCCTCAATGGCCGAGCGCACGAAGAGCGCCGGCGACGGGTTCGGCGCACAGTTCGCGTTGATCATGGCCAACGCCGGCGAGTTCACCGATCTGCTCGAGGATCTCGACACGGTCGCGCCTACCGAGCTCGAGGAGGACATGCACGACGTCCGTACCACTTTCAACTCCGCGATCGACAAGGCCACCGACAACACCGGCAGTTCGGTCAGCGGCGCCTTCATGCAAGCCCTCTCCGGCGGCATCGGCTCGGTCATGCGCATCCTGATGCGTGGCCCGGCGTACGAACGCGTCGACAGCTACGCCAAGGCGCAGTGCAGCCTCGGCCTGTTTAGCGGTCCGACCATCGACTCCCCAGGCCAGTAGTCGCCCGGCCGATACCGGGGCCGGCCCCCGGCGAACTCCTCGACAGAGCAAGCGCACCCCTGAATGCTCGCGGGTTGGTTTCTGTCGTACGGGGCCAGCCTCAGCTGCGGCACCCCTGCGATGCAGCATGTGCGCCACTCGGCTGCACAGCCACCGTCGCCTGGCTCCATACCCCCGGTCACGAGAAGGTTTGCTTGCTAGCCTGACCAGCCCCGGTCCCCGCCATCATGTACTGATGGACAGCCCTCATGTATGTAGTGAGGTTCTCGATCGCGGAGGCGTTCGATCCCGGCGATGAGCTCGCCCGCTGGCTGACCGTTCTGGCAATGGCGAGCAACGATTTCGTTTCTGACGGTTCTTTCTATGGATTGAGAACGCCAGCGACGGACCGACGCGAGTTCTTGCGTTCCGCTTGGAGGCGGCCGCGCTGTTCGAGGCAGCACGACACCTGACCAAGCCGCCGACTACTGGCCCAGGATTGAGGCGTTCCTGACTGGGTTGCCCGCAGACGTGCTCTCCGATAGGGCTCGGGTGTGCGGGACCATCGCGCCCAAGTCCGAGCACTACGTCGGCGACTGGCTCAAGCGCCTGCGCAACGTGACCTTCCACTATGCCGACGGCGCTCCGCGCGGAAGACGCAGGCAAAGACGGAGGAGGTCGAGCAGGCGCTCGTCAGCGCCATCGCACAGGAGATTGAGGGGAAGATCACGATCGCGACCGACAGCTTCGGCGATGTGCGTTTTGAGTTCGCAGACGGGGTCGCGACTCAATGGCTACCGGACATTGACACCGAGGATGGGATCGGTCAGATCGCCTTGCTGCGCGAGGCTGGGGTTACCCTTGCCAGGTTCGCGCAGCGTGCGCTTGGTGCTCATCTCGCAACACTCCCGAAGGGCGTCGTTAGCGGTCTGCCCTAGGCCATGTGTCCTATGCGGATTGGACCTCCCCCGGTTTCGTGGAGTCAGGTTGTTGTTGTCGTAGTTGCTGTGCGCAACCGAAGGTTGTGCACAGTTTTTTCGCGCGCGCCCGCGCGTGCGCCCAGGCGCGCAAGGCCGTCGGGGTCGCCGGCGGCATGGTCGGCCTCGTACTCGACCGGGGAGCGCATCCCCAGCGTGCTGTGCAGCCGGGTCGGGTTGTAGAAGCCTTCGATGTACTCGAAGATCGCCGAGCGCAGCTCGGCGCGGGTCACCCATCCTGCCTTCGGCGCGTCGTGCAGCAGGCGCTCCTTGGTCAGCGTCGCGAATCTCAGCGACGGCGTTGTCATAACAGGTCCCGACGGCGCCCATCGACTGCGCGATCCCGGCGTCGTGGGCGGCCTGGCCCAAGGCCAGGCTGATGTACTGCCCGCCATGGTCGGAGTGGTGGATCGTTCCCGTCGGCGGCCGGCGCGCCGCGACGGCCATCTTCAACGCGTCGACGACGAGCTCTTGGCGCATGTGGGGCTCCATCGCCCACCCGACGATCCGGCGGCTGAACAGATCCTGCACGGCGCCCAGATACAGCCAGCCCTCAGCGGTCTTGATCTGCTTGATGTCCGCAGCCCATACGCGATCCGGGGCGTCGGGGCGAAAGTCACGGCCGACGAGGTCACCGAACGGCTCGACGCCATCCACGCGCACCGTGCAGCCCTTGCGACGGCGCTTGAACGCACCCTGAAGGCCCGCAGCGCGCATCAGCCGCTCGACGCGCATGCGACCGACCCCGATGCCCTCACGCGCCAGCATCGCGTGCACGCGCGGGCTGCCATAGCGCCCGCTGCTCGCCGCGTGGATACGGCGGATGCGCTCGGTCAACCACGCGTCGGTCATCTCACGATCTGACGGCGCGCGCCGCGACCACGCGAAGTACCCCAACTCAGACACGCCGAGCAGCTCGCACATCAGGGAGACAGGGAAGGCGCAGTGGGCTCGCTCCGCCGAGATATGCCGGTAGAC
Organism: uncultured Actinomycetes bacterium; assembly: GCA_963709935.1. Taxonomy (GTDB): domain Bacteria; phylum Actinomycetota; class Thermoleophilia; order Solirubrobacterales; family Solirubrobacteraceae; genus CADCVQ01. Next base: position 103,243 of record CAVPYM010000004.1, on the reverse strand, counting down.
GCTCACCGGATCTCGGTCTCCCTCGCGAAGAGAGCCGTGGCGCGCTTGAGAATGTCGCGTTCCTGCGCCAGGCGCTTGACACACGTTCTGAGCTCACGCAGCTCGTCGCGCTCGGCGCTAATCAGCCCGTCGTCACGCTCGCCACGGTCACGCTCGTCCTGACGCATCCAGTTGCGCAGCGACTGCGCCGACACGCCCAGCGACCCCGCGACATCGGGGATCGTGCGGCCACGTCGGACCAGCTCCAGCGCCTCCCGCCGGAACTGCTCCGGGTAGGCATGGCACTCGTCTTCGGCATCGGTGTCCCATCCTTTCACGGCGCTTTCGCCGCAAGTACTCGGGACTCCGCAAAATCGGGGGAATTCCAGATCGTGGCCGTGCGGATCATGAAGCACCGCCGGCTGCCTGAAGAAGGTTGGGCGACCAGAGCGCTCGGCCGTTGTATCTCGAACGGGCGTCGTCGAGGCAGCCTGATCATCCGCCCGAAATAGCGGTGCCGCGCCGCCCACGTCCGGCACTCGTCGTATCGTTTCGTACATGACTTCCGACAACCACACTGAGCGGCCCTGGCTGCTCGACCTTGCGACGCCCCAGCGTGGCAACGTCGAGCCTGTACCCGGCGCCGCATACGACGAGGCGACGCAGATGACGTACCTGCAGGAGCCTCACATCGCCATCATCGACACCGACCACAGGACTCAGACGAAGAAGGCCGACCGCGAGGCCGGCGAAGACCAGAAGTAGTGAGTCGCGGCGGCGTCCTCATCGTCTCGAACGAACGGGACGTCGACCCCGATCATGTCGTGCGGGTACTCCACCGCCGCGGCGTCCGTGTCGTCCGGCTGAACACCGAGCGCTTGCCCGCTTGGCGTATGGAGGTCGTCCCTGGCAAGCGCTGGTCGGTCGAACGCCAAGACCGTCATCTCGACAGCCGCGACTGCTCCGGCGTGTGGTGGCGCCGCCCGGAGCCGGCGCCCACGCCCGATGGCGTATCCCCCGCCGAGTGGGAGGCCGCCACCAAGCAGACGACAGCGCTGCTGCACGGGATGCAGCACGTACCCGGCCCGGCGTGGGTCTCACGACCGGCTGCCATCCGAGCCGCCGAGGACAAGGCGTTGCAGCTCACCGTGGCTGCCGAGGTCGGTTTCGACGTCCCGGCGACGACCTGGACCAACGACGTCGTGGCCGCGGAGAGGCAGCTCGCGGCCCATGAGGGCGTGGGCATCGTCAAGGCCACGACGACCGCGTATTGGGAGAACGGCGAGACGTCGCACTTCGTTTTCGCCCACCCCGTCCGCGCGGCCAACCTGCCCGCCGCAGCGCGGCTCGCAACCACCCCAGTGGCATTCCAGCAGCGCATCGAGCCCAAGCGCGACGTGCGGGTAACCGTCATAGGCGACGTTGCATTCGCGGCTGTCACCGACGACGCCTCGACGCACGAGCCCGACTGGCGGCTCGCCGACGACACAGCGTGGACGGCGTACGACCTACCTGACGACACCGCGAGCGCTGTGTCACGCTCGTCCGCCGCCTCGGACTGGGCTTCGGCGGCATCGACCTGCTCGTCGACGATGACCGCCGGCACTGGTTCTGCGAGCTCAACCCCAACGGCGAATGGGGGTGGTTGCAGGTCGCCGGCCTGCCCATCGCGGACGCCCTCGCATCGGAACTCGCTGGGTGAGCGACACCAAGCTCAAGCTGTGGCAGCGTGTGGTCCTCTGGCCGCCTCTGCGCTTCATCCTGCCAACTGCGACCACCCTCGCCGGAGCGGTGGCCGCCATCATCGAGGGTGGCGGCGATGCCACCCTCGCGGGACAGGTCTTGCTCGGCATCGCGGCCTGGTACGCCATTTGGTCATTGTTCGTGCCCATCTACCTCGTCGGGCCGCAGTCCCGCGAGACCATCGACCTCAACCACCTGATCGTCGCGGCCGAAGACGATAACCCTGAGCAGTACCTCGCCGTTCAGGCGCAGGAGGCCGCTCAAGGCAACGTCCGTCGCGCCCACCGAATTGGGAACCTGCAGGACGCCGCACGCAATGAGCTCAGCGCCGCCCTCGCCGTGCTTACCGCCTGGCTGGTTCTCGGGCCAAGCGTTGGGCTCCTGCAACGTGACGAGTCGCCTCGAAACCGCGAACGGCGGCCTGCAGACCGGACCACAGACCACAACGCCGACGACGCCATCACCGACGACAACGCGCACGTCTACCACGCCTTCGCGTCGGACGATTACGAAGCCGCGGGGACCGCGCACGACTCCGAGCGAAGGACCCTGACCGCCGCGAGCCGTAACGCGCGGCCGGTCGCGAGCCCGTAGCGGCTACTCGTCAGCGGCTAGGAGTTCGATAAGTTGCCGCGCGAGGGTCTCCGGGTTTGAAGCTTGTTGCCGTCGGCCCGCTGTATCGAAGGACCCGCTGCGCCAGCACTCGAGCGAGAACCTCCGGCGACTGCTCAGAAGACCCTCCGGACCTGCTTGCTGACCGTGAAGCCGTGGCGGGTGTTGCGGTTACGGCAGGTCAGGGCGCTGCGTCGCGAGGTGCAGGTGTAGATCCCGAAGCGCGCCGAGCTGCCGTACGCAAGCTTCCGAGATCGCGGCCTACCGACGGCGTCGGTGACCTTCATGATCCGGCCCTTGCCGGAGCGGTTGATCACGGCCGCGCGGTCGTTGAGGAAGAGCAGATCGCAGCGGATCTGCGCAGGCGTGTCGACGCCGTCGTAATACGCGCACATGATCTGGCCACTGGGTGTCTGAAACGGCTTGTTCACGGCCTGGCCGGCGGCGGGGAGGGCCAGCGCCGTGCAGACGGCGGCGACGATGAGCAGCAATGGGCGGCGCATGTGGTCCATGCTACGTAGCCCGGCGGTCGGGGCGAGCGAGCGACCCCCGCTACGATGCGTGTCGCAAAGCGGGTCTCACGACCCCGGGCGCCCGTAGCTCAGCTGGATAGAGCGTCGGTCTACGGAACCGAAGGTCAGAGGTTCGAATCCTCTCGGGCGCGCTGAGAAAGCCCCGGCAAACGCGGGGCTTTTGTGTTTTCGCGTTGTAGGGACGTGAACAGAACTGGCGGAACCCCGTAGGACCCCGCGACCGGGGTCCCAGCGGGGTCTACGGGTTCGATCGACAGGCCGTCCTCGACTCATCCGACCGTTGCCGCCGGGCGTGCAGTCGAGTCGCGGATATGCTCGTCCGCCCTTACCCCGACTCTTGGAAACTCGATGGATATTCGGCTTGAAGACGTGACTGCCGACCTCGCGAACAAGGGCATCCTCCTTCGCATCTCACGTCCGAACGGTGGTCCAGCGGTCGGCAGGCTTCGCATCGGGAAAGGCGAAGCTCGAATGGTATCCCGGCAAGACCAGCAAGAACGTGAAGACGATCCCGATGGACGAGTTCATTGAGTGGCTTGACTCCCATACGTAGGCAGCGACGCTAGGAGGCGCGGGTGCTTGCCCGGCGCCGTCGGCGCGGCGAGGTGGCGTGGCAGTGTGCCGTCGGCTGACGCGAGGGCTCCGATGCAGGACGGGCGGCGAATGACGCTCACGGCTGTGCGGCCTGGCCCGCGCCCATGCAGGCGCTGAGCTGGCTCGGGCGGGTCGGCGCGACGCGGCCGAGCCGTTCGAGCTCGTGCTGGGCGTCAGCGAGCGCTTCGCGTACGACCCCGTCCGCCGCCTGGAGGCGGCCGGTCTCGTCAAGCGCGTTCCGATGCGACGCGGCCAGGGATCGCTCATTGCGCTCACGCGCGCCGGGCCGCTGGAAGCCGGATATAACCGTGTCGCGAGCCCCGCGGTCGATCACACCGACAACATTGGGCGCACACGAGCGCATGCGCGTGGGTCAGCGCGTGGCTGCAGGTTCGCGGACGGGCGTGGTGGAGCGAGCGCGAGATCGCCGAAGACGACCTCTGGCGCTTCCCGGTCCGCTACCAAGACCGTCGCGGGACCGCACGCGTGACCCACCGCCCCGACCTCGCCGCGCAGACGGCAGCGGTTCGGTTGCGATCGAGGTCGAACTACAGCGAAAGACCCAAGCACGGCTGGACGGGATCCTCTCGATGTACACCGACATGACCGACGGCGACGAGGCGCCGCTCGCTGGCGTCAACTACGTCACGGGCAACGCGACGTCGGCAACATCGTCCGACGAACCGCAAGCCGCGCATGGCTCAAGCCACCAGCGCTGTCCTTCCGAACGCTCGATCTGGTCATCGCACAGACCCGCGAGGCGCGCCTGCCCGTAAGCGCGCTCGTATGAGCCCGGTGCGGCCCGTGAACCTACGCACCTCGCCATTGCGCTCCGACCTGCGTCGAACGTCCAGCGTTTGTAGCGCTGCGTGCTACCGTGCGCTACATGGGCCACCCCGTGAGCCTTCGCCTCCCGGCAAGCACCGTCGAGCGCCTCGGCGGTCAGGCCGCTCGCGTGCAGCTGGCGCCGAGAACGCTCGCGCAGCGCTACGTCGAGGAAGGGCTGCGCATGGATGAGCACCCGCTCGTGCGGTTCGTCGACGGTCCCGCGGGCCGTCGGGCGCGCCTCGTCGGTACGGGCAGCGATGTCTGGGAGGTGATCGCCACCGTCAAAGACAACGACAGCGACATCGCCGAAACCGCCGATCACCTCCACCTCCCACTCGGGCTCGTCCAGGCCGCCGTCGCGTACTACGGCGCATTCGTCGACGAGATCGACGACTGGATGAACCGCAACGAGCACGAGGCCACGCGGGCTCACGACGCGTGGCTGGCCGCCCAAGCCGCGCTGCAACGTTGAAGCTCCTCCTCGACGAGATGCTCTCGGCTGTCATCGCCGAACAGCTACGCGCCCGCGGCCACGACGTTAAAGCGACCAATCGACACCCACAGCACGAGGTGCTCTCAGACCGAGACGTGCTCGACATCGCGCGTGCAGAGCACCGCGCAGTCGTGACGAACAACCTCGTCGACTTCCGTGCGCTTCACCACGAAGCGATCACCCCCGGCGGCCCAGGTCACTACGGCATGGTCTTCATGGCCGGCAACTACCGCAGAACCAAGGCCGACATCGGGCGCATCGTCACGGCGCTGGAGGCGAAACTCGAGCAGTACCCCGGCGAGAACGATCTCGCCAACGGCGAGACCTGGCTGTAACGCGCCCTGACCCAGCGGATCCCCGGACTCTCTCGGACGCGCGTTCGAGACGATTCTTGCAGCGATAATTCCGGCTCCGGAAAGGCAATGGCGCTCGATACCTGCTGGCCTCCGCCCTGTCATCCACCGGTGATAAGGGCGAACTATCAGGCGTGCGTCCCGACCCGGACGATTTGGGGCATGCGATCGATCTCATCGCAATCGCCCACCGCGAAGCCGGGCCATCTGATTACAGAGCGATCCCGCATGAGCGGAGATCACCTGCCCTGATGCCGACCCTCAGTCCCGCGCGGCAGGCTCAACCCGGGATGGCTCCGCGACGCAGGTCTTCGAGCAAGCCCGTGAGGACCAGTTCCTCGGCAACCAGACGGCCTGCGCGGGCGAGCGCATCCGCGAGAGCGCCGGAGACCGTTCGCCGGCGCGGCATGAGCGTGCGCAACGGCGCATGACTCTCGTGAAGCGCGCGCTCGTAGGCCGCTGCGTCGTAGCGCCACGGCACGACGCCGACGTCCCGGACGAGGGCCTGATGTATCGCCAGACCGTCCCAGTCGAAGTCGCCATGGTGGCGCAGTACAGCACCGCCGGCTCGAAGCTGGCCAAGCACGGCGGTCACCGCGGCGCTCGGCCAGCCCGCGGTGCAGACCAGCGGGCGACACGCTGCCCCGAGCGCGCGCTGCGCGGCACGGACCACGGTCGGGTTCTCGCAGATGAACACGTCCTCCGCCTGCCACGCGACGTCGATCTCCTCGAGTTGGGCGAGCGTCAGCACCACATGGCCGCCGTGCAGCACCGCGAGAGCCGTGCCGAGCGGTGTGTCCGGCTCGCCGCCGAGGTTGAGCGTGAGGACCGTCGACGAGAGCGGATCGGTTTCGATGCCCCATCCAAGCCAGAGCTCGCGGACGGGGCGCTCGGCCGGCGTTCCGTCGAGGCGATCCAGCAGCCCGCGCACCAACCGTTCGACCTTGGTCCCGGGGTCGAGCATGTGCGCGTCTCCGCCGAAGAGCCGCGCCGAGAGCACGGCGCGTTCGACGACGGTCTCGGCAGGAAGCACGGCGATGACATCCAGCGCCTGCAGCCAGGCAGGAACATCGGCGAGCCGGATCGCGCTGGCGGCCAGCGCCTCGGCAAGCGCGGGACGCGCCGCGACCGCGGGGTGCTGCAGAACCCGGGCGCGCTGGGCTGCGCGGTGCTCGCGCTTGTCGGCGCGGGCGGCGGGAAGATCGCGTGGCCTGCGTCCGGCGTAGCGCTCGTAGCCGTCGAGGGGATCGATTCCCGAGTCGCTTACGGCGGTCTCGAAGCGCGACAGACGCTCCCTGAGATCCGTTCCGGAGAGGATGCGCCGGCGCCGCTCGCGCCACGGCAGCGCGTCGAGCGCGTCCGCCTCTGCCACCGTGATCTCCGACACGACGAAGGTGCCATCCCGGAAGTAGCCGACCCGCTCGCGGGCACCGAGCGCGGCTGCCCAGACCCGCGTCAGCGCGGGATCTGCCGCCGCGGGAGCGCTCACCCGACGAGCAGCTCGGCCTGCTCGAGCTCGTGCAGCACGTCGCCGTTCCAGCGAAATGCGACCGTGTGCACGCCGGGCGCGTCGTTGTCTCGATGCAGCTGATAGATGGCCAGCGCCGGGACGGTGATGTACGTGCCCCACAGCTCGTGCGACGTCATGACGAGATCGAGGCCGAAGTCGACCGTGGCGCCGAGCACGCGTGCGCGCGTGTCGTCGTCGATGCCCGACAGCGCCTCGTCGAGAAAGATCATCCGTGGCGCCGAGGTGTCGTCATAGAGCGCGGCCGCTGCCGCGAAGAGCGGGAGGTGGATCAGGACCGCCTGTTCGCCGCCAGACCCGACCGCATGGCGCTTGCGGGTGAGGCGTTCGCGCGTTCCACCGTGCTCCTGCACGAGGTCGAACACGTGCCAGGTGCGGTAGTCGAATGCCGTCGCGAGCGTGTCGACCATCGTCTCCGCGCCACCTCCTGGGCCTTCAGCGCCGCCACGTGGCGGCGCGCTTCGCGCCTCCTGGATCCGTGCGCGGAAGAACTCGACCAGCCGGTCGCGCTCGTCGAGCCCGGCACCGGCGATCGCCCGGCGCAGCAGGTCGACCATGGGCCGCAGAGCCTCGTCGTCATGCACGCGCCAGGCGAGCTGGATGACCTTGCCGCTCGCGGTCGGGCAGCGTCGCAGGATCGCGTTCATCTGCGCCACGCGGTCGTGGACCGCGCGTATCCGCACGCGCAGGTGGTCGGCGAGCTCCTCGACGAGCGTTGCCCCGAAGACGCGCCGCTCCTCTGCGGTCAGCAGCCGCTCGCGCTCGGCGAGGTCGAGCTCGAGGCCGCGCAGGACCTCGTCGAGCGTCCGGTCGGCTGGTCCTTCCGTGACACGGATGACGAGCACGCCGTCGTGCGCCTCGGTGTAGACGCCGAGGTCAGCCTCGGCGAGCTCCTGGCCGAGGTCCATCACCGCTCGCGAGACGCGCTGGGCGAGCTCGCCCGAGGGCGTGCGGACGCGTGTGACCTGATCGGGCAGCCCGCGGGCGACCTCGAGCGCGCGCGTCAGTGGCCACTCGGCCGCGTCGGCCGCGTCGGCCGGCGCGGCATCGCCCAGCGCCGCCACGATGAGCCCGCCTCGCACGAGCCCGCGCACGGCTCCGAGCGCCTCCTCGCGCGTCGTCCGCGTCGCGTCGCGCAGCGATGCCGCCTCGCGCGCGTCGCGCGCGGCGTCACGCGCGGCGTCGTGGAGCTTGGCCAGCGCGTCGGCGGCCGCGCGCTGCGCGCCGCGCAGGTCGGCGAGGGCCTGCGTCACCTCTGCGTGGCGCCGGCGCAGCGCCGCGCCCTCCTCACCGAGCGCGGCCTCGCGCGCCGCGTGCTCGGAGGCGAGCCGAGCCGCCTGCTCCTCGGCGGCGAGCGCGTCACGCTCGCGGACCTCCACTCGGGCGGCGAGCTCGGCCTGGCGCTCGCGCCGGCCGGCCAGCGTCTCGCGCGCCAATGCCAGCGCGTCGAGCTCGCGGGCCACGCCGGCGACGACGGCGGCGAGCTGCGAGCAGGCCTCCCGTCGGGCGACGAGCGCGTCGTCGTCGAGCTCGGGCGCAAGCCCGTGCGCGACGGCGTGCTCGCGCTGGTCAGCCTGTGCGCCGAGCAGCACGTCGGCGTGCCGTGTCGCCTCCGCCTCGGCCTGCGCGTGCTCGGTGCCGGCCCGGCCTTCCAGCGAGACGGCCACCCCGAGGCTGCGCAGCGCGGCATCGAGTGCGGCGCTCGGCGGGAGGGCGGCGAGCTCGGCGTCGAGCGCCGCGGATCGGTCGGTCAGGCGGTCGAGACGTGCAACGGTCTCGGCTCGCCGTCCTGCGAGCGCCTCGAGCGCGGCCTTGATCTCGGCCAGCCTGCGCATGCGGCGGGCGGCGCGGGCGCTGGCCCCGAGGTACTCGGCCTGCTCCTTGGCGGCACGTCCGTGCAGCGGACCGAGAACGAACGAGCCATCCGCGCCGATCGCCGCCGGTGCGCTCGTGCCGATCGCCGTCGGCCCGTAGGCGACGCTCGCGAGCACCCGCTCGATCAGCGCGGCGTCGACGACGGCGGCGGGGTCGACGTAGAGCACGGCAGCCAGCGTCATGCCCTGCGCGACGGGGGCGGTGGGGCGCAGGAGGGTGTCGTGCGTGTCGGGATCGAGCAGCGAACCCTCCGGCGTGAGCCAGGCGTCGAGCAGCCCCGCCGCGTGCAGCGCAGCCTCCAGGCTCGCCCGCTCACCGGCGGGGACCTCGGGGCGCAGGTCCACGGTCTGCCAGAGCGGCGCACCGGGCCTGCCGTCGCGCGGGCTGCGCGACCACGGCGGTGCGCCCGGCGGCTCGTCGTGGTCGTCCTCCAGACGCCGGGCCTCGTACGTGAGCGCCGCGCGCTCGGCCGCGAGCGTCGCGAGCGATCCCTCGAGCGACGCGCGCTCGCCCGCAAGCCGCGCGCGCACGCGGCCGGCCGCGGGTGCGAGCGGCGGCTGGAGGTTCTCGGCCGCGGCAGCGGCGGCCTGCAGCGCCGCGATCTCCTCGGGCGCGAGCGCGAGCTCGCGCAGCGCGTCAGCCCAGCCGGTGAGGGCTGCTGCGCGCTCCGCCGCCGCGTGCTGCGCTTGGGCCTCGGACTCCTCACGCAGGTCGCGGGCCGCTGCGAGCCGCTCGGTGGCGGTGTCCAGCGCCGCGCGTGCCCGCGCTGCCGCCGCGTCGGCCGTGCGGACCGCTTGGCGCAGCTCGCCCTGGCGCATGAGCACGGCGCGCGCGCCCTGTGCGAGATCGCGCAGGGAGTCGCGCCATGCGGCGGGGGCGAAGCCGGACGCGAGTTGCTCGCGCAGCGCGCCGGCGCGCGCGGCCAGGCCGGCGGCACGGGCGACGCCGTCGATGTCGTCGAGCCGCTCGCCGGCGCCCGTCGCCGCCTCCTGCAGGGCCGCGGTCGCGGTCACCAGCCGCGCCTCGGCGCCGACGAGCTCGGCGGCCGCCTCGGTGGCGGCCTCGCGGCGGACGGCCGCAGTCGCCCGCTCAGCCTGGACCGACCGCCCGAGCTGCATGACCTCGGCGATCGATGCCCACGCGGCTGAGGTGACGAGGGCGCGCTCCTCGCCTTCCAGCGTCGTCAGCTGGGCCCGGCGTCCGGTCTGCTGCGCAGCCAGGAGCGCCTCCTCGTCGCCCAGACCGCGCGCGCGCGCCGTCGCCTCCCGCAGACCCTCGGCGGCGGCACGGGCCGCGGCGTCCGCCGACCGCAGCGCCTGTCCTCGCTCGCGCACGAGCGCCTGTGCGTAGGCGCGGTAGGTCCGGTCATGAAACGAGCGCAGCCGGGTTCGGTTCGACCGGGTGCGCGCGAGCCCGGCCTCGAGCGCCTCGAGCTGCTCCAGGCCCCCGGCGAGGCGCCGAAGCAGGCCGTCGTCGACGGCGGGCAGGCCTGAGGCGAGCATCGCTGCGACACCCGCAGGATCGAGGCTCTTGGAGAGGTGCGGCCGGCGCAGCTGGCGCATGAGCTCGAGCATCACGCGGTACTCGTCGGCCGTCGCGAAGCCGAAGACGCGCCGGCGCAACTGCTCGCGGTACTCCGTCGCCGTGGCGAAGAGCTCGCCGTCGTCGCCGAGGGCAGCGACGAGATCGGCTCGCGACAGCGGCTCCCGGTCGTCGCGGACGAGACGGACGTCGTCGCCGACGCGACCGTTCGCCAGCGTCCAGTACCAGCGCGTCACGCCGGGGCGATCGCGCCAGGCCTTCAGGCCGATGCCGGCCGTGATGCGCTCGATCTCGCCGCGTCCATCGGTTCGCTCGAACTCGATCCACACGTAGCCCACGCGCGTGTCCTGCTCGACGCAGCCGACGAGGTTCCACTTCATCTCCTTGGCGGTGCCCGCGAACGGGTCCAGCCGCGCCGGCGAGATGTCGCCGTCGAGGCAGAACGGAAACAGCAGCTCGATGGACCTTCGTCTTGCCGGAGGTGTTGTGACCGCGCAGCAGCAGCCGCCCGTCGGCGAACTCGAACGTCTGGTCGGCGTACTCGTAGAGGTTCACGATGCCGGCGCGGGTCGGTGCGAATCGAGACGCTGCCATCACGGCGCCTCGGCGGCCCGGCGCAGCTCGGGATCGCGAAAGCGGTGGGCGAGGGGCTGCAGGCGCACCGCGCCGGAGGGGTCGGGGGCGACAAGGTCGAGCGCGACGAGCGTCGCCACGGCATCGGCGGCCAGCGCGGCGACGACCGCCGGATCCTGCGGGTCGCGCTGCCAGTGCGCGCGGTGGTCGGCCACGAGCCCTCGCACCAGCGCGATCACCCGCTCGTGCGCAACCGTCCCCGGCGCCTCCGCCCCTGCGCGGGCTTCGCCCTGCAGCGCGTCGCAGAGCAGCAGCGCCGCCTGCTTGGTGGTCGCGCGCGTCGGGAACGGCACATCGGTCAGCGCGCGGTCGTCGGTGACGAGCGCGGTCCCCTCTGCGCGGCGCTCGACGTCGAGGCCGGTGGCGCTTCCCACGGCGTCCTCGATCCGCGCGCGCTGGCCGAGGAAGTACGTCCGCGCCGCGTCGTCGAGCTCGTCGAGCAAGAGCACAGGGTCCTCGACGAGGCGCCGCGCGAGCTCGTGGGCGAGCGAGCGCCGGGCGCCCTCGACCGTCGGGGCGTAGCCCTCGCTGAGCGCGTCGATCGCCCGCGGCGTGTCGGCGGTGAGCGCCTGGGCGGGATCGCGCAGCAGGACGGCAAGGCGCCGCCGGTCGACCGTCAGCAGCGCCTCGTCCTCACCAGCCTCGAGGCTGCGGTAGCTCGCCTTCGAGCCGGCTGTGTGCTCCAGCACGCCCCACGCGACGAGGAGCTCGAGCGCGTCGGCGAACGCGAGCCGCTCGGAGCGGGCCTCGAAGTCGATGGCGATCGGCGGATCGCAGTCGGCCGCCGCGGCGGCGGTGTCGCGCGCGAGCTCGGCGAGCGCCGTCTGGGCCCCGCCGCGCTCGAGCGCAGCCAGGACGCAGAGCAGCAGCACCGCGCCGCGGTCCGACAGGCACGGCCATTCGTCGCGGGGGCGCTTGCGGCCGGATTCGCTCGCGGGCGGGACGCGCAGCGGTCGTCGGGCCGAGCGGCTGGTCGGCGCACCGACCAGGCGGGCGGCGGTGGTGCCGACGTGCAGCCGGTAGCCGAAGACGTCGGTCGCCCTGCGCATGAGCTCAGGCTCGTGGCGGCGCACGAGCGCGAAGGCGTCGTCGTCCGCACCGACGAACGGCGCGGCGAGCAGCGCCCGGAAGGCGGCTGCGCGCTGCTGCTCGGCGTCCAACTCGCGGACGTTCACCGCAGCCGCACCTCGAGCCCGTAGTCGAGCGTGTCCAGGCGTCCATGCGGTACCCGCAGCACGGTTCGCGCACCGTCCGGCGGCGCGAGCAGCACGATCTCGGCACGACCGTCACTGGAGACCGCCCGCCGCCGACCGCCGACCGCGGGCGTCTCGTAGGCGCGGGAGAGCCAGCTGAGCAGGTGGGTGAAGCCGCGCGGGTCGAGCTCGCCGAGCGCCGACAGCGTCAGCGGGCTGCGTTTGGCGAAGCGCCGCAGGACCGCCTCGAGCTCCTTGCGCTCGGCGTCGCGCCTCTGCAGCATCCGGGCATGTCCGTCGGTCAGGTCCAGCACCCGCGCCGAGCGCCCGCGGCCGGGCATCGGCACGCCGGGGCGGCGCAGATGGGCGACGACCGGCGCCGGCGGCGCCACGGCCCACGAGGTCCGGCCGGGTGCGACGACGTCCTCCGGGTCGCGTTCGGGCACACCGACGTGGCGTGGCTGCAGCAGCCCGAACGCGCGGCGCACGACCTCCACGGCGGTGCCCGCCGGAGCCCGGCTCGCGAGCCCGGCGAGATGCAGGAGGACCGTGGCGCGGTCGACGCGGTCGGTGCGCCGGGCGATCAGCCGCTCCGCGATGTCCAGCAGCGCGCGGATCGCCTCGACGACGTTCTCGTCGAGCGTTCGCCAGGGAGAGCCCGCGGCCCGGTCGTCACCGACGAACCACGTCCGCAGACCGGCCCACTGGCCCGCGAGCTCCTCGCCGCGACGTGCGCGCTGTGCGGACGCGGGCGTTCCTCCCGGCAACTCGACGAACTCCTCGGCCGCCACGATGAGCTCGACGAGGCGCTCCGCAGACGCGGCCCGCTCGATGCGCTCGATGGCGGCGAGCACCTCGTGTGTCCAGCGCCGGCGGTCTCGCCGGAAGACCTCGAGATGCTCGACGATCGAGCCTTTCGAGCGCTCGAATGACTCCTCGTCGACGCGCTCGGAGCGCCTGATCAGCGCGCTGAGCGACGACATGAACGTCAGCGCGCCGGCATGCAGCGCCGCGAGCTCGGCGAGCGCGCGCTCGAGCTCGGCGCGCAGCCGCAACCCGTCCGGCGCCGCGCCCTCCAGCTCGGCGGCAAGCTGGTCGAGCGCCGCGCGGATCGCCGGGATCCGCTGCCCGTCGAGCACGGCATGCTCGCGGCCGAGCCCGTCCAGGCGCGCGAGCAGCTCCTCGGTCAGGCGGCCCGCCGGCGTGACGTCGAACGTGAAGCGGTTGCGCCGCCACTCTTGCGCCGATGCGGCGAGGCTCGCGTCGTGCTCCTGCTCGATCGCTCCCCACGCGACGAGCTGCGCAAGGCGGTCGTCGAGCAGCTTGGGATCGACCCGCGAGCCGTAGCGCGCCGCGAGGCGCTCGGCGACCTGCGCCGGTCGCAGCCGCAGCCCGAACGCCTGGTGCTCGCGGAACAGCACGCGCATGATCCGCCGGTAGGACTCCGCCTCCTCGGCGCTGGCGTAGCGCAGGACCGGGTGGCGTCGCAGCGGCCCCTCGGCGCTCGAGGTGGACGGGTGCGCGGAGGGCGGATCAGCGTGCAGCGCTGCGATCAACGCGGGCGACAGATCAATCGGCACCGCGATCACCGACCTCGGCGTGAAGTGCTACGACCAGCCCGGATGCCGCGATCCAGGCGAGCCGCTGGATCGTCGGCGCGTCGCGCTCGAGTCGCGCCACGATGCAGATGACCTCGTCGGATAGCGCCAGCGGTTCAGCGCGGCGGGCCAGCCGGCAGGCGCCGAGCGCGTGCAGCTCCGCGCGCAGCGCGTGATCGACGTGCACGACATCGAGCCCCGTCCGCTGCCGGCGGCGCTCGACGGACGGGATGCGACCGTCGCGCTGGGCCATCTCGGCGACCCGCCCGAGGCACTCGAGCGCGACTGCGTCGTCCGCTCCCGCCGGGCGGGCGGCGAGCGCCTCGTTGCCGGCGTCGAGCGCCAGCACGGGATCACGCAGGACCCGCAGCGAGACCACGAGCACCAGTGTCCGTTGATCGTCGGAGGAGTCGAGCACGCGCTCGGGCATGACGACATCGTGCAAGCCGGACCGGACGACCTGACGACGTCCGCACAAAGCGCTGCAAACCGGTCAGACCGGCGCCGGAAGCGCGGTCGCCCCGTTGATGGCCGGTGCGCTACCTCCAGGTCAGCGGCAGGTCGTTGCTCATCCCGTAGTCGAACACCACATCCGCCGCCCCAGCGCCGTTGCCGTTGCGCAGCTCCCACGCCGCCCCGCTGATCAGCTTCGTCCCGACGCTGTCGATGCCGTCGCCGTTCCAATCGCCGGTCACGGGGTAGCGGGCGCTGCCGCCGAACACGAACGGTGTGATCTGCGGCGCCCCGGCGCCGGCGTTGTTGCGAAGGCTCCAGGTGCCGGTGGCCGAGGTGTACGTGCCGATGCCGTCGACGCCGTCGCCGTTCCAGTCGCCGGCGACGGGGACCGTGGCGGGCCAGCTGCCCGCCCCGTAGGTGAACGTGCGGATGGCGTGGCTGCGCATGTCGCGCACCTGCCATGTGCCGTCGCGGTAGACGGCGAGGTCGTCGGTGCCGTCGCCGTTGAAGTCACCCGCGACGGGGAAGCCGCGGGGATCGCCGAACGTCACCGTCGCGTCCGCCAGGCCCGCGCTGTTGGTGTTGCGCAGCTTGAAGGCGCCGGCCTCCAACGTGCCGGGCGTCTCGGTGCAGTTTCGGTCCCAATCGCCCATCACCGCAACGAGCGGCCGGCTTCCGTACGCGAACGTCGTCGTCGGCGCTCCGCTGCTCAGGCTGTTGCGCAGCAGCCAGCTCGTGGAGCCGCGCACGACCGCGGGCAGCGAGGGAGTCGAGGTGCAGAACGTCGCGGTGACCGAGCGCGCGGCGGCCATCGTCACGGTGCAGGTCAGCGTCCCGCCCGTGCAGCCCGTGCCGGCGAACCCGGCGAACTGCGTGCCGGCGGCGGGATGCGCGGTCAGCGTCACCGCGTCCCCCTGGGCCACCGCCTCGGCGCAGTCGCCGTGACCGGCGATGTTGCGCCCGCAGTCGATGCCCGCCGGCACCGAGTCGACGTACCCCGAACCGGAACCGGCCGTCGTGACCCCCAGCGCGGCGGTCGCGCGGATCCGCCGCACCTGCCCGCTGGACGCATAGGTCGTGTAGTAGAGCGCCTGCGTTCCGGCCACGGGTCCGAACGCGAGATGGACGACGGTGTTGGCGCCGAGTGCGGTGGCGAAGTCGACTCGGGTGAAGCCTCCGCTGCCGTTCGGGTCCAGGCGGAAGATCCGCCCGCACGCGAAGTCGGCGAACAGGTACTTGCCCTGATAGGCCGCGGGCCAGATCCCGATCGGCACGAACGCGCCGCCGGTGATCGACCGGCACCCGTCGCTGCGCCCGTAGTCGAACAGCGGGTTGGTCATGCCGGCCGGCGGCGGGCCGCACATGGTCGTCGACCCCGTCACGCAGTGTCCCTCGCGCACGTTCCACCCGTAGTCGGCGCCGGCGGCGCCCAGGTCGATCTCCTCCCACGTGCTCTGGCCGACGTCGTTGATGTAGAACCGCGTGCCCGCGGCGTTCGGGTCGAACGCCATGCGGTAGGGGTTGCGCAGACCCCCACGCATACGTCTCCTGGCACCACGTCGCGGTCGTCCTGCCCGTGACGTTGCACCGTGCGGTCCCCGGTCCCTGGAACGGGTTGTCGGCCGGGATCTCACCGGACGGGGTGATGCGCAGGATCTTGCCGAGCAGGACGTTGCGATCGCGGGCGGCGTCGTTGCTGGCCGAGCAGCCCGTCCCGGCGTAGTCGCAGCCGCCGTCGCCGACGCTGACGTAGAGGTTGCCGTCCTTGCCGAACTGCAGGTCTCCGCCGTTGTGGTTGCCGGCGGTCGACGGGATGTTGTCGATCAGCACCACCTCGGACCCGGTCGTGTTCGCGGGGGTCAGGACGACCCGCGAGACGCGGTTGACGGCCGTGGCATCGCAGGCGGTTCCCTGCCTGAGCGTGTAGTACAGGTAGATGAAGCCGTTGGCGGCAAACGCGGGGTCGACGGCCACGCCGAGGAGGCCGCGTTCGGAGTTGGCGCAGATCTTCGCCGAGAAATCGAGCGCCGCCGAGGCGAGCAGGCCGCCGGCCGGCGTGTGCACCCGCAGCCGGCCCACCTGCGTCGTGAACAGGCCGCGGCCGTCGGGCGTGAACGCGATCGCGGTCGGCACGCCGATCGTGGCGACCGTCTGATCGACGAAGCCCGCGGGCACGGCGGCCTGCGCGCGCGCGGGCGTCGCGACGAGGCTCGCTGCCAGCGCCATGACCGCTATGAGAAGAGTTCGAGCCAGCACCGCGATCCGGCTGCCGACGGTAACGGACGGTCCGCCCCGGCGCCACGACGAACCGTGCGGCACGAGCGCGGTTGCCACCGCAGGCGTCGGGCTGGCACCGTACGCGCCCCGTGACCGCCGCACCCAAGCCCTGGCAGGTGATCTGGCTCACCGGCCTGCCGTGTTCGGGCAAGACGACCCTGGCCCGGGCGTTGCAGGCGGCGTGGCCGCACCGCGTCACCGTGCTCGACGGAGACGAGCTGCGCGCCGGCCCCTGCGCGGACCTCGGCTACACCCGGGAGGATCGGATCGAGCAGGCGCGGCGCGCCGCGACCCTGGCGTTGCACCACCGCCGCGCCGATGGCGTCACCGTCGTCGCGACCATCTCCCCGTACCACGCATGTCGCGAGCTCGCCGGCGCGATCCTCGGCCCGAGCTTCCTGGAGGTCCATGTCGACGCCTCGATCGAGACCTGCTGCGCGCGGGACGTCAAGGGCCACTGGGCGGCCGCGATGCGCGGCGAGTTGCAGAACTTCAGCGGGGTCGGCGACGTCTACGAGCAACCGCGTGCCCCGCACCTGCGCCTGCGCACCGACGTCGAGTCGATCGACCAGTCGACGGCGCGCATCATGCGGTGGCTCAGCGCCTCCACACCACCGGGAGGTCGTTCGCCAGGCCGAAGTCGAAGATGAGGTCGGCGGCACCGGGCGCGCTGCTGTTCTCCTCGACGTCGTCGCGGCTCGTCGGTGACCCCGCTCAGCCGACCGCTCGCCCGATCGGCCCGACGCCGGGCGTCAGGACGCGACCCGCTCGCAGATCGCAGCGATGAACTGCTCGAACGTCATGCCCGCCATCTCGGCCGCCAGCGGGCTGGGGCCGGTCTCGGTCAGGCCGGGGATGGTGTTGATCTCCAGCACCCACGGGCCCTCGTCGTCCAGCCGCAGGTCGACCCGCGCGAAGTCGCGGCAGCCCGCGAGCTGATAGGCGCGAGCGGCGACGTCGCGGACGCGTGCCTCGACGTCCGGCTCCAGCCGCGCCGGGACGATGTGCGCCGAGCCGATGTCGTAGTGCGCCGAGTAGCTGTAGATCTCGTCCTCGAACAGCAGCTCCGCGACGGGCAGCACGCGGGTGTCCTCGCCGGCGCCCATGACGGTCACGGCCAGCTCCTTGCCGTCCACGTAGCGCTCCAGGAGCACCCGGTCGTCGTAGCTCATGGCCTGCAGGATCGCGCTGCCGAGCGCGGCCTCGTCGTGCACGACGCTGATGCCGAGCGAAGATCCCTGGCGCGACGGCTTGACCACGACCCCCCCGGGGAACTGGCGCATGATGCGACCGAGCGACTTCGCCGCGCCGTACTCCGCGAACGCCTGCTTGGTGAAGGAGTGCCAGGGCGGGGTGGCCACGCCGCCCAGCACGCAGACCGACTTGAACAGGTGCTTGTCGAGGCACAGGGCCGAGACGAGCGCGTCGGAGCCGGTGTAGGGCACCTCGAGGATCTCCAGCAGATCCTGGATCGTCCCATCCTCGCCCCCGATGCCGTGCATCGCGACGAACACGAAGTCGGGCTGGGTCGAGACGACCTCGTCGACGAACGACGCGTCGACATCGACGACGCGCGGCTCGGAGCCGAGCGCCGCCAGCGCGGCGGCGGCCCGGCGGCCGGAGGTGATGCTGATCAGCCGCTCCAGCGAACGACCACCGCAGGCGACGAGGACGCGGCTCATGACGTGGGCAGGTGGAGGTTCAGCAGGGCAGAGTGAAAGCCGCGCGTCGTGCTGCGCTCCTCGCGCGCCTCGCCGAAGCCGATCTCGAGCAGCTTCTCCATGAGGTCGGGGAACGGCAGGCCGACCGGCTCGAAGAGGTAGTAGGCGAACGAGCCGGGCACGGTGTTGGGCTCGTTGAGGACGAAGCGGTCACCGTCGTCGAGCACGAAGAAGTCATAGCGGACGACCCCGGCGAAGCGCAGCGCGCGATGCGCGGCGAGCGCGCGCTGCTGGACCGCGGCGCGCCAGGCGGGATCGACGTCGGCGGGGATCACGCGGTCCTGGGCGGCCATGCCGGAGCCGCCCTTGCCGCCTCCGCTGGCGCCGGACTTGGCCGCGCCGCCGCCACCGCCACCGCCACCGCCCCCGGCCTTGCCCTTGCCGCCGCCGCGCAGGTACTTGTCGTCGAACGACAGCCCCTCGGCGTCGCCGATCGGTCGCTCGACCTCGGACACGACGAGCTCCCCGCCGGGCCGGCCGACGACGGCGACGTTGAGCTCCACCGCGCCCGTGGCGAAGGGCTCGACGATCGCCTGGCGGTCGAGCTCGAAGGCCAGCTCCAGCGCCTCGCGCAGCTCGTCGCCGTCCGCGCAGCGCTGAACGCCGATCGACGAGCCCAGGGTTGCCGGCTTGACGAACGTCGGTCCCTCGAAGCGCTGCTCCACGCGCGCGACGACCGCGTCCGCGTCCGCCTCCCACTCCGAGCGCTCGATGCGCTCGTGGTCGAGGACGTCGATCCCGGCGGCCTTGACGACCGCCTTGGCGAGGTGCTTGTCCATCGCGACGGCCGCCGCGGCCACGCCGCCGCCGACGTAGGGGACGCCGGCGAGCTCGAGGGCGCCCAGCAGGGAGCCGTCCTCTCCGCCCGTGCCGTGGATGGCGTTCACGACGATGTCGACCGCCAGCACGCGCTGCTTGCGACGGCGGCCGGTGAGCTCGACGAACCCCGCGCGAGTGCCCAGGCGCAGCTCGAAGGGATTCGCCCCCGCGGGCGGCTGGCTGGCGAACGACTCGATGCGCGCCAGCGACGCGCCGGTCCACCAGCGTCCGTCGGACGCCACGTACACCGGCTGCACGTCATGGCTCTCCGCGAGCACCGCCATGACCTGCTGGGCGGTGATGATCGAGACGTCGTGCTCCACGGACCGGCCGCCGAACACGACGGCGACACGGCGACGCCGGGGAGTCAATGCGCGCTGCCCCTGAGCGCAGCTTCGGCGGCGCGGGCTCGCGGCGCGGCGCGCAGTTCGGTCGGGACGGTCGGCGATCGGCTCACGAGCCAAGCCTAATGCCCGGCGTCGGCGGAGGGCACGGCGTCGCGGGCGGCCCCGCCGATCACGCCGAGACGGCGGACGTGCGTGCAACCATGCACGTCGATGTCCACGACGATCACGCAGTCGACCCGGACCGTCGGCGACCTCGTGGTGCGCGTCCACCACACCCGTCCGTCCGTCGCAGCGAAGGCGCCTGCGGTCGTCGTCCTGCACGGCTGGGGCGCCTCGATCGACGCCGTCGGATCGGTGACCGCCGGCCTCGCCGGCGCGCTCGAGGTCGTCGCCGTCGACCTGCCCGGGTTCGGCGAGTCCGCGCCGCCGCCCGACGCCTGGAGCGTGGGTCGCTACGCGGAGCTCGTGCTCGCGCTCTGCGACGACCTCGGGCTCGAGCGCGTCAGCCTGCTGGGGCACAGCTTCGGGGCCCGCATCTCGATCGTCGCGGCCGCGAGCGCGCCCGACCGGGTGGCGCGGATGCTGCTCACCGGGGCGGCGGGCCTCAGGCCGAAACGGCCGCCGTCGTACTACGCGCGCGTGTCGATCGCGAAGGTCGGGCGTGTCGTGGGCGCCGCGGGCGGCCCGGCCGGGCGCCGCGTGCAGGCGCGCATGCGCGCGCGGGTCGCCTCGCAGGACTGGCTCGACGCCTCCGAGGCGATGCGCGGCACGTTTCGCCTCGTGGTCGGCGAGGACCTGTCGCCCCGGCTCGCCCAGGTCAAGGCGCCGACGCTGCTCATCTGGGGTGAGCAGGACACGGAGACGCCGCTGTGGATGGCCGAGCGGATGGAGGCGCTGCTGCCGGATGCGGGCCTCGTCGTCCTGCCGGGCGGCCACTACGTGTACGCCGAACGATCTGCCGAGTTCAATCGCATCGCTTCGCACTTCCTGACGCAGGCTGCCTGACCGCGTGGCGTCCGTGACGGTTGCCGCCGTGACTGCGGGCATCGCGGCCCTGCTGGCCGCGCGGCTGCACGTCCTGCTGCAGATGCTCCAGCAGGAGCACTACGAGAGCGCTCGCCTCTACGTCTGGCTGCGGCGCGACCGGGGCCGCTGGGCGCTGCCGCTGGCGGCTGTGGTGTGCGCCGGCGGGGTCGTGGTCGCGCTGCTCGCCGAGCTGAGCCCGGTGGTGGCGCTGGTGGTGGCCGCGGCGGGCGCGGGGTGCGGGGTGGCGCATGCGGTTCGCACGTGGAGTCGCCCGCAGGTCAAGGCGCTCGTGTTCACGGCGCGCGCGAAGCGGCTGCTCGGCCTCGCCGCGGTGCTCGTGGCGCTCGCGCCGGCGCTCGCCATCTGGCTCGTCGACGTCACGCTCCTCCCGGTCGTGCTGGGGGGCTTGGGCGCGGCCGAGCTTCTCGCCGCGCCGTGGCTGCTGGGCGCCGCCAACGCGCTGCTGGCGCCCTACCAGCGGGCGGAGAACCACCGCTACGTCCGGGCGGCCCGGCGCCGGCTCGAGGAGGTCGCGCCGCTCGTGGTCGGGATCTCGGGCTCCTTCGGGAAGACGACGACCAAGGCCTGCGTGGCGGCGGCGCTGGACCCGAACGGGCCCGCGTATCCGACGCCCGCGTCGTTCAACAGCCATCTCGGGGTCGTGCGCGCGATCAACGAGGGGCTCGATCGCCACCACGAGACGTTCGTCGTCGAGCTGGGCGCCTACCGGATCGGTGACATCGCGCAGATCTGCGAGCTGGTGGCGCCGCGCATCGGCATCCTCACGAACCTCGGGCCGGCGCACCTCGAGCGCTTCGGATCGATGGACGCGATCGAGCGTGCCGAGGGCGAGCTGGCCGACGCGCTGCCGCCGGACGGCCTCTTCGTCACGCGCGCCGACGACGAGCGCTGCCGGCGGGTGGCGCGCGAACGAGCCGGCTGCCGGGTGGTGCTGTTCAGTCCCCGGCCGCATCCGCAGGCCGACCTGTGGGCCGAGGACATCGTGATCGGCTCCGGCGGGACGGAGTACACGATGCGCTGGCGCGACGGGCGGGAGGACACCCGCGTGCGCTCCCGCCTGCTCGGCGAGCCGAACGTCGCGAACCTGCTGGCGGCGGCGGCGGTGGCTTCGGACCTTGGCGTCACCGGGGCGCAGATCGCGCGCGCGCTGAAGCGGGTCGCGCCGCCGCAGCACCGGCTGAGCCCGATCGTCAACGCGGAGGCGGGGATCGTGGTCATCGACGACTCCTACAACTCCAACCCCGTGGGGGCGCTGGCCGCGCTCGACGTGCTGCGCGCGCACGAGGCCGGCCGGCGGATCCTCGTCACGCCCGGGATGGTGGAGCTCGGCGCGGACTCCGAGCGCGAGAACCGGCGGCTGGGCGAGGCCGCCGCCGGCGTGTGCGACATCTGCATCCTCAGCGGTCCGCTCGCCGAGCACATCCGCGCGGGCCTGACCGGCGCCGGCTTCGCCGCGGACAAGATCGTGATGGCCGCAGACGGGCCGGCCGCGCACGCCGCGGTGGCCGAGCTGGGGCGCCGGGGCGACGTCTTCCTCTTCGAGAACGACCTGCCCGACGTGTACGCCTGACGCCGATCGGGTGAGCGCGCGCGCGCCGGCCGGCCCGGCCCGGTAGGACCGCCCCGCCCGGCCCGGCCCGGCCCGGGCCGGCCGGGGGTGTGGCGAATCTGTATCGCTCCGCGTGCACGATTCGCCACGCCGCTGTCGCGCCGCAGGCAGGCCGAGCTCGAGGCCGCCGATGAGCGCGTGCTGCGAACGACGCGCGCGCAGGCCCTGCGGGACCCCGCGCGCTTGTTGCGCGGCTCGAAGCCGCCGGCGCACCACGCGCGCCGCGCACGGCGCAGCCCCGCGCCGCCGCCGTCAGTCCAGCCGCTCGGGCAGCCCGCAATGGGTGAAGATCGAACCCACCTTCGCCGCATCGACCGCCTCGTCGGGAAAGCGCGCGAGCTCCTCGGGCGTGAGCTCCTCGCCGGAGCGCGCGATGAACGACGTCACCTGCGCGATCGGCGCGCCGTCGTCGCTGAGCGTCAGCACGTCGAGCGCGAACGGCCGGTAGCAGCCCTCGTCGTCGCGCCAGGTGTAGGCGCCGATCGCCGGCTGGCCGTTGGCGGAGGCGGGCAGGTAGCGCCAGCGCCACGCGCCCGACAGCGGTCCGTGGGCGAGGAAGAGGCGCAGCGCGTCGCGGCCGTGGTACCAGGTCGCCATGGGCGGCATCGACCACGCGGCGTCCTGCGCGAGCATCGCGACGACGGCCTCGACGTCGCCGCGCGCCATCGCATCCATGTAGTCCTCGACCACCTGGCGCAGCTGCTCGTCGCCGAGCACGCGCAGCGTCTCCTGCTGGCTGCGCTGCGGCAGGCGCTCATCGATCGTCTTGCGCGCGCGCTGCATCGCGCTGTTGACCGAGGCGACGGTGGTCTCGAGCACCTCGGCAGTCTCCTGCGCCGAGAAGCCGAGCACCTCGCGCAGGATGAGCACGGCGCGCTGCGTGGCGGGCAGATGCTGCAGCGCGGCGATGAAGGCGAGCTCGACGCTCTCGCGCGCCTCGTAGCGCGCCTCCGGCGCCGCGCGGCCGTCGCCGAGCCCGAACGCGTCGTCCGAGCAGGGCTCGACCCAGACGGACTCGATCAGCGGTCGCCCCGGCGCCTCGCCCAGCTCGGCGGCGGCGACGTGGTCGATCGGCAGCGCGCGCTTGCCGCGGCGGACGATCGCGTCCAGGCAGGTGTTCGTGGCGATCTTGTACAGCCACGCGCGCAGCGAGCTGCGCCCGTCGAAGCGCGGCAGCCCGCGCCACGCGCGCAGCAGGGCGTCCTGGATCGCGTCCTCCGCGTCGTGCACGGAGCCGAGCATCCGGTAGGCGTGTGCGTGCAGCTCGCGGCTGTGGGGCTCGACGAGGCGGCGGTACGCGTTCTCGTCGCCGCTGCGCGCCGCTTGCAGCAGGAGCCCCGCGGCGCCGGGCGCCGCGGGGTGCGGATCGTTCAGACCGCCTCGGAGCATGCGGGCTCCGCCGTCGCGAACTCGGCCGCCGCGTCGTCCGCCACGACGCGATCGGACTTCAGGACGAACACCGCGATGAGCGTCGCGACGATCATCAGCAGCGCGGCGATCGCGAACGCCAGGTGGTAGCCGCCGGTCAGGGCTGCGGGAAGCGAGTCGCCGGCCGCCGCCAGGTCGGTGGTCCGGGTCGTGGCGAGCGTGGCCAGGACGGCGAGGCCGAGCGCGCCGCCGACCTGCGCGGTCGTGTTGACCAGGCCCGAGGCCAGCCCGGCGTCCTGCGGCGCGACGTCGGACATCGCGATCGTCATGAGCGCCGGGAAGCCGAGGCCGCCGCCGACCCCGAAGAGGACCATCGTCGGCAGGACGTGAGTCAGGTAGCCGCCGTCGACGGGCACCTGCGTGAACAGCGCCAGGCCGGCCGTGATGAGCCCGAATGCCGGCACCATCACGGTGCGCGCCCCGTAGCGCATGACGAGCTTGTGGGAGTAGCCGAGCGACAGGATGCCCATGATGATCGTGGCGGGCAGGAACGCCAAGCCGATCTGCAGCGCGTCGTAGCCGAGCACGCGCTGCATGTACAGCGAGCCGAGGAAGAACATCGAGAACATCCCGGCGACCGACACGACCTGGATGAGGTTTGCTCCCGAGACGTTGCGCGAGCGGAAGATCCGCAGCGGGATGAGCGGATTGGATGCGGTCGCCTCGCGGACGAGGAACGCGGCGATCAGCGCGAGCGAGACGGCCACGAGCACGAGCGTGCGCTGCGCGCCCCAGCCGAGCTCGGCGGCCGGATCGACGATCGTGTAGACGAGCAGCATCAGCGCCGAGGTGATGAGCACCGCGCCGAGGACGTCGGTGCCGCGGCCGAGGCCCAGGCCCCTGTCCTTCTCGAGCAGGCGCATCGCGAGCACGGCGGTGAGGATCCCGATCGGGATGTTCACGAAGAAGATCCAGTGCCAGTTGATCGACTGCGTCAGCACGCCGCCGACGAGCAGGCCGATCGATCCGCCGGCGGAGGCGACGAAGCCGTAGACGCCGATCGCCTTGGCCTGCTCCCGCGGCTCGGGGAACATCGTGACGATCATCCCGAGGATCACGGCGGAGGTCAGCGCGCCGCCGACGCCCTGCACGAAGCGCGCCGCGACCAGCATCTCCTGGCTCTGCGCCATGCCGCAGGCGATCGAGGCGAGGGTGAAGATCGCCAGTCCGACGAGGAACACGCCGCGCCGGGAGATGAGGTCACCAAGCCGGCCGGCGAGCAGCAGCAGGCCGCCGAAGGCGATCAGATACGCGTTGACGACCCACGCCAGGCTCGACTGGGAGAAGCCGAGGTCCTCCTGGATCGAGGGCAGCGCGACGTTTACGACGGTGACGTCGAGCACGATCATGAGCATGCCGACGCAGAGCACGATGAGCGCGACCCAGCGCGAGCGGTCATCGTCGGTGTCGGCTGTATTCGGGGTGGGAGGGCTGTCGGCGATCATGGGGTTCGGCTCCTCGTCGTCGGGTTGCAGATGAGACTGCGCGCCGGCGGAGAACTCATCGGTCCGGGAGGACAATCTAGGCGAGGCGGCGGCGCCCCGGGCGCCGGATTCGAACCCGCGGCCGGACGGCTACGACGCCAGCGCGATGCGGTTGCGGCCCGCGCGCTTGGCCTCGTAGAGCGCCTGGTCGGCCCGCTCGACGAGCCGGGCGGCGGTCTGCCTGCCGTCCCACCGCGCGATGCCGATCGAGACGCGCTGCTCGTCGATCGTGGCGAGCCGCAGCCGCTCGGCGATCTCGAGCGCGATCTCCTCCTCGCCGCCGGCCAGCAGCACCGCGAACTCCTCGCCGCCGTAGCGTGCGAGCACGTCGTTGGCCCGGATGGTCGAGCGCCACGCGGTCGCGGCGCGGCGCAGCAGCGCGTTGCCGGCGGGGTGCCCGTGGCGGTCGTCGTAGTCCTTGAAGTGGTCGATGAGCGCGACGTACAGCGGCCGGGTGCCCTTGCGCAGCGCGCCCGCCAGCAGCTGATCCAACGCGCGGCGGTTGAGCACGCCGGTCAGCGGGTCGCGCTCGCACAGCTCGCGCGCGCCGATCGGGACGACCACCAGGCTCCGGACGAACGTCGGGCGGTAGAGGTCCTGCGGGATGCGCGGGTCGTCGTAGACGTCCTCGACGACGGCCGGCTCGCGATGCTGCATCGCCCAGCCCGAGATGCAGTGCTCGACCGGAAAGCGCTGCCCTTCCACAGTGGCTCGATCGCGTCCTCGTCGAGTAATGGCACTGGCCGCCGTCGCGCAGGATGAGCGTGGCCCCGTCGGCTCCGGTCAGCCGCCGCGCGGCGGCGTGCACGAGCCGCTGGACGGCAGGCACCGTCGCGGCGGTCGCGAACTCGTCGATCGCCGTGGCGAGCGTCGTCAGCGTCTGGGCGCCGGATGCGGCGGCGCGCGCGCCTGGCGTTGCGGGCATGTGGGTTTCGTCTGCCCGGGGACGGCGCGCGCTACGCGCGCTTCGACGGGTGGGCGACGGGATGCGGCGCGCCGGCGCGGGATCGTGGCTGTATACCTCTGCGATGCACGCACTCGTGGCAGGCGCGACGGGCTTCATCGGCGGCGAGCTCGTGCGCCGCCTGCTGGCCGACGGCGCGGACGTCCGCGCGCTCGTGCGCGATCGGGAGCGGGCTTGCCGCCGGCTTGCCGATGACGCCCGCCTGGAGCTGTTCGTCGGCGACGTGCTGGACCCCGCCTCGCTCGACGGGGCCGGGGACGGGATCGACGTCGCCTACTACCTCGTGCACTCGATGGGCCGCGGCGAAGGCGGCGACTTCGAGGAGCGCGAGGCGCGCTCGGCGCGGGCGTTCGCGCAGATGTGCGCCGCGGCCGGCGTGGCGCGGGTCGTCTACCTCGGGGGCCTCGGCGACAAGCCGGGCTCCAAGCACCTGCGCAGTCGCGACGCCACCGCCCGCACGCTCAGCGAGCACGGCCCGCCGCTGACGTACTTCCGGGCGGGGATGGTCGTGGGCGCGGGCAGCGAGTCCTACCGCACGCTGCGCCATCTGGTGGCGCGGCTGCCCGTGATGATCGCCCCGCGCTGGCTGTCGACCCCCACGCAGCCGATCGACGTCGACGACGTCGTCGCCTACCTCGCGACGGCGCCGAGCGTGCCGGGCTCGGCGGGGCGCGAGATCCAGATCGGCGCGCCCGACGTGCTCGCCTACGGCGAGATGCTCGACCGCATGGCGACGGCCCTCGGCCGGCGCCGGCGCCCGAAGATCCCGGTCCCGCTGCTGACGCCGCGGCTGTCGTCGCTGTGGATCGGGCTCGTCACGCCGGTCGACGCGCGCGTCGCACGGCCATTGATCGAGGGTCTGTCGACGGAGACGGTGATCACCGATCCCAGCGGCGCGGCGCTGTTCGACGTGCAGCCGATCGGCTTCGACGAGTCGCTGCGCAAGGCGGTGGCGGCCGAGCGGGGGTGACATCCGGCCAGACCGGCGTCGGCGCGGTTCGCATCGGGCATCATGGGGCGATGCCCCGCCGCCTCGCCGCGCTCGTCGCGTTCGCCGCCTGCACGACGGCCCTCGTCGCGCTCGTGCCGAGCGCCGGCGGCGCGACCGACGCGCGCGACGCCGTGCGCCAGCAGGCGCTCGAGTGGGCCGTCAACCAGGCCGGCGTCGAGGAGATCGGCACGACGAACTGCTCGCCGACGATCGACCGCTGGGAGCGCGACATGGGCCTGCGGCTGCCGCCCTGCCGCGTCTGGTGCGGCGCGTTCGTGCACCAGGCCTATCTGCGCGCCGGGGTGCGGCTGTCGCGGCGCCTGATCGACCCGCATCGCTCCTTCGCCGACGCCGTCGCGGGCCGCCGCCACCTGCGCAAGATCGCGGTGTCGGACATCCGCCCGGGCGACATCGTCTTCTACAAGTTCCGCACCGGCGTGCGCGCCTCGCACCTGGCGCTGGCGCGGACGCGGCCGAAGGGCGGCATGCTCGACACGGTCGAAGGCAACACGTCCAACGCCGTGCGGCTGGAGTCGCGCGGCACGCAGTTCATCGTGCTCGCCGCACGCGTGACCCGGTAAACCCACCCGCCCCCGCCCCGCCCGCCCGCCCACGCACCCCGCGAGTGCGTGCCGCGACCGGGGCGCTCAGCTCCACTCGAAGCGCACGCGCGTGTCGGGCCCCTGGTGCTGCTCGGCGAGCGCCGTGATCGCGTCCACCACGCGGCGCAGCTCGCCGATCGCGGGCGCCGCGTGCTCGCCCATCCGCGGCGCCTCGCGCTCGAACGCGGCGGCCAGCTCGCGGTAGTAGACGCGCGTCGCCAGGCCCTGGCCCTGCCCGAAGCGCGCCCAGAGCGCGTCGCCGTGGGTCCGGTAGTCCGTCAGGATCGAGCGGCCGTTGTGCAGCTTGTCGGCGAGCGAGACGCGCAGCGCGGCCGGCGACTTGTGCGAGAAGGCGGCGACGTACGCGCGCTTTCGCTCGTACCACGGCGCCCTCTCCTCCGCGCCCGTGACCGAGTCGCTGTTGGCGAGCACGATCTCCGCGACCGCCGCCCCGAAGTGCTGCTCGATGTGGGCCAGCGCCTCCGGGCCGCCGCCGTCCTCGACGACGTCGTGCAGCAGCCCGCCGATCGCCTCGTCCTCGTCGCCGTGCATCTCGAGCACGAGCGACGCGACCGCGAGCAGGTGCGCGGCGTACGGGACCGGCGTCCCCTTGCGCAGCTGCCGGGCGTGGTGGGCGATCGCGTAGTGCAGCGCGTCGTCGAAGCGCGGGGTCAGCAGCGGGGTATCGGTGAAGAACTCGGGCAACGCCCCGGCAGGATCGCGGCTGCGCGCCCGCTGCGCCAGCACAACGGGCATCGGGCCTGGACATTTCGCCGACCACGCCGCTGGCGCTCAACCATTCGACCGTCCGGCCGATAGGGAACGCATGAACCTTCTGGGCGGCCAGATGGCCGCGCCCGCCGCCGAGGTCAATCGCGACCTCGAACAGGTCCTGCTCGGCCTTGCGGACGGCAGCTATGTGCTCAGCACGCCCGACGGCGCCGTCGCCGAGAGCGGCGTGGGCGTCGTCGGCCTGCTCGGCGCGCCCGCCGACGCGCTCGTCGGACGGCCGACCGCCGAGGTGCTCGTCGCCGGCGCGGACGCCGACGCGATCGGCGCCTTCGAGCAGATGCTGCGCGCGCCGGACACCGATCCGTCCGCGCGCCCCACCTTCAGCGCCCGCAGCGCCGACGGCGCGGCGCGCTCGCTGCAGTTCGTCGTGGTCTGCGTGCCGCTCGCCCTGGGCTGGGAGTTCACGTCGCTACTCACCGAGCTGCGCAGCCGCGACGCCGGGACCTGGCACCCCGAGGAGCTGCGCGTGCGCCACGGGCGCGCGCTGGAGGCCGTCGAGGGCGTCGTGCTGCGCGGCACGCAGCCCGATCCCGACGCCCGCCTCGCCGGCATCCTCATCGTCGTCCGCGACGTCGACGCGCCGCCGCTCACACGTGCGGACGTCGACCGTCGCATGGCCGAGCAGCGCAACGCCGCGCGCGCCGCGGCCGTCGAGGCCGCCCGCCGCATCGACCTGGCCGCCGGCCGGGCCGCGCTCGGCGGCGACGAGGCGGAGCCCGTCGATCAGGCCCCCGGCCTGGAGGATCTCGTCGAGCGCGCCCGGGTCCTCCGCGAGCGCGTCGAGGACGCCGAGCGCGCCGCCGACGCGGCGACCCAGGAGCGCGACGAGGCGCTCGCCCGGCTGGCTGAGCTGGAGGCCGAGCGCGCCGCCGACGCGGCGCTCGCCGCCACCGTGCAGGACGCCGAGGGACGCGCCGCGCAGCTGGCCGGCGAGCGCGACGAGGCCCGCGCGCGCCTGGAGGCCCGCGGCCACGAGCTGCAGTCGGCGCGCGGCGAGGCCGAGGCGGCGCGTAACGCCGCCGTCACCGCCCAGGCCGAGCTGCAGGCCGCCCGCGCGGCCGCCGCTGCCGCCCGCGCCGACGTCGCGTCCGCCCAGGCCGACGCGCAGTCCGCCCGCGCGGAGGCGCAGGCCGCGCACGCCGAGGCGCAGGCCGCGAGCGCGACCGCCCAGGCGGCCGAGGCGCGGGCCCGGTCGGCGCAGGCCGACGCCGACGCCGCTCGCGAGGAGCTGCAGGCGCTGCGCGCCCAGGCCGCATCGGTCGGCGGCGACGCGCAGTCCGCCCAGGCGGAGGCGCAGGCCGCCCGCGTCGAGGCCGCCGCCGCGCGCACCGACGCCGACGCCGCACGCGCGGACGCCGCTACCGCACGCGCCGACGCCGACCGCGCGGCCGCTGACGCCGACGCCGCGCGGGCCGACGCCGACGCCCTGCGGGCCGAGGCCGATGCCGCACGGGGCGAGGCCGACGGCGCCCGCGCCCAGGCCGCGTCCGCCCACGCCGACGCGGAGTCCGCGCGCGCCGAGGCCCAGTCGGCCCGGGCCGACGCCGAGTCCGCGCGTGCCGACGCGGAGTCCGCTCGGGCCGAGTCGCAGGCCGCGCGCGACGAGACCGTGTCCGCTCACGCCGACGCCGAGCGCCTGCGCGCCGAGCTGCAGGCGATCCGCGACGCCGTGCACGACGAGCGCGCTGCGCACAGCGAGAGCTCCGGTGCCGAGCTGGCCGCGCTGCGTGCCGAGGCCGACGCCGCCCACACCGATGCCGACGCGCTGCGCGCCGAGGTGCAGAGCGCCCGCGCCGAGCTCAACGCCGTCCGCGGCGAGAGCGCGCTCGCCCGCGGCGAGGCGTCCGCGGTGCGCGCCCAGCTGCAGAGCACGCACGCGGAGCTGCACGGCTCGCGCGAGCAGCTCGACGCTGCCCGTGCGGAGCTGCAGGCGCGCACGGGCGCGCTGCAGGAGCGCGACGCCGAGCTGCATGCCCGGATGGCGCTGCTGGCGCAGCGCGACGCGCAGCTGCACGGGCACGCGACCGCGCTGCACGAGCGCGAGCAGGAGCTCGAGGCGACGCGGGCCCAGCGCGACGCGCACGCGACCGCGCTGCACGAGCGCGAGCGGGCGCTCGAGGCGACGCGGGCCCAGCGCGACGCGCACGCGACCGCGCTGGATCAGCGCGAGCGGGAGCTCGAGGCGACGCTCGCCCAGCGCGACGCGGACGCGACCGCACTGCATCAGCGCGAGGAGGAGCTCGCAGCGACGCGGGGACTGCGCGATATGCACGCCGCGGCGCTCGCCGAGGCCGGCTCGCAGCTCGACGAGGCCCGCGCCGCGCTCGACGCCGGCCGCGCCGAGCGCGCGGATGCGCGCACGGAGCTCGAGGCCCGCACCGCGGAACTCGAGAGCGCTCGCTTGGAGCTGGCCGCCCGCACCGCCGAGCTCCAGCGTGGTCGCGCGGAGCTGGAGGCCCGCACCGCCGAGCTCGAGCGCGGTCGCGTGGAGCTGGCCGCCCGCACCGCCGAGCTCCAGAGCGGTCGCGCGGAGCTGGAGGCACAGGCCGCCGAGCTCGCGCGCACGCAGGCCGAGCTCGAGACGACGCGCGCCGCCGCAGATGACGTTCGCGCCGAGCGCGAGCATGCCCGCCTCCGCGCCCAGCAGCTCATGAACGAGGCCGACCAGGCGCGCGCGGCCGCCGAGGCGATCCGCGCCGAGTTCGCCTTCGATCCGATCGACGGGAATGGTTCGCAGGCGCCCGGCGCGCCGCCCGTGCAGCGGACGCCGTGGTCGGTTCCTGCGGTCACCGCGACCGCCGCCGCGGCCGCGGCGGCACCGCAGCGCGACGAGCCCCGGCCCGACCTGCCGGCCGTCGGCCCCGGCGAGGCCGCCGCGCTGATCGCGCTCAACGGCTCGTTCAAGCGCCTCGACGACGCGTTCTGCTCACTGCTCGGCTGCCGCGAGGAGGACCTGCGCGCCGCGCGCTGGCCGTCGATCATCGATCGCGAGAACCTCCGCGCCCACCAGGAGGTCGCCCGGGCCCTGAAGGCCGGCGAGATCCAGAGCGCCGAGATCGAGACCGTGTACATGCACGCCCAGGGCCTGCTCGTGCCGATCGCCGGCACGATCTCCATGCACCGCCCGCAGCCGAGCGGCGAGCCGTACTTCCTCTTCCGCGCCGACGTCAGCCGGACGGCGGGCGTGCCCGGCGTCCGCTGACGCTCGTCCGGCCGTCAGGACCCGGCGCCGGCGCCGATCGGGCACGTGACGCCCGTGCCGCCCAACCCGCAGTAGCCGCTGGGGTTCTTGGCGAGGTACTGCTGGTGGTAGTCCTCGGCGTAGTAGAAGTCCGGCGCCGGCATGATCTCCGTCGAGATCTCGCCGCGCCCGGCGGCGGTCAGCGCCTCCTGGTAGCGATCGCGCGACGCGGCCGCCGCGGCGGCCTGCTCGCCGGTCGTCGTGTAGATCCCGGAGCGGTACTGCGTGCCGACGTCGTTGCCCTGGCGCATGCCCTGCGTCGGGTCGTGCGACTCCCAGAAGCGCGCGAGCAGGTCCTCGAAGGAGACCTCCGCCGGGCGGTAGACGACGAGCACGACCTCGTTGTGGCCGGTCTTCGCGCTGCAGACCTCCTCGTAGGTCGGGTTGGGCGTCATCCCCGCGGCGTAGCCGACGGCCGTCGTGAACACGCCGGGCGTCTGCCAGAAGATCCGCTCGGCGCCCCAGAAGCAGCCCAGCCCGAAGATCGCCTGTTCGGTGTCGGTCGGGAAGGGACCCTTCAGCGGCGCGTCGAGGACGTAGTGGCGCTCGGGAACCGGCATGGGCGTGTCGCGCCCGGGCAGAGCCGTCTCGGCGGTCGGCAGCTCGGTCTTGTGCTTGGAGAGGAAGTTGAGCATCGGCGGGCCTCGGATCGTCGCGTTTGGGGCACCGTCAACGGTAGCGCCGGCCGCTGCGCGCCGGTGACGTTGGCGCCGTGAGCACCCTCTACTCTGCGCCGATGGCCGCGACCGTGGAGGCAGAGCCCAGGACGGACCTCGGGATCCGCACCCTGATCGCCGGCGACGGGGTGCGCGGGGTCGGCGCCCTCTTCGTCTTCGCCACGCACGTCTGCCTGCTCGCCGACCCGATCGCCAACAACAACCTGCTCAGCTACGGCTGGGCGGCGCCGATCCTCGGCCACATCGACCTCGCGCTGTCGGCGTTCTTCGTCCTGTCGGGCTACCTCATCGCGCGCCCCTTCACGCGCGCCTACGTGACCGGCGGCAAGCGGCCGAAGATCCGCTCCTACGTGCGCAACCGCGTCCTGCGCGTCGTGCCGGTCTTCTACTTCTTCACGATCCTCGTGCTGCTGCGCTTCGGCCTCGACGGCAGCCTGGAGACCGGCGCGGCGGCGCCCGAGGCGCGCAGCGAGTGGTGGCAGGTCGTCGCCCAGTTCTTCTTCATCCAGGGCCAGACCGCGGGCCCGGCCTCGATTCCGATCGGCCCGGCGTGGTCGATCGGCTCGGAGGTCGGCTTCTACTTCGTCATCCCGCTGGCCGCCTACGGCGCGTACTTCGCCGGCAAGCGGCTGCGCGGGCAGTACGCGCGGGCCGCCTTCGCGCTCGCGGCGATCGGCTTCGTCTTCCTGGTGAGCATCGCGCTGCGCGCGGTCGACAAGTACACGTTCGCCTGGCTCACGGCCCCGCCGGCGATCATGTACGGCTTCATGCCCGGCGTCGCGCTGGGGATCGTCGAGCCGCTCATCGCCGCTCCGCTGCGCGAGCGCGCGCAACTGGCCAAGCGGCTGGCGTGGGGGGCGTTCGCGCTCGGCCTGCTCTGCGCGATCGTCTACACGACGAGCGACTACGACCCGCGCCAGACGCCGATCCACCACGCGCTCGGCGTCCGCGCGATGCTCGCCGCGCTGTGCACGGGACTGCTGTTCTTCGGCCTCATCGTCATGCAGATCGGCACCGGCCGGGCGCCGCGGCTGTTCGCCAACAAGGTCATGCTCTGGCTCGGCGCGCGCTCGTACTCGTTCTACCTCGTGCACATCTGGGTCCTGCTCGAGCTCGACCACCTGCTCGGCACCGACGAGAGCCTCGCCACGCGGCTGGCGATCATGGCCGGGATCGGCTTTCCGCTGACGGTGCTCAGCGGGGCGCTGACCTACCGCTACGTCGAGCTGCCGTTCCTGCGGCGCAAGATCCGCACGACGCAGCACACACCCGCCGAGGCGGTGCCGCCGCCCGCGCCCGAGCCGGCGCGCTGAGCGCACGCGCGGCCGCGGGGCGTGGCCGTCGGGCGATCCCGGTAGATTGCCGCCGGTGTCCACGCCGATGAGGATCCTCGCGTCGCTGCTGCTCGCCGTCGCGGCGCTCGGGCCGGCGGCCTGCGGCGGCGACGACGACCGCGAGGCCAAGAACGCGTACGTCAGCGAGGTCAACGCGGCGCAGAACGACTTCGCCACCAACGTCGAGACGGTCGCCCAGCGGATCACCCCGAAGAGCTCCTCCAGCCAGGACCGCAAGACGCTCGAGCAGTTCCAGGCCGCGATCTCCGAGGTCGTGACGAACCTCCGCCGCATCGATGTGCCCGACGGCGTGCAGTCCGAGCACGATCAGCTCGTCGGCGCGATGAGCGGCTTCGGCGACGAGATCGAGAACGCGACCAAGGCCCTGCGCAACCCGGACTCGCGCACGATCGCCGAGGCGCAGCGGACGATCCAGACCGCCACGCAGACGGTGAACCTGCGCATCGACGCGGCGATCGCGGCGATCAACTCGAAGCTGAGCAAGAAGTCGTGAGCTGACGCGGTGTCGCCGTTCTGGATCTGGGTCCAGGTGGGGATCGTCGTGTTCGTCGTGCTCGGGATGGTCATCGCGGCCGTGAAGCTCCTCACGTGAGGAGCTGACAGCCATGTTCCGCTCGATCGTCGTCGGCACGGACGGGTCGGACACGGCCCGGCAGGCGGTGCGCCAGGCGATCGAGCTGGCGCGCTCGGTGGGGGCGCGGATCGAGCTCGTCAGCGCCTACGAGCCGGTCTCCGACGCGCGGCTGCGCGAGGCGATCCACGTGCCGGAGGACCTGCAGTGGATGGTCAACCCGCGCGAGGACGTGCAGGCGACGCTCGAGCAGGCGGCCGGCGAGGTCCGCGCGGCCGGCGTCGCGGTCGAGGTGTTCGCCCGTCAGGGCGATCCGGCCGACGCGATCCTCGACGTCGCCGAGGAGCGCGGCAGCGACCTCATCGTCGTCGGCAACAAGGGCATGACCGGCGCCAAGCGCTTCCTGCTGGGCTCGGTGCCCAACAAGGTCTCCCACCACGCACCGTGCGCGGTGCTCATCATCCGGACGGTGTGACGGGCTGCGTCGCCGCGGCCGCGTCGACCAGCCCGGCTCCGTAGTGGCGATCGCGGCCGGGCCGGCCGAGGTCGCGTGCGGTGCTCTCGATGTGGCGCTCGACCTCGCCGGGCGTGGCGTCGGCGCCGAGCACCCTCGACGCGAGCACGAGCGCGGCGACGCCCGCGACCTGCGGGGCGGCGTTCGAGGTGCCGTGGAAGCGCTCGAGGATCTCAAAGCGCGAGGGCGATTGCCGGCGGAAGCTGATGCCCGAGATGTCGCGCCCCGGCAGCGCCCCGGGCGTGCAGTTGGGGTCGTTCGGAACATCGGCGTCGGCGCCGCCGCCGGGCGCGACGACGTCCAAACCGGGGCCGTGGTTTGAGTAGTCGCCCAGGCAGCCGTGCTCGGTGGTCCCGCCGACGTTGATCGCCAGCGTGTCATAGCGCTTGGCGGGCACGTTGGGATCGGAGCTGTTGCCCGCGGCGGAGATGACCACGATGCCGGCATGGCGCGCGTCGACGAGCGCCGAGCGCACGCTCTTGGACGCGGTCACGCTGCGCGGTCGCGGCGACAGCAGCGGTCCGTCGTAGAGCTCGAGCGAGAGGTTGATGATGTCCGCGCCGCGGCGGATCGCGTAGCGGATCGCCCGCGAGATCACCGACGGATAGCCGCGGCCTTCGACGTCGAGCACCCGCAGCGGCATGATCCGCGCGCGGTAGGCGACGCCGACGGTGCCGTAGGCGTTGTTGGCCGTCGCCGCGATCGTGCCCGCCACGAACGTGCCGTGGCCGTACTCGTCGTTGGGGTAGGGGTCGTCGTCGACGAAGTCATAGCCGCGCACGAAGCGCCCCGTCGCGAGGTCGGGCGAACGGCGGTACGGCCCGCGGTCGGCGTAGGCGATCCCGCTGTCGAGGACCGCGATCGTGACGCCGCGCCCGCCGCTGCCGCCGAGCTGGCTGGCCTGCGACCAGGCCAGCGGCGCGTTGATCCCGAACGGCCCGTTGAGCTCCCACTGCGTGGCGGCCCAGCCCCCGTCGGCCGCCGCGACGGCGAGCCCCGAGTCGTTGGGGTTGTAGGCGGCGCGCGCCCACAGACCTTCGTCCCCGGCGGCGGGCGCAGCCGCGGCCGCCGCCGCCGCCGCGGCAGGCAGAAGCGTCAGGGCAGCGACGGCCATGGCGATGCCCTTGCGGAGCGAGGCGGAGAGTGTCATGGGAAGAGGCGGAGCGATGCTCGACTGAAAACACAAGATACGGTGAGTCCGAGCGGCGCTGCGATAGTCCTATCGCGATGGCCGGCGCATTCTTTCCTCGCGACGAGTACTTCATGCGCCTGGCCATCCGCGAGGCGGAGGCCGCCCTGGCGCACGACGACGTGCCGATCGGCGCCGTCGTGGTGCACGAGGGGGAGGTGATCGGCGCCGGTCACAACGAGCGCGAGCTGCGCCAGGACCCGACCGCGCACGCCGAGCTGCTGGCCCTGCGCGAGGCCAGCCGCGCGCTCGGCTCGTGGCGCGTGCTGGACTCGGTGCTCTACGTGACGCTCGAGCCCTGCGCGATGTGTGCGGGCGCGATCGTGCTCGCGCGCGTGCCCCGCGTGGTCTACGGGACGACCGATCCGAAGGCGGGGGCCGCCGGCTCGGCGCTCGACGTGCTCGCCCAACCGCGCCTCAACCACCGCCCCGCGGTCGCGGGCGGCCTGCTCGCGGCGCAGTGCGCGACGCTGCTGACGGACTTCTTCGGCTCGCGGCGCTAGCTATCCTGCGCGGCGCCCGTCGTGGCGCCTCGGAGGGGTGCGAGAGTGGTTGAATCGGGCGGTCTCGAAAACCGTTGTAGAGGTAACCCCTCTACCGAGGGTTCGAATCCCTCCCCCTCCGCTGTCGCCCCCTACGCGAACCCGGTAACAGCACTCTGTCGAGCGGTCTTTCGTCGACTGCCCTATCGCTGGGCTCGCCTTGAGCGGCCGGTCACCGCGCTGCACCTTGGCCTGCATGGCGATAAGCCCGAACACAAGAGCCTCGACTCGTTGCTTTCGATGGCCGCGACGGTGGCCACGATCTGCCGCGCAAGTTCGAGAAGTCCGAGCGTGTCGGCGCGCGTGAAGACAGCCTGGTGGTCGTAGTCCGCCTGCTCACGCTTCTCGTGAAGTTCGAGGAAGCCGTCGGCGATCGAGATGGTGTCAGCGTCGAAGGACGGCACGCCGGTCGGGGCGAGCGGCGCGGCAATATGCGGTGGTGGCCCGCCGGGCAGGGTGCCCGCGAGCTTGCCAACCCACGTTGCGACCGTCTTGACGTCCGTGTGGGCGATCCAGCGACGAACCCTGTCGCGGAAGAGCGCGTCCGCCGTTGGGAAGACCTGTCCAACGACGCGCTCACCGATGGCGTGGAACACCGCGTAGTAGGCGGTGGACACGCCACGGCGGTGCGCTGTATACGACGGCCGGCCACGCCCCGGCCTAGCGGGGACGAGCAAGCTCGCAGCCGCCAGCAGCTTGTCCGGCTCGATCGGGTACTGGGCCATGGACGTCTAATAATGCCCGAATGCCTCGATGACCTCAGCCTCGCTCTCGGGCACGAGCGTCAGGCTGACGGGTGGCAACCCGAGCTCGGCAGCGCGATGGCCGAGGGCATGTCGCATCTCACGGACGCGACCGACATCCCAGGTCTCGGCGGTCGGGTCGGTGACTACGAGCGTCACGCGCGTGACCGGCTCTCCGTCACGGCGCTCGTCTAGGGCCGCGATTGCCCGCCGCACCTCGATCTCGTCGTCGCGATAGTCAAGAGCGAACGCTTCAAGCTGGTGCGTGGCTCCACCGTCGGTCATGGCCTGAGGGTACCGGCCGCAGGAGCGCATCGCGCTGGCGCCGGCGACCCTCGGGCTCCGAAGACACTCGATCAGCGGTCGATGGCGAGCCCGGGGTTCGC
The DNA here is from genome assembly GCA_963709935.1 of uncultured Actinomycetes bacterium. Taxonomy (GTDB): domain Bacteria; phylum Actinomycetota; class Thermoleophilia; order Solirubrobacterales; family Solirubrobacteraceae; genus CADCVQ01. The sequence continues at coordinate 65,984 of CAVPYM010000004.1, read as the reverse complement.
ATGGCGTCCGCGCCGCCCCGCTTGCGCCGACGTACGCCCTGATCTCGACGGTGCGCGGATGCCCGGCCGCGGCCTGGGAGCCGTGGGGGAGTTCTGCGCATGTTCGTGCGCTGTGTTGTCGCGAACGCGTGTTGTTTGGTCACGTGTTCGGCGGGAGCATCGCTGGGCATGGAGGGGTCTTGCGCGAAACGTCCATCAGGTGGACGCAATGCGCAAGATCCCCTTGAGCGGGTGATCGCCGAGCGTGCGCGCGGTCAGCATGGCGTGGTCGCGGGCCGGCAGCTCGTCGAGCTGGGGCTGAGCGCCAGCGCGGTTCGAAGTCGCGTCGCGGTTGGGCGACTTCACCGTGTGCATCGCGGCGTGTTTGCCGTCGGGCACGCGTGTCTGACGCTGCACGGGCGTTTCATCGCGGCGGTGCTGGCGTGCGGGCGTGATGCCTGCGCGTCGCATTTCTGCGCGGGGGTGCTGCTGCATCTGGGGTTGGGCGTTCGTGGGCTGATCGATGTCACGGCGCCGGGCTCGCGGGGTCGACGACTTGACGGCATTCGCGTGCATTCGAGCGCGACGCTGACCGCAGCGGACGTGACCGTCATCGACAACATCCCGTGCACGACCCTTGCCCGCACGCTGCTCGATGTCGCTGAGGACACGACGCGGCGTGAGGTCGAGCGGGCGCTTGATCGTGCTGAGCAGCAGCGGATCCTGGACATGCGCGCGATCGACGATGTCCTCGCGCGCGCGGACGGGCGTCGTGGCGCGAAGCTGTTGCGCGCCGTCCTCGCCGAGCACCGGGTGGGGAGCACGCTGACGCGCAGCGAGCTGGAGGAGGCGTTCCTGGCGATCTGCCGCGCCGCCGGCCTGCCACCCGATGCAGTCAACGCGTGGATCCCCTTCGCGGACGGCGGGGGAGCGGAGGGGGATTTCGTGTGGCGTGAGCGGCGCCTGATCGTCGAGGTCGACGGGCGCAGCGTGCATGCCACCAGGCGCGCGTTTCAGAGCGATCGCCGCCGCGACCAGCGGCTGATGTTGCTGGGCTGGCGCGTCGTGCGCTTCACCTGGCAGCAGGTCACGAACGAGCCCGCGTACGTCGCGGCGACGCTGCGCGGACTGCTGCACGCCACCTGACCGCGCCGGCGGCGTGGAGCGGGGGAACACGACGATCGACCCGATCGTGTTGAAGGGGACACGCGTCAAGACGCGCGTCCCCGGGCGTCCAGAGCGTCTGGCCACGCCCGTCCAACAGGCGTCCACAGAACCGGCCGCACGTCGCCTGGACGGTCCGCCGGGTCGATGTGGACGGCATGAGGCGAAACCAGAGCACCCCCGTTGCACCAGTCGCATCGCTCGCCACCGTGAGTCATCCCCGGCGCGGGCTCTCCCTCTCCGTCTTGCTCACCGCGATCCTCGCGTCGCTCACGCTGTCGGCGTCCACCGCGCAGGCCCAGACCTGTGCCGGGGCCAACGCCCTGCCGGCCCTCTCCGGGATTCCGGCCGCGAAGGCCGCGACGCTCTGCCTGCTCAACCAGGAGCGCGCCTCCCGCGGGCTGGCCGCGCTCTCCAGCGAGCCGGCGCTCGACCGCGCCGCCACCGCCTACTCGCAGGCGATGGTGCAGCAGCGCTTCTTCGATCACGTCTCGCCCGGTGGCCAGACCATCGGCGATCGCTTCGCCGGCTACTTCGGTTCGTCGGGCGGCTGGAGGATGGGCGAGAACATCGCTTGGGGCGAGGGCTCGCTCGCCACGCCCGCCGCGGCCGTCAGGGGCTGGATGGCCAGCCCGGGGCACCGCGAGAGCATCCTCGACGGCGCGTTCGAGGACATCGGCGTCGGCATCGTCGGCGGCTCGCCGCGCGGCTCCTCGCCCGCGATCTCCGCGACCTACACGACGGAGTTCGGCGCCAAGGACGGCGCTGACGCGTCGGCGCCGGCGTCGACGACGACTCGCGTCTCGGCCTCCTCGGCCTCCCCGAAGCGGGCCGTCGCGCCGAAGGCCAAGCGCATCTCCGCCAAGAAGAAGGCGCAGATCAGCCGGCGCTGCCACCGTGTCGCGAAGCGCACCAAGGGATCCAGGAAGGCCCGCACCAAGCGCTACGACCGCTGCATGAGCAAGGCGCTGCGCGCCGCTGCTCGCTGAAACGGTCGCGACCGCCCGGCGCCGCCGCTCGCGTGGCGGCGCTGCGGGCCGAGACCCACCGCGCGCCTCGCGCCGCGTGATGACATCCTTTCGCCGCCGCCGCGCGTAGCTACTACGCGTGGACGGATCGGGTCTCCATCGGGCCCCGATCGGACCGTCTACGCTGTTCGCAGCCTGTCCTCAGGCCACGCCGCCCTCAGCAGAGAGATCATCACACCGTGACGAAGCTACGCGACATCTACGCCCGCGACGGGCTCACCCTCTCGATCGAGTTCTTTCCGCCGAAGAGCGACCAGGGGATGGAGAACCTCTTCACGGCGGTCGATGAGCTCAAGAAGCTCGACCCCTCGTTCGTGTCGGTGACCTACGGCGCCGGCGGCTCGACCCAGGACACGACCCTGAAGGTCGTCAAGCGCCTGCGCTACGCCGAGAAGCTCGAGGTCATGTGCCATCTGACGATCGTCAACCAGCCGTTCCACCTGGTCAAGGAGGTGCTCGGCGACCTCTGGGGCTGCGAGATCGAGAACATCATCGCGCTGGCCGGCGATCCGCCCGAGGGCCCGACCGCCCCGTGGCGGGCGCACCCCGACGGCTTCCGGACCTCGCAGGAGCTCATCGAGGCCGCCAAGCGCGGGCAGAGCGGCTGGTATGACTTCTTCTCGGTCGCGATCGCCGGCTTCCCCGAGGTGCACCCGCGCGCTGACAGCCGCGAGAGCGACTTGCAGTACACGAAGGCGAAGGTCGAGGCCGGCGCCGACGTGATCATCACGCAGCTGTTCTTCGACAACGAGGACTTCTACCGCTACTCCGACGACCTCAAGGAGATGGGCGTGACGGTCCCGATCGTGCCGGGCGTGCTGCCGATCCAGTCCGTCGCCCAGGTTCGTCGCTTCACGAAGATGTGCGGCGCGCGGATCCCCGATCGGCTCCAGGCGCTCCTGACGGAGGTCGAGGACGACGACGAGGCGGCCCGCCAGCTCGGCATCGACTACGCGACCGAGCAGTGTGAGGGCCTGCTGGAGTACGGCGTCCCCGGGCTGCACTTCTACTCGCTGAACCGGTCGCACTCGGTCACGGCGATCCACGAGAAGCTCAACCTCGGCGCGCACACGAAGGCGCCCGCCTGAGGGCGAGCGCGCTCGCCTACTCGTAGGCGAGCGCCTGCAGGACGTCCAGCCGCGCCGCGCGCCGCGCGGGCCACAGCGAGGCGAGCATGCCCGCGGCGGCGGCCGCGACCATCAGCAGCCCGAGGGTGCCGATCGGGAACGTCAGGCGAAAGCCCTCCTCCTCCAGCGGGCGGCTGATCGCCAGCGCGAACAGCACGCCCAGCACGAGCCCGAGCGAGGCGCCGATGAGCGACGTGATGACGGCCTCCAGGCGCACGATCCGCTTGACCTGACGGCGCGACGTGCCGACCGCGCGCAGCAGCCCGAGCTCGCGGGTGCGCTCGAAGATCGACAGCGCCAGCGTGTTGACGATGCCGAACAGCGAGACGATCACCGACAGCGCCAGCAGGGCGTAGATGAGGTACAGCAGCTGGTTGACCTGGCCGGCCTGCTCCTGCTTGACCTGCTCGCGATCCTGCGTCTCGTGGTCGGGGAAGCGGCTGGCGATCAGGCGGTCGACGGCCGCCCGGGTCGTCGCCGCGGACGCGCCGTCGGCGAAGCGCATGAACACGAACTGGTCGCTGCGCTCGTTGAAGTCGGCGGCCATGCGCGCGTTGGACACGACGAGCCCGCCGCCCAGCAGCCCGAAGTCGCTGCCCTCGTCGAGCAGGCCGCGCACCGTGTAGGTCACCCGCTGGCCGGCCGGGGTGAGCATCGTGATGCGATCGCCGACCGCCGCCTTCCCGGAGTAGCCCGAATCGGCGAGCACGCCGTCGGACCCGAGCTGGGCCAGCGTCGCGTCCGAGCCCTCCTTCCAGTTCAGCCGGTAGGTCTGCGCGAGCGTCGCCGGATCGATGCCCGAGACGCCGGTCGTCTCCTTCGCGCCGACGACCTTCGCCTCCGAGAAGCGCAGCGAGCTGACCGCGGCGACGCCCGGCACGCGACCGACGGCGTCGGCGACCGCCGGCGGGGTCGAGCCGAAGGACTTGTGCACCACCGACAGGTCGCCCGTGAAGGCGCGGTCGACGGCGCGGTCGATCGACCCGCGCAGGCCGGCGGCGAAGATCGACACGAACGCGACGAGCGCGACGCCGATCATCAGCGCCGCCGCGGTCACCGCCGTGCGGGCCGGGTTGCGGGTCGCGTTCTCGCGCGCCAGGCGCCCGCTGACACCGGCGAAGCGCTGCATCGGCGCGCCGATCACCCACGCCAGCGGTCGCACGAGCTGGGGGCTGAAGAGCGCCACGCCGAGGAACACGGCGACCGCGCCGGCGCCGAGCGTCGCCGCCGCACCGCTGCCCGACGCCCCGCCGAAGAGCCCGTAGCCGAGGACCGCGGCGCCGGCGATGCACAGCAGCGTCGCGACCACGATCCGTCCACGGCCGCTGCGCGGCTCGGCGGTCAGCCCTTCGCGCAGCGCGATGATCGGCGCGATCCGCGTCGCCCGCAGCGCCGGGACGAGGCTCGCGAGCACCGTGACGAGCACGCCGACGACGAGCGCGACGACGATCGTGCGCGTCTCGACGACCGACGCCGTCGCCGGCAGGTCAGCGCCGACGGCCTTCATCAGCCCGCGCAGGCCGGGGGCCAGCAGCAGCCCGCCGAGCAGCCCGAGCACGGAGGCGACGACGCCGATCAGCCCCGCCTCGAGCACGACCGAGCGCAGCACCTGGCGGCGGCTGGCGCCGAGCGTGCGCAGCAGCGCCAGCTCGCGCGTGCGCTGCGCGACGGTGATCGTGAACGTGTTGTAGATGACGAACGCGCCGACGAACAGCGCGATCCCGCCGAAGACGAGCAGGGCCGTGCGGATGAACCCGAAGGACTCCTCGAGGTCGGCCGTCTGCTGCGCGGCGTCCTGGGCGCCGGTTCGCACCTCGACGCGCTCGCCGCTCAGCGCCGCGGAGACGCTCGCGCGCAGCCGCGCCGGCGCCACGCCGGGCGCGCCGGCGATCGAGATCGTGTCGAGCTCGCCGCGGCGGCCGGCGAGCGCCTGCGCCGTCGGGAGCGTGACGACCGCGGCCGGGAAGCCGGCGACGGTGTCGACGTCGCCGAACGTGGCGCTGCCGACGAGGCGGAAGGGCTGCGCGCCGTCGGCGCCGACGGCGGTGACGGTGTCGCCGAGCTTCAGGCGCTCGTCCTTGAACGCCTTCGCCGACAGCGCGAGCTCGCCGGCAGCACGTGGCGCGCGGCCGCTGACGAACTCGAACGAGTCCAGCGGCTTGGGCTGGTGGGCGAGGACGAAGGTCGTGTCGCCGCCGATGGTGTCGCCCGCGGCGTTGCGAAGCGTGATGTCGTCCTGGACGCCGCCGGCGACGGCCTCGACGCCGGCGACGGCGCGCACGCGGCCCAGCAGCGCGTCGTCGAGCGGGGCCGGGTCGGTGTAGAAGTCCTCGTCGACGCTGCGCGGCACGACGACGACGTCGGTGCCCTTGTTCGCCTGCGAGAAGACCTCGGAGAACGACTTGTTGATCGTGTCGGTCAGGACGTACGTCCCGGCGATCATCGCGACGCCGAGCACGACCGACATCGCGGTCAGGATCGTGCGCAGCGGCCGCGCGCGCAGGCCGCGCAGGCCAACCTTCCTCATGACGACGCGGCCGGGTTGAGGTCGCCGGCGGTGACGGCCTTCATCACGTCGATGACGTGCTCGGTGCTGACCGCGGCGCCGTCGTGGGCGAGGCGCCCGTCGGCGAGCACGAGCAGCCGGTCGGCGTAGGCCGCGGCGGCGGCGTCGTGGGTCACCATGACGACGGTCTGGTCGAACTCGTCGACCGCGCGGCGCAGCAGCGCGAGCACCTCCGCGGAGGCGTTGGAGTCCAGGTTGCCGGTCGGCTCGTCGGCGAAGACGACCGCGGGCCGGGTGATCAGCGCGCGGGCGACGGCGACGCGCTGCTGCTGGCCGCCGGACAGCTCGGACGGGCGGTGCGTGCGGCGGTCGCCGAGGCGGACGGCGGTGACGAGCGACTCGAGCCACTCGGGATCGGGCTTGCGCCCCGCGATGGTCAGCGGCAGGACGAGGTTCTCCTCGGCCGTGAGGACGGGCAGCAGGTTGAAGGCCTGAAAGACGAATCCGACCTTGTCGCGGCGCAGCTCGGTGAGGCGGCGGTCGTCGAGGTCGCCGAGGCTGACGCCGTCGAGCATCACGGTGCCGGATGTCGGCGTGTCCAGACCGGCCATGAGGTGCATGAGCGTCGACTTGCCCGAGCCCGACGCGCCCATGATCGCGGTGAGCTCCCCGCGCCGGATGTCGATGCTGACGCCGGCGAGCGCGTCGACGGCGGCGGCGCCCGTCCCGAAACGGCGGTGCAGGTCGGTGGTGGTGACGATGCCGGCGGCGGTCATGGGCTCAGGATGCAGCAGGCCGCCCGGCGCCGTCCATCGGGAATGTTCCCTAGGGGACCGGCCCCCGCGCGTGGGCCGCGTCAGACCGCGGCCGGCTCGGCCAGGTGCGGGTACAGCGGGTAGTGCTCGGCGATCGCGCGGGTGCGCTGCGACAGCGCGGCGACGTCGGCGTCCTCGAACGGGCCGGTCAGCGCCTCGGCGATGACCTTGCCGATCTCGCGGAAGTCCTCGACGTCCAGGCCGCGCGTGGCCATCGCCGGCGTGCCGATCCGCAGGCCCGAGGTGACCATCGCCGGGCGCGGGTCGTTGGGCACCGCGTTGCGGTTGACCGTGATGCCGATCCGGTCCAGGCGCTCCTCGGCGTCGGGGCCGGCGAGCTCGGAGTCGCGCAGGTCGGCGAGCACGAGGTGCACGTCGGTGCCGCCGGTCAGCACGTTGACGCCGGCGCTCATGAGCTCCTCGGCGACGACCGCCGCGCCCGCGCGGGTGCGGCGCTGGCGCTCGCGGAACAGCTCGGTCCCGGCGATCTTCAGCGACACGGCCTTGCCGGCGATGACGTGCATGAGCGGGCCGCCCTGCTGGCCCGGGAAGACCGCGGTGTTGATCTTCTTGGCGAACTCCTCGCGGCACATGATCATGCCGCCGCGGGCGCCGCCGATCGTCTTGTGGATCGTCGTCGTGACGACGTCGGCGTGCGGCACCGGGCTGGGGTGCTCTCCGGCCGCGACGAGCCCGGCGAAGTGCGCCATGTCGACCATGAAGAACGCGCCGACCGAATCGGCGATCTCGCGAAAGCGCGCCCAGTCGAGCTGGCGCGGGTAGGCCGACCAGCCGCCGAGGATGAGCTTGGGCTTCGTCTCCTCGGCGAGCCGGGCGAGCTCGTCCATGTCGACGCGCGAGTCCTCGTCACGGACGCCGTAGGCGACGATGTCGTAGAGCTTGCCGGAGAAGTTGAGCTTCATCCCGTGCGTGAGGTGGCCGCCGTGATCGAGGCGCATGCCGAGGATGCGGTCGCCGGGATCGAGCAGCGCCATCATCGCCGAGGCGTTGGCCGAGGCACCGCCGTTGGGCTGGACGTTGACGTGATCGGCGCCGAAGACGTCCTTCGCGCGGTTGATCGCGAGCGTCTCGACCTCGTCGACGAACTCGCAGCCGCCGTAGTAGCGCCGGCCCGGCAGGCCCTCGGCGTACTTGTTGGTCAGCGTCGAGCCCTGGCAGTCCATGACCGCCTGGGGGACGAAGTTCTCGGAGGCGATCATCTCGAGCGTCGTCTCCTGACGGCGCGTCTCGTCGCGCAGCAGCTGCGCGATCTCGGGATCAACCTCGCCGACGGGCTTGGTGAAGTAGTCAGGGGCCAGATCGCTCATGGAACTGACGGTAGCAACGCTTCCGCCGGGGCGGACGACGTTGCCCCGGCGGGATCGGCAGCGCGACGTCGGCGCCCGGTGGCCATCCCCGCATGTGCCGCCGCTCGCGCCGGCGGCCGCCGGCCTACTCGGCCGTGACGCCGTGCGAGCGCAGGTAGTCGAGGTACAGGGGGCGCAGCAGCTCGGCGACCTCGCCCTGGCCGGAGTCGGTCACGTCGTCGATGTGCGCGCGCAGCGTGAGCGCGTCGGCCTCGGCGCCGTGGACGTCGCCGGCGGCGGCCTCGGCGACCGGCAGGGCCTTCATGAGCCGGAAGAAGAACGGGACATCGAGGTGGCGCAGCGCGTAGCGCACCGCGAGGTCGTGCAGGTCCTTGGAGCTGAGCGCGTCGAGCCGGTCGTCGTCGTCGTCGGACATGGGCGTAGGCTACGGCCTTGGCGCGTACGCCGATGTGATGTGATGGCCGCCATGCGCCACTCCCTGCGCGTGCCCGTGGCACTGCTCGCCATCGCCGTCATCCTGCTGCTCGCCGGCTGCGGCGGCTCCGACGGCGACGCGTCGAACGACGAGACCACCACGACCGCGGCGGCCGCGGGCGTCGAGCTCGGCCCCGCGTTCGACTCGATCGCCGCGCTGCCCGGCGCGCTGAAGACCCCGCCGCCGTGGCCCGCCAACACCGCCAAGCTGCAGCAGCGCCTGCGCGAGATCGGCCTGGAGCCGCTCACCGAGGAGGGGCAGGTGCTGCACACCCACCAGCACCTCGACATCTTCGTCGAGGGCAAGCCCGTGACGGTCCCCGGCGACCTCGGCATCGGGCAGGGGTTCATCTCCGACCTGCACACGCACGCCTCCTATCCGCCCGGGATCATCCACGTCGAGTCGCCGACGGACGCGCGCTTCAGCCTCGGCCAGTTCTTCGCCGTGTGGGGCGTGCCGCTCAGCGCGACGTGCATCGGCAGCCTCTGCGAGGAGGGCGACAAGGAGCTGAAGGCCTGGGTCAACGGCAAGCCCGTGTCCGCCGATCCGACGCGCATCGTGCTCGACGAGCGCCAGCAGATCACGATCGCCTACGGCACCCCGGCGCAGGAGCCCAAGCCGGTGCCGGCGACCTACGACTGGCCCGAAGGGCTCTGACACCGGCCGTCGCCGCAACCATCAGCCGGTCCGCACGTTTCTCGTGAGCATGCGTCCAGCTCGCCTCGTGCGCCCCGTCGTCGCCGGCCTGCTCGGGGTCTGCATCGCCCTCGCCGGCGGTGGCCTGTCGGCGGCGAGCGCCGCCTCCACGCAGCGCAAGCCGCGCTCGGACTGTCAGAAGCTCGCCAGGAGCCACGAGGACCTCGCGCGCTCCGCCAAGCTCGTGACGGTCGTGCTCGGCGGGGACGAGACCGGGCGCATCAGCGCCTGCGTGCTGCCGCGCGGCAAGCTGCGGACCCTGGCGGCGTGGGACGACGGGCTGGCGCGCGACGCGGCGTCGGTCGTGAAGACGGCCGGCGCGTGGGTCCTCGTCGAGGAGCGCCACAACGATCAGTACGGCGGCACGAGCCGCTCGCTGACGCGTCACGACGTGCGCTCGGGCCGGGCGCTGACGCTCAGCGGCTACGGCTGCCAGATCGGCTGGGGCGGTTCCACCAGCTGTCCGGACGGCACGAGCTACGACGACGTCGCGCTCGCCTCCAGCGGCGAGGGAGCCCACGAGGTGACCGACCTCGCGACGGCGGCTACGACCCTGGAGGCCTTCGATGCCGCGGGCGCGTTCACGACGCTCGCCGACGGGGCGGTCGACGCGCTGCGGATCACGCGCACGCAGGTCGTGTGGAGGCAGGGCGGCGCCGAGCACCGCGCGCCGCTGCCGCGCTGACCGGCGGAGGCGGCGGAGGCGGGCGCCGGTTCAGATCACGACGTTCCAGGGCACGACCCGGTGCCCCGTGACGATGCCACCCGAGACGTACGGATCGGCGGCGACGAACTCCTCGACCTGCGCCGGGTCGTCGACGAGGAACACGAACAGCGCGCCGTGCGGCGGGTTGCCGAGCGCGCCCGCCATGACGATCCGGCCGTCTTGCTTCCACTTGCGCGCGAGCGCGAGGTGGTCGGCGCGAAACGGGGCGCGCTTGGGGACGACGTCCTCGACGTAGTCGTAGAACAGGCAGTGGTGGACGACCGGCTCGATCATGGCGGGCTAGGACATGTCGGTCGGCGGCACCCAGCCGCCGAACGCGCGCTCGAGCTCGAGCGCGACCGCGATCGCGAGGTGGTCGTTGTCCGGCGCGGCCGCGGCCTGCACGCCGAGCGGCAGGCCCTGCTTGTTGAGGCCGAGCGGGATCTGCACGACCGGCGTGCCGGCGAGGTTGAAGACCGCGGTTGCCGTCAGCAGCCACGGCTTGCCGACGGTCTGGCCGTGGCGCGGCGCGACGCGCGGGTGCGGCGGGTGCAGCAGCACGCCGTCGCCGATCACCCCGGCGACCTCCTCGGCGAACGCGTCGCGGGTGGCGGCGGCCTTCTTCAGCCGGCCCTGCGGCAGCTTGCCGGTCAGCCACTCGCTCATGAGCAGCAGGCGCAGCGCGCGGGTGTGCGGCCCCTTGCGCCGCAGGCCGCCGCGCAGGTTCATCGCGACCGAGCCCTCGGCGACGATGAGTTCCGCGACGCTGACGCCGGCCTCGAGCTTGAGCACCGCGAGGTAGAGCTCCATCGCCTTCTTCATCGACTTCAGCGGGACCGTCTCGACGATCGCGCCGGCCTGCTCGAGCGCCTCGGCGGCGCGCGTGCGGGCGGCCCGCAGCTCGCGGCTGACGTTGATGTACGACGTGCCCTCGCTCAGCAGGATCTTCATGCCCGCGATGCTCACGTCGGCGGGGTCCTTGAGCGTCACCTCGCGCATGTACGGGTCGATGTCGTCGGGTCCGGCGATGACCTTGAGCATCGGGTAGAGGTCATCCGCGCGGCGCACGAGCGGGCCGATCGTGAGCATGTGCGCGGCGATCTCGGTGTGCGTCGTCGGAAACTGGCCGGTGCTCGGCACGACCCCGGGGGACGGCTTCATGCCGAAGATGCCGTTGAAGAACGCCGGCAGGCGGATCGAGCCGCCGATGTCCGCGCCGAGCCCGAACGGCGAGCCCCCCGAGCCGATGACGGCGCCCTCGCCGCCGGACGACCCGCCGGCCGTGCGGTCGGCGCGGTAGGCGTTGTTCGTGCGTCCGTACTGGCGGTTCTCGGTCTCGATCCAGAGGCACAGCTCCGGGGTGTTCGTGACGCCGAGCGCGATCGCGCCGGCGTCGAACATGCGCTGTACCGTCGGCGCGTTCTCCGTGCTGCGGTACTCGTTGCGCGAGACGAGGCCGGCGCAGTTGGGCATCCCGGCCATCGCGAGCGATTCCTTGATCGTGCAGGGGACGCCGTGGAAGGGCGCCAGCTCGTCGACGTCGGCGGTCGCGGCGACGAGCGCGTCGGCGGCGTCGGCGTCGGCGCGGGCCTCGTCGAAGCGATCTACGACGACGGCGTTGAGGCGCTCCTGCATGAACTCGATGCGCTCGATGTGCGCCTCGACGACTTCACGGGAGCTCGTCTCCCGCGTGCGGATCGCGTGGGCGAGATCCGTCGCGGAGCGTTCGGTCAGCGGCTGGCTTGGGGCGAGGACGGCCATGGGGCCAATGTACAAGCCCCACCCGCCTGGGCGCGCTCGCGACGGAGGCGCGCTTGTGCGGTTGCCGCAGCGGCGCCGCGTCGGGCGGAACGCCCATGGGTACGATCACGTTCATGCAAGGCGACCAGCCGCCGGACGACGGGCCTGACGGCCGGCATCGCAACGGTCCGGGTGCCGGCACCGACGGGCGCCTGACGCGGTTCGCCGATCTCATCGTCGGCTTCGCCGCCAACGTCCAGCCCGGGCAGATCGTGGCGATCTCGACCGAGCCGGGCAAGCTGGAGCTGACGCGCGCGGTCGCCGACAGCGCGTACCGCGCGGGCGCGAAGTTCGTCGACGTCGCGCTCTTCGACCTGCACGTCAAGCGCTCGCGGATCCTGCACGCCGACGCGGACACGCTGGACTACGTGCCGCCGTGGTACGGCGCGCGCGTGCTCGCGCTCGGCGATCTGCACGCCGCGCGGGTCGGTCTGACCGGCCCGTCGATGCCGGGCCTGCTCAGCGACCTCGATCCGGCGCGCGCGGGGCTCGACCAGCTGCCGTTCGTGCGCGAGTCCGCCCAGGTCGTCAACGCGCGCACGACGAACTGGACCGCCGTGCCGTGCCCGACCGCGCCGTGGGCCGAGCTCGTCTATCCCGACGATCCGCCGGATCGGGCGCTCGAGCGCCTCTGGGAGCAGGTCGAGCACATGTGCCGCCTCGACGAGGCGGATCCCGTAGCGTCGTGGCGCGAGCGCCAGCACGTGCTGAGCCGGGTGGCCGAGCGGCTGACCGCGCATCGCTTCGACGCCCTGCACTTCGAGGGACCGGGGACCGATCTGCGCGTCGGCCTGCTGCGCAGCTCGCGCTGGATCTCGGCACGCTTTCAGACGATCGACGACATCGAGCACATGCCCAACCTCCCGTCCGAGGAGATCTTCACGACGCCCGACCCGCAGCGCGTCGACGGGATCGTGCGCTCGACGAAGCCGCTCGTGGCCGGCGGCACGATCATCCGCGGGCTGCGGGCGCGCTTCGAGGCCGGCGTCGCGGTGTCGATCGAGGCCGACGAGGGCGGCGAGCTGCTGGCCCGCTACGCCGCGCGCGACGAGGGCGCGTCGCGCCTGGGCGAGGTCGCGCTGGTGGACGGCGAGGGCCGGATCGGCCCGCTGGACACGGTGTTCTACGACACGCTGATCGACGAGAACGCCGCCTCGCACATCGCGCTCGGGTCGGCCTACGAGTTCACGGTCGGCGAAGAGGATCTCGACGCGATCAACCGCTCGCAGATCCACATCGACTTCATGATCGGCTCGCCGGAGGTCGACGTCACGGGCGTGTCGGCCGGTGGCGAGCGCGTGCCGGTGCTGCGCGGCGGCGCCTGGCAGATCTGAGCGGCGCGGCCCGGGCGCGCGGTAGCCTGAGCGGCCTCGGAGAGGTGCCGGAGCGGCTGAACGGGCACGACTGGAAATCGTGTGTGGGCTACAACCCACCGAGGGTTCGAATCCCTCCCTCTCCGCCATCTTGACGCTATTCAAACCCCGGCCGCTGGAAACAGGGCTGGGGTTTGTCGTTCTCAGCCAGCTTTCCGGGATGGTCCAGGCGCCGGCCGTTGGGGCACCTGACACGACGCTACCGGCCGTATCCGGGCCCTCGCCGAGGGTCGTCGTCGCTCGTCCGAGCTCGACGAGCAGACTCATCTTCTGGGTGAGCTGAGGGAGCAACTCGGCCTGTCCGGTCTCGGGGTCGTCGTGGACGAGGACGTGGTCCAGGATGGAGGCGTTCAGTATCCGTCGCTCGTGTGGCTCGGCGGTGGCGTAGGCCCGGTCATGGCTGCTGGCGAGCTCCAGGGCGCGTTCGAGGCGTTCCATGACGCGATCGACCTGTCGGTCGGCGGTGGCTTGCCAGTGTTTGGCGTCGGCTTTCTCCTGGTCGATGCGTGCTTGCTCGGCTTGCATGACGTCGAGCGAGATGCCGCCCTGGTAGTAGAGCTGGACGAGTTTCTGCTGCTGGGCGATCAGGGTGCGATACCGCCGCTGATGCTGGGCGGCGTGCTGTCTGGCGACCTCGACCTGACGCTCGGCGGTCGTCCTGACCCGGGAGCGAACCGCGGCGCGCTGGCTGCTGGTCAGGAGGTCGCGGCGATGGGTCTGGTCGAGGCGGTCCTCGACGTAGGTCATGCGCAGGTGGCAGATGCCGCAGGCGCCCTGGGCTGTGACGCGGCTGAGGCAGTTGTAGTACTCGTAGTACCGGCCCAGCTTGCCGCGGCTGTTGCTGTAGCCGAAGCGGTTGTCGCAGCGCTCGCAGAGCAGCAGGCCGGAGAGGTAGTGGTGGTGCTTGCGGCTGCCGCGCGCCGAGCCGACTCGGCTGGCCGAGAGGATCTCCTGGACCCTCTCGAACTCGTCGACGCTGACGATGGGGTCGTGGCGGCCGACGCGCTTCTCATCGCGCCGGGTGACGATGCCGGCGTAGTAGTCGTTGCGCAGGATGCGGTAGATGCTGGCGCGGCCGTAGGGCTTGGCTGGCCGCATCGGCGTCGGCCGCGAGGTCAGTCCGGCCGCAGCGACCAGCTCGGTGATCTGGCTGACGCTTTCGCCTGTGAGCGCCAGGTCGAACGCTAGGCGGATCAGTGGGGCACGGTCGGAGTCCACGGCGATGGCGGCGATGTCGTAGCCGCCCGGCGCCTGCTCGCGAACGTTGAGGTAGCCAGGTCGGGCGGGACCGATGGTGCCGCCTTCTTCGTGCTTGCGGGCCAGGCCGACCTTGACCTTCCTGCCGTCGTTGCGCGAGCGGTAGGCGTTGAGGTTGGTGTGGGTGCCGAACTGGAGCATGCCTTCGGCGGAGTCGTCGAAGTTCTCCTGGGTGGAGATCAGTTTGATTCCGCGTTCGGTGATCTCTTCCAGGATCCAGTAGGCGTCTCGTTCGTTTCGCGCCGAACGCGACAGGTCGTAGAAGATGACGTGACTTGGGTTCAGGTCGTCTAGCTCGGCCAGCATCTGCAACAGCGCGGGCCGGTTGCGACTGGTGGCACTCTTGCCCGGCTCGACGTACTCGCGCACGATCGTCGCACCGAGCTGGCGTGCTTTGTCGCGGCAAGCGTCGCGCTGGGCTGGGATGGAGTAGCCCTCGCCGCCGTAGCCGCGGCGGGTCTGCTCGGCTGTCGACACCCGCAGGTAGATGCAGGCCGTGACTGGGCCCGATCGGCTTACGTCGCTGCCTGCACTGGCGACTGCGATCAGCTCTCCCGGCGTGCCGAGGCCAAGGCCCTGACTCGTGAGGGTCAGGTCTGTCGGTGTTGAACTGCGGGTCATCGGGAGCCTCCAACGGACTGGAAGGTTGTCGTCGCCGTCGGGTGCCAGGCCCGCGCCAGGCGCGTGGAGAGGCGGTCGAGTTCACCAGCGCTGAGGTCAGGCCGGTCGCCTCGGCGCAGCGTGATCGCCAGGCCGAGGGTGCGCAGGCGGATCCCCATTGCCGCGGCGGACACGCCGTAGCGCCTAGCAAGGGTGCGGACGTCTTGGATGCCGCTCCCCCAGTCGCGCTTGAGCAGGACACGAGGCATCAGGGCGCAGGCGGCGAAGTGGTTGCAGATGCGCTCGGCCACCGGGTCGTGCTCGGTGGCTGCTATCGGCGTGAACGGGTCGTCGAGCAGGTGCTTGAATTCGTGCAGCAAGCTGAAGGCTTGGCGGGTGGCGTAGTCCTCGGCGTTGAGTGCGATCACCCACCCCAGCTCGGTGCCCAGCAGCAGTCCGGGGGTTGGCAGCAGTGGTTCGCGTGCGACTCGGATGAACGGCAGGCCGGCCATCACCCGCGCAGGCAGTGCCGGCCGGTTGGCGAAGCCGAGTTGCAGGCGGAGTCGTCCGGCTTGGCGTTCGGCGATCTGCAGCGCTTCGTCGGTGCTCAGTGGTGTCCGGCGGCGTGGCATCAGGTGCCGCAGCTGATCGAGCAGTCGGCTGTTCTCGTCGGGTGGGAGCGGTGCGGCAGCCGGGGTCATGACGTCCCTCCGGCGTTCTGGCCGCTCGACCGGCGTTCGTGTTTGCGGAGAATGCGTGCGACCGCCGTCTCAAGCTCATCGAGGGCGGCGGGGCTGAGCTTGTCGCGGCTGCGGTAGTAGACGCGGGGACCAGGCAGCGAGCGCGAGACGTGATCGCCAGTCATGCGGTCGATCCGCGCCACGTCGATGTCCAGCAGCTCGGCCAGGCGGGCGACGCGGTCAGGGGCCGGGTCGATGATGCGGCCGTGCTCCAGCTTGTGTAGCCAGGCGTGGTTGAACCCGGTCTCGCGGGCCAGGGCCTCATAGCTCAGACCACGGGCCTGCCGGGCGCGGGCGATCAGCGTCCCCAGCCGCGAGGCTTGGTGTTGTTTCATAATCCCTCCTTTCACGGGGTTGGTGTTGTTGATGTAGTGGTTTCAGTATGCGCCGATCCCTCTACTTAGTAAATGGTTCTGGCGTTGTAGAATTGTCAATTTTACTGGTGAGTTGGTGATGGTGGCCAGTCGGGACCACGCGGTGTCGTGGTGACGATGGGTACTCGGGGGAGCTCCGCTCAACCCCGAGTACCGCTTGCCTGTCCGTCTCTGACCTAAATCAGTGGGTACGGCGTGTCTGGTGTCGTCTTGGTGGCGTTGGTTGCCGTGGCGGCGCTCGCGGACGGTTGATTGGAGTGCGGGCGGCATGATCGGCGTTCGGGTATTGCGCTCGGGCCGCGGTCAGCGTGGATTTGGGGTCGCCGAGTTGGGCGGGTGCAGCGGGCTGGTCGTCGGCGAGGGAAACGGCGGGGTGTTACGGGGCGCCGAGCGCGTAGGCGGCGTGGTAGGTCGCTTGGAAGACGTGCAGGTGGCGGAAGCCGTCGGGTAGATGCACGATCGTTTGGCGTGCCGTGCGGGTGATGCGGGCGGGGACGCAGAACAGGATCTGGCGCAGCGCCTTGGCGTGGCGGCGCAGCGGCGTGCCTTCGGGTGCGTTGGCGCAGGCGCCGGCGGCGGGGCTGATGTCGCAGATCATCGCGGTGATGTTCAGCGCCAGCAAACAGCACGCGAGCCACAGGCGGTTGGCGTCCATGTTGCCGCTGGGGAGGTGTCTGAGCGGCTGGCCGAGCTTTGCGTCTTTGAAGCGCTCCTCGATCTGCGCGCGCTGGCGGTGGTAGTGCTCGACCATGGTCGTGGTCTTCTCGCTGGCGGGGATGTCGGTGACGATGAAGCTGTAGGCGTACGTCGATGCGAGCTGGCCGTCGAGGATCATCGCGAGCT
The DNA here is from genome assembly GCA_963709935.1 of uncultured Actinomycetes bacterium. Taxonomy (GTDB): domain Bacteria; phylum Actinomycetota; class Thermoleophilia; order Solirubrobacterales; family Solirubrobacteraceae; genus CADCVQ01. The sequence continues at coordinate 49,173 of CAVPYM010000004.1, read as the reverse complement.
GGTCGGCGGGGATCGTGCTGCGCCGCCTGGCCTTGGGGCTGCCGGCCTGGATGTCGGCGGCGCTGACGGCGACGCGTGTTGAGCGCCGCTGAGATTGGTGATGGCGGTGCCGCTGGAGATGGGCATCGAGGGGTCGGGTACGAAAGAAGAAGTAAGCCCGTCAGGAGGCCGGCGTCGCGGCCCAGAGTTGGGCGGGGCGGCCGCCGGTGGCGATCTGGGTGACGGTCGCGCGGCCGGTGGTCTGGAGGGCTCGGAGGGCGTGGTCGAGTTGGCCGGCGGGCTGGTTGTGGTTGAGGGCGTCGCTGATCTGGCTGCGGGTCAGGCCGCCGGGGTGTGCTTGGAGGGCGGTGTGGATCTGTTCGGCGAGCGGTTGGCCGGTCGCGCCGGTCAGCGCCCAGGCGGCGGAGCGGGCCGCGTAGTCCTGCAGCGCGAGCGCGGCGGTGAGGTGCTGCGCATTGATCTGTCGTTGGCTGTCGGTGAGGGCGTAGAGGAGCGCGAGGCGGATCGCGTGCGCTTCGGCGCGGGCGGTGATCTGGCCGACGATCCCGGTGGCGGGCTCGGCGAGGCGGTGGTAGGCGTGATGCCAGAGCGCGCGGGCGTCGTCGTCCAGGCGCAGCTGTCCGGCGCGTTGGGCGTGAGCAACGGCGGCGGCGAGGCGGCGATCAAGGCCGCTGTCGTGCAGCGGGTCGTGGCGGCCGCCTTCGGGCAGCAGCCGTTGTCGGCGGCAGGCGATCAGCAGGAACCGGTTGAGGTAGCCGTTTGAGAGTTCGGTCGTGGTCGTGTGGCGGCGCAGTTCCTCGCGGGTGATGTGCCCGATCAGCGTGATGTGCGCGCCGGTGGCGCGGGCGGGCGCGGTCCGGGTGAGGATTGCCAGCGGCCGTCCGTCCCAAGCCGAGCGCAGCGTTGGTGAGAGCGTGGAGATCTCGCGCGCGGAGGTCTTTAGGACGGCGGCGAACTCGGGCTCGATGACGAGCAGCCGCTGATCGCTGATCCCGGGGTCCTGGGTGCTGGGGTCGCGGACGGCCCAGATCAGTCCTTCGCCGCTGGACAGGCCGGTCAGGATCCGGTGCTCGATCGATGGGTCGACGTCGGCGAGGAGGCGGCGGACGTGATCCCAGGAGGAGCCCTTCCTGGCCTTGGCGCTGTCGCCGACGAGGAGCATGAACTCGTTCGGGTAGTGGCGGGTCGCCTCGACCTGGAAGAACGCGCCGCGGCCGGCGGCGGCGCCGAAGGCAACCAGCAGCTGGGTCAGGATCGCGACGGGGTCGGCCTCGGTGTGCGGCGCGATCTTCTGCACGATCTCGCCGAGCAGCTGGTGGTAGACGGCCCGGTCTGGCGGCGCCGGCCAGCCTGCCGGCGCCGGCAGGATGGCGGCGTCTGGCGGGTCCTCGGGCGGCTGGTCGAGCAGCGACAGCGAGCTCATTCGGCGGAGATCTCGGCGATCGCGACGCGTGCGGCGGACTCGTCGACGATCGCCTTCTTGGCGGCGAACGTGGCGATCAGCGCGGCGACGGCGAGGTTGTTGACGAGCCTGGGCAGGCCGCGTGAGTGGTCGTGGATCACCGTGACGGCGTCGTCGCTGAACAGCGTGTCCGAGCGGCCGGCGAGCGCGAGATGATGCGCGATGTAGCTGGCCGTCTCAGCTGAGTCGAGGCCGTTGATCGCGTAGCGGACCGCGATCCGCTGATCCAGCGCCGCGAACGCACCCCGCCGCAGCCGGTGACGCAACGTCGGCTGGCCGAGCAGCAGCAGCGTGAACGGCGCCGTCTGATCCATCCCGAGATTCGATAGGCAGCGCACGCCTTCAAGCGATTCCCCGTCCAGGAGATGGGCTTCGTCGATGATCAAGACGACCTGCTTGCCGCGCTCTGAGGCTTCGGCGACCAGCAGCTCCTGTGCCTGGGGGATCAGCGCCGCGTGGTGAAACCGCGGGGTGTCGCCGAGCGCGGTGACGATCAGCCCGTAGATGCCCCGCAGGCCGACGCCGGGGGTGCCGAGATAGAGGATCGTGTGCCTGGAGGCGTCAAGGCCCGCGACCGCGGCGCGGGCGGCGACGGTCTTGCCGGCGCCGCACTCGCCGGTGATCACGCCGATCGCCTGCTCGCTGATGCACCACGAGATTCGCGCGACCGCCTCGGCGTGCGCGCCATGTCCATGTAGGGCGCCGGGCGCGATGTCCTTGCCGAAGGGCATCCGCGTGAACCCGTAGTGCGCCCGCAACCGGTCGATACTCATCCTGCCTCCTGGTCGGTGGTGTCGTCGCCGTCGCCTGGCTCGGGCTCGGGCTCGGGCTCGGGCTCGGGCTCGGGCTCGGCGAGGCGTGCGTAGTCGATCCGCTGCCCGCCCAGTTCGGCGTCGCGTTGCTCGGCCAGCAGCTTCAGGTAGTCGATCCCGGTGCCCGTCGGTGGCGGCGGCAGCTCGCGCTCGGCTTGCGGATGGACCTGGCGGCCGATCACCAGTGGCACCGCGGTTCCGAACGGCCGGTGCTGGTAGCGGACTTCGATCCGCGTCAGGTCAAACGGATCGAAGACGAGCTGGACCTTGCGTCCCACGAGCGCCGCGTCGACCTCGTAGCTGTTGGCGTGCAGCGACACCGTCGCCGTCTTGGTGACCGTCCGCTCCTGACTCCACAAAAACGCCTCCCGCAGCAAAGCGGGGGTCGGCAAAGCAGGCGCCCCCGCCGCCTCGAAGCGCGCAAGCGGCGTTTGCTCGGTCTCGGAATGAGTGCGGCGGTGGTAGACGACCTCAAGCCACGCGCTGAACAGGCGGTTGAGGTCAGTGAGCTCGAGGCCGTCGTCGATCTCGACGAGGAACTGATCGCGGACCGTGCGGAAGAAGCGCTCGATCTTGCCCTTCGTCGTCGCGGCTCGCGGGCTGGCGTGGACCAATTTCACGCCGAGCACGGCGCACGCGCGCAGCAGCTGCGAGGACACGAACGCCGAGCCGCGGTCGACGAGGATCGCCTCCGGGACACCACGGGCCATCAACCCCGAGCGCAGCGCCGCCTCCAGCCGGAACACGTCCTCACCGGTGCCCCAGCGCCACCCGACCAGCAGCCGGCTGTGGTCGTCGATGAACGCCAACAAGACCGCCCTGCGCGCCGTCGCCCCGGCCAGGATCGGGCCATGCAGCCCATCGCCGGTCCACAGCGCGTTGCGCGGCGCGGCTTCGAAGCGGCCATAGACCTTCCCCGCAGAGCGGCCGTCCGCTCGAATGTTGAGCCCCTGCCGGGCGAGATGGGTCTGCAACGTCCGCAGCCCCGGAGCGCCCTTGCCGGCCGCGAGCATGACCTCGCGGACCTGCGCCGCCGTGCGCTCGGGCCGCTCGCGCTTGATCGCGAACGCCAGCTCCAACAGCTCGGCGCTCGTGCGCGGCGCCACCACCGCCGGCCGCGGAAGCAGCGCCTCAAAGCCGCCGAGGCGGTAGTCGCGAATCCAGCGGTCAAGCGTCGTGCGGCTGACCCGCACCGGTCGCCCGTCCGGGTCGACATGCTCACGCTCGGCCAGCGCACGGACAAGCCGGCCGCGCTCAGCCTTCGACAAGCCCAAATCGGCCGCGTCGCGGATCAGCGCGTAGCGAAACAGCCCGACCTCGCGGCGACGCTCCTCACCGGTCCTTCCCGCACCCTGGCTCATCAGCGCGGGACCGTCTCACCTCACGCCCGCCACGGGTAGGAGGGCGCTCGTGTTGCCAACAGCAGCCCGCCCGACAGCCGCGACGCCGCCGGCCACGCCTCCCCCTCGCCGAACCGCAGCCGCCACGCCCGCGCCGCAACCCCGATCGCCTCCAGCGCGTCCGCGACATCGCCGCCGGCCGGCAACAGCGCCCCGACCTCGACCTCCAACACGGCCGCGCACCGCGTGAAATGCGCGCGCAGCAGCTCTCGCCGCTGCGCGAACCGCCGCAGCCAGCCGCGGACCGTGCCCGCCGCCAATCCCAGCCGTGCCGCGATCTTCCGATGCCCCTGCCCGCCAACATGCGCGGCGATCGCCGCGCCGATCACCGCCACCTCGTCCTGCCGGCGCAGCAACGTGCAGTCCGGCAGCAGCACATGCGTCCCAGCACAACCACGGCACCGCGCCCGCCTCGGCCGCAGCACCCGATCCCCACGCTCGCCCCGCAGCACCCGCGCCCGCGCATGGCCCCACGGCCCCAACACCGCCCAGCACGACGGGCACGCCAGCCCCCCGCCCGCAAGCCCATCCTCGACCGCCGACGGCACGGCGCATACGATCAACATCAGGTGCCACCTCCGGCATCCAGAGAGCCCTCCCGACGCCAACCGGCCAAGCTGGCGGGAGGGCTCTCGCGCGTCTACGAACGCGCCAAGCCTGCCAGCACCGTCACCACCACGAACAGCGCCACGCCCGCCGCTCGTGCTCAATCTCAGCGGCGCTCAACAGACGCGACGCACGATCAGGCGCAGCGCCTCGTGCTTCCAGCCGTCGGGCGTGAACGCGGTCTCGGCGACCTGCGCGCCACGCATCCCGGTCGCGTCGGCCCACACATCCTCGCCGATCTCGCGCCGCGCACGCCACATCCTGGTGGTCCGCGACGCCGACAGCGTAAAGCGCGTCTGCTGCTCGCGCAGCCTCATCATCAGCTCGACCGAGTAGAAGCCGCTGTCGCCGCGGACGGTGACCTGGCCGTGGCCGGCGGGCAGCAGCATGGTGGCGCGGGCGATCATCGCCGCGGACTCCAGGGCGCTGATCCGCGCCTGGTTGCCGCCGACCAGCTCGCTCGTCAACGCGCGGCCGCGCTGCGCCCACGTCACGACGTAGGAGTTGTAGGCCAGCGCGCCTGTGTGGCTGCGCGCCGCGCCGTGCTTCTTGCGTCCGTAGACCTCGGTCTCGGCGCGTCGAGATCGAAGCTCACATCCTCGGCCCGGTCGCGCCCGACCTCGCAGTCAAGGCGCTCGCCGACGCGTGCCTGCGCACGCTCGATCGCGCGGATGTGACCCGGCCCGAAGCGTCGCGCGAGCTGACGCGCCGCCGGCGCCGACGGCGTCGCAGCGACCGCTCGCAACGGCGCGCCCGCACGGTCGGCGCGAACGTTCTCGACATCATCGAAGCAGTCCGCACCGGCGATCTGGCACTCCGCCAGCGAAACCGCGAACGCGCCCGCCGTCAGGCCGCGTCGCCGGCGCTTGACCGCGCGCTCCGTGCGCGCCACAGCGAGCTCCGCGTCGATCAGCTCGACGAGTCTCGTGCGGCGCGCCAGCTCGCCGACGATCGCCAGCCCCGCGTACGGCGTCAGGTTCAGATCGTCAGCGCGAATCTCAAGCCGTCCGGGGCCCGTGGCATCGTTATCGGCGTTCACCCGCAAGGTGACGCCACCTCACCGTCAGATTTGGTTCTCACACCCCGTAACCTGACAGTCGAGGCGGACGGAAAGCCCCGCGTTTGCGGGGCTTTTCCATTTCCAGCCCGATCGCGTCGCCGCTCGCGGGCCGCACCCTCAGCCGCTACCCACTGATCTAGGTCTGAGGCTCGACCTACGAGCCCGTCGCCTCATTTCTCCTGACCGGCTTGCCGGTGGTGGGCTTGCTCGCGGGCTGCTGGCCGGCATCGGTCTCTGGTGCCTCGGCGTTCGTGTCCCCCGCCGCATCTGCCGTCGGATCGAGCACGGCGATCTTGGCCCGGATCTCTTCGATCCGACCGGGTGCCGCGGCCTGCATGGCCGCGTACTCGGCGCTTGCCTCCTCGGCCCGTTCGCGGGCGGTCTCGACCTCCGCCTCGATCGCGTCGACGGCGCTGCGCAAGCTGGCCACAGCGGACGCGATCGCGTCCTGAGTGGTCGTCTCACGCTTGCGTGGGCGACGGGTCGAGCCGCGCCCGCTGGTGAGCTGGCCGCCGGTGTCGACGACCCGCTTGTGGCCGTAGTAGGCGCCGCGCACAGAGTCGACCGGCTGGCCGTATTCCTCGGCGAGTTGCTTGAAGGCCTCGGCCTTCTTGGTGCCGCTGTCGACGAGCGCATTGACACGCTCGTAGGTCTGTTGGGCCTTCGTCATGCGAAGACCACCTCCTTGGATGTGGATGGCAATGACGGGGCGCACGAAGGATCGGTTCGATCCCTCCTGCGCCCCGCGGGGCCATCCAGCCCCGCCGCACGGTCGTGGGCGGCGATCATGCGGGCGGCTCCGCACTGGACCGCGGTGCCCAGTGCGCGATACGGGCACGGGCGATCTGAACGTACTCGGGCTCGCGCTCGATACCGATAAACTGGCGGCCTCCTTCGAGTACGGTGGCGATGCCGGTGGACCCTGAGCCCGCAAACGGGTCGAGCACCAGTCCGCCGGGCGGAACGGTTAGCCGCACCAGCCAGCGCATGAGCGCGATCGGCTTGACGGTCGGATGCACGTTGGCGCGTGGGCGGCCGCTGGGCTCTGAGAAGAAGCTCCGTGATTCCTTGGGCAGATCGGCCAGCCCTGCCTCGCGCTCGGCGCGGCTGACCTTGCCGGCGTAGAACAGTCGTGAGAACGGTGGCGCGTCCGGGGCGCGCCGTGGCGCGGCGATTCGGTCGATTAGCGGTAGGAACGACGGTCTCATCTGGCCCCACTGCGACGGGGGGAAAGCCAGCCAACGTCGCAACGATGACGGGCGGATCCTATAGCGGCGAGTCCTCGGTATGAGGAGTGCACAGGCGCGCGCTTCACCGGAGGGTCGGTCACGCGGCGGCGACCGTGATCTCAATGTTGAACAGATCCGCCGGGCGGTGCCAGCCGAGTGTCTTGCGCGGCCGATCGTTGACCTCCGCGGCGACCCGGGCGATGTCCTCGGTGGTGTGGATGCTGAGGTCGGTTGCCTTGGGGAAGTAGTCGCGCAGCAGCCCGTTCATGTTCTCGTTGCTGCCGCGCTGCCACGGGGAATGCGCGTCGCAGAAGAACACCCCGGCGCCGGTCGACGCCGTGATCTGCTGGTGCATCGCGAGCTCCTTGCCCTGATCCCAGGTCAACGTCCGCCTTAACGCCTGCGGCAGGCTCTCCAGCGCGCTCGTGATGGCCTGACGGGCCCCGTCGGCGGTCGCGATGCCGTCCCGGAACGCGAGCAAGATCACGAATCTTGTGGTGCGCTCCACCAGCGTTCCGATCGCCGACCGGTTGCCGGCGCCCCATGATCAAGTCGCCTTCCCAGTGACCGGCCTGGACACGATCCTCGACCTCGTCGGGACGCTCGTCGATCATCCGCATCGCCGTGAGCCGCCCACGGCGCTGCAAGCCAAGCAGACGTCGTCTGCGGCGCCGGCGCCGCGCTGGCCGGGTCAGCGCGACCGCCGGGTCGTAGATCGCCTGGTAGATCGTCTCCTTGCACACCCAGCGCAACGGCTGGCCGGCGAACACCTCGCGGAGCTCGTGCGCCACCTGCTCGGGGCTCCAGCGTTTGGCCAGCAGTCGCGCGACGGTCGCGGCCAACACCGTGTCGACCGTGATGCGTCGCTTGCGCGGCTTGCAAGCCCGGAGCCGGGCGGCCTGCTCGGCGTGGTGAGGGCGGTACCTGCCGTCCGGGTCGCTGTTGCGACGGATCTCGCGGCTGATCGTTGACGGCGCGCGTCCTAGCTCCAGTGCGATGCCGCGAACCGTCGTCTCCGCGGCGAGCAGGTCAGCGATCTGGATCCGCTCCTGCTCAGACAGGTACCGCGGGCTCCGCGGTCTTGCTTGCTTGATTTTCACCGGCGGATAGATGACGAGTGCCCCGGCGGAATTTCTGAGCTTCCGGCCGTACCGCCACCGGTTGCCCGTCTTGCGGTCGATCCCGACCTGCCGGCACGCCTCGCTGTTGTTGACGTCCTGACCGATCAGCTGCAGATAGCGCTGCTGCTTCTCCGCCTGAACCCCGCCCGCCGGCGACCGTCGCCTGTCACGCATGCAACCTCCAAAGACGCGTTGGTGTTGCAACGTCAGCTGGAATCCGCCCCGTCGCTCTCATAGCGGGACGACACACGCCGGCACGCAGTCCCTGGCCTGCACGTCGCACTCCGGCTCGTGGTTGAGCAGGAGGTGGGGCGGCCAGAACCCGTCGCCAGCATCGACAGCGGCGGGCGTGGGGACCCGGGCAGCATCGATGTTGAGCGCGCCGGTGGTGTGGCGGGTGACGTTGCTCATCGTGGTTGGCGTGGCGCGGTCAAGCGGCTTGCGCGCTAGCACGATCGGCTCATAGGCCGGCGTCAGCGCTGTCCCGAGGCCGCCCGGCAGCCGCCGCGACTTCGGGACCCCGCCGCCGAAGCACCACAGCAACTGATCGCGTACGTCGAGCCCAGCGTCTTCACAGCCGACGACGAGCCGGTGAACAGTGCGCGGTGCGCCGAACGCGGCCAGGTAGCCGCCCGGCTTGAGGACGCGCCGGATCTCACCGGCCCACCAGCGCGTGAACGCCTCGAAGCCGTGGCCATCGGCGAGGCCGCCGCTGTCCCAAGCCTCGCCTTTGAAGGCCAGGCCGTAGGGCGGGTCGGTCACCACGGCGTCAATCGAGTGCGGCGGGAACTGCGACAGCAGAGCCAGCGCATCGGCCTGGATGAGCGCCCAGCGGTGGCGGTCGCCGTGCAGGGGTGCTGGAGGCCCGCCGCAGCTCACGGCGTGTCTCCCGTCAGAGCCGCAACGGCGTCGTCGGCTAGAACTGCAACGAACAGCTCTTGCGCTTCAGCTGGGAGCTCGCCCACGAGCGAGTTGAGCAGTTCGATTCGCCGGGGCCGGTCCATCAGCCAGACCACCCGTGGAAAGATGGCGTGCTCGATCTGCTCGGCACCCGAGCGCCAGCACTCCGCATAGACGCGCAGCTTGCGCCGCAGCGTGCTGCTGCCCTCACTACCGCGGTCTATCTCAAGAAATGAGCGGTACTCCAACGGCCCGACGCCGAGCGCGACGAACCCGTCGGGCTTGAGAGTGGTTCGTCCTCCGAGCCCGTGGAAGCCGCGCCAGCAGGCCGGTTCGGCCTGATACTCGAGCAGCTCCACCCGGTTGTCCCGCCCGGCCTCGATGAGCTGGGTGTAGAGCTCGCTGCAGGCGAGGGCATGGGCCACGAATGTGCTGCCGGGCTCGTCGATGCGGCGGGCGCTGGGGATCGCTCGGCCATCCAGCAGTGCGGCGAGCCGTTGCCCCTCAGCGCGCAGCGTGTAGGTGTAGCCGCTGCTGCCGGCCCGCACACCGCCCTGACGGCGATGCAGTCGCTGCAACACGCCCAGTCCGACCAGCCGGGTCAGCTGATGCTGCGTTCGCCTGGTGCGCGTGGCCGGGACGGCGATGGCGGCGAAGTGCAGCCGCGCGATCTGGCCGGTGCTGACATAGCGCAGGCGAGCCAACTCGCGCACGATTGCGTGGTCCCGTGGGCTCAGCCGCTCCGCTATGGCCTGCAGGCGGTCGGCTTGGGTGCGCCCGCTCATGACCGGCTCCCTGCTGGGACGGTGCCCGGCCAGGCACAGTCAGTCACTGCGCGGTATGTGCCAGATCGCCCGAACGTGCGGGCGTTCCCGCTGGCGCTGACGCATCCGATGCGCGGAGCGACGCGCGAACCGCGCAGCGCGCTCACGATGACCTCCGCTTGGACCCGACCGGCACTGGGCCGTGGTCCTGCTCGTCGTTCCCGCCCCCGTCACTAGGCGGGAGGCTCAGCCGCTCAGCCAGCGCTTGGTCGACCTGCTCGATGGTGGCGCCCCAGTTCTCACCGGCCAGGCGCCGGATCACCTCGGCATCGCTGCTGGGCGCGCTCGGCGGCGGCGTGAGCGCGGTCATGGTGCTGCTGAGCTGGCCGGGGCCGAGCGCCAGCCGCAGCGCGATCTCGAAGCGATCTAGGTGCTGCAGCTGCTCGGCGCTGACGCCCGGCAATTCGCTCGCCAGCGCCGCGGCTTCGCTGGCGCTGAGGCGAAACACCGCCAGGCTGCCGACGTTGGCCATCAGGCTGGCCCGCAAGTGCGGGCTGAGCTGGCTGAGGCTCTGCGGCGCGAGCGTCAGCCCGACACCGAGGCCACGAGCCCGCTCCAACAGATCCCCCAGCGGCAGCCCAACGCTGCCGAGCGCCGCGACCTCGTCGACGTAGGCGTTGAAGACCGGCCGCTGGTACGGAGCCAACGCCGCCCGAGCCTCCACCGCGGCGAAGAACTGCCACAGGGTCACGGCTGCCAGCAGGCGTACGGCCGGTTGCCCGATCAGGCCGGGCGGCAGGCGCACCAGCACGATCCGGCCGCGGGCCAGCACCTCACCGAAGTGCAACCGCGGCTGGCGCTGGCCCAGCACCACCCGCAGCCGGGCGCGCCCGGTGATCTCCTCCAGCTTGCTGAGCGGCGACGCCAGCTGCGCGGCCTGATCGGCGACGCTCAGTGCCTCAAAGCGCTGCCAGGCCGCCCGCAGCAGCGGATCCTTCACCCGCCTGAGCGCTCGGCGCCGAAAAGCCGGATCAGTGAACAGGATGGGCAGATCGACCAGGCTGGCATCGGGGGTCCGGCCCAGCGTGGCCAGCCCCATCCGGAAGAACTGGGCCGAACGCACCCCGAAGGTGTCGGGCCAGATCTCGCGCAGAGTCGTGATGACCAGATCGGCCGTCAGCTCGACGTCGCGGTGGCGCGAGAACAGCCGCAGTCCCGGTTGCGGGCCATCGATGGCCGGGTCCAACAGGATGACGTCGCGCTGGCGCCGCTCGGGGATGCGCGCCAACAGATCGGACACGAGATCCCCCTTGGCGTCGACCACCAAGCAGCCCCGACCCGCCGCCATGTCCTGCTCGATCAGCGACGCGACCAGCGTCGACTTGCCGCTGCCGGTGCCGCCGATCACGGCCGTGTGCTGCAGTCCCCCGATAACCGGCTGCGCCAGCCGACGCCGTTGCTGTCCGGGCCAAGTTGAGTGGCCGAAAACTCGTCCTTGATCGGGAATGCTGGCGGTAGGGAGCAGGCGTGGCCCGACGCCGTAGCTGACGCCAGCGATGATCGGCGTGTCAATCGGCCAACCGGTCAACGGGACGGTTTCGGCGCTCGTCAGCAGCGTGCCGCGGCCACCCGTGAAGGAGCGACGACACGGATCGAGTGCTTTGGCGGTTGCCGCCCGGCCGAGCCAGCGAACCCGCAGGCGGCCGCGCAGCCCGGAGCGGGTGCGCAGCACCGCGACCACGCGCTCCAGCAGCTGCCGTGCCCGCACCGGCGGTAGCGCGGCGGTGGCCACTGTGATCCTGACTCGCAGCAAGGACTCCGCGGACTTGGTCCGTACGGCCCGCGCATGCTCCGGTGGCAGGCCACCACCAGCGTTGCCTGTTCGGCGAGACGGTGTTGGGGATGGCAGACGCCCGGCGGGATTCAGCGACAGAGTGAGGCGCAGGCGTTCAGCCGCGCCCAGGCCGGTCAGCGCTCCAAGCAGCGACGCCACCGCCAGCTCGGGCGGAGCACTACGTAGCACCGGCCAGCTGCCCGACCAGCTCACCCGGCCCGAGAGCGTGAAGCCATCGGTGCGTGGCGGAGCGGTGGGGTCGAGACGCAGCTGCGGCATAAGGCCCGACAGCGCCTGGGTGATGGCGCCGAGAGGCGAGCCCGAAGCTCCGAGCAGAAACCGCACACCCTCCGGCCCGGACTCGACCACGAGAACGACTGGGCCGGCCCGGAGACCGGCGACCACGTCGAGCAGGGCCTGGACGTGTCCGGCGGTGACCACCCCCGGGAAACGAATCTGCCGCCACACCAACCGCATCGGTGGTCGCGCCAACGCCCACGCTCCCAATCCGGCCACGCCGCTGATACCGGCCAGCACGACCGCCACCGAGACGAGATCGCTCATGACCGACCTCCCGATTCTCGTTCTCGTCGGGCCGCGGTCTCAACTGTACGATCGAGGGCCGGGTCGCTGTGCTCATCCGTGTCGCCGAGCTGGCGCTCGGGGTGCACCGACTCGTCAGGACAGTCCAGCTCGCCGTGGGCTTCGGCATCCTCTACCAGCCGCTGGGCGATCAGCCAGTAGCAGAGTGCGACGAGGGAGGTATCCACCCTGTCGCGCTTCTTTGGGGTCAGCCGCGGTGGGCGAGCCCCTTTACGTTTGCTGTGGCCAGTCTGTGTCATGTGTGCTTTGCTCCCTTCATCTACTTAGTAGACACCAGTATGCGAGCAGGACGTCTACTAAGTAAATGGTGAAATGAACAACAACAGTGCGGTCTAGTAGTTGGTGTAGGCCCAAACCACACGGGCCACGATGGCCAGGACAATGAGTGCCACGAGCCACAGCAAGACGACGCGGTATTGGTCAAGCATGCTGAGCGTGACCGCGGCGACCAAGCAGGCACCGGCGATGGGTGTATGCCTTTACGAATCCGCTCACAACGACTGGCCCGGTGCTGGGGTCTGACGCGCACCGACGATTCGCTGTGCAGCGACCGGCTCGGCCAAGAGACCGCTGCAGTTCGAGCCAGGCACGCGCACCCGGCGCCAGCGCACCTCGAAGCGGCGGTCGGCGACATGTGCCGCGGCAACCTCGGCCGAGCCCGTCCCTGATACCGGCACGAACGAACGTCGCGGCACGATCTGCCCAGCCTCGGCGATCTCGCGCAGCGCGGCAGCCTCCAGCGCTTGCAGCCGCGCTTCGGCTCGCACCACCGCCTGTTGCTCCCGTCCGCGCTGGGTGGCTCGCTGGCGCGCGACAAAGCGCAGCGCCAGCAGCGCGCCGACGAGCAGTCCGAGCACGAACAGCAGCACGGCGGTTCAGTCCCGCAGGTCGCGGGCGGCGTCGGACACGATGCGGCCCAGCGCCATCGCGCTGTGCTCGGTGATGGTCCGCAGCAACGGCTCGGCTACCGGACACAGCGTGGCCAGCGAAACGGCCTGCCGCATGACGTTCGTGCCGGCGAGCATGGCCTCGGTGGCCACGTCCTCGATGGCGTGGGTGTTGACGCGGCCGCGGGCGTACACCACGCGGGCCCGGCCGCGCACGAGAGCAACGTCACGGCTGACTGCGCGCTCCACGATGGCCGCGTCACGAGCGGACGGGCTCGGCGAGGAGGAGCCGAGGAGCGAGGGGAGGTTGTCGGTGCGCTCCATGCGGCCCGCCGATCCGCGACGGGCGCGTTGTGTTGCACGATGAGCCGAACGATCACGCCAGCATCGATGCCGTGGCGCCTCGCGACCTCGTCAACAGCCCGCTCTCGCGGCACACCAAGTCTGTTCAGCTGTCTGATATCGCGAGCCAGCAGCGCAGCAATCTCGCCAGCGCTCAAAGCCGGTCCTTGCATGGTCTACCTCCGTTCCGGGGTTTCATCGAGCGGATGCCCGACGCTCCGCATGGAAACCAGCTCGATGGGACATCGCTAGATCGTGTACAAGGACGCCTGTGGGACAAAGTTGGGACAGCCCAGTCCGGAAGCTCGCCAGGGAGCTGGATCGCAGCCTGCAGCACGGCATCAGCAGCCAGACGATCCGAAAGGGCTGCACGACGCTGCTCGAGCTAGCGGTCACCAGAGCCCGTGCCGCGACCGACCTTCCTGACGATCTCGCCGTGGCGGCCGAGCAACTTCTGCGGGAGGCGATCACCGCCGCCGATGAGGAGGGCAATGCAGCGATCCTCTTTGGATCTGCTCCTGGCACCCGAGGTGTGGACCTCGGCCTCCGTGAGATGAGGATCGCGCAGCAGGTCGGATGCGAGGTAAGTACGGTCCGGAAGAGGCGACGGCCCAAGCTGGTGCGCGCCGTGGCCGAGCGAATTCATGCTGTCGACGCTGAGCATCGCCGGAACCAGGGGCTCTCTCGCGCCGGTGTCGCGCCCGCCGCCAACGAGAGTGGGCCTGCGCCGCACTCCTGTACACCACGGAGGCTGAGCGACGCCTTGGCTACCGCTGGCTCGACTACCGCCGTAGACTCACCGGCCCGTCTGACGATGGGGCCTGGATCGACGATGTGTCGGTCGCGATCGAGGGTCCTGCGGCCAGGGTTGCGCCTCTATGAGCTTGAGCACGTGCACGGTCCGCACGGGCTGCGGCAAGTCTGGTCCGCAAGCTACAGCAGCGGTCCGCATGGGAGCAATGCCTCACGGACGTTATGCGACCCGCCCCGCGTCCGGATGTCACATCGAGAGCATCCTCTTCGACACTTAGTTCCTGTCGATGAGCCGTCGCCCTGGAATATCGCTCTCTGCGAGATCGAGCCCGCGGTCTACGAGCCCTACCAAGAGCAAGGCTTGGACGTCTGGCTACATCTCAGTCGACTCTGGCACGGCTACCACCCAGCGGTACCCGAGTTCCATTCGGTCTCGGTCACCCCGCCGTTCACCGGGATGCGCAGACTGAGCTTCGAGGTGGTGTCGACCGACCAGTTCCATACCTGGGCTTGGGGATCCGAAACCCGGCATCTCGGCACAAGCAGTTCGAGCAGCGAAGCGTCATCGCTCGAGCTAGACGCGAATGGGCTGCTATCAATCAGCTATGCCAACCCAACGGCTGGCTCCACCTACGGCCTCGACGTCGCCGTGCTCCGAGAAGCCTCCTCCCGCCATCATGGGTCAGGTCACGACTGGCATGGCCCGTACCGAGCGCTGCGCCGCCGCGTAGACGAGGCCCGTCGTGCCGACCGCACTCCACCTCCCTACGACGGTAGCCCCGCCTCACTGTTCGAGGCCACCACCGCTTAGAACACGTACTCGTACTGCGGGTGGTTGACAGCATCTCACCCGCTATGTGATAATAATTGCGTTCACTCTTGAATGCTAGGAGTGAAGAGCCTACTCCTTTGTCCCTTCGGCCCCGGGTCAGAGCAGACGCGCCCACCGCGTCGCTTGGCCCCGAGGCCGATTGTGCGGCCTCTTGAACAACCAGGAGGCTGATGATGGCGGCGAAAGATGACGAGCAGGTCGACACCGAGCGCAGTCGAGAGCTCGCCAAGGAACGCTCAGACAAACTCAAGGCGGCTGGCTTCGATCCGGGCGTCCCGTACCACCAGATCGCGCCGCGTCTTGGACACCCAACGCCCCGTGTGTCGCTGTTCCTCGATGCACTCAAGGACAGCGTCTACTGGCGGCCCAGGGCCATCGAGCTGGTGCACCGGCCGGGGGATATCTACGAGTCACTCATCCCGGTGGTTCCCGAGCTCGTCGAGGTGCTCTACAAGTCGCGCACATTCGGGCTATATCCCGGGGAACTGCCGTTCGGGTGCTGGGACGAGCCGGACTGGTACGTCCGAGGCCACCTGCTGCGCAGCAGCTTCGGTCCGCAACTGCCGCACTTCGTGGTGCACCTGTACTTGGTGCTCCTGCCTAAGCAGACCGACGAGGTCGAGCAGATCTACATGCAGTTGGTCGACCAACCGTCGGGCGCCGATCCCAGAACCGAATTGGTCGAAAGTCCCAGCCCCCTTGGCTTGGACTAACGTCCGATCCCACCCCCCGCACCCGCTTGAAGGCCCTCCGGCCTCGCGGCCGGGGGGTTCTTCATTCATCGATCGGCGACGGCGCCAGCGCTCTAGCCCGCCCCGCTTGGACCGCTCGAGCGCGTAGTTGCCAGGGCCGCGCTACGGCCGGCCACCGCTCCGACAGGCGGGGCCGAGCGTCCCCGCCACCAAACACACCGCCGCGGTGTCGCTGCTGCCTTCGTACTTCGCATTGCCGGCGTAGGTCGCGGTGAAGCTGCCCGCCCGCACCGCGGCCTGGAGAATGCGGATGCTCATTGGGCATCGCACCGTTCCGGTGCTATCCGTCGCCTTGGAGCAAATCACCGTGCCTCCACTACTACTGCTGCCGCTTCGAAGGGTGAGCGTGGCGCCCACCAGCGGCTCTCGAGTGGCGACAGAGATGAGAGTTGCGATTGCGGTTCTGCTGGGGCTAAGCCCGAACAGCCGGAGGGATTGCGCGCTGACTCGTGTCTCTGCCTTCGAGACGCGCACGCTACGCGTCACAGGCGTAGCTGGCAGGAACTGTGCGCTTCCTGGCTGGCTGGCCGTGATCGAGCAGCTGCCGACGCCCGTCAGTGTGAGGATGGCTCCCGCAACCGAGCAGGGCCCCGATGCCGTGTAGGCGACAGGCAGACCGCTGGATGCCGTTGCCGTCAACGTTATTGGCGCAGTGCCGTACGGCACGTCCGGCAGGGCGTTGAACGTAATCGTCTGCGCGACTGCCGTCACCAGGTCCGCGCCGTTGCAGTCCTGGTCGATGCCGTCATCCGCGATCTCGGTCGCTCCCGGATGGATGGCCGCGTTATTGTCGTTGCAGTCGGTCGCCGCTGGGTGGCTGTCACCGTCTGCGTCACGGACGAGGCTTGGTTCGCCGCCGGTCGACGTTGCTCCCGCTCCGGCGCCCAGCCGGAAGGCTGGCTCGGCGAACTGCGGATCGCCAGTGACAAGGACGTCGTAGACGCACAGGCTTAGCTCAGGCTCTACCCAGCCCTTGGATGCGCACAGTTGCTTCGCCGCGTCGATCTGCGCGGTCGTAAACCCGGCGAAGGGTTGCGGTAGCGCCGGCTTCACGAACGGTCGACGGTCCCCCGAGAACAGCCGGTCGCCATCCGGAACGATCCAGCCTGCGGCGAAGTCGTCGTAGAGAACTGCCTCAGCCTGCTCCGGGGAAAGGCTCGTGAGCGCACCGGGACCGAGGATCTGGCGGCCGTCCACGGTTACGCCATCATTCGCAGAGAGCCCGTTGCCATCGCCCAGCAGGCCGCGCATGGTGCCGACGCGCCCCGATGCGAGGTGCACCCGAACCGAGCGCGCGCTGGGGAGAGCACCCCACGAGACTGTCGTTCCGTCCGACAGCTGCAGGGTATTGGGAGCGGCCGTGCCGCCGCCGGTCAGTTCCCGCACCTCTCCCGTGTCCAACGCAACCCCGTCGACACGAGCGCCGGTGCCGTCGTAGATCACAACCTGACCTTCCGGCGTGCGCACCGCGAACTGATCAACATAGGAGATGGTGCCAGCCAGCCGAGTTCGGACCTGCACCGCAAAGGCATCCGTCGTTGAGGCGGCAAACACAAACTCGCCGGCGGCCTGCATGTCGTAGAGCAATTGGTCGAAGGTCGATAGATGCGGGTCCCCGGCCGCGCTGCCGGAAGGGCCGGTCGGTGCTGGCAGCGTGGCCGTTGAACCGCACTTGGCGGCAGCTTCGGCGTTGACGATCGGAATAGAGCCAGAGAAATCCATGTGTGTGCTCTTGCTCGGGAAGTCGCTCTGTTCGGTCGCCGATCCGACCGTCTTGCCCGCGTTGTTTGTGATGCACCTCGCCACGCGGTCGGCCTTGAAGTCTGGATGCTCCGACCAAACGAGCGCAGCGATACCAGCAACTTCTGGCGCGGCCATCGACGTACCAGCCATGGTGCCGTACGTTTGGCATTTAAAGAACAGGAAGCAGCCTTCCACCAGAGTGCTCCAAACGCCCGTGGTCCCGTCACCGTCCTCGCCAAGACCGACTCCGCCTGGCGCGGCGACTTCGACGCCCGTGCCAAAGTTAGAGAAGCGAGCGAGGTCTCCGTCGGAGTTCACGGCCGCCACTGTGATCACGTTGGCGAGATCTGAGTTCAATCCGCGAGGGCTGGACACACCGTTGGCGCAGTTATTGCCTGCGGAGATCGTCCACACGACGTTCTTCCCAACGTCGCCCGTAAACAGCGTGCGGAACAACCCCTTCCACTCCGCCTGGGACTCGAGTATTTCCTTCTGCCGGTCAGCCGTGGCGCACTCGCCGTTCTTGAAACCCATCGAAATGTTGATGATCTTCGCACCGGCGTTCGCTACGTCGGTAGCTGCGTCCACGATCCCCTGGGGTGAGCCATCGTTGTATCCGGACGTGATGATCGGACATCCCCAGGCGAACCCGACGAGCCCGATGCCGTTGTCCTTCGCGCACGCCAAACCCGCCACGTGCGTGGCGTGTTCGCCGACACCATTGTCGCCGATCTCTTCCGTAACGTTGAGGTCCTCGTGGGAGCCGAACACCTTATCCACGTCGACAATCCCAATCGTAACGTTGGAACCCGTCGATACGTCCCAGGCCTCGGGCGCACGGGTGTCGGTGAACGGCCACGTGACCGCGCTGGGGTCGTCGGACCAGTCCCCAGGAGGCTCTTTGTCCGCACTGTCCAGTCCGAGGGCCGCATCGCTGACCTCGGTGACATTGGGCTGCAAGCCGAGCGTGGCGCGCCGTGCTGAGAGATCCTGAGGTGCGCTCCAGCGCACCTCAAAGATGCCAAGTTGGTCGATTCCGCCTGAGATGACTCCACCAGCCGTCGATGCGGCTCCATCAGCCTGTGTACGGGTGCCTGGGGAGTCCGGCGTACCAAGTATAATGAGCAACTGGTCTTGGAGCACAGTGCCTCCAAGCGGGTGCGGAGTGCCGCGGGCGATCCGATCTGGCGAGGCCTCGGTGAAGCTACTGAGGCCTGGCGGCGCCTTCAGCGCGCGCACGGTGACCGGGATCCGCATAACGAACGTACGACCGCAGCCGCTGACGGTGCAGCCTTCTCCGCGTACGCGGATCGTTCTCACGGTCTTGCTCGCACCGGCGGCCGCGGCGATCGATAGTCCGTCGTTCTTGGCCGTCGCCGACAGTTTGGCCGGAAGGCGCGCCGGTTCAATCTTCGTAACGGTCTCCAGCGGCGCCGGGAGCGTCACCCTCGAGGCTGAGCCCGGCGGGATCTGAATCGCGGACGCATTAAGATCAAGCGCCCCGCCCGACGAAGACCCGACCTCAAGCTGCAAGGTAGCTCTGGCCAGATGGCCGCGGTCATCGATCACGGCGAGCCGAGCCGTGAATCGCCCGGTCCGTGCGTAGACGTGCGTCACTGGTGCCGACGGCAGGCGTGAGCCAATGCGCGCTCGTGATCCGTCCCCGAACGTCAGCCGGAAGCCGACCACGCGCCGGCCCGCAGCGGCCGTTGCGCCTAGCGTCAACGGGACGCTGCTGCCAACCGCCACCTGACTAGGGCCACTCAGTGTCGCCTTGAGATCAGTTGTGCTGGCTACCGCAGCGCCGACTGCCATGACGCTCATGAACACGACCAATGCAGCGATGCACGTAGCTGCAGCTAGATACCTTCTCACGGCTCGGTGTCCCCCAGACGAAGTCAGCGACAGATAACGCCGGATGTGGGCACGTCGCCGATCCGGGGCCGGGGGCCAGCCTTCCACATAACGGATGCTGCGGTCAAGCAGTCTTGGAGATTGACTATCCCGAAACGCCTTCTGACCTAGATCAGTGGGTAGCGGCTGGGGGCGTCGGCCCGCGAGCGGCGACGCGATCGGGCTGGAAATGGAAAAGCCCCGCAAACGCGGGGCTTTCCGTCCGCCTCGACTGTCAGGTTACGGGGTGTGAGAACCAAATCTGACGGTGAGGTGGCGTCACCTTGCGGGTGAACGCCGATAACGATGCCACGGGCCCCGGACGGCTTGAGATTCGCGCTGACGATCTGAACCTGACGCCGTACGCGGGGCTGGCGATCGTCGGCGAGCTGGCGCGCCGCACGAGACTCGTCGAGCTGATCGACGCGGAGCTCGCTGTGGCGCGCACGGAGCGCGCGGTCAAGCGCCGGCGACGCGGCCTGACGGCGGGCGCGTTCGCGGTTTCGCTGGCGGAGTGCCAGATCGCCGGTGCGGACTGCTTCGATGATGTCGAGAACGTTCGCGCCGACCGTGCGGGCGCGCCGTTGCGAGCGGTCGCTGCGACGCCGTCGGCGCCGGCGGCGCGTCAGCTCGCGCGACGCTTCGGGCCGGGTCACATCCGCGCGATCGAGCGTGCGCAGGCACGCGTCGGCGAGCGCCTTGACTGCGAGGTCGGGCGCGACCGGGCCGAGGATGTGAGCTTCGATCTCGACGCGACCGAGACCGAGGTCTACGGACGCAAGAAGCACGGCGCGGCGCGCAGCCACACAGGCGCGCTGGCCTACAACTCCTACGTCGTGACGTGGGCGCAGCGCGGCCGCGCGTTGACGAGCGAGCTGGTCGGCGGCAACCAGGCGCGGATCAGCGCCCTGGAGTCCGCGGCGATGATCGCCCGCGCCACCATGCTGCTGCCCGCCGGCCACGGCCAGGTCACCGTCCGCGGCGACAGCGGCTTCTACTCGGTCGAGCTGATGATGAGGCTGCGCGAGCAGCAGACGCGCTTTACGCTGTCGGCGTCGCGGACCACCAGGATGTGGCGTGCGCGGCGCGAGATCGGCGAGGATGTGTGGGCCGACGCGACCGGGATGCGTGGCGCGCAGGTCGCCGAGACCGCGTTCACGCCCGACGGCTGGAAGCACGAGGCGCTGCGCCTGATCGTGCGTCGCGTCGCCGTCAGCGCCGCCGACATCCAGGCCGGCAGCCCCAAGGCCAGGCGGCGCAGCACGATCCCCGCCGACCAGCTCGCGATGATCCTCGACGGCCAGCTCGCATCGACGTACGCCTACAGCTTCATCGTCACCGACATCCCCGCCAGCGAGAAGACCACGACCATGGTCGAGCACTACCACCGCCAGCGCGCGCAGATCGAGGAGCGCTTCAAAGACGCAAAGCTCGGCCAGCCGCTCAGACACCTCCCCAGCGGCAACATGGACGCCAACCGCCTGTGGCTCGCGTGCTGTTTGCTGGCGCTGAACATCACCGCGATGATCTGCGACATCAGCCCCGCCGCCGGCGCCTGCGCCAACGCACCCGAAGGCACGCCGCTGCGCCGCCACGCCAAGGCGCTGCGCCAGATCCTGTTCTGCGTCCCCGCCCGCATCACCCGCACGGCACGCCAAACGATCGTGCATCTACCCGACGGCTTCCGCCACCTGCACGTCTTCCAAGCGACCTACCACGCCGCCTACGCGCTCGGCGCCCCGTAACACCCCGCCGTTTCCCTCGCCGACGACCAGCCCGCTGCACCCGCCCAACTCGGCGACCCCAAATCCACGCTGACCGCGGCCCGAGCGCAATACCCGAACGCCGATCATGCCGCCCGCACTCCAATCAACCGTCCGCGAGCGCCGCCAGGCAACCAACGCCACCAAGACGACACCAGACACGCCGTACCCACTGATTTAGGTCTGAGTGGATCGCGGCGAACCCAGCGCTGTGCCCGCCGGCTTCCGGCCAGCCGCGTACGGCTTCGCAACGTCGCTACCTTGGTCTGGTCATAGCGGCGGGACGACCGATCGCTGCTCGAAACGCCAAAGACTCTTGTCAACCCGCTCGACGCGGATCACTTCGTCGCCCACCGTGGTGAGTTCTAGCTTCGCGCCGGGTCGATACACATCGAACGGGTGACCGGCGGCGTGTCCCTCGGGGCGCTCGTTGCCGTCATGGTGCAGATGACGTAGCTCACCATCGGCGGTCTCGACGGTTATCGTAGCCGGCCCGCACTCCGAGCGTCCCTCATTTTCAGTGCACGTGGCCGGAGCATAACTGACGACTGTGTAGATCGCTGACTTATCACGCGGGTAGAGTAGCACGGTGAGTCCGCCCGCGACTAGTATACAGAGCGTTAGTGCAAGAACGACGCGGCGCGAGATATGTAGCATGGAGCTAAGTATAAATCATATACAGCAGGGTGGGCAAGAACCGCGGCCGGTTTACACGCTGGTCACCATTCCAATACCAGAGAATATTGAGCCGTCTAGGGCGGTAACTGGTCCTGTCCACGCGAACGCGCTACGTTTGCGCCGCAGATGAGGGCGCCGCGCTAACACACGATGCTGATCTGTTCGCGTCCGACCGAGCTTGGCACCGTATGATCACGAGAGCACGCGACTCACCGCGCAAACGCTTGGTCCGGCGGCGCGGGCCAGCCTTCTCGATCAGTCTCGTGTTGGTCGTCGTCGGTGTGCTCACATCTCGCGCGCAAGCGGTGTCGGCCGTCGATCCGCCTGCTGAGTCTGACGGAAGAGTCGAGGCGGTCTACTTCCCCGCGAAACTCAAGGTGCTCCGGGCGACGGTGCGCGACGGGGCGCTGGAAGCCGTCCTCTCAATCAGCGGTCGTGCCACCGGCACCATCACCATCGACTACCAGGCTGCCGGGCAGTTCAGCCGATCGTTCGCAGCCACCGGACCAGCGCAAGCAGGCGAGAAGCGCGTGGCGGTGACGCAGCCACTCGTAGGTCGTCAACGCTCGGTCCGAACCGGCATCATCAATGCATCGTTCGCGGGCGACGCCACCACGCAGGCGGACTCCACGCGGCTCCGTGTCGCTAAACGGCGCACGGATCTGAAGCTCAACCGGGCCACGTTTGAGGACGGCCGACTTAGCGTCGCGGGCTCGATTGATCCCCGCGTAACGGGGACGGTGCATCTTCGGGCCAGCTACCGAGACCTTGATGGCTCAATCGCGCTGTGGACGGGTCGTGCCGCCATCGCACAGGGCGCCTGGGCGCTCGATGAGAAGCTGCCGCTCTTAGCGACCTTTGATCCGAACGCCTATCTCACCGTGCGGTTCACCGGCCAGAAGGATGCCGTTGGCGGCCCGTATCGGGGCGAACAGATTGGCAGGAGCCTCGGCAATCTCGAGGTCGTCCCGTTCATCCCGCCAGCCGGCGATGATGACCCATGCGCAAGCGCGGCTGAGGATGAATGCCTCGAGCCTGCCGAGCCGTAGGAATCGCGTTGCCGTCGAGCGCGCTGCGCCGTACGGCTACAGGCGGTCTTGACGAATATGTTTCAAAAAGGGCGACAGGCCAAGCCGCGCGCCACCTTGCGATGTGTCCAGCCCCGATTGCAATCGCCCGCTCTCGGTCTGGTGCCGCTCGGACTACCCGTGTTTTCTACCTAGTTGGGCTGTCCGCTGCGCGAACGGTCTCGGGCGGATGGAAATGTCGGGGACGGGGGCATCGACGAAACATCCTGAACATTTCCCTGTCAGTGCCTGGGTGACAATGCGGTCACCGCAGTAAGACAGGCTGCGCCTGCAGCGGCCAGGCCAATGCGCCAACCCACCGGAACATCCTTAGCCAGGATCGCGGGCATCGCAACGAGGATGGCGCCCAGCCCGCTCAGTGCTATCCGGAACAGGCGTTCACGGCGAGCTGGTCGGACCGCCAACGGAAACGCGACCCGCACGGGGACCAAGTTGTTGGTCGCCGAGCCGTCGCTGCGAGTTTCAGACCGCACCTGCAGAATGAGCCGTGACCACGACGGAACCGCGACGGCGCCAGCGTAGAGCGCAAACTGATCGACATCGTATCGCAGGCCGAGCGGCAGGACGGCATCGGATATGACCTTCACTCGCTCACCGTCGGTCGTGCACGCGATCTCCAGAGCCGCCGCGTCGTCCTGAACGCCCGTGAAGTAGCTGAAGCGGACGTGCGCCGCGCGCTCCTCCCGTAGCGTCAAGCTACCGTCGGCAGCCAGCCGCAGATGTTGGTCCGACGCGTCGTACACGCCCTCAACTCGGATAAAGCATGCATTAGCGAGTAGGGGGACAAGTGCGAGATTCCGGGCAATCGCGATCCAGGCATCATCCTGATTCTCAGGAGGGTCGTTAGCGAGTGGGGGCACAGCCGTCGTGACGGGGAAGTATGTGCCGTCGTTCTCGCTAATAAGCTCGTCCAGGTAGCGCTTCCCATTGCTAGCAAGCTCTGCGAAGGACTTGTGTCGCGTAACACCAGGATAGTCGCCAAGCCGCAACGTAAACACAACCATGTTCGCGACACGACGGGTATTCAAAACGGTGACCAGCCGAACCGGTACCACGGCTGGCTCCGAGGTCTCGCGCCCTGCAACGAATGCCACCAAGGCGTCGCAACCGTCGAGCCCTCCTTCATCGACCGTAGTTAGGACGCCATCCGGAACGTACTCGCGCTGATACCGAAACCGTATCTGCATGCCCTCCGGGCCAGCTAGGGCCGACATTGCGTCCTGGACGTAACCCGGACGCGCATCCGACGAGACGAGCAGTAGCCTTTGGCGTCGGCCGGCCCGTCCATCATCTGCGTGCCCTGCGGCAGCTTTATGCGGCAAACGCGGTAATGCGCCTAAGCGCAGACTTTTGCTCAAGATTCCACTTCAGATGAATGAGCCGACGAACAATAGTTGGGTCGTCCTGTAGCTGCTGCAATGCCAGCCCTGTCGCACCCTCATAGCAAAGGCCGCGCTTCTTCGCCAATGAGCGAGGTTCCAGCAAGATCTGATCGATCCACCCTGTCTGATCCAGGGTCAGGTCAATGACCCAGCTATCTGAACCCTGCTGCCGCTCTAACCAACAGTGGTCCAGAATAGGCGGCGCTGTGCGGTTAGAGAAAAATAGTGATCCTCGCACGAAGCGCGTGCAAGTACCTTTACTGTCCAGCATCTCCCTGAGCCAGAATGATGTGACGCCACACTGCCCTGCGGAGACGTGAAGGGGCGAAGTGAGTATGTAGCTTGGATGCGCCGTCTTCTCGGACCAAGCGTGCTCGAGGTCGTTCCGCCATTCAATTAGGTCGGTCAAAAGCACGTCCGTTTGGCCTCGCGGCTGCGGTCGCAGCGCTCGACGAGCAAGGGCGGCGTTCCGGACGAGTTGATTTCTGGCGTTAGGATGTGACATCGACGACCTCATCGATATTCAGTATCCTATCTAGCGAAGGCACTGTCAATACACTGGAGCGCAGCGGCGCCTGCCGGCGGATCGGACCGCAGGCGAACGCGAGGTGGACATTGGGCGGCGTAGGCAGCTGTTGATGTGTGACTGCATTGCCAAGACGCCGCGTGGTGTAAAGTCCCGCCTTGTTATAGGCATACGTGACGCGTGCGAGTGCGAATGGGTGAAAGTCCAAGCTGGCGTATACCGCACCGTGGAAGCCGAGCATTGGGTTGACGGCGGTAACAACAAAATCCGGCTGAAACACCCGAGTCACAATTCGGAGGGCTCGGGCAAGAAATGCACTCATGATGTTTCTTGGTAACGGGCAGACACCATAAGCACGGGTGAGGACGAGCACCTTGTTGGGTGGAACGCTCCGGTCGAGTACGCGAGCGAGTTCGGCACGAACGGTCGCCTTGTCGCACCAAGAAAACGAAGCATATGCCAGAGGCATGATGTACCCATCACGAAATAGACCGAGATGCTGGACTGTGTCCCGGCGCGCACAATGAAGATAGTGAAGCTCCTCTTGAAACATGAACCCGACCTGGGGCGCAAGCTGCCGGCACGTTAGGCGCGCATTGCCGGGCTGCGTAATGATCGCCCGGTTCGCCGATCGAGCAACTTTGTCGTCGGATGTCATGTCGGCCGCGCCGGCGACGTGTCGAAGCTGGCGGGCCAGCGTCACCCCGTCGGCCAGACGCGGGCGAAGCGTCGCCAGGAGTTCGGACAGAATGGTCTCTGGTTGAGTCTCCAGCTCCAAAGCGCTGTAGCGAGGTAGATGTAGGCGTACCTCTCGGTCCAGTACTCGCCGATCCACACCGAGCTCGCGCTGGGCAATATCCAGCCGATCGTCCAAGCGTTGCAGGAACCGCTCGACGAAGGGGTGCTTCAGGTGCTGGGAGAGCTCCCTCATTCTGAGCGGTTGGGGATCGCTCTGGATGGCATCCGCCGCGACCGAATCGGAGCTCATCGGCAGAGTCTCGGCGGCTGGATCCTCCCGAACTAATGGCGGCTTTCTAGTGTCCCGGACCGTTAATTCGTTGTAGAAGTCGTTTGATGGACTCCAGGATCTGCTCCGCGGTCTTGGTCCAGATGAACGGCCGGGGATTCTCGTTCCACGCCGTGACCCAGTTGCGAATGTCTTTCTCCAGCGCCTGCACGCTGCGGTGGTCGGAGCGCTGCAGGAGATCTTGCGTGAGGTAGGCAAACCAACGCTCGACCTGGTTGATCCAGCTTGAGTACGTCGGCGTGTAGTGCATGTGGAAGCGGGGGTGACGCGCCAGCCAGTTCTTGATCGCCGGGGTCTTGTGCGTGCCGTAGTTGTCACACACCAGATGCACGTCGAGATGCTGGGGTACCTCGGCGTTGATCTTGGTCAGGAACTTCTTGAACTCGATCGTGCGATGGCGACGATGCACGCTTGAGATCACGGTCCCATCTGAGGTGTTGAACGCGGCGAACAGGCTCGTGGTGCCGTGTCTGACGTAGTCGTGGGTGCGTTTCTCAGGCATGCCGGGCATCATCGGGAACGCCGGTTGGGAGCGTGCGAGGGCCTGCACCTGGCTTTTCTCATCCACGCAGTACACGACCGCCATCTCGGGCGGGTTGAGGTACAGGGCGACGATGTCGTAGACCTTCTCGACGAACAGCGGGTCGTTGGAGAGCTTGTAGGTGTCCGCGAGGTGCGGCTTGAGCTCGAACGTGCCCCAGATCCGGCCGATCGTCGACCTGGAGAGTCCCGAGCGCTCAGCCATCTTCGACCGCGACCAGTGCGTCGCGTTCTTCGGCGCGGACTCCAGCGTCTCGACCACCACCTGCTCGACCTGCTCGACTGAGATCGTCCGCGGGCGACCCGGCCTGGGCTCGTCGACCAGGCCGTCTAACCGCAACTCGCAAAACCGCCGCCGCCACTTCCCGACCGTCGGCGCCGACACCCCACACGCCGCTGCGACATCCGTGTTCGAGCGGCCCTCCGCGCAGGCCAACACGATCCGCGAGCGCAACGCCAACGCCTGCGAGGAGGACCGTCGGCGCTCCCACCTCGCAAGCTGCTCACGCTCGGTGTCTGTCAACTCCAACACCTGCTTGGGCCGTCCAGTTCGTGCCATGGCACAGCATAACACACTTACATAACGAACTTAAGGTCCAGAACACTAGCCATGACGAGATACTAGCCTGGCGAGCGGAAGAATCCCAATCTCGCGCCGCTAGTCGATGCTCCGAAAGAGGTCGCCGGATCGCACCCCAAGCCCCCGCGCCACCTTGAACACCGTGTCCAGCCCCGGATTGCGGCGCCCGCTCTCGATCCGCGCGATTTCGGTCTGATGTAGCCCTGCCGCCCAGGCCAACTGCTCCTGGGTCAGACCGGCTTTCTCGCGAGCCACCCGCACATTGTCGGCGAAGGCTTGGCGTTGAGGACTGACGGACTCGTCGGGCACCCGTGGATGCTCGCCGCGTCCCTACAAACACACCCTGCCAATCTGTCATAAGTCCTGCTACGGTCGGTCCGCCGCGGGAGGCCGGTCCAGGTCCGCCGCGGCTATCCGCGCCGGGCGCGCGGTCCCAATAGACCCGCCGAACCTGTCCTCGAAGGAGGAAGCATGCCTGCTGCCCAGCCCCGTCCGGGGCGTCGGTTCCGCCTGCCCGCTCGCGGGGCGCGCATCTCGCTCGCCACCGCCGCTGCCGCCCTGACGCTCGTCGTCGCCGCGCCGGTCTATGCCGCCACGCCGCCGCGCAAGTGCGGCGCGGCAAGCAACGCCGCGGATGACGTCCTCGCTCGTGGCGTCCCCTGCAGCACCGCCAAGCGCCTGGCGCGCGACTTCCGCGCCTACGGCGGCAAGACCAGGACGACCTTCCGCGGCTACGCCTGCACCCGCACCACACCAAAGGATCCGGCCTACAAGTGGGCGGTCAGCTGCCGCAAGCCCGGCAAGCTCATCAGCTGGCGCGGCGGACCCGTCGGATGAGCCCCGTGCACACGCTCCTCGGGTCGGCTCGCTCGACCGACTAGTCGCATGCCATCCCGCCCCAGGGAAACGGCCGCCTCTCGGAGGCGGTCGCGATCACGGCTGCTCGCGTCGGGCCTTACCGTTTTGAGCCTCACGAGTATCGTGCTCGCGGGCGCGCCCAGCCCATGCCGCCAGCGTCAAGACGATCACCTACTCGATCGCCAAGCAGGGCAGCGTCAGCTTCGGCCTCGAGCAGTTCGCCGGCATCGTCGACGCCACCCGGCCACCAGCCAATGCGTCTGGTACCGCGGCGACCGCCCGACCACGTTCACGATCCAGAGCGGGGCAGTCATCGCCGTCCGGATCGAGCGGCCGCTTGACACCCCGGGGGCATGACAAGCCTTTGGACGAGACCTAAACCAACCACGCTCACGGCCTCCCATTCGGCGACGGGCCCGTGACCCCGCCTGCGATGTACTCACCTCGCCGCTCACCGGCGCACAGCCCGACCGTCGCCAGCATGCCCCAATGCCTCAACGAGCGCGACGCGAGGCGCCAGTCCCGTCACGCCAGGCCCAGCCACTGCGCCCGTGCCTCGGCTCGACGCCGACGCGACCGAAGCCGCAGTGCTCCCTTGCATGTTGTCGGCCTCCATCCGGTCCAGCTCACGTTGACGAGGCTCGGACTGGCGTGCTTCGTCAGCGATGCGGATCGGCGGTCTTGGCTTCGGCAAGATGGAACCGACCGTTGTATCTCCCTTCGCCGCTCACCTCGGGCAGCCGCTTAGTCCGCGCGACAGGCGGGTTGAGCGAAGGCCCGGCAACCGCGGCTGTAGAGGCCGCCGAGCGGTGGAGCCAGCCCTGCCAGTCGTCGCTGCCGATATCGAGTAGCGGTCTACTGCGTTCTGCTCGTTGGCATCTTGCTCGACTAAGCATCTTCGATGCGGCGTTGCGAAGTCCTCCGCCTCTCCGTAGCATCTAGCCGGCTACGACGTAGCACAAGGGGCGGACGGAAACGACATGGCTACGCGACAGATCAACATTAGGCTGCCGGAAGACGAAGCTCGCATCCTTGATGCGGCGGCTTTTGTTGATGGCCTGTCATCCGTCTCGGAAGTGCTGCGTCCTGCTCTCGCTCGGCTGGTTGCGGAGCTTGAAGCTGATCCAGACGTTCAAGCGGCTGTCCGGATTCGCGTGGAGCGCACGGCCGCGAGACAGGGAAAGCTCTCACGGCTACCCGCTCGCCAGAGTGGCGAGGGGGGATGAACACATGAAGAGCTGGGGAGATGGCGTGGCCCGCGCGTTCCTCGGCGTCCTGGCCCTTGGCCTTCTGGCGTCCGCGGTGGCTAACTGGTGGATTGGCTCCAGTGCGTTCGCCGGACCGCTGCTCGTGGTTGGCCTCATCCTTGCGATCGTCTGTGCCTTCTTCCGGAGCATCTCAGGGGAGGTCGACTACCCGCGGATCAAGATCCGGTTCTCGGGTCCGGATCGGCACATCCGAGAGCCAGTCACAGCGCCTAACTCGCTCGGGACGCCACAAGACGGACAATCCGTAGCCGATGGACACGTCCCCCCGGACTCAAACTAGTGTCGATCACAATTTTCTCCCTGGTCACGGATATGCATCCCACCGCTGCGCAAACGACATTGTTGACCGCGCTCGCCATCGGTTGCGAATCCGGGAGCACGCGGTATCCGCGCAACATTCGAACGTCAGGCTGCTTCTGCTGCCGGACGGTCACGCGAGGAGGCCAGCCGCCGCGCGCTCTCGATCACCTCCCGCTCTGACGCGAACCGATCACCGAATGACGCGCCATCGACCGTTGGCTTCATGGACGCGGCGCGGGTGTTAGTGAGATGCACCCTGTGTAGACCAATGAGGCGGTAGAGATCAACACAGCGGCGCCGGACGGCTGGCCCGTGGATGAGATACGACAGGCGCCCATTGGTCAACCGATCGAACAGCGCAAGAAGGCGCATCTCTCGTTGCCAACCAGGTACGGAGGTCCGTGCCAGATCGAGCGCGACCCACTCGACGACTGGATTGGCGTTTACCCATGCAGCGAATCGCCTGGCGTCGTGTTCGATGATCCATGCTACGCGCGGCATGGTCGGCACTCCGTGGGTTTGCAGTAGCGCGAAATACACCAACGACCGCTTGGCGTTGACTAAGTACTCGGTGCGGGGTCGGTCGAGATAGTTGGAGTACGACGGAGGCACACAGGACGCGTAGCCGGCAGCAGCGATTCGGGGCACCTGGACGAGGCGCCACGCCCACAGCAGCTCCAGAACCTTGTCGCGGCCAAACAGCACCAGTCCGACGTGTTGCGCATCGCTGAGCCCGACGAGCTGACGCAGTTCGTGGCAGTTCGTGACGGCCGACTTGCGGACGACCTCTGGTCCTGCGTAACACAGGGGGTCGCTCAGCTGGCCACGCAGGACGCTGCGCGGTCGGATCCGATGTCCGAACGGCGGAAGCTCGAGGGCGGCTTGCGGTTGGGCGACGACGTCGTCGAACCCGGCGCCGCCGACTTCGTCCAGGTGCGCCCAAGTGTCGGGATCCTTCGGATGCAGTGCGTTGGGGCCGCCCTGTTCCGGATCGCCCCAGTCGGGACGACATGCGTCGTCCAGCTCCGCGGCTCCGCAGATTGCTAGTAACGAGCAGGTATTGCAAAGCGGACCTGGCCCGAGTCGGAATCGCAATTGCCGATCGAACATCGCGATAGATCCTATGCGCGACGGCCCGCGACGCGAACCTTGCCGTACTTCCGGTCGGGGCTGAGCTCGACGATGTGTCCGGCCAGCATCCAGTCATCCATAAGGCAGTTCTGGATCGCGCTGTATCGCCGATCGGTCAGCTCGCCGATGTCCTCACCAGTCGTGCTGACGACATGCGGAGGACTTGCGAGTACAAGCCGCACAGGCTGACCAACATGCGGCGTGGCTCCGGACAGACATCGGAATCGGAGCTCATGCACGCGCTCACAGAAGTCGATCGGATCGCCCGGCCCGGGCTGTCCCTGACTCGATCCTCCAACAGCAGCCCCAGCGTCGATGCCCTCGTCGCGGTCGTTCGAGACGGTTACGTGGTCGGGGACGAGGTTGGCTGCGGCTATCGCCAGTGCAGCGCCGGGGCGGGACTTGGCGACATCGGGGGTGGGTTTACGATCGTTGCCCATCATCAACTCCATTCATGGTTTGGCCGTCCGCTTCGGTGTCTGCTGCAGCGCCGACGCGGCGACTGAGCGCACCGTCTTGGGGGTCTTGGGGTTGGCGAGCAGCCGCGCCGCCTTGCGAGCGACGGGCCGACTGGTCTGACCGGACTTACGCGCCTTCGCCATCAGGAACCTCCGTTGTGTTAGGGATACCGAACATACGTTCGCTAGAAAACGATACTGGCGACCGCGGCGTCCGACGCTGCCCACCCCGGACTCTCCGCACGAAATGCTCGGGTGCGGATCGTTCAGCTCGTGGACACCGTGGCTTGACCGGGCCGCAATTTCCGGACGGAATCTATGTGCCAGCTCGGACGGAAGATGCGACGTTTTCGTCGCGAGCCGTCAGGACCCTTCCGTACCATCGGGCGGACACGCAATCGGGTCTACGGAGGGAGAGCCGTTGTACAGAGTCGAGGTTGCCAACTCCGAGTTGCGCACGGTTCGGGACGCCATGCGCGAGCTCAATCACATGGTCGACGCGCTGGAACGCGGCGACTCGGAGAAGTTCGTGCTGACCCAGCGAAACCGCATGCGCGCGGTGGTCGTATCGGTCGAGCAGTTCTCGGAGATGCAGAACATGCTTCGCCCGCCGGGCGGCGCCGCCGCCGCCTGAACGCTAGGCACCAGGTCGGCAGCACACACGTTGCGAAGACCGTGGATGTCTAGCGGCCGCCTGTTAAGATGGCAGGGGCTCTGGGGATGGCGTTTGCAACGATCCTCGGGCTACTCGTCGGCAACCAGGAGTTCGATAAGTTGGCCGGCCAGGGCCTCCGGGTTTGAAGCCCGTTGCCGTCGGCCCGCCATTGCTAGTGTCCCGGACCGTTAATTCGTTGTAGAAGTCGTTTGATGGACTCCAGGATCTGCTCCGCGGTCTTGGTCCAGATGAACGGCCGGGGATTCTCGTTCCACGCCGTGACCCAGTTGCGAATGTCTTTCTCCAGCGCCTGCACGCTGCGGTGGTCGGAGCGCTGCAGGAGATCTTGCGTGAGGTAGGCAAACCAACGCTCGACCTGGTTGATCCAGCTTGAGTACGTCGGCGTGTAGTGCATGTGGAAGCGGGGGTGACGCGCCAGCCAGTTCTTGATCGCCGGGGTCTTGTGCGTGCCGTAGTTGTCACACACCAGATGCACGTCGAGATGCTGGGGTACCTCGGCGTTGATCTTGGTCAGGAACTTCTTGAACTCGATCGTGCGATGGCGACGATGCACGCTTGAGATCACGGTCCCATCTGAGGTGTTGAACGCGGCGAACAGGCTCGTGGTGCCGTGTCTGACGTAGTCGTGGGTGCGTTTCTCAGGCATGCCGGGCATCATCGGGAACGCCGGTTGGGAGCGTGCGAGGGCCTGCACCTGGCTTTTCTCATCCACGCAGTACACGACC
Source organism: uncultured Actinomycetes bacterium (assembly GCA_963709935.1). Classification (GTDB taxonomy): domain Bacteria; phylum Actinomycetota; class Thermoleophilia; order Solirubrobacterales; family Solirubrobacteraceae; genus CADCVQ01. The sequence continues at coordinate 17,180 of CAVPYM010000004.1, read as the reverse complement.
GCCATCTCGGGCGGGTTGAGGTACAGGGCGACGATGTCGTAGACCTTCTCGACGAACAGCGGGTCGTTGGAGAGCTTGTAGGTGTCCGCGAGGTGCGGCTTGAGCTCAAACGTGCCCCAGATCCGGCCGATCGTCGACCTGGAGAGTCCCGAGCGCTCAGCCATCTTTGACCGCGACCAGTGCGTCGCGTTCTTCGGCGCGGACTCCAGCGTCTCGACCACCACCTGCTCGACCTGCTCGACTGAGATCGTCCGCGGGCGACCCGGCCTGGGCTCGTCGACCAGGCCGTCTAAGCGCAACTCGCAAAACCGCCGCCGCCACTTGCCGACCGTCGGCGCCGACACCCCACACGCCGCTGCGACATCCGTGTTCGAGCGGCCCTCCGCGCAGGCCAACACGATCCGCGAGCGCAACGCCAACGCCTGCGAGGAGGACCGTCGGCGCTCCCACCTCGCAAGCTGCTCACGCTCGGTGTCTGTCAACTCCAACACCTGCTTGGGCCGTCCAGTTCGTGCCATGGCACAGCATAACACACTTACATAACGAACTTAAGGTCCAGAACACTAGGTCTTTCGAACCCTGGCCTGCGAGAACGAAGGTCTGGGGCTCGGAAGACTCCCACGAGGCCCTCAGGTCGACCAAGAGTCGATCGGGGGCCTCGTTTGGTGTCTGGGCGAGGGTCGGCGCGGCGGCCTTCCCCGGTGTCTTCAAGAGGTCGTCGGTCAGGAAGGCGCCGAACGGGCTAGCGATGGTCGAGCCGCTGACGCGGGCCGTGCCGTCGCCGGCTTCGACCAGGATGCGCTCGAAGAACAGCTGGTCGAACATGCGTCGGACTTCCGGCGTGGCGGTGACATAGGCCCGTGGCAGTCGCCAGCCGGGTCGAGGGCGCGACCGAAGGTCGTCCGGATGTCCTCGAACTTCAGTTGGGTGGAGCGCAGAGCGGCCTCGGCAGCCCGCATGTCGGCCTTGAGGCGGGCTTGCTCGGCCACGAGATGCTTCAGCGAGACGGCACCGGCACCGTGGGCCTGGATGAGGCGTAGCTGTTCGGTTTCGATGCGGTCGATGTGAGCCTGCTGTTTGTCGCGCTGCTGGTCGGCGGTTCGCTCAAGTGCTTCGATCCGCGTGAGGACGTGCGCCCGGACCTTGGCCTGCCGCGCGGGCGAGAGCTGGATGGTCTTGTAATGGGCGATGACGGCGTCCTCGACGGCATCGACGCTCATCCAGCCTTGCTGGCAGCTGCGGTCGTAGTGCTGCCGGCCGACGCAGTAGAAGTATTCGTAGGTGGTTCCGTGCCGGTTCCTGGCGCGGGTATAGATGAGGCGCTTGCCGCATTCGCCGCAGTGGACGGTGCCCTTGAGCCAGTGGTGATGCAGCCGCCGCTTGTCGCCGGACATGGAATGCGCCGTGATGATGTCCTGCACCCGGAAGAACAGGTCTTCGTCAACGATCGCGGTGTGGGCCCCGGGGTACTCGACGCCCTTGTAGCGGACGATGCCGATGTAGTACGGGTCCTTGAGAATCCGGTCGATCTGCGAGGTCGTCAGCGGTAAGCCTTGGTGCTTGCGCGTCGGCCGGGTACGTAGTCCCTTGGCGGCGAGGACATCGATCAGCGTCGAGAAGGAGTAGTCGCCGGTGGCGTATAGCTCGAAGCCGAGGCGGATGAGCGGTGCCCGCTCAGGGTCGACGTTGATGACCCCGATGTTGCGTCCGTCCGGGGTCAGCTCGCGGGCGTTGAGATAGCCGAGCTTGGCTCGTGTCGGCGTGCCTCCGGCCTTGACCTTCTGCGCAAAGCCCTTCTTGACTTCGGTCGCCAAGTTCTTGGAATAGAACTCCGAGATCGAGGCCATGATGCCGTGCAGCAGCGCGCCGGACGGTGTGTCGTCGATGTTCTCGCTGCATGACACGAGACGCGCGCCGGCCTTGGTCAGCGCCATGCTCATGACGGCGTCGTCGACGCGGTTACGGGCGAAGCGGTCGAGCTTGTGGACGATGACATAGTCGATGGTGCCCGCCGCCATGACATCCTCGACCATGCGCTGGAACTCGGTGCGATCAGCTGTGCGGGCGCTCTCGCCGCGGTCGACGTACTCCCGCTCCACGCGGGCACCGACGGGTCTGACGGTTCGTATCGCGGGGCTGGATCGCCTACCGGCCTCGTGGCGAGTGCCTACAGCGCGCCTGCCGGCGCAAGCCGAGCGGCGGCACGGCCGCGGACTGACCGCGCCAGGCCCCAGGGGTTCGTCCAGTCGCTATTCGAACTGCGCTCGGGGGCTGCGTGACGAGTTCGGCGGCCTGAGGGTTCGCTTCGATCATCGGCTAGGCGTTGCGCTTTCGAACCCCCGGCCGAGAGACGGTCGTGCGGTCGGCCCGCGCGTATTCTTCACGGGGTGTCCGTCGCACACGCCGAACGCCCGCACTTCCTCGCCGATCTCGAAGGAGTCGACGAGCGGCTGCATTTGCAACTGCCCGACCGCGTCCACGCCGGCGAGATCGGAGAGGTGTCCGGTGATCCGGCGCGGCTCGCACGCTTCGTCGATGCGCCCGTGGTGCTCGGGGTCCGGACCCCGGAGTCCTTCTCTGCCCGGCTCCTCGTCCGGTCGGCCGTCGGCCAAGCTGACATCAACGCCTTCGCAGACATGGCGATGCGCGAGGTTGGCAATCAGCGGGCTGTCGTGCTGCGCTGCATCGCCTCTGCCTTGACCCTCTCCTTGATCACGATCCTTGACCCCGCCAAGCCAATCGAGAATCCGAGCGACGTGCCGCCGCCGGTGCTCCACTGGAGTCTTCTAGCTAGTAGCGGCGATGCCACGGCTCGTGCTGACGTGCTGGACTTCCTTCGCGTCCTCCATGAGGGAGGACAACTGCAGATCATCAACTCGGATCGGGAGGAGTCCGTCGGCGTTCTGGACGCGCCTGGAGCCCCGTTCGACGCCGACCTTGCTCGTGACTTAGCCTTCCTCGCAGATGTTGCGACCCTTGAGGAATGGGCAGGGATGGTCCTGCCGTTGCCGATCGAGGTTACTGCCGCAGAGGTGGCGAGGATTACTCAGGCAGCGGCGATGGTGCGCGCACGCGAGATCCCGGTCAGGTTCACCGGCGACATCGCAGCGACGATGCCGCGCGACACCGTAGGCGTCGATGAGGTCGAACTCGAACAGGATTTCGGGGTCACCATCTTCGGTTTCGATGTCCCTCTCGGGGTGGGCCACGTTCGTCTCCCGGTCGCCGCCGGCGATGCCGACCCAGTGCCCGAACGGCCCGATCTCGTACGGGTAGCGCTGCGTCCGCTGGCACCTGACAGCGTGCTGTTCGCGTTGACGCCGCCGGATGCGCGCGAGGCATACAAGTGGACGCTGATTCCCGGCGAGGTGACGTCCGCGGATCCTGGCACGCTCTGGCCCCTCGACTGGGCCTCAGCAGAGCACGGAGTCTCACGGGACCTGCGTGCTGGTCGCGGTGTCCGCTTCGTCTCGGAGAGCGCGTTCTTCGAATGGCTGGCGCACCCCGACGCGACAGCTTCAAGTTGACGTGGCAACGCATGAGATCTCGCCGCGCTTCGCCAATGACTTCCGGGCGTTGTCCAGCGAGCAGCAAGACGCTGCGCGACGTGCGGCTCGCGAGCTTGCGGATGACCTCAACCAACGCGTGGCTATTCGCAAGGCGCTGCGGGTGAAACGGGTGCGCTCGGCGCCGCCCGGAGTCCGTGAAATGACCTGGGCACCAGACGGTCGAGCCACCTTCGAGTTCGGCCGCGAGATCCGATCAGGGGAGCCCCATGTGATCTGGCGTCGAATCGGCACGCACGAGATCTTCAAGCGTCCGTGATCTTCGCCGATGCGCGGTCGCTCCGCGGGTGGCCGGCCTAATCGTTGAGCGCTCGATCGAGGCGCGTGATCCTCGCCGCAAGGCAGGATTCGAAATACGTCCCAGCAGGGCCGCTGACCGGCGTCGGGCGCTCGTTCACCCCCGTCACGGCGACGATTTCGGCGAGCGATCGGGCATCAAGCTGTTGCGCTCTTTCGAACCCGCGTCCACGAGGGTGTCGCGTCAGTCGACCGCTGGTGACCCGTGAAGGGCTGATGTGCGCGACGTCGGGGTCAGGCTGCTCGGCGCTGCGGCGCGGCTGCGATCAAGCTGCCCATCGAGTGCTCGACGTGCGCGATGAGCGCCGCGAGTACGTCACGGTCTGTGCTGATCGCGGTCAGCTCATGTTCGCGGACGATGAGGCGGGCGACCTCGATGTCGTCGTCCTCGACCCAGCCTCCGAGGTCGGCGCTACCGCAGTCCGCGTCGTCGAGCCAGGCGAACGCCCATCCGCTGGGGATGTGCTCTCCGATGCATTCGAGCGCGTCGTCGTCCTCGAGGGCTTCGAAGATCTCGTCGTCGTCGTCGATGTGCCAGGTCACGCTACGCAGGTCCAGGCTGTCAGGAAGCGGCTCGGCCGCGTCGTCTGGGTGGAACTGGAGCAGGGTGAGTGCTGCGTGCGCGCGGTTGTCGGGGAGCTCGTCGATGCGAGCGCGCCAGCGCCGCTGGTGCTCGCCGTCGAATCTGGCGCCGAGTCCCCAGGCAGTCGGGATGGAGGTGTCGTGGGCGATGCGGGCGACGAGCATGTCGCCGATGTCGAGCAACTCAAATCCGCGTTCGGCGAAGACGTCGACGTGGGTGCCATCGGTCAGCGATGCCAGCTCGATCGTGGCGCCGGCCGCCGCTGAGCAGACGCGGTAGGCGTCGAGGCGTGCCCCGGCGAGTCCACGCGCGATCTCGCGCTCAACACTGTCGAGTTCAGCAGTGGTTACGAAGCGGGACATGAGCGGTGGCCCGCCGTCGGCGGGGGCGAAGTCGGATAGCGCCCATGCCGCGCTCATGCTCTTGCCGGTCCGCCCGCGGAGCATGCGCACGAGGGTCGTCTCGCGGCCGGCGTCCTCGATCGACTCGGCATGCTCGTCGCTCACCCAGTCGATCAGCTTGGCCAGCAGCGCGTCGCGGTCGCGCAGTTCGCTGGCGACGGCGTCGATTCGCGGCAGGCAGCAGCGTTTGAACGTGCTCGCGCTGCCGCACGGGCAGCGCTCGTTGCGGGAGGGCATGACACCAACGGTAGGGCTGGCATCGGACGCCCCGATCACGGGACCGCGAGCTCCACAGCGTTATACTCGCCAGGTATGACCGGCCGTATCGGAGCGAAGGGGCAGGTCGTGATCCCCAAGGCGATCCGTGATCGCGCGAATCTGCACCCGGGCGACGAGGTCGACATCGAGTTGCGCGATGAGGAGATCGTGGTCGTCGCGCGCCGTTCGCCCGCGCGTCTTGGTGGGCGGTTTGCGAACAGTGGCATGGCGGGGCGCCTGCTCATCGATCGCGCTGGCGAGCCGCGATGAGCGCGTGTCTGGATTCCTGGGCGATCCTCGCGTGGTTGGACGGCGAAGAGCCGGCGCTGTCACGCGTCGAGGAACTGCTGGCTTCACGCCCAATCGCGAGCTGGGTCAACCTCGTTGAGGTCTACTACCGCGTCGAGCGTGACCACGGCCGCGTCGCGGCGGACGAGACGATCGCGTCGCTGCGTGCCGCGCTTGCGCCGGACCTGCCCGGGACGGCACGGATGATCGAGGTGGCACGGCTCAAGGCGCGGGCCGCGATCGCGCTCGGCGACTGCTTTGCCGTTGCGACGGCGGCGGCGCACGACGTCGTCCTCCTCACGGGTGACCCTGAGCTCCTCGAGCTCGCGGACTCGCCTTGCCGCATAGAGGATCTGCGAAGCTGAGTCGCCGCACGGCAGCGGCGACCGCAGGGTTCGCAATACGTCCCAGCAGGGCCGCTGCCGAGCCCCGTGGTGGCGTCCAGACGGTTACTCGGGTTTCGGCGTTTCAAGTCCCCTGACCGCGCCGTGCGCAGGCTTCGGCATCTCGTCGCGGTCGCGCAGCACCGCTGGAGCCGCCGCCGTCGGGCGTACGATTCCCCGCATGTTGAGTGTCGAAGAGGCTGCGATGTCGCACTCGCGCGGATTCGCCGCTGTCAGCTCGTCACGCGCGCGACGCCCGGCTGCGTCGCGGGACCGCCCGGCTCGGGTTCGTGATCGGTCCGCATTGCCCCTGCGACCCTGCGGCACACGGCGTCATCCTGCTGACGGGCAATCCTGAGATCCGGCAACTGTGCGAATGGCCCTGTCACGTCGAGGATCTACGCGGTTGAGGCGACCAACTGCTGCCGTAACGGCAGCACCGTCCGGGCAGGGGTCGCTGCCGCACGCGTGACGCCGCCCGCGAGAGACTTGAGCGACCGCCCATGAGCCTGTCCGACAGAGTTCGCGCGAAGGCCCTCGAGGCGGCCGAGAAGGCCAGGGTCGCCGCCGTCGAGAACGCCGGCCGGGCGGTGAGCCACGTCAAGGAGGCCATCGACGAGCGCACCGACGGCGCCGGGCCGCGGCTGCTGGCGCTGCTGCGGATGGAGGACGACCAGCCGATCACGATCGAGACGATGGTGGTCCTGCTCGTCGACGCCGTGCGCAAGGACGGCGAGGCGCGCGAGCTGTCAGACCGGGACGTGCGCAAGGCTGCCAAGCGGCGCTATCGCCGCCTGGGGACGGCCGCGCTGCCGACGGGCCCACTCGGCTGGCATCTCGTGGAGCTCTACTGCGAGGCGGCGACGCTGTGCGACATCGTCGAGTTGCGCCGGGCGCCGCTGAGCGACGAGCAGGTTGCCGTCCACCTGCTCGTGCTGTGGGATGCGATGCCCGATGTCACCGCATCCGCGGCGGCGTTCGACGGCACGGGCCCGTCTGTCCTCGCCACGCTCCTCGCCCGGGCCAGGGACCGTGTGAAGCTGCCGCCGTCGGGGGAGATGACGAAGCGGTCGGTGGTCATGGCGCTGTGGAGCCTGCGCGGGACGCTCGACGAGGCCCGCGACATCGCCACGCCCGGCGTGCGCGGCAACCTGTTTCCGGGCGGACGCGTCAAGGCGTTCACCGCGGAGGCCGGCCGGCAGCTCGACGGCACTCCGCCACCGGGCTGACGCTCAGCGCCGGCCGTTCCTCGACACGCGTGCGCAGGGAACCGGATTCGCCGGTTCGTCGCGAGTGCGCGATGTGGCCACCCGTGACCGATCGCTGACGCCATCGCCGGTTACCGCGCTCCCGCCGCGTTCGAGCTCCCGTTCGAGCGCCGTCTCGCGGCGCTGTTCGCTCAGTGCCGTCGCCTGCGGCGAGGCGTTCGTGCCCGACGCCCGGCGCGAGGCCGCGCGCCATCCGTCCGCCCGACTCGGCGCGAAAGCCGGCGACGTGACGGTCAAAGACGTGATCGAGGCCGATCGCCTCCCAGTCGGAGGACTTCGCCGACGCCTGAGGCACGCCTGCTACCGGTCGGACAGGTCGCGGTCGCGCTCGAGCCACGCCACGCCCTCCGGCGTGAGCGCCCAGTCGCCGTCATCGAGCCGCAGCGCGCGCCCGTCGGCCGCGAGCGAGCCGAGGTTCAGCGGCGTGCGCATGTCGTCGTGCCCGCGGCCGATGGCGGCATCGATCTCGGCCACCGCGACACCGACGCCGGCCTCGCCGCCGGAGCGCTCCCAGAGCACGTCGAGCACATGGGCGAGATCGCGTCGGCTCATCGCGCGATCGTCGCAGGCGCGCGCCACCGGTGCCCGCGCCGGCACAAGCGCGTGCGGTCAGAGCAGGCAGGCGTCGTGTGCCGCGCCGGCGATGGTCAGCGCCCAGCGCACGCGGCCGGCGGCGTCGAGCATCGTCAGCTCCCCGGATCCGAGCGACGGCGTCAGGACGCCGTGCTCGCCGTGTGCCACGTTGTAGGAGCCCAGCGGGATCGCGGCGCGCCGCCGCACGCGCCCGTCGGCGAGCGCGTGAACGGTCAGCGAGCGCCCCTCGCCGCTGGCGACGTACGCCGCATCCGGGCCGAAGGCGACGTGCTGCGGGGCGGCGCCGGCGGGGAGCACCGCCGCCGGCCGGCTCGCCGCGGCGCGGTACAGCGCGAGGCTGGCCGTGCGCCCGCCGGTCACCCAGACGCGCCGCCCGCTCGGCGAGAACGCGACGTCGTGCGCGCCGAACGGCGGCGCCACGTGCCGCACGACGCGCGGCGCGAGCGGGTCGGAGACGTCGGCCACGACAAGCGTCGCCGCTGTCGAGCCGAGCGCGATCCACAGCGTCCGCCCGCGCGGGTCGAGCGTGAGATGGCGCGCCCCGGCGCCGACCTCGACACGGCGCACGACCCGCCCGCGGCGAAGGTCGACCACGGCGAGCTCGCCGTGCCCGGAATCGGTCACGAACGCGTGCGCGCCGTCGGGCGTGATCGCGGCGTAGCGCGGCTCGCCGAAGCCGCGCAGCACGCGCCGGACGCGCAGCGGGCTGCCGTCCAGCAGCGTCACGGCGCCGTGCGCGGCGTGGCCGACGAGCGCGCCCGCGCCCGCAGCCGCGCCGGCGCGCGCCTCGACGCTGCGCGGGCCGTCGAGCGTGGCGAGGCGGCGCACGACGCGCCGCCGGTCGAGGTCGACCACGGCGACGTAGCCGTCGCGGTCCGCGGTGACCAGGGCGAGCGCCGCGGCCCGCGCACCGCCGCCGGCGCCGCCGCCCCGGCGACACGCGCCATCCTTCGAGACCAGCGGCGCGACCGCGCCGGCCAGGCCCAGGCGCAGCAGCGAACGGCGGTCGAGCTTCATGCGCGCAGTACGGCTGCGCTGCGCCGGGCGGTCCCGCGAGCGGCGTTACGCGCGCGCGGCGAGCCAGTTGGCGAGCGGGCCCTCGGCGACCTCGGCGAAGCGCGCCTCGAGCTGTGCGTCCGCGTCGAGCAGCCGCTGCACGCCGGCGACGTGGTCACGGCCCGGCGACGCGTGCCACTGCGACCCCAGCACGGCCCAGGCGATCGGCGTGTCGAATTCCGCGCCCGACCGGGCGACCGGATCGGCGCCGCGCGCCAGCAGCCGCGCGGCGATGATCGGGTTGCCGACCCAGCCGGCGTGGTGCAGCAGCGTCCCGGGCGGGCCGCCGCCGACGTGCCCGAAGAAGCTCGGGCCGACGGCATCGACGATGACGTCGAGGTGCTCGCCCGCCAGGACGGCGAGGATCAGCGTCTCCTGGGCGTCCGCGCTCAGCTCGCCGGGCAACGGCTCGCCGGGCGCCTCGCCGCGCGCGAGCGCGGCGACGGCGAGGTCCTCCGGCGCGACCTGCGTCGACGCGCCGAGCTCGGCCAGCACCGCGGCCGCTTCGTCAAGGCCCCGCAGGATCGCGTTCTGGTAGGCGGTGCGCTGCTGCTCGGGCGGCGTCGACCACTCGCCGCCGCGGCGGTCGAGCTCGGCGCCGTGCTCGGCCAGCAGGCGCAGCATCGCGGGTCCGCAGCCGCGCCGGACGGCGTGCACGAGCAGCGCCCAGTGGCGCTCGTTCGGATCGGCCCCCGCGGCCAGCAGCAGCCGGACGTGGGCGAGCCGGTCGTCGTCGATCGCGTGCGCCAGCGCGGCGGTGCCCGCCGGCCGCGCGCCGTGCTCGAGCAGCAGCGCCAGGCACGCCGTATCGGGCGACTCGACCGCGTGGTAGAGCGACTCGCCGTCGTTGGGATCCGCGCCGGCCTCGAGCAGCAGCGCGGTCAGCACCGGGTCGTGGACGACCCCCGCGGCCCCGTAGATCGCCGACATCTCCCCGTACTCGTTGGTGAAGGTCGCGTTCGGATCGGCTCCGCGGGCGAGCAGCTCGCGCGCGAGCGCGACGGACGCAAAGCAGGAGTGCGCGACGTAGAGCAGCGGCGCCCACCCGAACGGACCGCCGGGCTGCAGCGGGTCGCCGTCCCAGCCGCGGCCGAGCACCAGCCCCGCCCACCGATCCTGCGCGATCTGCGGCTGAGCGTCCAGCAGGCGCCGCGCGCGCTCGCAGCGCGCCGAGGTTGCTGCGCGGACGAAGTCCTGCACCGTCATGTCTGCATCCTCGCGCGTTCCCCGGAACGGGGGGGCGAATCCGCCGGCCCCGGCGCCTGGGTAGGGCATGGAGCTCGCACCCGAGGATGTCCGCGCCCTCACCGAGCAGGTCCTGCGCACGGGGGTGATGCTCAGCGCGCTCGTCGGCGATCTGCTCGACGAGCTGCCCGAGGACGCGTTCGCGGGGGAGGACCACGTGGAGGTGCTCTTCGACATGTTCGTCGGCACGATCATCCCGGTCGCCGCGGCGGCGGGTGGCGCTGAGGTGCATGCCGCGACCGCGCTGCTCGGCGCGATGAGCGACCGCGTGCTGGCCGACCTCTACGAGGCCGTGCGGCTCGCGGAGGACGAGGACCATCCGGGCTGAGCCGCCAGCCCGGGCGAGCGTGGGTCGCGGCGACGTCGCTACGCGGCGTAGCGCTGCGCGGCGCGGGCTCGCGCCTTGGCGGCCTCGAGCTCGCGATCCTTCGGCGGCGCCGTCGTCACGAGCTCGTCGAGCAGCTGCGCCGACGCCGCCGTGACGGCCTCGACGGCGCGCGCGAACGCCTCGGCGTTGGCCGCCGAGGGCTTCGTGGCGCCGCTGATCTTGCGGACGTACTGCAGCGCCGCCGCGCTGACCTCGTCCTGGGTCGCCGGCGGCTCGAAGTTGTGGAGGGTGCGGATGTTTCGGCACATGTACACAGCCTAGCCCGCCGCAGCGCCGCTGTCAGGCGCTGGCGGGCGGCGGCGGCGGCGAGCCCGGGCCGTCGTCCGGCCGCGGCACCTCGGCCAGGCGCGCCCGCAGCCGCTCGCGCAGCTCGTCGGGCTCGAGCTCGACGTGGGCGCGGCGCTTGCGCGCGACGACGACGCCGGTCGCGGCGACGCCCGCGACGCCGGCCAGACCGAGCAGCTTCCATCGCGAGCGCATCAGTGCAGGAACCACTGCGCGTAGGTTACGGGCCGTGCCCCCCAAGCCCGACAGCTCGCTCGCGCTCGACCAGGCGGTGGCCGCGGCGCAGACCGGCGATGTCTGGCTGTTTCGCGGGCGCTCGGTCGCCGACCGCGCGATCCAGACGCTGACCAACAGCCCGGTCAACCACGTCGGCATGGTCGTCGCGCTCGACGACCTCCCGCCGCTGCTGTGGCACGCCGAGCTCGGCCGCTCGCTGCCCGACGTCTGGACCGGCGAGCGCCAGCGCGGCGTGCAGCTGCATCGCCTCGATGACGCGGTCACGACGTGGTCGGCGAAGTACGGCCAGCGCGGCTGGGTGCGCCAGCTGACCGGCGGCACGCTGCAGCGCGAGCACGAGGATCGCCTCATGGAGGTCATCGAGCGCTTCGACGGCAGGGCCTTCCCGACGATGCTGAGCCTCGCCGGCCGCTGGGTGACCGGCCGGGTGCGGCGCCGGCCCAACGCGCCGCTGGAGACGATCTACTGCGCAGAGCTCGTCGCCACGACGTACCAGCACATGGGACTGCTGCCCGCCAAGCGGCCGGCCAGCTTCTACGACCCGGGCGCGTTCTGGAGCGGCGACCGGATCGAGCTCGTGGCGCCGTTCCGGCTCGCGCCCGAGGTGCGCGTGCGCTCGGACTGAGCGAAGCGTCAGACGACGGGGCCGCCGGCGGGCTCGGCGACCTCGCCGAGCGGCACCGCGAACACGACGTGCTGGCGGTGCACGGCGATGAACTCGTGCTGGGTGACCTCGTGGTCGCCGTCGAGCTCGGTCACGGTGGCGTCGGTCAGCGGGATGAAATCGCGCTCCGGGGCGTTGAGCAGATCCGACAGGCGGCTGCGGTAGCCGTCGCTGGCGAGCGTCGCGACGCCGACGATGCGGTGGCGCGGCGTCTGGATGGAGATGCGCTCGAAGCGATGTTGCACACGGCCTCCTTCGGCAGGTTGGCAGACGGACTGGAGTGCGGTCGCACATCCGTCCTCCGGCTGAGCAGGCAGGATGGTGCCATGGGCGAGTCGACCGAGACCTATCGCCGGCGTCGCCTCGTCGCGCTGGCGGCACTCGCGTGCGTCGTGCTCGCCTGCCTGCTGGCCGTCCGCTCGTGCGGCGGCGACGACGGCGCGGATGCGGCCGCCGGCGATGCCCCGCCCGCCGCGGCCGCAGCCGCGGTCAGCGACACGGCGCTGCCCGGCGGCGGGCGGCGGATCTTCCCCGATTACCGCGTCGTGGCGTTCTACGGCGCCCCGCAGGATCGCCAGCTCGGCGCGCTCGGCATCGGCACGCCCGACGAGGCCGCGGCGCGCCTGCGCCGGGTCGCGCGCCCCTACGCGCGCCGGACGCGGCCGGTGCTGCCGGCCTTCGAGCTCATCTCGACGATCGCCGCCGAGGCGCCCGGCCACGACGGCATGTACCGCATCCACCAGTCCGACGAGGTCATCGGCCGCTACCTGGCGGCCGCACGCCGGGCCAAGGCGCTGCTCGTACTCGACATCCAGCCCGGGCGCGGGGACTTCCTCAGCGAGGCACGGCGCCTGGAGCGCTGGCTGCAGGAGCCGGACGTCGGCATCGCGCTCGATCCGGAATGGCACGTCGGGCCCGGCGAGGTCCCGGGCAAGGTGATCGGCTCCGTGACCGCCGACGAGGTCAACGCGGTGTCGGCGTACGTCTCGGCGTTCGTCAGCGACCACGACCTGCCCGACAAGCTCTTCGTCGTGCATCAGTTCACGAGCTCGATGATCCAGAGCAAGGAGCGCGTGCGGCAGCGCCTCGGGCTGGCCATCACGATGAACGTCGACGGCTTCGGCGACCGCTCCAACAAGATCTCCAAGTACGACCAGTTCACATCGGAGCTGACGCGCTTTCACAACGGCTTGAAGCTCTTCTACGAGGAGGACACGAACCTCATGTCGCCGCGCCAGGTGCTCGGCCTGCGCCCGCCCCCGGACCTCGTCGTCTACGAATAGCGGCGGCTAGCCTTAAGGGGATGCGTCGATACGACGACGAACAACACTCTCAGGTGAAGCGAATCGTCGGGCGCGATCTCGACGAGACGACCGGCAAGGGCAAGCCGCTGTCGAGCCGCGCGGCTCAGACGCAGCGGTCGATCGACGCCTAGGGCTCGCCGCCGGCGGCGACGCGCCCGATCATCCCCTCGGCGACGCCGTAGCGATGGTTGACGATGCGATCCGACGCTCCCCGGCTGGCCACGCAGCGCAGCGTCCGGGTCACGGCATCCAGGCGCAGCAGCTGCGCCGTCGGGGCGTCGGCCAGCAGCGCGGCCTGCTCGACGATCGCGCCGTAGACCGCGTCGAGGTCCAGCGACGCGGTGATGAGCTGGGCGGCGTTGTGCAGCCGCTCCTCGGCCGCCGCGCGCCGCGCCTCGCGCTCGAGCAGCTCGGTGCGCTCCAGGGCCAGCGCCGCGAGCCCCGCGAAGACCTCGGTCACGCGCAGCTGCTCGGCCCCCAGCGGCGGGCGGGGCGGCGCGGCGGACAGCGCGAGCACGCCGAGCGTGCGACCGAGCGCGGTCTGCACCGGGCAGGAGATGAACGTCGACGTCCGGTACCACGCCCACGCGGTCTCGGCGGCCGCCTCGCCGAGCTGCTCGTGCAGCCGCGCGCGCAGCGCCGGCGCGCCCGACCAGGCCTCGACGTCGCTGATGAGCAGCGGCTCGCCGCGCTCGATGGCGGCCTCGGTGACCCCGCCGCGCGCCACGTCGCACGGGCGGTCGAGCACGGGCTGCATGGCCGCGCGGATGTCGGGCGTGTCGAACCACGCCGCCGCCGGGCGGATGTGGCCCCGGCTCCAGTCGACGGTCTGGAAGGCACAGCCGTCGATGTCGAGCAGCACGCGCACCTGCGCGAGGATCTCCTCCAGGGTGTGCCGCAGCCAGATGTCCGACGAGGCCGCGTGCTCGATGCCGGGTTCCCTCCCCGCGCCGCTCATCTGCCGACCATAGCCGGGTGCGGGCGGCGCGATCGAGCGATCTCGTCGGACGCCCGTACGGGCCATCGGGCGCGACGCGGCGGCACATCTGTCCTCGTGATTTGTGCCCAGGGCCCGGGGGAACGACAATGGCGGTGATCGTGCTCGTCCTCAACGCCGTTCTCTACGTCGTCGCGCTGAGCCTGTCGCTGGCTGTCCTCACGCCGATCCCCGATGGGGCCTCACGGCGCGTGCGCCTGGCGCGCCGGGCGCTCGTGGGCGGCGGCGGCCTCGCGATGAGCGTCGCGATCACGCTGTCGTTCATGGAGCGCTGGTTTGAGTCGGGGATCGCCGGCTGCGTCGCGCTCGTCATCGTGAGCGGCTGCCTCTGGCTCGGGCTGACGCCGCGCTTCACCCAGCGCGGCGAGGACGACGACGACGGGCAGGACGGCGGCGGCGGCCCGCGCAAGCGCCCCGACCCGCCGGCGCCACCGGAGCCGGCCGGCAGTCGGCCGGACGAGTTCTGGACGGACTTCGACCGGGCCCGCGCCGGGTGGGAGCCGGAGCGGACGCCGGTCGGCGCGTAGCCTGCGCCGGACGGTCAGGCCGCCAGCCGGCGGCGGGAGGACAGCGCGCGCATGACGGTCTGCGTCACCTCGTGTGCGCAGCCCCAGCTGAAGCTGAAGCCCGAGCCGCCGTGGCCGTAGTTGTGCACGATGCGGGTGCCCGGCTCGCGCTCGAGGCAGACGTTGCCCTTGCCGACCGGGCGCAACCCGACGCGCACCGGCTCGCCGGGATCGAGCTCGGCCTGGCCGAGGACCGGCATGAACTCCAGGCAGCGGCGGTACATGTCGCGCACGGGCTGGTGGTTGTGCAGCCCGATGTCGAGGCTCCACTCGTCCTCCTCGGTGAGGCCGCCGAGCAGCAGCATGTTCTCGCCGCGCGGGACGATGAAGACCATGTCCTGCTCGGTCGATCCCTCGGGGTGCGGGATGCAGTGCGCCTGGTCGACCTTGGGCATCCGGCTGCCGTCGTTGATCGCCCGCACGAGCGCGCCGCGCAGCGGGTACATCGGCGCTGCGTGCGTCTGCATGGCGCCGAGGCCGGTGCAGTTGACGATCGCGCCGGCGCGAAACTCGTCGCGCAGCGCCTGCTCCTGGTCTGACAGCCGCCCCTCGATGCGCCGCTGCGTGATCGTCACGCCGGCCGCCTCGACCTGGCGCCGCAGCCAGCCCATGTACTGGTCGGTGTCGATCATCGGCGCGAGGTGCGCGTAGGCATCGACGACGCCGTAGGAGGGATCGATGCCGTTGGCGTCGGCCAGGCCCGGATCGCGAACGAAGCCGCGGACCTTCGAGGCGATCTCGTTCATCTTGTGCAGCTCGCGGATGGTCTGCTCGTGGGTGAAGTAGAAGTTCGCCGTGCGCAGGAACACCCCCGTGGACGGGTCGCGGGCGAGGTCGGAGAAGATGCCGTAGGACTCCATCGCCCAGGCCTTTGAGCGTGCCAGCGACGTCTGATCACGGTGGTAGCCGCAGACCGCCGGAGGCCATTCCCACAGCGCGCCGGCGACGACGGACACGAGGTCGGACTGGAACTTCTCGGCGACGATCTCGACCTCGACGCCCGCGCGGGCGAGCGCCAGCGCGTGTGAGGCCGCTCACGCCGGCGCCGACGACGAGCACGCGAGGGCGGGAGGAGGAGAGGTAGCTGACTGTTCTCATGGCGTGCCTGCGATCTGGTCGGGGTGGTCCGTCGAAGCACGACCTAGACTTCACTATGAGCGGAACCCGCGGCTACGGGCTGCTGGTTGACGGCGGTACGGTTAGCCACACTCGGTGGTTGGCGTAATGCGCGTGCGCGTGAGAGGTCAACACCAACAGAGCACGCTGGTGGGTGGCTGATACGAGGCGCCGGCTACGTCGCGATCGAGCACGTCAACGGCAACCCCGTCGCGAGCTGCTTCGGCGAGAAGCGGCTGGCCTGACGGGTCGGCGCGTTCACGCGCGCGGCGCTTCGCGTTTCAGGCCGCTCAGCCACGCGCGCGCCGGACGGAGCGTGCGGCGATCGCTCCCCCGTTGCGCTTGAGCTTGATGCGCAGCGTGTGGGTCGTGCGCCTGGGGCGCAGCGCCAGCAGCGTCCCGGCGCCGGGGATCTGCGGGTCAGGAGAACTGACTGCGACGGGCGCTGCATGATGCTCAGCGTGTAGCGTGCGCCCGGCCGCAGGCACTGGACGCCCACGCTCAGGCGCATGCGCCCGCGGCGATTGCGCAGGCGCTTGACCCGCAGCCGCTCCGCACCGCACGAAGCGGCGCGGGCGCCGCTGCTTCCCGGTCCGGTGGCGCCGCCACCCGTGCTACTGCCGCTCAGCGGCACCGGTGTGCCGGTGCGCGCCGGAGCCCGAGCATCGCCGGTGGCGGACGCGTTCTGCGGGCAGGCGGTGCACGGCGGGTGCGCGTCGACGATGATCACGTTGCCGACCCGGGCGACGCCGAGCAGCAGCGGACCGGGCTCCAGCACGCGTTCGCGGTGCGGCGCCGACCCCAGCCAGGTCGTGATGACCTCCGCCGCCGACGAGCCGGCGGCGGCGATCTCAGATCCGGAGACCGGCTCGGGAAACGACACCGAGCCGAGGGAACGCCAGCGTGCTGTTGTACGGGCCGAGGTGCGAGAGGGCCGGCAGCCCAAGGCCGAAATTGCCGCTGCTCAGCCACGTGGCGTGCAGGTCGGCAGCCGTCGACAGGCGCCCGTCGAGCGTGGCAGGCGCCAACCCGCGAGCCCGGCGCGCCTCGTCCACGCGGGCCGCCACATCTGCCTCGACGGCATCGAGGGCCGGCGTGGTTCCGCTGAGCAGCCACGGCAGGACGACCGTCGCCTGCGCGCCCTCGGCGCGCACGCGGCCGGAGGCATCCCCCGCACGCACCTGCGACAGGTCGATGCCGTCACGGCGGTACTCGACGATCCCGTCGCTCGGCTTCCCCAACGAGATCTCACCGTTGAAGTCCGTGTAGCCGGTGATGGCGCCGCGTTGCAGGCAGCCGTCGCCGTTGCAGGCCGAGCCGTAGGTTATCGGCTGACCGTCGGGGAAGACGAGCTTGAGCGTGAACGCGGGCGCGTCCGGTGCCGCGAGCAGGACCAGGCCCATCGCCACCCAGGCCGCCACCACGGCACGCCGCAGCCCCGAGCGCGCCGTTCGGAGAGGCGGCACCCACCCAGCGCGGGGCACGGAACGATCGGCCTCGGACTGTGCGCCGATCAGGATCTTCCCCATTGCTCGTGCCCTCCCCCGGGACCGTCACTCTTGGTCTGCGCGGAAGTCATCCCCGCCGCACATCCGTGGCGATGGTCCCGCCGATCCCACGCATTCACGCGCTCGTCGCGTCCTGCCCACACCATGGCCAACCCACTTCAGCCACGATGTGCCTG
>CAVPYM010000003.1:0-41075 GCA_963709935.1 uncultured Actinomycetes bacterium | reverse complement strand
ACCTGCGCACCGCCACGCCGCCCCCGCTGCGCGACGACGACCACGTCCGCGGCGACCCCGCCGGCACGCTCGTCGTCTTCTACGCCGACTTCACCTGCCCGCGCTGCGCGCTGGCCCACGAGCGGCTCGTCGATGCCGGCGCCCGGGTCGCCTTTCGCCACATGGCGCTGCGCGCCAAGCACCCGCGCGCGATCGCCGTCGCGCTCGCCGCTGAGGCCGCGGCCCAGCAGGGCGCCTTCTGGCCGTTCGCCGACGCGCTCTACGCCGACCAGGGTCGCCTCGACGACCCGCACCTGTGGCAGCGCGCCCGCGATCTGGGCCTCGACCTGGCCCGCTTCGACGACGACCGCCGTGCCGACGCCGCCGCCGCTCGCGTGCGCGAGGACACCCGCGCGGCGCTCGCCGCCGGCGCCACGACGACCCCCACGATGTTCGCCGCAGAGAGCATCTGTCCAGGGGTTCCCGACGGCGACTGGCTGGCGCGACTGGGCTACGATGGAGGCGTTCGTATACCGAAGCCGCAATAAGACGCAGGTGCGCCGACCAACGACGGGCGCACCCGAACAAAAGGACAACTTCATATGAGTACTGCCGAGACCCGTGTCTCCGTCGAGATCGCCGGATCCGAGATCTCCTTCGAGACCGGCAAGATGGCCAAGCAGGCCTCCGGCTCCGTCGTCGTCCGCCAGGGCGACACCGTGGTTCTGAGCACGGCGACCGCGGGCAACCTCCGCGACGTCGACTTTCTCCCGCTGACGGTGGACGTCGAAGAGCGCATGTACGCCGCGGGCAAGATCCCCGGCTCCTTCTTCAAGCGCGAGGGCCGTTCGACCGAGAAGGGCACGCTCGTCGCCCGCATGATCGATCGCCCGCTGCGCCCGCTGTTCCCCAAGGGCTGGCGCCGGGAGACGCAGCTCGTCTCGATGACGCTGAGCATCGACAGCGTGCACCCGTACGACATCCTCGCGATGAACGGCGCATCGGCCGCGCTGATGCTCTCCGACATCCCGTACCCGACGCCGGTGAGCGCGGTGCGGATCGGCAAGGTCGACGGCAACTTCGTCGTCAACCCCAACGAGCAGGACACCTTCGAGCACTCCGACCTCGACCTCGTCGTGGCCGGCACCGAAGAGGCGATCCTGATGGTCGAGGCCGGGGCCAACGAGATCCCCGAGGCCGAGATCCTCGACGCGCTCGACATCGCCCACGGCGAGATCAAGAAGCTGTGCGCGCTGCAGCACGAGCTGCGCGAGAAGGCCGGCAAGCCGAAGCTGGAGATCGAGGTCCCGAAGGTCGACGAGGGGCTGTTCGCCGCGGTGCAGGAGTCGCACGGCGCCGCCCTCGACGAGGCCACGCAGATCTTCGACAAGCTCGTGCGCCAGAACGAGTCCGAGCGCGTCATGGACGAGGCCGTCGCGGCGCACTCCGGCGACGAGACCGACGCCGAGCACGCCGACCGCAAGGCCGCCGCGCAGATGGCGGTCGACAAGCTCGAGAAGCAGATCATCCGCCAGCGCGTCGCGATCCACAAGAAGCGCCCGGACGGTCGCGGCGAGGACGAGATCCGGCCGATCTCGGTCGAGGTCGGCCTGCTGCCGCGCGCCCACGGCTCCGCGCTGTTCACGCGCGGTCAGACGCAGGCGCTGTCGGTGGCCTCGCTGGGCACGCTGAAGGAGGAGATGCGTCTGGACACGCTCGGCCTCGAGACGAAGAAGTACTACTTCCACCACTACAACTTCCCGCCGTTCTCGGTCGGGGAGGCGGGCTTCATGCGCGGTCCCAAGCGCCGCGACATCGGCCACGGCGCGCTCGCCGAGCGCGCGCTGACGGCGATGGTGCCGTCGGTCGACGAGTTCCCCTACACGATTCGCGTCGTGTCGGACATCCTGGAGTCCAACGGGTCCTCGTCGATGGCGTCGGTCTGCGGCTCGTCGCTGGCGCTGATGGACGCCGGCGTGCCGCTGAAGCGGCCGGTCGCGGGCATCGCGATGGGGCTCATCAAGGAGGGCGACGAGTACGTCGTGCTGACCGACATCGCCGGCGTCGAGGATCACCTCGGCGACATGGACTTCAAGGTCGCCGGCACGTCGGAGGGCATCACCGCCCTGCAGATGGACATCAAGATCACGGGCGTCACGTTCGACATCCTGCGCGACGCGCTGGCCAAGGCGCTCAACGCACGGCAGTTCATCCTCGGTGAGATGACGAAGGTCATCGCCGAGCCGCGCGCCGAGCTGTCGCCGCACGCCCCGCGGATCATGACCGTGCAGATCGACACCGACAAGATCGGCCTGCTGATCGGCAAGGGCGGCGAGACGATTCGCGGCCTGGCCGAGGAGTTCGAGTCCCAGATCGACGTCAACGACGACGGTCAGGTGCTCGTCTACTCCGCCAACGGCCAGATGGGCGAGGCGCTCGCCGAGCGCATCCGCTCGATGACCAAGGAGGTCGCGGTCGGCGACGAGTTCCCCGCCGCGAAGGTCGTCAAGACGACGACGTTCGGCGCGTTCGTCGAGCTCGCCAAGGGCACCGACGGGCTGTTGCACATCTCCAACGTCAAGCCGGGCGAGCGCGTCG
Source organism: uncultured Actinomycetes bacterium (assembly GCA_963709935.1). Taxonomy (GTDB): domain Bacteria; phylum Actinomycetota; class Thermoleophilia; order Solirubrobacterales; family Solirubrobacteraceae; genus CADCVQ01. The sequence goes on along the minus strand of CAVPYM010000003.1, from coordinate 38,498 downwards.
ACACCGTCGAGGACGTGCTCAACAAGGGCGACGAGATCCACGTCCGCGTGGTCGAGGTCGACCGCGAGCGCGGCCGCATCGGCCTGCGCCTGGCCGCCGACCCGGACATCGCCGGCAAGACGGTCGAGGAGCTCGCGGCCGTCGGCAACGGCGGCGGTGGCGGCTCGCGCCCGCCGCGCGACCGCGGGGCGGGCGGGCCGGGTCGCGGCGACCGCGGCGGCGATCGCGGACGGCGCGGCTCCGGCCGCCCCCGTCACGGCGATCCCGAGCGGAGCTAGGGCGCTGGCCGAACCACGACTGACGGTCCTGGACTCCGGCGTCCGGGTCGTGACGGAGGCAATGCCCACCGTCCGATCCGTGACGCTCGGGTTCTGGATCGGCACCGGTTCGGTCGCCGAGACGCAGTCCGAAGGCGGTCTGTCGCACCTGGTCGAGCACATGCTCTTCCGGGGGACGGACCGCTACGGCTCGCTGGAGATCGACCAGATCTTCGACACGATGGGCGCCGAGCTGAACGCCGGCACCGGCAAGGAGAACACGTCGGTCTACGCCCGCGTGATCGACGATCACCTCGAGCAGGCGTTCGACGTCGTCGGCGACATGGTGTGGCATCCGCGCATCGACGAGGGCGACCTCGCCAACGAGCGCGAGATCGTGCTCGAGGAGATCGCGATGTACGAGGACGACCCGCAAGATCGCGTCTTCGACGTGCTCGGCGAGGCGGTCTTCGGCGACCACCCGCTCGGCCGGCCGGTGATCGGCCGCGCCGAGGTCATCGCCGACACGAGCGCCGCCGGCCTGCACGACTTCCACGCTCGCCACTACGCGCCGGGCGACATCGTCATCGCGGCGGCCGGCTCGCTGGACCACGACGCGGTCGTCGCGCTCGCGCACGGCCTCGACGTGCCGCAGCGCCCCCGCGCGCCGCAGCCGCCACCGGTCCCCGAGCAGCTGCCGCCGCACCTGCGCTTCTTCAAGAAGGAGACCGAGCAGTACCACATCACGCTCGGCGCGCCCGCCCTCGCCCGCGACGACGAGCGGCGCTTCATCCTGCGGGTGCTCGACAACATCCTCGGCGGGACGTCGTCCTCGCGCCTCTTCCAGGAGATCCGCGAGCTGCGCGGGCTGGCCTACAACGTCTACTCGTTTCAGTCGCTGCACGCCGACACCGGCCTGATCGGCGTCTACCTCGGCACGCGCCCCGACAACGTCGCGCCGGCGCTGCAGGTCGTCGCCGACGAGCTCGAGCGCCTGCGCGAGGAGGGCGTCACCGCCGAGGAGCTCGAGCGCTCCAAGGAGAACGTCAAGGGCCGCATCGTGCTGTCGCTGGAGTCGACGGCGGCGCGCATGAGCCGGATCGGCGCGGCGGTGCTCAGCGAGCTGCCGCTGCTGTCGCTCGACGAGGTCGTCGAGCGCATCGAGTCGGTCACGATGGACGAGCTGAACGGCCTGCTGCGCGAGCTGCTCGCGCCCGAGCGCCTGAGCGCGGCCGCGGTCGGCGCCGACGAGGACGTCTTTCGCGGCGCGATCGAGCCGCTCGCGCCCGCGCTGCTCGCCCACGTCGCCGCCGGATGATCCGCGTCGCGGTCGCCGGCGCCGCCGGACGGATGGGGCAGGCGGTCGTCGCCGCCGTCGAGGGCGCCGGCGACATGCAGCTCACGGGCCGCGCCGATCCCGCGCTGGACACGACGCTCGCCGACGTGCTCGGCGATGCGGACGTCGTGGTCGACTTCACGCAGCCCGACACCGCGCTGGCCAACGCGCTGGCGTGCCTGGAGGCCGGCGTCCACGTGGTGATCGGAACCACGGGCTTCGACGTCGAGCCGTTGCGGTCCGCCCAGGGCGCCAACGTCTTCATCGCGCCGAACTTCGCGATCAGCGCCGTGCTCATGATGCGCTTCGCGGCGCAGGCCTCCAAGCACATGGCCAAGGCCGAGATCATCGAGCTGCACCACGACAAGAAGCTCGACGCGCCGTCGGGCACCGCGGCGCGCACCGCGCAGCTCATGGAGGGCGACGTGCCGATCCACTCGGTGCGCCTGCCCGGGCTCGTCGCCCACCAGGAGGTCATCTTCGGCGACGTCGCCCAGTCGCTGACGATCCGGCAGGACTCCTACGCGCGCGAGTCGTTCATGCCCGGCGTGCTGCTGGCGGTGCGCCGCGTCGGCGACCTGCCCGAGTCGCCGCTCATCGGCCTCGAGCACCTGCTGTTCTGACGCGGCCGCGTGAGCCGGGGAGCGAGCGCGCGGTGCCCGAGGGGATCACGGTGGCGATCACCGACCACGCCGTCGAGCGCTTCCGCCAGCGCGTCGGCTCGCGCGTGGGCGGCTTCGACATCCGGCCGGAGATCGCGGGCCGGGTGAGCGAGGCCTGGGCCGCGGAGCGGGTCAGCCCGACGCCGCCGCCCGGCGCCACGGAGGCCGCGGCGCGCGGCACGGTGTACGTGCGCGACCTCGTCGACCGGGGGGTCGTGTTCGTCTGCCGCCACGACCGCGCGTCGCGCGAGGTGCTCGTCATCACGCTGTGGGAGGACGCGCGCTTCGGGCGCCCGCGCGTCGACCAGCGCTTCACCGACGCCCTCAAGGCGACCGATCCGGCGCTCGTCGACCCCGGCAGGCGCTGGCGCGAGCGGCGCGACCGCGAGTAGCGCGGGACCCCGCGCGACCGCGGGTGTACTAGCGTGCGCCGGCGTGAACACGGTCGTGCTCGCGATCCCGTTCGGGGTCGTCATCGGCCTGGTCGTCGGCGCGATCGGCGGCGGTGGGGCGATCCTCGCGCTGCCGCTGCTCGTCTACGTCCTCGGCGAGGAGGTCGGGCCGGCGTCGACGGCGTCGCTCGTGATCGTGGCGATCGCGGCGGGCGTCGGCGCGGGGGCGCTTGCGCTGCGCGGACACGTCTGCTGGCGCGTGGCGCTGACCTTCACCGCGCCGGCGGCGGTCGCGGCGTTCGCGGGGACCCTCGCGGGCACGGCGGTCAGCGACGCGGCGCTCATCCTCGCCTTCGTGCCGGTCATGCTCGTCGCGGCGGGCGCGACGTGGCACCGCGCGGCGCAGGTCACCGGCGACGACGCCGGCCGCTGCCCGGAGGTGAGCGCGCGGCGCGTGCTCGTCGCCGGCATGGGGGTCGGCGTCCTGACCGGCTTCTTCGGTGTCGGCGGAGGCTTTCTCATCGTGCCCGTGCTGACGCTCTGGCTCGGGTTCAGCTTCCGCCGCGCGGTCGCGACGTCGCTGGTGATCATCACGCTGACCGGCGGCGCCGCGCTCGCCAGCCACCTGGCGATCGGCGCCTCGCTCGAGCTGCCGGTCACGCTGGCCCTGGCGGTGTCGACGGGCGTCGGCGCGCTGGCCGGCTCGCTGTTCGCCCAGCGCGTGCCGCAGGCGACGCTCGGCCGCGCGTTCGCGGTCGTCGTGGCGCTGCTGGCGCTGTTCCTGCTCGTCGACACGCTGCTGCTGGGCGGGCCGCCGTCGGGCTGAGCACCGCGGGCTCAGCGCCGCGCGACGAGCTCGCGCAGCCGCGTGTGGCGCCGCCGCGCGTCCGTGCGGCCGACGGCGAGCGCGAGCGCGGCACGCTCGCCGACGACGACGCAGACCTCCTGGGCGCGCGTCACCGCCGTGTAGATCAGGTTGCGGGTGAGCATGATCTGGTGGCCGCGGAACACCGGCACCACGATCGCCCGCGCCTGCGAGCCCTGCGCCTTGTGGACGGTTGCCGCATAGGCCAGGCGCAGGGTGTCCAGCGCGTCGGTCGGCAGCGATATCCGCCGCCCGTCCTCGCCGCCGAACAGGACGCGATCGCGCGTGTCGTCGTGGTGCAGCAGCACGCCGCGCTCGCCGTTGAAGAGGTCGTGCTCGTAGGAGTTGCGCGACTGCATGACCTTGTCGCCGACGCGCAGCCCCGTCGCGCCGATCGCCGTGCCGTCGGGGTTCAGGCGGGCGCGCAGCTCGGCGTTGAGCGCGTCGATTCCCAGCGGGCCCTTGTGCATCGGCGCGAGCACCTGGACGTCGGCGGCGGGGTCGAGGCCGTAGTGGGCCGGCAGCCGGGTCGCCGCCAGCTCGCAGACCTCCGCGAAGATCGCCTGCGGGCCGTCGCGCGCGATGAGGAAGAAGTCGCGCACGTCGCCCTCGCCCGCCACGCCGTCGGGCGGCTCGCCGGCGTTGATCGCGTGCGCCGCGCGCACGATCAGCGAGCGCGCGGCCTGGCGGAAGACCTCGGTCAGCCGCGTCGCCGGCACCGAGCGCTCCGCATCTCCGTTCGCCCTGCCGGCGGCGGCCACCTCGAGCTCGAGCAGATCCTCCAGCACGCGGCCCGGGCCGACCGGCGCGAGCTGATCGACGTCGCCGACGAGCAGCACGTGGGTGCGCGGGCCGACCGCCGCCAGCAGCGCCTCGGCGAGGTGCACGGACAGCATCGACGCCTCGTCGACGATGAGCACGTCGCAGCCCGCGATCGGGTGGGCGGCGTCGCGCGTGAAACCCTCCGCGGGGGCCCACTCCAGCAGCCGGTGGATCGTCGTCGCGTCCACGCCGGTCAGCTCGCTCAGCCGCCGCGCCGCCTTGCCGGTCGGCGCGCACAGCCGCGCGCTCTTGCGGTGCGCCTTCAACAGGTCGACGAGCGTGCGCATCGTCGCGCTCTTGCCGGTGCCCGGCCCGCCGGTGAGGATCGAGAGGCGGTGCTCGAGCGCCTGCGTGACGCCGCGCCACTGGTCGTCGCTGGGGACGAAGGGCCCGCTCGCCGTGCGCTTGACCGCGCCGAGCTGCAGCGCCGGCTCGTCGTCGAGCAGCCGCCGCACGTGGCCGGCGAGGCGCTGCTCGATCGCGTGCAGGCGCGCCTCGGCGACCCGCCCGGCGTCGTCGGCGACGACCCGGCCGCGCGCCGCGAGCGCGTCGATCGCCGCCTCGACGTCGACCGCACCGCCGAGCAGCCGGGCCGCCCGCGCGGTCAGCTCGGGGCGGGGGAGATGGCAGTGGCCGTCGGCCTGGGCGAGGTCGAGCGCGTGCAGCACGCCGGCGGCCAGCCGGTCGGGCGCCTCCGGCGGGGTGTCGAGCGCGCGCGCGAGCGCATCGGCGGTGGCGAAGCCGATCCCGTCGAGCTCGCAGATCGCGTAGGGCTCGCGCTGCAGCCGCGCGATCGAGCCGGCGCCGAAGTGGCGCGCGATCCGGCCCGCCGAGGCCGCGTCGACGCCGTGCGTGTCGAGAAACAGGCGCAGCTCGCGCAGCTCGCGCTGGTCGCGCCAGGACCGCACCGCGGCGCCGAGCCGGCGCGCGCCGATGCCGGGCACGCCGCGCAGGACGGCCTCGGGGTCGCGGTCGATCGCCGCCAGCACCTCGCCGGCGCCGTAGCGCTCGACGAGCAGCGCGGCGCCGCGCGGCCCGATGTGCTTGACGGACTCCAGGTAGGACGCCACGGCCGCGGCGCTGACGGGCTCGAGGATCCGCACGCGCTGGACCCCGAACTGCCAGCCGTGGCGCGGATGGCAGCGCCAGCCGCCGCCGGCCGCGACCGACTCGCCCTCGCGCACGTGGCCGAGCGCGCCGACGAGCACGACGGCCTCGCCCTCGTCGGAGACCGCGTCGAGCACCGCGAAGTCGCCGTCGGGCAGGCTCCAGCGCACGCCCATGACTTCCGCGACCAGCTCCCCGGCCGCGGGATCGCGGGGCGAGGCGTCCTGCGCGCGGTCCGGCACACGCCAAGTGTGGCACGCGCACTTGACGGAGCGTCAAATCCTGTGTATCTACACCTGGTGAACTACATGACGGCCGCCGAGCTCGAGGTCTGCTGGCAGGTCCGGCGGCTGTGCGCCTGCGATCAGCTGCGCCGCGTCACCCGCGGCGTGACCCAGATCTACGACAACGCCGTGGGGCCGAGCGGGCTGCGGATCACGCAGCTGCCGATCTTCGTCGGGCTGGCGTCCGAGGGCGACCTGCCGCTGACGGCGCTCGCCGCCGCGCTCGCGCTGGATCGCACGACGCTGACGCGCAACCTCAAGGTGCTCGAGGACCGCGGCCTGATCCGCACGTACGAGCACGCCGACGACGCCCGCGTGCGGATGGTCTCGATCACGCTGGAGGGCTCGGCGATGCTGACGGGCGCGCTGGAGCGCTGGGCGGAGGTCCAGGCGTTCGTCGAGGCGCGCTTCGGCCGCGAGCGCCTCGTGGCGCTCGAGGACGAGCTGGCCGCGTTCTCCAAGGCCCTCAGCGAGTGAAACCGGGACGCCGCGCGCGGGCCGGGCTCGCCGCAGCGGCTGCGATACCTTGGGGGTGTGCCCGAGCTGGGAGCCATCCTCACCGCGATCGTGACCCCGTTCGACGATGACGGCGCCGTCGACGAGCGGGCGCTCGCCGATCTCATGCGCCACCTCGCCGCCAACGGCTCGGACGGCTTCGTGGTCTGCGGCACGACCGGCGAGGCCGCGACGCTCGACGACGCGGAGCACCTGCGCGTCATCGAGGTCGCCGTCCAGAGCAAGCCGGCCGGGGCGACGATCGTCGCCGGCGTGGGCTCCAACGACACGCGCCACGCGATCGCCCTGACCGCGGGCGCCTGCGAGCGCGGCGCCGACGCGCTGCTGTCGGTCAACCCGTACTACAACCGGCCCAACCGGCGCGGGATCGTCGCGCACTTCCGCGCGGTCAGCCGTGTCGCCGACCGTCCGATCGTGCTCTACAACATCCCGCAGCGCACCGGCTCGGACATGCCCAACGACCTGCTCGCCGAGCTCGCCCAGCTCGACCACATCGAGGCCGTCAAGCAGGCCAACAACGACAACCTCGCCGCCGTCGACGGCCTGCAGATCTACGCCGGCAACGACGAGATCCTCGCGCGCGTCCTCGACATGGGCGAGCCCGGAGGAATCCTCACGTGCAGCCACATCGTCGGTCCCGAGATGCGTCGCATGGTCGACGAACCCGCTGAGCGCGCGGCCATCCACGCCAGCCTGCTGCCGGTCTTCGAGGCGATGGGCGTCGCGCCCGCCGCCGTCTCCAACAAGGCCGCGCTGAACCTGCTCGGCCACGCCGTCGGCACGCCGCGCCTGCCCTACGTCGAGGCCGACGAGCACGAGACCGCGACGATCCGCGCGATGCTCGCCGAGCGCGGACTGCTCGTCGGAGCCACGGCTTGAGTTCCGGGCCGCTGCGCGTTCTCCCCCTCGGCGGCCTGGGGGAGATCGGCAAGAACATGACCGTCATCGAGTACGACGACCGGATCGTGCTCGTCGACGTCGGCCTGCGCTTCCCGACCGCCGAGATGATGGGCATCGACCTCGTCCTGCCCGACTTCGCCTACCTGCGCGGCCGCGTCTCGGACATCGAGGCGATCGTCGTGACGCACGGCCACGAGGATCACCTCGGCTGCCTGCCGTTCCTGCTGCGCGAGCTCGGCGTCCATGATGCGCCGCCGGTGTACGGCGGCCCGCTGACGATGGCGATGGCCCGCTCCAAGCTCGACGAGCACAAGCTCTCGCGCGAGGTCCACGTCGAGGACGTCAATGACGGCGAGATCATCGAGGCCGGGCCGTTCGACCTCGAGCTCATCCACATGACGCACTCGATCCCCGACGCGAGCGCCGTCGCGATCAAGACCGAGCTCGGCACGATCCTCGTCACGGGCGACTACAAGTTCGACCAGACGCCGGTCGACGGCCGGCCGGCCGACGTGTCGCGGCTCGCCGAACTCGGCCGCGAGGGGCTGCTGCTGCTCTGCGGCGACTCCACCAACGGCGACCGCCCGGGCTTCGCGCCGAGCGAGCGCGTCGCCGGGCCGAACCTGCGCGACGTGTTCAGCCGCTGCAAGGGGCGGATCATCGTCACGTCGTTCGCGTCGAACATCCACCGCGTCCAGCAGGTCGTCGACGCCGCCGCGGCGCTCGATCGCAAGGTCGTGCTGGTGGGCCGCTCGATGAAGAAGAACACGAACATCGGCCGCTCGCTGGGGCACATCAAGGTCCCCGAGGGCATCATCATCGGCCCGCGCGAGATCGCCCAGTTCCCCGATCACAAGATCGTGATCATCTCGACGGGCTCCCAGGGCGAGCCGCTCAGCGCGCTGCGCCGCATGGCCCACCGCGACCATCCGCAGGTCGAGCTGCACTCCGGCGACACCGTCGTGTTCAGCGCCACGCCGATCCCCGGCAACGAGCGCGCGGTCAACGAGACGATCGACCGCCTGTACCACATCGGCTGCAACGTCATCACGACGAAGGACGCGCCGATCCACGCCTCCGGCCACGGCTATCAGGAGGAGATCAAGCTCATGCTCAACCTGACCAAGCCGCGCTACGTGATGCCGTTCCACGGCGACCACAAGCGCATCCACCTGCACGGCCAGCTCGCCGAGGCCGTCGGGGTCGCGCCGGAGAACATCTTCAAGGGCGAGAACGGCCTGCCGCTCGAGCTCGACGCCAAGGGCGCGCGCTGGGGCGAGAAGGTCCAGTCGGGGATGATCTTCGTCGACGGCGTCGACATCGGCGATGTCACCGACGTGGCCCTGCGCGACCGCCGCATGCTCTCGGCCGACGGCATCTTCGTCGTCGTCGCGACGATCTCCGAGCAGGACGGCGCGTCGGTCGCCGAGCCGGAGGTCATCTTCCGCGGCGTGCCCTACGCCGCCGACGCCGACAAGCTGCTCGACCAGCTGCGCGCCTGCGTCGAGAGCTCGCTCGAGCGCGCCGCGAAGGACGAGATCCGCGAGATCGACCTGCTGCAGGAGATCCTCCACGACGACCTGGCGGCGTTCGTCTACAACAAGATCAAGCGCCGGCCGATGGTGCTGCCGGTCGTCGTCGAGGTGTAACGGTTTCCCGCAGGACCGCGTGACGGGCAAACGGGCCCGCTCCGGCCCTTCGGGTGATTTCCGGCTCTGTCCCGTTTCCCCGCCACGCTGACGTTCGCGACGCGACGGGTGCGGATGCGCGTGGCTCAGGAGCTCTCGACCGGCGTCGGCGGCGCAGCCGGTCCCGGATCCGCGTGCTGCGGGCTGGTCGTGGCCGGCAGCGTCACCTCGAAGCGCGTGCCGCGCGGCCGGCCCGCGCCATTCATCGCGGGCGACACGATCGTCACCGTGCCGCCGTGCGACTGCGCGACGGCCTGCACGATCGACAGCCCGAGGCCCGACGAGCCGCCGCGGTCGCCGACGCCGCGGACGAAGCGCTCGAAGACGCGGTCCTTCAGGTCGGCCGGGATGCCCGGGCCGTCGTCCTCGACGATGAGCCGGACGTTCCCGTCGACGCGCTCGACCGACGCGCGCACCTGGGTGCCCGGCGGCGTGTGGCGGATCGCGTTCTCGACGAGGTTCAGCGTGAGGCGGTGCAGCTCGTCGCGGGCCCCGTCGACGTAGGCGCGGTTGGCGTCGATCGACAGCTCGTGGCCGTCGGCGATGACGCCGAGCTCGCCGGCCGCCTCGACGAGCACCCGGCCGACGTCGGTCGGCGTGTGCGGCGCCTGGCGCGCCGCGTCGTGGCGGGCCAGCAGCAGCAGGTCGGCGACGAGCCGGCGCATCCGCCGCGACGAGCGCAGCGCGGAATGCGCGGCCTCCTGCTGCTCGCCGTCCAGGCTCTCGGCGAGCAGCTCGAGGTTGGCCAGCACGCTCGTCAGCGGCGTGCGCAGCTCGTGCGAGGCGTCGGCGACGAACTCGCGCTGGCGGCGCAGCGCGTCCTCGGTCTCGCCGCGCGAGGCGTCGAGGGCGTGGAGCATGCCGTCCAGCGTGCGGGCGAGCTCGGCCACCTCGTCGTCGGTCTCGACGGTGGGGATCGTCTCGGCGGGGTCGCGCGTGCGCTCGATCTTGCGCGCGGTCGCGGTGAGCGCCGCGATCGGCGCCATCGCGCGGCGGGCGACCATCACGCCGGCGAGCAGTGCCAGCCCGGCGCCGCTGAGGACGCCGACGAAGAGAAACAGGCGCAGGCTCCCGACGGTCGCGTCGACGGATGCCAGCGGGCGGGCGTACTGCAGGTAGACCGGGGTGAAGGCGACCGCCTCGTCGTCGTGCGGCAGCTCGCGCGTCTCGACCAGGTAGCCGTCGTGCTTGAAGCTCCTGACGATCGAGCCGTGCTGCTTGTCGTCGGACGTCTTGGGCGGCCCGAAGTCCTTCGTGTGCGTGGTGCTGTCGAGCTGCAGGCCGTTGCTGAGGACGATGCGCACGATGTTCACCCCGTCGTCCCAGTTCGACAGCGCCGGGGTGAGACCGTCGATCGCGTAGTCGCCGAAGCCGGCGGAGACGACCGCCTGGTACTTGATCCGCGCCTCCGCGAGGTCCGCCTCGGCGCGCACCTCGCGCTCGAAGTCCTGGTGCAGGCGCTGCGTGGTCAGGCCGCCGACGGCGCCCGCGAAGCCGCACAGGATCACCAGCGTCAACAAGGCCGAGCCGCCCGCCAGCCGCCAGCGGATGGGGATCTGCCTAGGCGCGGAGAACGTAGCCTGCGCCGCGGATCGTATGGAGGAGGCGCGGCTCATCGCCGGCTTCCAGCTTCCTTCTCAGATTGGATACGAAGACCTCGATGGTGTTCGTCGTGGCAAACGGATCGTAGCCCCAGACCTCTTCCAATAGTCGCTGACGCGGGACGACGATGCGCTCGTTGCGCATCAGGTACTCCAGCAGCTCGAACTCGCGCTGGGTCAGCTCGATCTCGCGCCCGTCGCGCAGGACCTCGTGCGTGTCGGGGTTGAGCTGCAGGTCGCCGACGACGAGCGAGGCGCTGCCGCGCGGCGGGCGGCGGCGCAGCAGCGCGCGCAGGCGGGCGAGCAGCTCCTGGCGCTCGAACGGCTTGACGAGGTAGTCGTCGGCGCCCGCGTCCAGGCCCTCCACCCGGGCCTCGACGGCATCGCGCGCGGTGAGCATGAGGATCGGGACGTCGCCGCCGTCCTTGCGCAGGGCACGCGCGACGTCGACGCCGTCGAGCTTGGGCAGCCCGAGGTCGAGGATCACGAGGTCGGGGGTGAACTCGCGCGCGTCGACGAGCGCCGCCTCGCCGTCGGCGCTGGCCCGGGCCTCGTAGCCCTCCATGCGCAGGGAGCGCAGCAGGACCTGGGCGATCTCCTGGTCATCCTCGACGACGAGAACGCGGGGTGGGCGGTCCGACATGGCTCCACCAGGGTAGGGCGGCGGCTCAACCTGCGGTTAACGCTCGTGCCGCAGGCGCCCCCGACGTCACGTTCCAGTTCGGCGGGGCGGCTGCCGGCGGTGGGGGCGCAGCTGCGCTGACGGGCTGCGTCAGGGGTCGACGCGATAGACGCGGCCGGGTCGCTGCACGTCGGCCCACGCCATCACCCGGCTGCTCAGGGTGCGATGCAGCCCGCCGGCCGAGGGGTTGGCGCCGAGGATGAGGAAGATCGTGCGTCCGGCCGGATCGGGCACGGCGTCGAGCGTGCGGGCGCCCGCGACGGTGGCGACGAGGGTCGCGTTCGTCGTCGTGCCATCGGCCGCGGGCGCGTCGGGCGGCGACGGGAGGACCAGCGCGAAGCAGGCGGCGGCGATCGACATGCCGAGGAGCAGGCCGGCCTTGATCGAGGGGACATGCGGGCACCTCCGGGTGAGGGTGGATGGCGGTGGCTCGAAGCCTGCTGCGACGCTACGCCCGCGCGCATGGGGGGCGCATCGGCCATATGGCCCATTGCGACCGCGGCAGGCAGGAGCGCGGCCGGTCGCCGTCGAAGATCGGAGGCGGCGCACCATGGCCCCTGCCCGCAAACCCGCATCCCGCCGCCCACCGGCCACGCCCTCCGCCAAGGCCAAGGCCAAGGCCGCGGCGGCCAAGGCCCCTGCGGCGGCCAGGCCGCGCGCTCGCGCGCAACGCTCGTCGCTGGGCGCGCTCGGCCTGCCCGCGCTCGAGCAGCGCCACCGCGATCTCATCGGCCTCGCGCTCGTCGCGCTCGGCGTCTTCCTGGCGTTCCCGCTCTACCTGCGCTGGGACGGTGGCGCGGCCGGCCAGGCCGCCACGGACGGCCTGGCCTACGCCGTCGGCCAGGTCGCCTACGCCGTCCCGGTGGCGATCGTCGCCGCCGGCGCGCTCTTCGTCCTGCGCCCGGTGCTGCCGACGATGCGCCCGTTTCGCGCGGGGGCCGTCTGCCTGTTCGCGGCGCTGACGCTGATGCTCGCGGCGGGCACGTTCGGGATCGGGCCCGACGGCGTGCGCGAGGGCTACTGGGACGCCCCGTTCTTCGAGGAGCGCGGCGGGATCGCCGGCGACGCCCTGCTGTGGGCGGTGGCCTCGGCCGTTTCGACGATCGGCGCGCACATCCTCGCGCTGTTCCTGCTCGTCGCGGGGGTCCTGCTGCTGACCGGCGCCTCGGTGGCGGGCATCCTGCGCACGACCGGATCCGGCCTGGCCGACACGACGCGCGCGATCAGCCGCGTCGTGCCGGTGCCCGCCCGGCGCCCCCGGCGAAGCGCGTCCGCGCCCGCGCTCGCGCTCGCCGGGCCCGACCCGATCGACGACGAGCCCGTCGCCGAGGACGAGCCGTTCGCCGTGCCCGAGCCCGAGGACGGCGAGATGGTCGTCCGCGCCACCCACGTCGAGGCGCCGGCGCCGCGCGCGCCCAAGGAGACCACGGTCGGCCGGCCGGGCTTCTGGTCGGGCGCGACGCGCTTCCCCGACATCTACGGCGAGCCGCTGCCCGAACCGGGGGAGGCGGCGGACGCCGGGCTCGCCCCCGAGGACGAGCCCGAGCCGCCGCCGCCCGCCTACGAGGAGCCGGAACCCGACGACGAGCCCGACGCCGGCACCGAGCCCGACGCCACCGCGGCGATGCCGGCTCGCCCGATCACCGCCGGCGACCTCACCCCGCAGGGCCGCCTGCGCGGCAGCGTCACCGACGATCCCGAGTTCGAGTGGCGCCTGCCCAGCGTCAACCTGCTCAAGCGCTCGTCCAACGAGCAGCTGCGCCCCGACACCGCCGGCCAGGCCAAGACCGCCGCCCGCCTCGTCGAGGCGCTCGGCCACTTCGGCGTCGAGGCGAAGATCGTCGGCACCGTCGCCGGCCCGCACATCACGCGCTTCGAGCTGCGCCTCGCGCCCGGCATCAAGATGAGCAAGGTCGCCCAGCTCAAGGACGACCTCGCCTACGCGCTCGCCGCGACCGACATCCGCATCCTCGCCCCGATCCCCGGCAAGACCGCGGTCGGCGTCGAGGTCCCCAACGCGCGCCGGCGCATCGTCCAGCTCGGCGACGTCAACCAGGCAGCGCCCGCGGGCTGGTCGCCGCTGACGATCTGGCTGGGCAAGGACGTCGCCGGCAAGGCGATCGGCGCCGACCTCACGAAGATGCCCCACCTGCTCGTCGCCGGCACGACCGGCGCCGGCAAGTCGGCCTGCATCAACGCGATGCTGTCGAGCGTCCTGCTGCGCGCCACCCCGCACGAGCTGCGTCTCGTGCTGATCGATCCCAAGCAGGTCGAGCTCAACCACTACGAGTCGATCCCGCACCTGCTCACGCCGGTCATCACGAGCCCGCGGATGGCCGCCAACGCGCTGCAGAACCTCGTGCGCGAGATGGAGCAGCGCTACTCGGTCATGTCGCTGGCCAAGACCCGCTCGCTGATCGAGCTCAACCGCTCCAAGGCCAAGCGCGGCGAGCCGCCGCTGCCCTACATCCTCTGCGTCATCGACGAGCTCGCCGACCTCATGATGGTCGCGCCGGCCGACGTCGAGGACTCGATCATCCGCCTCGCGCAGAAGGCGCGCGCGGTCGGCATCCACCTCGTGCTCGCCACGCAGTCGCCGCGCGTGGACGTCATCACGGGGATGATCAAGGCCAACGTCCCGTCGCGGATCGCCTTCAGCGTCTCGTCGCAGACCGACTCGCGCGTGATCCTCGACGTCAACGGCGCCGAGTCGCTGCTCGGCCAGGGCGACATGCTCTTCTCGCCGGTCGGCTCGTCGCGCCTGCAGCGCATCCAGGGCGCCTACATCGACGAGCCGCAGATCGAGGCGCTGACGACGTTCTGGCGCAAGCAGGGCGAGCCGGAGCTGCGCGAGGACCTGCTCGACGAGGTGATCGCCGAGGAGGAGGCGACGGCCGGCGGCCAGGAGGAGGGCTTCAGCCCCGACGAGGACCCGCTGCTGGAGGACGCGATCCGGCTGTGCGTCGAGATGGGGACGGCGTCGACGTCGATGCTCCAGCGCCGCCTGCGGCTGGGCTACACCCGTGCCGGCCGGCTCATCGACATGCTCGAGCGGCGCGCCGTCATCTCCGGCTACGAGGGGTCCAAGCCGCGCCAGGTGCTCGTCGGCGCCGGCGACGTCGAGCGCGTCATCGCCAACCTGCGCGAGCGCGTCGGCATCGGGGGCGGATCGCCGGACGCCGGGGCGGGCGGGCTCGATCCGGAATCGACCGAGCCGGCGCGGGTCCACGAGTAGCCTCTGGCCGGTGGGAGCCCGCTGAATGCCGGACATCGGAGAATCGCTGCGCGAGGCGCGAATGCGCGCGCGGATCGACATCGCCGAGATCGAGGCGCAGACGAAGATCCGTGCCAAGTACCTGCGGGCGCTCGAGAACGAGGAATGGGACCTGCTGCCCGGGCCGACCTACGTCAAGAGCTTCCTGCGCACATACGCCGAGGCGCTCGACCTCGACGCCAAGCTGCTCGTCGACGAGTACAAGCTGCGCCATGAACGCCTCAGCGAGGTCGAGCTGCAGCCGATCAACGCCGCCGCACCGGGCCGCGAGCGCCGCCGCCAGACGCCGATCCTGCCGCCGTGGTTCTTCGTCGCGGTGATCATCGCCGGGCTCGTGTTCGCGCTGTACCTGCTCGGCTCCGGCGACGACGAGCCGAAGACGTCGACCACCCCGCCGCCGCCGGCGAGCACCACCACCACGCAGCGGCCCGCCGCGGCCCCGCCGCCTGCGCCGCGCGCCCGCCCCTCGCGCGTGCGGCTGCGCATCGACGCCACGGGGCTCGTCAACGTCTGCCTGAAGGCCGGCGACCGCACCCTCGTCAACGGGCAGACGCTGGCGGCCGGGCAGCGCACGCCGACGTTCCGCTCGCGCCGCTTCCGGCTCACGCTCGGCAACAACGCGGCGACGCTGCGCATCAACGGCAAGACCCGCCGCGTGCGGGCGTCCTCGCAGCCGATCGGACTCGAGATCACGCCGGACCAGGGCCGCCAGCCGCTGTCAGCGCGAGAGCGCCCCGTCTGCGTGCCGTGAGCCGCCGCCGATGAGCGTCCGCGCGGGCATCGTCGTCACCGGGACCGAGGTGCTGACGGGCCGCGTACTGGATCGCAACGGACCCTGGCTGTCCGAGCAGCTGCTCGAGCTCGGCGCCGACCCGATCGCCACCGCGGTGGTCGGCGACCGGCCCGCGGACATCCTGCGCGCCCTGCGCTTCCTCGCCGCCGAGGGCTGCGAGCTGATCTGCACGAGCGGCGGCCTCGGCCCGACGGCGGACGACCTGACGGCGGCGGTGGTGGGGGAGTTCCAGGGCCGCGCGATGGTCCTCGACGAGGCGCTCGAGGGCCGCATCGCGAAGATCCTGCGTCCGCTGATGGCGCGCTGGCCCGACCTCGACGCGGAGGCCGTGCTCGTCTCCAATCGCAAGCAGGCCGTCGTGCCCGACGGCGCCGAGATCCTCGAGCCGGTCGGCACCGCCCCCGGGCTCGTCGTGACCCCTGCGTCGCCGGCCGCGTCCGCGCCGACGGTGATCGTGCTGCCCGGTCCCCCGCGCGAGCTGCAACCGATGTGGCGACGCGCAGTGGCGAGCAGCCCGGCGCTGCGGGCGGCGCTGGGCGGCGCCGTCGAGTACCGCCGCGAGATGCTGCGCCTGTACGGCATGCCGGAGTCCGAGATCGCGGCGACGCTGCGCGCCGCCGAGGAGACCGCGATCGCGCTCGATCGCCTGGAGATCACGACGTGCCTGCGCCGCGGCGAGGTCGAGGTGGTCACCCGCTACGAGCCGGCCGGCGCGGCGGCCTACGCGCGGTTCGCCGCCTTCGTCGCCGAGCGCCACCCGACCACGCTGTTCTCCGACGACGGCAGCACGGTCGACGAGCAGGTCTTCGCGCTGCTGCGCGGCGACGGCGCGCGGCCGAGCGAGACGATCGCCGTCGCGGAGTCCTGCACCGGCGGCCTGCTGGGCGCTCGGCTGACCGAGCGGCCGGGCGCGTCGGGGTTCGTGCGCGGCGGGCTCGTCGTGTACTCCGACGAGGCGAAGGTCGCGCTGGCCGGGGTCGATCCCGCGCTGATCGAACGGGTCGGCGCCGTCTCGGAGGAGGTCGCGACGGCGCTCGCCGACGGCGCGCGCGCCGCGCTCGGCGCCGACGTCGGCGTGGGGGTGACCGGCATCGCCGGGCCCGGCGGAGCGACCGAGGCAAAGCCCGTCGGCCTGGTCTGGCTGGCGGTCAGCCATCGCGACGGCCGGCGCGTGACGCGCTCGGTGACGCTGCCGGGCAACCGCGCCGACATCCGCGATCGCGCGACGACCGTGGCGCTGCACCTCGTGCGCGGGCTGCTGTCGACCCCGCCGCGCTGATGCGCCTGTTCATCGCGCTCGACCTGCCCGCCGACGTGCGCGCGGAGCTGTCGGCCTGGACGGAGCAGGCAGCGCCGCCCGCGGTGCGCCGCGTCCCGGCCGACAACCTGCACGTGACGCTCGCCTTCCTCGGGACGCGCAGCCGCGGCGAGGCCGCGGCCACCCGCGCGCTGCTGCCCGCGCTCGCCCGGCCGCTGGAGGAGCTGCGCACGGCCGGCGCGCTGTGGCTGCCGCCGCGGCGCCCCGGCGTGCTGAGCGTCGCGCTCGAGACGGGCGCCGCGCTCGCGGCGCTGCACGAGGCGCTCGTGGCGGCGCTCACCGCGGCGATCGGCTTCGAGCCCGAGCGGCGGCGCTTGCGGCCGCACGTCACGGTCGGCCGGGTCGCGCGGGGGACGCGGATCGACACGCGGCCGGCGCTCGATCCGCCCGCGCCGGCGCTGCGCTTCCGCGCGCGCAGCCTGGTCCTGTTTCGGTCGCGCACGACACCGGAGGGGGCGCGCTACGAGCGCCTCGACGGCGCCGAGCTGCGCTGAACGGCGACGTTTGACCGAGCGCCCGCGCGCGTCTACCCTCGGGTCAGGCGCCGCAGCGAACGGCCGGCGCAAGGGGAAGGGCCAAGGAGGAGTTCCGTGATGCATCGACTCGCCGCCGTCATCGTCGTTTTCGCCGGCCTGCTCGTGGTGCCGTCGAGTGCCGCGGCGCTCCCTGGCTGGGGCCCGTCCTCCTCGCCCGGCGCCGCCGGCATCGGCGATCCGTACTTCCCGCTGGACGGCAACGGCGGCTACGACGTCAGCCGCTACGACCTCGCGTTCGCCTACGCGCCGGCGACCGACCGGTTGACCGGGACCGCGACGAGCCTCGCCCGCGCGACCCAGAACCTCTCGTCCTTCAACTTCGACCTGCACGGCCTCACCGTCCGCTCGGTGACGGTCAACGGACTGCCCGCGCGGTGGACGCGCAACGGCGACGAGCTGACGATCACCCCGTGGCTCGGGGTCCGGTCGGGCAGCATCATGCGCACGGTCATCGCCTACGACGGCGTGCCCGAGCCCGTCGGCGACGCCCAGATCGGCCTCTCGGGATTCATCCACACCGATGACGGCACGCTCGTCGCCGGCCAGCCCGATGGAGCCGCGACGTGGTTTCCCGTCAACGACCACCCGCTCGACAAGGCGTCCTACACGTTCGAGATCACGGTGCCGGCGGGCGTCGAGGCGATCGCCAACGGCGAGCTGAGGAGCACTCGCACCCGCAACGGCTCCACGACGTGGGCCTGGGACGCCAAGGAGCCGATGGCGTCCTACCTCACGACCGCGACGATCGGCCAGTTCGACGTCCGCGCCTACCGCGCGGAGGGCATCCGCTACTGGGATGCGATCGACCCCGACCTCCTCGTCGCCCCCAAGCCGCGCACGGGCGCCCGCTTCGCGTACTCGCAGGCCGCGAACTTCTCCTACAAGCGCCTCGCGCGGACGGTCGCCGTCCCGGCGCAGGGCGGCCGCCTGACGTTCTGGGTGGACCGCGACACGGAGCCGACCTGGGACTTCATGTTCGTCGAGGCGCATCCGGTCGGCTCCGCGAACTGGACGACGCTGCCGGACCTCAACGGCCACACGAGCCAGTCGACGGGCCGGGTGTGCCCCTTCTCGTTGCAGCTGCATCCGTTCCTGGAGCACTACCAGTCCGACAACGGCGACGGCACGTGCTCGCCCAGCGGCAGCACCGGCGCATGGCATGCCGCGACCGGTTCGAGCCACGGCTACGAGCAATGGGCGATCGACCTCGCGCCGTACGCCGGCACGCAGGTCGAGCTGTCGATCAGCTACGCGAGCGACGACGTCTTCCAGTTCCGCGGCGTGGCCGTCGACGACATCGCGCTGCCCGGCGGCGCGGGCTCGACCTCGTTCGAAGCCGACGCCAACCCGTTCGACGGCTGGACCGTGCCCGGCGCGCCCGCGGGGTCGGGGCCGAACGACAACGACTGGATCACCGCCGCCGCCGGCGACGTGCGCAGCATCGGCTCGATCGCCGCCTCCGCGTTCGCGCGCCAGCCCGAGATCATCGGGTTCCTCGAGGGCCTGTTCGGGGAGTATCCGTTCAGCGCCGCGGGCGGCATCGTCGACGACCTCGAGGGGCTCGGCTTCGCGCTGGAGACGCAGACGCGGCCGGTCTACTCGCTGGACTTCTTCAACGAGTTCGTCGATCCGACGGACTCCGTCGTCGTGCACGAGCTCGCCCACCAGTGGACGGGTGACCACGTCGCGCTCGCCGCCTGGCAGCACATCTGGCTCAACGAGGGCTTCGCCACGTACACCGAGTGGCTGTGGAGCGAGCGCGAGGGACGCGCGACGGCCCAGGACTACTTCGACTTCTACACGGCGCGGCCCGCGGGCCACCCGTTCTGGGACCTGGCGATCGGCGATCCCGGACCGGACGACCTCTTCGACGGCGCGGTCTACGACCGCGGTGCCGCGACCCTGCACGCCCTGCGCCTGCAGATCGGCGACGAGACGTTCTTCCGGCTCCTGCGCCGCTGGATCGCGCTCAAGGCCGGCGCCAACGCGACGATCCCCGAGTTCGTCGCGCTGGCCGAGCGGCTCTCGCGCCAGGACCCTCGACGGGTTCTTCGAGGAGTGGCTGTTCACCGCCGCCAAGCCGGCCAGCCTGCCGGCGTTCGCGGCCGCGGGCAAGGCGTCCTCGGCGGCGGCGCGCGCGCTGGAGTCGGCCGCGCGCAGGGGGACGAGGCCGCGGCGCTGAGCCCGATGACCTATCGAGAGCATCCGGCGCCGGCCGCGCTGGCCGCGTGGCTCGAGTGCACCTGGGAGCGCCGCGACGGGGGCGGCGCGCCGGTGCGCGTGGTCCCCGACGGCTGCATCGACATCATCTGGACGCAGGGCGCCGGCGCCCACGTCGTGGGCCCGAACACGACCGCGTGCCTCGTCGCGCTCGACGCGGGCGTCAGCGTCGTGGGCGCGCGGATGCGACCGGGCGCGGCGCCGCCGCTTCGAGCGCGCGGTCGGCTACGGGCCCAAGCGCCTCGGGCGCGTGCTGCGCCTGCAGCGCGCGCTCGCCGCCGCCCGCGCCGGCGAGGAGCTGGCGCTGGCCGCCGCGGCCGCCGGCTATGCCGACCAGGCGCACTTCGCGCACGAGTGCCGCGAGCTGGCCGGCGCGCCGGCGACGGCGCTGCGCTGAGCCCGACGTCCGTTTCCTACAAGACAGCCGCCGCCGCATCGGCGAGGATCGCGTCATGACCACGAGAGAGCTGCAGACGATCCCGAACGTCGGCCCGGCGGTGGCGCGCAAGCTCGAGCGCCTGGACATCGCGCGCGTCGACGACCTGCGCGGCCGCGACGGCGAGGAGCTCTTCGAGCGCCTCTGCTCGCTCGATGGGCAGCGCCACGACCCGTGCCTGCTCGACACGTTCGTCGCCGCCGTCGACTACGCCAACGGGGCGCCGCCGCGCCCGTGGTGGGAGTACAGCCGCGAGCGCAAGGCGCGCGCCGCGGACGTCGACGGCGCGTACGCCCGCGCACTTTAGGCCGGCTGCCCCCCGCTCGCCGCGCCGAAGGACAAGCCGCAGGGCCAGCGCGTGGCGTGGGTGCGCGATCCGTTCGGGTCGCTGCTGGAGCTCGCCACGCCGCTGTAGGCCGGCCGCCACCGCACCGCGCGGGGTGGACTCGTGGCCCGTCTGTACGGGAGTCCCGAGTCCTAATAAGGTTCCCCTAACTCCAACGCCTGGTCCAGGGAACGGTGTGCATGCGGCTCAAGGGAACTCTGTCGGTCCTGCTCGTCATCGGCGTCGCGCTCGCCGGCTGCGGTGGCGACGACGACGACGCCGCCAACGTGTCGGACGCGCGCAAGTCCGCGGTCGCCGAGCGCTACGCCGACCTCGCGTACGCGGCGTACGGCGCGTCGATCACCGGCGCCGAGGCCATGCGCGGCGCGATCGATCGTTTCCTCGACCGGCCGACGCAGGCCCGGCTGGCGGCGGCTCGGAAGGCCTGGATCGCGGCACGCGACGACTACGTCGTCACCGAGCCGCTGCGCTTCTACGGCGGGCCGATCGACGATCCGAAGTCCGGGCCGGAAGGACTGATCAACGCGTGGCCGATGGACGAGGCCTACGTCGACTACGTCGAGGGCGACGCTCGCGCCGGCATCGTCAACGACCGCGCGGCGTACCCGCAGATCACCGAGGACGTCATCGTCGAGAGCAACGAGAAGGGCGGCGAGACGAACATCTCCTCGGGCTGGCACGCGATCGAGTTCCTGCTGTGGGGCCAGGACCGCGCGAAGGGCGGTCCCGGCGCGCGGCCGGCCGGCGACTACTCGACGGCGCGCAACGCGCGGCGGCGGGCGACCTACCTGCGCCTGGCGACGGAGCGCCTGCTGAGCGATCTGCGCAGCGTGCAGACGCCGTGGTCCGCCGCCGGCGGCGCCTACCGCGCGGAGTTCCTCGACGACCCCGACGCGGCACTGACGAAGATCTTCCGCGGGATCGGCGCGCTCAGCTCCCACGAGCTCGCCGGCGAGCGGATGGCGGTCGCGTTCGAGAGCAGAGACCAGGAGGACGAGCACTCCTGCTTCAGCGACAACACGAACGCCGACGTCGTCAACGACCTGCGCGGCATCCGCATGGTCTACGCCGGCGAGGGGCCCGGGGACGACGCCCCGGACCCGGCCAGCCTCAGCACGCTCGTGCGCGAGGCCGATCCGGATCTGGCCCGGGACGTGAGCAAGGCCCTCGACGCATCGCTCGCCAAGGCGCAGGCGTTCCCGGCGACGTTCGAGACGATGATCGCCGCGCCGGAGGACTCCCCGGCGAACGCGGCCATGGAGGATGCGATCGAGGCGATCGAGGCGCAGAGCGACCTGCTCGAGGCGGCCGCCGAGGCCCTCGACGTCAAGGTGAGCTTCGAGGGCTGAGTGGTCCGCCGGGCCGTCCTGGGGCTCGTCGCCTGCGTCCTCGCCGCCGCCGCCGCGACCGGCTGCGGCGGGAGCGATGGCGGCCAGCGCACCGGCGACCGCGCGAAGTCCGGCGGCGCGGGCACGGTCGACGACGCCACCGGCGTCGCGTTCGCGCTCGCGCTGGAGACCCTGAGCCGCCGGGACCGCCGGGCGTTCGCCGTCGGCAACAGCTTCTTCAACCGCAACTGGGTGCGCGCCCCGGCCTCGACGACCGGTCGCGACGGGCTCGGCCCGACCTTCAATGCGCAGTCGTGCTCGTCCTGTCACCTGCACGACGGGCGCGGCCGCCCGCCGGCCGACGACCGCGATCCGGAGCGTGGGCTGCTGCTGCGCCTGAGCGTCGGCGATCCGCCGCAGCCGGTGCGGCTGTACGGATCGCAGCTTCAGGACCGCGCGATCGCGGGCGTGCCGGCGGAGGGGCGCATCCGCATCGCGCGGACGCCGCGCCGCGGGCGCTACGGCGACGGCACGCAGTTCGAGCTGCTCGCGCCGCATTACACGATCGCCGACCGCGCGTTCGGGCCGCTGCCGAAGGGCACGCAGATCAGCCCGCGCGTGGCGCCCGGCGTGTTCGGCGTCGGCCTGCTGGAGGCCGTCCCGGAGCGCACGATCGTCGGCCGCGCCGACCCGGCCGATGCGGACCGCGACGGGATCTCGGGGCGGGCCAACCGCGTCGCCGAGGCGCGCACCCGCACGCGGGCGCTGGGGCGGTTCGGATGGAAGGCCAACGTGCCGACCGTCGAGCAGCAGAACGCCGGCGCCTTCAACGGCGACATCGGGATCACCTCGCCGATCTTCCGCGACGAGGCCTGCGCGCCCGGTCAGCGCGCGTGCGCCCGCGCGAAGCACGGCGGCCGGCCGGAGATCGACGAGCACAAGCTCGAGCGCGTGACGTTCTACACGCGCACGCTGGCGGTGCCCGCGCGGCGCGACGTCGGGGCGCCAACGACCGACGCGGGGGAGCGCATCTTCGCGCAGCTCGGCTGCACCGCCTGCCACCTGCCCGAGCTGCGCACCGGCGACAGCGACGTCGCCGGCCTGAGCGACCAGGTCATCCGTCCCTACACCGACCTGCTGCTGCACGACATGGGGCCGGGGCTCGCCGACGGCCGGCCCGACGGCCTCGCCTCGGGCTCGGAGTGGCGCACGGCGCCGCTGTGGGGCATCGGCCTCGTCTCGGTCGTCAACCGCCACACGCGGTTCATGCACGACGGGCGCGCGCGCAACCTCGCCGAGGCGATCCTCTGGCACGGCGGCGAGGCGCATCCCGCGCGGGAGCGCTTCCGCCGGCTCCCCGCGCGCGAGCGGCGCCGGCTCGTGGCGTTCCTCGAGTCGCTGTAGCAGGGCCGCAACAGCACTCCTCCGGCCCGTTGGAGAAGCTCGGGTTGGCGCGCAACGTCGTGCGGATCTCGCCCGAGCGCCACGCACAGCGGCGGGCCGCCCGCCCACGCAATCGACGTCGCCGACCGACTACATCAGATTCGGTGTGTGCAGCTCCGAGATGTAGCGGGCCTCGCGCGCGTCGAAGCCGGCCGAGCGTAAGCGCCGGACGCGGTTGCGCTCCATCGTGTGCATGAGCGTGCGGACGGCATCGGCCCCGTTGGACAGTGCCGCCGGTCGCAGCGAGCCTGCGGCCATGATCGTCAGGCCCTCGGTCAGCAAGGGGCTGAGCGTCATCTCGGTGAGCTTGGCCGCGCGTTGCTCGGCCGCCTGCACGAGCGTTGCGCGCCGCTGCGGATCTCCGTCGACCACGTGGCGCACGTGGGAGATCCCGAAGTGCACGTGGCGTACCTCGTCTCGGTGTGCAAGGCGTGCGGCCGCCGCGGTCGCGGCGTCCGGCGCGTGGCGCTCGACGAATCGCAGGAGGTCCAGGAACGTGCCTTCGCCGAGCACGTTGAGCAGCAGCGCGGCGGCGGTG
Organism: uncultured Actinomycetes bacterium; assembly: GCA_963709935.1. Lineage (GTDB taxonomy): Bacteria > Actinomycetota > Thermoleophilia > Solirubrobacterales > Solirubrobacteraceae > CADCVQ01. The sequence continues at coordinate 15,154 of CAVPYM010000003.1, read as the reverse complement.
AAGTCCGGCTCCGCCAGCAGGCTGTGCAGCGACAGCTCGGTCGATGCGAGGGCGAAGCCGTGGTATCCGCCGATCAGCGCCCGCTTCGTGAAGACCTCGATGTGCCGCGCCTCGTCGTGCACATGGCTGGCCAGCCACATCACGACCTCGGCGTAGGACGGATGCAACTGCGCAAGAAACCGCGTCGGCACGTACAGCGCCGCGAACTCGTTCTGGGCGATGAACGTCATGACCTGCGCCACGGCGCGCTCGAGCACCTCGGGCACCGCGCGGGTGGCCTCCCAAGGAATGTCGTCCGACGCGTCCCATTGCGCGCCGGACGCTTGCTCGGCGAGCTCGGCGACATCCGGAGCCCAGACGCCGTCGCGATGGTGCAGTCGCCAGTCGAAACGCGGCGCGCCTGGTTCGGGCACCGAGCCGATGGGAGCGAATCCGCCGTCGCGCGCCGCGGTCTTTGGCACGAGCCCGCCGACGCGCATGTCGGCGGAGTGAAACGTGCCGTGTCGAAGTCGCGCCGGCGGCGATGTCTCGGGCTGGCCGCCATCGAGGACCCGCTGAGTGGGTCCGGGCCGGATCGTCACGACGCACCCGCCCGATCCCAGGTTGGCCTCGTCGACGACCGCGTGACCGTGCATGCGCACCCACGCGGGCAGCTCGAGCGCGACCGACCGCGACGGCACCCGCACCTCCAGCAGGTCGTCAGCGCCGAGACCGACGAGCCTCGCCTGCAACAGCACCTCGAGGCCGCCGCCTAGCTCGAGGTGCTCGGCATCGAGGCGGCTGACGGTCACCCCGCAGCCATCGCCTGCGCAAGCGATTCGTAGCCGGCTCGATCGCCGGGCAGCCAGCGTTTGACCCCCTCGAGCGTCATCGGCTGGCGCATCTGCGGGTCGTCGTAGCTCATCGCCAGCAGCGCCTGTTGCCAGCGCGTGCCGCGCTCCTCTTCGAAGGTCGGCAGGGCGGTGAAGTTGCAGTGGTAGTAGGTCGGTGATCGCCAGGAGACGGCGAGCCCATGCGTGGCCGGCAGCCCCGCCTCACGGAAGGACGCCCACGTCGCGTCCCCGATCGCGCCGGCGTCGGCATCGCCCTCCGCGACCGCTTGCACGACGCGCCGCTCGGAGTCGCCGGTGTCGCCGTGCTTGCCCATGTCGGTGTCGAAGCGCACGAGTTCGCAGTCGGCCTCGGCGTCGAGGCCCTGCTCGGCGAGATAGTGCAGCGGCAGGATCGCGGCGTGCCCTGAGTCTCGGCTGCCGAGCGCGAGACGGCGCCCGGCGAGGTCCGCGGCCTCGTCCACCGTCTCGTCGGCCCGGGTCACGATCACCGTCGCGAACTCGGCGTCGATGTCGCGCATCCCGAGGATGCGCGCTCGAGCACCGAGCCGCTGCTCGACGCTGACGAATGCGGTGTTCGTGTTCCAGCCGATGTCGACCGCACCTCCCAGGAGCGCATCGACAAGGCGCTCGTAGTTGGAGTAGAGGACGTAGTCGGTGGGCTGGTCCTGCCTCTCGAAGTACTCGCGGAACGCTTCCCAGATCGTTGCGACGCGTGGGTGATACACGACCGCGCCGACGGTGATCTCGCTCATGGCGCTCACGGTACCGGCAGGCCCGTGAGGGCTTTGCCGATCCAGCTGCGCAGAACGCCGTTGGTGGGAGCCATGACGGCTCCGGCGCGTGCGTCGCGTAGGTGCCGTTCGATGGGTAGCGCAGGGGTGTATCCCTGGCCTCCGCACACCTCGAGCGCACGCTGGGTAACGTTGGCTGCCGTCTCGGTTGCGGCGACCTTGGCTTCCATGATCGGCACGAGCGCGCCTGCGTCGCCGGCATCGCCGAGGGCAGCAGCATCGCGCACGAGCAGCCGTGTGCTGCGCACCGCGATGTCCATGTCGGCGATCAGATGCTGGATCATCTGGACCTCGGCGAGCGCGCTGCCGTCCCCGTACTTCCGGTTCGCCGCGTGATCGACAGCGGCCTTCAGCGCCGCAGCGGCGATCCCGACGTTGACGGACGCCAGTCCCACGAGGAAGAACGGAGCCACGACCGTGAAGACGAGGCCTACGCCAGCTCCGGCATCTCCGATTCGCGCCGCGTCATCGACATCGACGTCGGTCAGCTCGAGCGCGATGCTCGAGTTGCCGGCCATCCCCATGCCATCCCAGACGCCGTCGAAACGCATCCCGTCTGCATCGCGCTCGACTGCGAAGCAGTCCAGCCCCTCACCGGACGCGCTCTGCACGAGCACGAGATAGATGTCGGCGTGCCCGCCGGAGGTGACGAAGCTCTTGCGACCAGAGATTCGTACACCCCCGTTGTGGCGCTCCGCCTGCAGCTCTGGTGCGTAGAAGTGCGCGCCGGTGCCACGTTCGCTGAAGGCGAGCGTGCCCACACGTTCCCCGGATGCGAGCGATCGAAGGTATTCGCCGGCGTTCGCGCCGCCGCCGCCCGCGATCGTCGCGGCGGTCACCGAGTGCATGAGATACACCATGGCGCTCGAAGCGCATGCCGAGCCGACGGTCTCACACGCCTCGGCCAGCGCGCGTAATCCGCCTCCGGCCCCCCCATGTTCCCGGGGCACCACGATGCCGAGGCCACCGGCTGCCGCCAGTGATTCGAGCGCCGCCGCCGGGAAGGTGTTCTCACGATCCACGTCGGCGGCACCTGCCGCGATTCGCCCTGCGACGGCGCTGATCGCACTCAAGACGGCTGCAGTCTCAGCTGGCACGAACGTCCTTTCGTCGACTCCATCGCGATTCTGAACGCTGCCCAACCTAGCGTCCAGGTAGCGCCGCCGCCGGTCGGCTCGTGAGAAGCATGGGAAGACCCTCGAAAGACGTGGGCAACTCGTCGCGACCGTCGATCGCGGCCGGTGTCCGCGACGGCGACGGGCTCGATCGCTGTTGGGCGGCATTCCCGGATCGGCCCGGACCGCCCGGATGTGCACGTCGGCGGTGAACGGCGAACGGCGGTCGTCCGAGCCGCGATCGCCCGGGCCGTCCGGCCGGTCGCGGAGAGTCTGCGCAGACTTGTGGCGAACCGGTGTTGAGCTGTCACAGGCGCCCGGCCTAGCCTGGAGATTCCGTCCGATCCGGCGCGTACCGTGCGCTGTTCTTCCAGGCGCAGAAAGGCTTTCGTACCCATGGCTCTCAACGACACGCAGAAGGCCGCCAAGGCCCGCAACGACGCCCTCGCGGGGGCGCTGACGCAGATCGAGCGCGAGTTCGGCAAGGGCACGATCATGCGCATGGGCGACGAGGGCGCCCTGGTGAAGTGCGCTGCGATCCCGACGGGCGCGCTCTCGCTGGACCTCGCGCTCGGGATCGGCGGCATGCCGCGCGGGCGGATCGTCGAGGTCTTCGGCCCGGAGTCCTCGGGCAAGACGACGCTCGTCTACCACATCCTCGCCGAGGCCCAGAAGCTCGGCGGCATCTGCGCCTTCATCGACGCCGAGCACGCGATGGACCCGCTCTACGCGCGGGAGATCGGCGTCGACATCGACGAGCTGCTCGTCTCCCAGCCCGACTACGGCGAGCAGGCGCTGGAGGTGTGCGACATGCTCGTGCGCTCCGGCGCCGTCGACGTCGTGGCGCTGGACTCCGTCGCCGCGCTGACCCCGCGCGTCGAGCTCGAGGGGCAGATGGGCGACCAGACCGTCGGCCTGCAGGCGCGCATGATGAGCCAGGCGATGCGCAAGCTCGCCGGCAACCTCAACCGCACGCAGACGCTGTGCCTCTTCACGAACCAGATCCGCGAGAAGGTCGGCGTGATGTTCGGCTCGCCCGAGACGCAGCCGGGCGGCCGCGCGCTGAAGTTCTACGCCTCCCAGCGGCTGGACATCCGCCGCATCGAGACCCTCAAGGAGGGCACGGAGGCCGTCGGCAACCGCGTCCGCGTGAAGGTCGTCAAGAACAAGGTCGCGGCGCCGTTTCGCCAGGCCGAGTTCGACATCGAGTTCGGCAAGGGGATCTCGACCTCGGGCTGCCTGCTGGACCTCGGCGTCGAGCACAACGTCGTCAGCAAGTCCGGCTCGTTCTTCTCCTACGACGGCGAGCGCCTCGGCCAGGGCCGCAACAACTCCAAGGCCTTTCTCGACGAGCACCAGGAGGTCGCCAAGGAGATCGAGGCCAAGGTGTGGGCCGCGCTCGGTCTGGGGCCGGACCTCGTGGTGCCGATCGAGCGCGACGACGCGATCGCTCCGCCGGTCATGGCCGGCGCCGGGGCGATCGAGGCCGCGTAGCTCGACCCGGACCGATCAGCGGCGGGATCGGGCGCGAGCGAGATGGAGAGCGACGAGCACGCGCTCGAGCTGGCCGTCGGCCATCTCGGCAAGCGCGACCGCACGGCGGCGGAGATCCGCCGCCATCTCGCCGGCAGGAACATCGCCGAGCCGGCCGCCGACGCGGCCGTCGCCGAGCTCGAGCGGATGGGCTACCTCGATGACGCGCGCTACGCGCGGGCGTTCGCCGAGGACCGGCGGGCGCTGGACGCCTGGGGGGCGGAGCGCATCGAGCGCCGGCTGCTGGAGCTGGGCGTCGACCCCGAGCACGTCGCGGTGGCGATCGGCGAGCGCGACGGCGAAACGGAGCTCGATGCCGCGCTGCAGCTGCTGCGCCGGCGCTGTCGCGCGGTGCCGTCCAACGAGCGCGAGCGCGAGCGGGCGCTGGGGATGCTCGTGCGCAAGGGGTATGACCTAGAGCTCGCCTACGACGCGGTGCGCGCGTTCGAGGGCGCGAGCGCGGCTTGAGGGCTCGTGACGCAGTGCTGCGAGTCGCCGGTCTGGTGTTCCCGGAGGGGGTTCGAGGACGAAGCGATCACGGCGCTTCTGCACGACGCTGCCGAGGACCACGCCGGTAACCGCGCCTGCGCGAGATCCGCGCGCGTCAGGGCAACGACGGCGCCGCGATCGCGGACGCCTGCACGGATACCGACGAGGACGTCTTCCCACGCAGAATCCAGTGATGTATCGGTTCGGCCGGTCCGCCCGGCCGGTCGAGGTTGAGCAGCTTCGTTGCTGTGGCGTGGGCGTCAGCGACGACGCGCGAGTACCCGCCGGGTGCCGGCACGGCGTGATTGTAGAAGGTGGTGCCCTCGCAGAGTGGTCCGAGGATCCACAGGCGGGGGTCTGCGCGGCCGCCGGCCGCAACAGGGTGCTGATCGGTGTCGATGTCTGCGGAGTGCACGCTGACACTCTGTGGGCTGTGGCGGCTCAGCCACCCTTTCGCGAGCAGGCGGCGTATGAGCGGGCAAGCGGATGAGCTCACGGATGGCGCGCGGATGTTCGCAGAGCAGATCCAGTCGACGCCGCACGCGAACGGAGTTCCAAGTCCGGTGGACGCGATCGTCCACTGACGTGCGGAGGCATTCCACGTCATCTGCGGTGCCGGCCCGAACGGAACGTGCAGAACGCCAGCTTCGATAAGGGCAAGGAGTTCCTGGTGTCGCTCACTCTGCGGTCCGACGACCGCCTTGTTCATCAACGGCACCCTGGCGTGCATGAACGCGTCCAGGGACTCGCTGGTCAGTCCGCCGAAGTCGACTGCGCGCCGCATGGTGTCGCGCAACTCTCGAACGACTTCGATGGCGGCCTTCTCGCAGCTGCGTTCGAGACCCTGTGCCGCCTCGACGAGGTCCCGCCGAATCTCGTGCGTGACCCAGCGCTGGTAGGCGGCGCTGTCCGTCACGACCATGCCGAGCGAGCGGTCCCAGGCAACGTCTGCGTCAAACGAACCGTACCTCCGATCCAGCTGGTCGAGCCGGGCCACGGCTGCGCCAGCCGCTGCGGCGCGGGACAGCTCGGCCACCAGGCGCTGCGCGCCGCGCTCTCCCCCTGTCAGCGCGGCACGGCACCGGTGATACGCGACGCGCATCTCGGTGAGCAGCAGCGGAAGGACATCCGCATCAAAGTTCAGCGGTCCGGCTGTCTGCCTGAGCATCTCGATCCGGTCATACGTCAGTACGATGGGGATGTACGGAGTGCGCTCGCGTTTGAGTTTCGGCCGTGCCCGATACGGACTTCCGGAGCGGGAGAACAAGTAGATCTGCGGCTCGGCGCCTGCACGGACGTATTGCAAGACCCCGCCCAGCGAGATGAATCGCCCGCCGCGCCCCACGGTGCACGCGGCGATCATGTCCATGGCCGACAGTCCGAAGCCGTTGATGGCGACTGACTCTGCCGGGCTGACCGCGTGCAGCTTGTCGGGGAGGGGGTACGGGTCTGAGATGATGCGCTGCGGGAGCGCGGCGGCGATCGGCGGGTCGTTGCTCGTGTGCCCGGTGGTCAGGACGGCGTTCTGCGTCGTGACCGTCGAGCCGTCTTCGAGCATTGTCACCAGCTCGTCGTCGGCGCCGGATCGTATGTCGACGGCGCGCTGGCGATGGAACCTGATGTCCACGCGCTCTGACGCCTTGTCTACAACGGCCGTCTGAAGGAACCACGCGAGATACTCGCCCAGGATTCTGCGCGGCAGGAAATCACCGATGCGGATCGGGCGACCCACCGGGCCGATCGTGAAGCCGTCGGTGGCCAGGCGCAGGTCACGTTCCCTGGCCCATACGTACAGGTTCGGGCCCGGCTCGTCCGCATTCGTCCCGGTGGACGCGGCTTCGGCAAACATCGTGACCTGCGAGCACACGGTGTTCAGCAGCAGGTAGTCTGGCTGATCTCGGGTATGGATGCCCGTGCCCGCGCACGTGGGGTCGATGACTTCGATGCGAACGCGGTCGTACGAAGACGCGCGCTCAGCCATGGCAACGAGCCTCTCGAGCACGCCGAGGCCACGCGGTCCGAACCCAACGATCGCTACGGAGACCTCTCGGTGTGGGCCCACGCTCGCGTCCGAGCGACTACCCGTCATGCACGATGTGCAGCGTTCGATTGCGTCTGCGGGTGCCGCCGGCTCCAGGTCACCCTTTGCGTATCGTCGCGATCAGGCATTCGTGCTCGTGCTCGTAGTCGCGGTAACCGACGTGGGGAGGCTCCGACCACCGACGCAGCTCGATCGAGGTCGGCGTCATGTCGACGGACCTGAGCAATGCCTCGAGAGCATCCTGGTCATAGAACTTGATGTACCAGCCGAAGTGGTCGACGTACTCCATCGGTGCGATCTTCCGGATGTTGGGGTCATAGGGTTGGCAGTCGCCCATCGTCCACATGTTGACGACGATGTGCCCGCCCGGTCTGCAGATGCGGTGCAGCTCCCGCAAGGCGTCCTGCGGATTCGTCAAATGACCGAGCATGTCCCAGCAGAAGATCCCGTCGAGCGCGTCGTCGAGGAAGGTGGTCGCGAAGATGTCGTTCTTGACGAAGACGGTCTTGTCGGCGATGCCGGCTTGTGTCGCAACGTCACGGGCTATCGCCATCGCGTTGACGGAGGAGTCGGCGGCCACGACGATGGGTGCGGACTTCGCCAGCGGTGAAAGGTTGCGACCGTCACCGCACGGTAGGTCCAGGATCATCGCGGCGGAGTGCTCCGCGAACAAGGCAGCCGCGGTCTCGGCGTACGGGACGGGAGGGTCGCCCCATAGGTTTGCACCCTTCAGTTGCGACGGGTCGTACGCTGCGTCCCATAGCGGCACCGCGGCATCGTCTTTGGGATGGACATCGCCTGGCATGGTCGCCCTCTCGATCGTTCTCGGCGGTGCGGACTTGTCGCGTCTGAGCATGCCATGCTTGCTGTCCTGAGCATTGCCCCGAAGTCAGGCTGTCAGAATGGCGGCTGCGCACGCGCTGCGCAAGGGGCAAGCAGGTCCCTGTGGTGGGGTGCTTGACCCTGTGGGGCGCCTAGGGTAGGTTCGAGGCAGGAGCGTCAGTGGCTGCCTTGCGCGAGGCCGAGGGGCAACACGCACTGTAACGCCGAAGCGACAGTGCGGTGATCGTGCGCGTTGAGCACCGGACCGCAGCAATACGTCACGTTTACACGCCGGAGGGGGATGCTGTTCGTGGGGTCTGACCGCGGGGTGGGGGCTGGCGCGACGGGGGGACACGCGTCCGCGCCGGCGCGTGGCGATGCAGTGGTTGCGACGGGCCGCTCGCTGGGTCACCACGGCGAGATACTTCAGGGTGCATTCCAGGTCGGACCCACGATCCAGCGCGCACTGGTCAGCATGCCGTGCCCGACATTCTGGAGCGAGGTCACGATTGTCCTTTATTGTGTAAATCATCGCCGGAGCTTGCGCGTGCAGCCCGAAACCAAGACGAAGGTCCGTCGCGCGGTGGAGTTGGCCCTCGACGCGATCGGTGCCGCCGACGTCAGCGCGAGCATCGTCGTCAGAAGCAACATCGCAGCATCCCGCGGGTACGGATCGTCGACGGCGGATGTCACTGCCGCGATCAAGGCGGTGCTATCGGCCTTGCAGCATTCGCTGCCGATTGAGCGGGTCGCCGAGCTCGCGGTGTCAGCAGAGGGCGCGAGCGACGGCACGCTGTGGAAGCGCCCTGTGCTGTTCGCCCACCACCGTGGTTGCGTCGTCGAGGACTTCGGGGAACCGCTGCCGCCGATGCGCGTGCTCGCGTTCGAGACCGTCGCGGGCGGAGAGGGCGTGGACACGCTTGCGTTGACGCCGGCGCGTTACGACGAGGCGGAGCTTGCGCAATTCGGGCTGCTGCGCTCGCGCCTGCGTAGGGCGCTTGAGACCCGGGATGTCGCTGCGCTTGGCGCCGTGGCATCGGCGAGCACGCGGATCAACCAGCGCCACCTGGCGATTGCGGAGCTGGCGGACTTCGAGGGGCTGGCCCATCACTGTCAAGCGGCTGGAATGCAGGTGGCGCACTCAGGCGACGTGGCGAGTTTCCTGTTTGACTGCGACCCGCGTCGTCAGCAGCACATCGAAGTCGCCGAAGCAGAGCTACGGTCGCGCGGCCTGAAGCCGTGGCAGTTTGCGGTGGGCGGCGAGGGGTGACCATCACAGCTCCGTTTCCTTCGGCCGTCGCGGCGTTCGAACTGCCGCGCGTCGTGAGGCTGGAAGGAATCTTCGCCGCCGTGTTCTCGCTCATGAAGCTCCTGCCGGCGAGGTTCATCGTCGATGAGGCCGAGCGCAGTGGCGCGCTTGAGCCCGGCGACCGAGTGATCGAGACATCGTCCGGAACGTTCGGGCTCGGCCTGGCGATGGTCTGCCGCGCGCGCGGCTACGACCTCAGCATCGTCGGCGACCCGATCGTCGATGCCGCGCTTCGACGGCGCCTGGGCCTGCTCGGCGCCGAGGTGACCATCGTCTCTGGACCGGCACTGCAGCGCGGTGTGCAGCGGGCCCGTCTGGAACGCCTCGAGCGGGTGTGTGCACGGTATCCGCGTCACTTCGTCCCTCGTCAGTACGACAATCCGTCCAACGCGCGCGCCTACCGTCCGGTCGCCGATCTCATCTCGGAGTCGCTCGGCGAGGTTGACTGCCTGGTCGCGACGGTTGGGTCGGGCGGCTCGAGTTGCGGAACCGCGGCGGCGCTGCGGGAAGCTCACCCGCACCTGCGGCTGATCGGGATCGACACGCCCGGCAGCGTCCTGTTCGGGACAGCGGAGCGCACGCGACTGCTTCGCGGGCTCGGAAGTAGCATCCATCCCCGCAATGTCAACCACCGAATGTTCGACGAGGTTCATTGGGTCGGGGCGCCCGAGGCATTTCACATGACCCGCTCGCTGTTCGCCGACCATGGTCTGTTCATGGGTCCGACGAGCGGCGCCGCGTACCTCGTAGCGCGATGGTGGGCGGCACGTCATCCCGATGCCCGCGTCGTGGCGCTGATGCCCGACGAGGGCAACCGCTATGAGCGCACGGTCTACGACGAACGCTGGCTGCGCCGTGCCGGCGCCTGGCGCGGTGAGTCTCCGAGCTCTCCGGTCGCGGTCGAGCATCCCGCCGACGTGCGCGATGGCTGGAGCCGCCTCGCCTGGGGCCGGCGGTCGCTCGGCGAGGTGACCGGCGCTGCCGCATGACCCGGCGCGTCGTCTTCGTCGAGAGCAACACGACCGGTACGGGTGAGCTCTTCGCCCGCCGGGCGCTCGCTCTCGATCTCGCTGTCAGTGTGGTAGCGGCCAACCATGCCCGCTACCGGTTCGGGGATATCGCCGGGGTCCAGACGATTACCGCAGATACCGCCGACACCGCAGGACTCACCAGCCTGGTCGGAGCGCTCGGTACGCGCACGGCCCCGGTAGCGGCCGTCATGTCCACCTCTGACCACTTCGTTGGTGTCGCCGCAGCCGTCGCGACGCGGCTTCTGCTCGATGGTCCACGTCCCGACGCGATCGAGCGCTGCCGCGATAAGCGGTTGCAGCATCGCTGTCTGGCGGCGGCCGGCGTGCCGACGCCGCAGTCGCAGTCGGCGACCTCCGTGCGTGATGCGCTCGCGGCGGCGGAGGAGCTGGGATACCCCGTGATCTGCAAGCCGAACGTCGGCAGCGGTAGCGTCGGCGTCCGGCTTTGCGCGCACCGCGAGGAGCTGCGTGGCCACGCCGGGCGGTTGCTGGCCTCGGCGACCAACGAGCGCGGCGCGGCGATCATGCCCGTCGTACTGCTGGAGGAGTTCATCGCCGGCGACGAGTACTCGATCGAGATCGTCGACGGCGCTGTCCAGGCGGTGATCCGAAAGCACCTGGGTGCCACCCCTCACTTCGTAGAGATCGGCCATGATTACCCAGCGACACCGGGCGAAGGTGTCGCTGAGAGGCTCTGTGCTGTAGCGCAGGACGCCGTCGCGGCCCTCGGCCTGACGTGCGGGCCCAGCCACGTCGAAGCGCGCACGGCACCCGGCGGCGTGCGGATCATCGAGGTCAACCCGCGTCTCGCCGGCGGGCGTATCCCGGTGCTCGTGCACCGCTGCGGTGGCCCCGACACGATCGAGGCGACGATCCGAGCGGCGCTCGGCGAGGCCCCGCGGTCACCGGTGCGTGCGATGCTGCATGGCGCGTTGCGATTCGTGGTGGTGTCGCAGTGCTCCGTTGCCGGGCGGGTCGCGCCTTCTCGGCTCGGCGAGCATGGCGGCTGGGAAGCCGAGATGTACGTGGCAGCGGGCGCCCGGCTGCAGCCCCACGGCGACTTCCGCGACAGGGTGGGTCACGTGCTCGCCTGCGGCCCGTCCGGCGAGCAGGCCCAGCACATCGCGACGCAACGGGCCGCAGATCTCGCGGCAACGCTCGTTCCGGCGATCGACCCGGCGATCGACGCACCCGTGACTGCACTGGAGGTGGGGACGTGACCGACACGGGACGGCTGCGAAGCTCGGTCGCTCCGGAGATCGCAGCGATCCTCTTCGCGGCTCGGTCAGACGACGGCGCGGGCGTACGCGCGGAGCTCGAGCTGATCAGCGAGATCGACCGCGCGCATCTCGTGATGCTCTGCGAAGTCGGGCTCGTCGCAGCGCCGGTCGCCGCCGCGCTCCTGCGCGAGATCGGACGCCTGCGCCAGGAGCGCTTTGACTCTGTGGTCGCGGCGCCGCGCCCGCGAGGGCTGTTCCTCGCGTACGAGAGCGAGCTCATCGAGCGTCTTGGAATGGACGTCGGCGGTGTGCTGCACACCGGCAGATCACGCAACGACCTGAGCGGGGCTACCCAACGTCTGCGCGCGCGTGCCGCATGCAACCAGCTTGGGGGCGAGCTTCTCTCGCTCGTAGGAACCCTGTTCACACGCGCTCGGGAGCACTCCGGGACCGTGATGCCCGTGTACACCCACTACCAGGTCGCGATGCCGATCACGCTAGGCCACTACCTGCTCGCGGTCGCGTGGGCCGCGCTCGGCCACGTCCGTGGGCTTCTGCATGCGGGCGAGGAGGTTGACCTGAGCCCGCTCGGCGCGGGCGCGGGCGGCGGCACGACGCTGTCTATCGAGGTCGACCGGACGGCGAGTCTGCTCGGCTTCGCGGGTGTCGTGCCCAGCACGCTGGAGTCGGTCGCCTCGCGCGACTACGTGCTAGCGCTGCTCGGCGTGGCCGCACAGATTGGGGTGCTGCTGGGTCGGGTGGCGACGGACCTGCTGTTTTGGACCACCGAGGAGGTCGGCTTCATCTCGCTGCCGGACGAGCTCGTCGGGTCTAGCTCGATGATGCCCCAGAAGCGAAACCCGTTTGTGTTGGAGCACGTGCAGGGGCGGTCGTGCGCCGCCGCCGGTGCGTTTGTCTCCGCGGCAGGCGCAATGGCCGGTGCGCCGTTCACGAACTCGATTGCCGTCGGGACGGAGGGCACGAAGAATCTCGCTGCGACGATCGGCGAGACCAACGACACGGTACGGCTGCTCGCGCTCGTGATCACGGGCATGACTGCGAACGCCGAGCGGATGCTGGAGCGCGCGATCGGCGGCTACTCCAACGCGAGCGCGGTGGCCGAGGCGCTCGTCGAGTCCGGAATTCCGTTTCGCCGCGCCCACGGCGAGGTCGGGACGTTGGTGCGCAAGGCGTGCGATGCCGGTCGCGTCACATTGGAGAAGGTCCCGGGGCTCTCCGAGGAGATGGACGCGGCTGTCCGCGCTAGCCGCTCACCCGCGAGCGTCGTCGAGCGCAGCGCGGTACCGGGTGGTCCGTCGGGGGCGTCGGTTGCCGCGTCGCTCGAACAGGCGATGACCATCGCGCGGGTGCGCGGCACGGAGATTGAGCGGCGCGCGGCACGCTGGCGCGCGGCTCGCGATGAGCTCGACCGCACGTGTGCCGCCCTGCAGCGCGATCACGAGGCCGGCCGCGATGGCTGACAGCGGTGCGCCTGCTGGTCGCACGGGCTCCGCTGGCCCGGCCGACACGCTCATCTTGCTGCCTTCGATGAGCTACAGCGAGGGCCTGCTTGACGCCGTGCCGTACGTCCGCTACTTCGGTGAGCGCAGCCTCTGCGACCTCCCGGCGCTGCGCGACCCCCGGATGCGGGTCGTTCTCGTCACCGCAGAGCAGATCGATCCCTGGATCATCGACAACGTGCTCGTCGAGCTCAGCGACGCCGACGATCATCTGAAGCGGGACATGTGCCGCCGGCTCACATGTGTGGTCCCGCAAGCGGGAGGACGCAGTCCACTGGCCGACGCGGTGCTCGCCGACCCGCACGCCATGCAGCAGCTGCACGACGCCGTGCGACACGCGGGCTCCGCGGTACTCGTGAACTTCGCGGCGTCCGCCATGACCGACGAACTCGCCCGGCGCCTTGGCGTGCCGGCGAGGAGGGCCCCGCCGATCTGGCCGACCGCTGGGGCACCAAGGCGGGCAGCAAGGCCCTGTTTCACGAGAGTGGTGTGCCGTGCGCGCGCGGGGGACTCGATGTTGTGACGAGCGTTGCCGCGGCGCAGGAGGCCGCGCAACGGCTGGCCCGCGCAGATCCGCCGCCGGAGCGCGTCATGGTGAAGCTCAACGCATCAGACTGGGGCGACGGCCTCGGCAACGCCGTGGTCCGCTGCAGCAGACTGCTCGAGATGGGCGATCTGCAGCGGTCCGTCGAGACGCTGCTCCAACCTTGGGACACGTACTGCCGCGAGCTCCAGGACGGAGGAGCGATCGTTGAGGAATACGTCGACGTGGCCACGTGCTGGCCGAGCGCGCAGGGCCGTGTGGACGGCGACGGCGTGCTTCACCTGCTCGCCATCCACGAGCAGATCCTCGTCGCGGGCGAGTACCGAGGCTGCGCGTTCCCGGTGCGCCCGGACCTCGCGCACCCGCTCGCCGATGCGATGGCCCGCATCGGCGCCACCCTCGTGGGTCACGGAGTCCGCGGATCGTTCGGGGTCGATTTCATCGCGGCAAACGGCCGGATCTACGCCACCGAGGTCAACCTCCGCAAGGTTGGCCCGAGTCACGTGATCGCGACCCTCCACGCGCTGTCCGCCGAGCGGGAGGGCGCGCCGGGCAACGGGGGGATCATCGGCTTGCCGGTTGCGTACGTGCATCGCCGGCTCTACCGTCCCGAAGTCCTGAAGACGCTCACTCCGCAGTCGGCGCTCACCGCGCTGCGCCGCAACGGTCCGCGTACGATCCCGCGACGCGCACTGGCGCGCTGCTGCACATCATGGGTGGGCTTGCAGACGCTGGCTACGTGGAGACGACCACGCTCGCGACTTCGATGCCGTTCGCTACGGCGCTCGACGAACAGGTCGAGGCCGCACTGTGCGCCGCGGCGCGCGAACACGCCCGCGAACCGTTACGGCCGGGGCTAGGGGCCGGATCGTGAGTGCTGCCCGATCAAGACTGCCCCGGCGACATCGCCTTCCCCGGCCGCTGCCAAGCTGGATTCAGTTCACCTGCCGCCTATGCATGCGTGCTCATTGATGATGACGCAGCGCTGTACGCCGTGCCGGGCCTGTACGAACGGTCCTTACGACGAGATCGGCATGCGCTCGGCTCGGCGGATCTCTTCGACCTGTACGAGGGCGTCCTGCGAGAGCTCGGCCGCGCGCCTGCCGACGAACGCGTGCTCGACCTGGGCGCGGGAAACGGCCTCGGCGCAAGCCGTTGCGGCGGATCGCCGTAGGGCTGGTGCGTCTTCGGCGTAGACGTCGAGCCGCAGGCGCGGGCGGCCGCGGACCGCGACCCGTCCGGGCGTGTACTACCGCTACCTCGTCGGTGACCTTGCCCTTCTGCCGAGGCCATGCTTGTGGCGCTGCAGCCGACTGCGGTGCTTGCACTCTCCGCGCTCGGGCCCGGGCATGCCCCGCCGCGGGTCCTCGACCGCGCGCTGCAGGCCGCTGCCCGCCGGCGGCTTTTCGGATTCGCCGTGACTCCGACGCTGCTCATGGGCAGCGACGATGCCGCCGGGCAGGCAAGCGGCTACCCCTGTGCACCCCTCCGGAGGCCGTCCGGCGAGCGAGCCGACGAGCTCGTGCGCCGCGCCTACGTCCATCGCCGCCGGACCGACGGCTCCGACGACCTGGGTGTGGCGTTCATCGGGCGGATGCGATGACAACGCCGATCGAGTCGACCGACCTGAAGCGTCGAGAGACGCTCGTCGTCGTTCTCCGGCGAAGTCGGCACCGCGATCGACCGGCATGTGTCACGCCGCAGCAGGCGATCCGAACCAGGTCGTCAGCGCTTTCGGGAGTCCGCGTCGGGTTCGCTCCCCGACCCAGGCGACGTAGCCGTCGGGCCGGATGACACGGCAGTGGGAGCCGTGACCGCGCCGAGCACGGGCAGCTCCCACTCCCCCTCGTAGCTCGCGTTGACCAGCTGGACCCGGTCAGCCCATGGCGTGATGTCGATGCCGCCG
>CAVPYM010000002.1:0-122846 GCA_963709935.1 uncultured Actinomycetes bacterium | reverse complement strand
GCCGGCGGCAGCGGGTACACCGTACGAGCGGATTTCGTGACCGCCAGCCAGCTCGTCGAAGGCAACGCGGTGAAGGTCAGCGGCCACACGATCGGCTCCGTCGGCGACATCGGCCTGACCGACGACGGCCAGGCGCGGGTCACGCTGCAGATCGACGGGGACGGCTATCACCCCCTGCGCCGCGGCACGCGCGCGACGATCCGCCAGACGTCGCTGTCGGGCGTCGCCAACCGCTACGTCGACCTGCAGCTCGGCGGCGCCGACGGCGCGGACATCGCCGACGGCGGGACGCTGCCGACCGAGAACACGGCGGCCGCCGTCGACCTCGACCAGATCTTCGACACGTTCGATCCCGCGGCCCGCCAGGGCGTGCAGAAGAGCGTCGAGTTCCTGCGCGACTTCCAGGCCGGCAACGAGGACGAGGCCAACGAGGCCCTGCGCTACCTCAACCCGGCGCTGTCGGGCTCGGCGCGCCTGTTCAAGGAGCTCGACCGCAGCACCCCCGACTTCCAGCGCTTCATCGTCGAGACGGCGCGCCTCGTCACGGACGTCTCGGCCCAGGACGGCGTCCTCGCCGACCTGACGCGCAACCTCGCGCGCACGTCGTCCGCGCTGACCTCCAACGGCGAGGCGCTCGGCGAGTCCGTCGGCCTGCTGCCCGACGTCATGCGCAAGGCCAACACGACGTTCGTCAACCTGCGCTCGGCGCTCGACGACCTCGACCCGCTGGTCGACGACGCCAAGCCGGTCGTGCGCACGAAGCTCATCCCGCTGCTCGACGAGCTGCGCCCGTTCGCGCGCGACGCCCGGCCGGCCGTGCGCGAGCTGTCGCAGACGGTGCGCAGGCCCGGCGCCGACAACGACCTCGTCGAGCTGCTGCGCCGCCAGCCCGCGCTGGACCGGATCGCCAATCAGACCGCCGAGCGCAACGGCGCCGACCGGCCCGGCGCGCTGCCCACCACGGTCAAGGCGCTCGAGGGCGTCACGAAGCAGGTCGCGTTCCTGCGCCCCTACGCGCCCGACCTCGTCGGCTGGTTCGACGACTTCTCGACGACCGGCGCCTACGACGCGCTGGGCAACTTCTCGCGGGCCGGGCTGCAGATCAACGGCTTCAGCCTCGGTCCGGCGCTCAACGCGCTGCCGATCCCCGCCGAGCTGCGCAACCTGATCCTCGCCGCCGGCACGCACCCCGGCCGCAACAACCGCTGCCCGGGCTCGATCGAGCGCCGCGCGCCCGACGGCTCGAACCCGTACAAGCCCTCGCCGGACTTCAACTGCGACGACACCCAGGTGCCGATCGGGCCATGAGCCGCGCGCCGCGCATCTCCTCGCGCGCCCTGCTGTGGCTCGTCGCGCTCGCCGCCGCCGCGGTCACGGGCACCGCCTGGCTGGCCGTCACCGCGGCCGGCGCCGCCGACGACCGCCGCCACACGGTCGTGCTCGACAACGCCTTCGGGCTGACCGAGGGCTCGGACCTGCGCTCCTCCGGGGTCACCGTCGGCAAGGTCGAGAAGCTCGCGGTCCAGCGCTCGACGGCGCGCGCGCTGGCCACGATCGTCGTGACGAAGCCGAGCTTCGCGGGCTTTCGCGCCGACGTCTTCTGCGAGGTCAAGCCGCAGTCGCTGATCGGCGAGTACTACCTCGACTGCGATCCGGGCGACGAGGACGCGCCGGCGCCGGACACGATCGGGGTGGCGCAGACCGCGGGCACGATCCCGCCCGACGTCGTCCTCGACATCCTGCGCCGCCCCGCCCGCGAGCGCTTCGGCCTGATCCTCACCGAGCTCGGCGTCGGCCTGACCGGCCGCGGCGAGAACCTCAACACGACGCTGCGGCGCGCGGTGCCCGCGCTGCGCGAGACCGACAAGGTGCTGCAGCTCCTCGCCGCCAACCGGCGCACGATCAACGCGCTCACCCGCGACGCCGACCGCACGCTCGTCGGGATCGCCCGCAACCGCCGCGACGTGGCGCGCTTCGTGCGCGAGGCGGGCGACACGACGCAGGCCTCGGCCAGCCGCGCCGGCGCGCTGCGGTCGACCGTCGACAAGCTGCCGGGCTTCCTGCGCGAGCTGCGCCCGACGCTCGCCGAGCTCGGCACGACCGCGCGCCTGCAGACGCCGGCGCTGCGCGACCTGCGCCGCGCGGCGCCCGACCTGACCGAGCTGCTCGAGCGCCTCGGCCCGTTCGCCGACTCCGCGCGGCCCGCGGTGCGCGGGCTCGGCCGCGCCTCGGACACCGGCATCTCCGCGGTCGCCGAGGCGCGCTCGACCGTCAAGCAGCTGCGCTCGCTCGGCACGGCGGCCACCGAGCCGATGCGCAACCTGCGCTTCGTGCTCGAGGACCTCGACGACCGCGGCCGGGCGGTCGAGCCCAACCGCCTCAGCCCGACCGGCGGCGGCTTCACCGGCCTCGAGGCGTTCCTGCAGTTCTTCTTCGTCCAGTCGCAGGCGATCAACATCTACGACTCCAAGGGCTTCTTGCTGAAGCTCAACGTCCTGCTCAACGAGTGCTCGCAGTACACGAACGCGCAGACGGCGATCGAGCACCCCGAGCGCACCGCGCGCTGCCGGCAGTGGCTCGGGCCCAACCAGCCGGGCGTCACGACGGGCGCGGTCTCGCGCACGACACCCGACAAGCCCCGCAATGCTCCCCGGGCCGGTACGCCGGCGCCCGCCGGCGAGGCGCCGGCGGCGCCCGACCCGGGCCAGTCCGCCAGCCCACCGCCGCCACCCCCGCCGGCGTCCGGCTCCAACCGGCTCGATCCGCGCGACCTGCTCGAAAAGCTCCTGCCGCCCGGCCTCAGCGACAACCTGCCGCCCGCGCTGCGCCCGAAGCACGGCTCGGGCTCGAGGTCCAGCGCCGAGAGCGAGCGCAACCTCCTCGACTACCTGCTCGGCCCATGAGAGGCCGCCGCCCGCCCTCGGTCGCGTCCAACCCGGTGTTCGTCGGCGCCGTCACGGTGCTCGTCGTCCTCGTCGCCGTGCTGCTCGCCTACCAGGCCAACCGGGGCCTGCCGTTCGTGCCGGTCTTCGAGCTGAAGGTCGACACGCCGGACGCCGCCCGCCTCGTCGCCGGCAACGAGGTTCGCGAGGGCGGCTTCCGCGTCGGCCAGGTGGCGAGGATCGACCCGATCCCGGGCCGGCCGCGCGGAGCGCAGCTCACGCTGCGACTCGACACGTCCGCGACGCCGCTGCCGCGCGACTCGACGGTCCGCATCCGCCCGCGCTCGGCGCTCGGGCTGAAGTACGTCGAGCTGCAGCGCGGCACGTCGCGCGAGGCGCTGGCCGAGGGCGCGACGATCGCCACGCGCGCCGGCGCGGTCGGCCCCGAGCTCGACGACTTCTTCTCGATCTTCGACGAGCCCACGCGCGCGAACATCGACCGCAACCTCGACTACTTCGGCTCCGCATTAGCGGGCCGCGGCGCGGCGATCAACCGCACGCTGGGCGCGACGCCGCAGCTGCTCGGCGACCTGCCGCCGGTCATGCGCACGCTCGCCAACCCCGACACGCGCCTCGTGCGGCTGCTCGACGAGACCGCCGACGTCACTCGCGTGCTGGCCCCCCTCTCGGACACGCTCGCGCGCGGCTTCACCGGCATGGCCGGCACGTTCGAGGCGCTGTCGCGCGATCCGGCGGCGCTGCGCGAGACGATCGCCCGCTCGCCGGCCACGCTGCAGGAGGGCATCGACGCGCTGCCCCCGACGCGCCCGTTCCTGACCCGCCTGGCGGGGATCTCCGACGAGGTCCAGGGCACGGCCCGGGAGCTGCGCGCGAGCCTGCCTGCCGTCAACCGCGCGCTCGCCGCCGGCACGCCGGTGCTGCGCCGCACGCCGCAGTTCACCGAGGACCTCGAGGGCTCGCTGCGCGCGCTGCGCGCGCTCGCGAAGTCGCCGACGACCGACATCACGCTGGCCGGCCTGACCGACACGATGCGCACGCTGAACCCGACGCTGCGCTACGTCGGCCCGCACGTCACGGTCTGCAACTACTTCACGTACTTCTGGACGCACTTCGCGGACCACATCTCCGACGAGGACGCCACCGGGACCGTGCAGCGCGTGCAGGTCAAGCTCGCGCCGATCGAGCAGGAGAACTCGCTGCTGTCGATCGGCGCGACGGAGCCGGCCAACGCCGACCACATCGATCCGGTGCAGAAGGCGCTGTTCGGCGACGCGGTCGAGTTCCACGACCAGCTCTACAACGCGGCGGTCGATCCCGCGGGCAACGCCGACTGCGAGTCCGGCCAGCGCGGCTACCTCAAGCGCCTGGCGACGGGCTTTCCGGCGAACATGAACATCGTCCTGGACTCGAGCACGCCCGGCTCCCAGGGTCCGACGTTCAAGGGCCGCGCGCGGATCCCCGAGGGCCAGACCTTCTCCGCCGATCCGACCGGCATCGCGCCGCGGGTGGACCCATGAGGACGGCGTCGCGACACCGCGGACCGAGCGCCTTCGCGGTCGGCGTCGGCGTGATCGTCCTCGCGATCGCCGCGACCTACCTCAGCTTCACGAAGGACGTCCCGTTCGTCAACAGCCCGTACGAGGTCAAGGCCGCCTTCCGCGACACGAGCGGGATCAACGCCGGTTCGCCGGTGCGGATCGCCGGCGTCGAGGTCGGCGAGGTGAGCGGCGTGGAGGCGACCCGCCCCGGCGCACGCTCGGCCACGCTGACGCTGGCGATCCGCGACAACGGGCTGCCGCTCTACGACGACGCGACGGCGAAGATCCGGCCGCGGATCTTCCTCGAGGGCAACTTCTTCGTCGAGCTGACCCCCGGCACCGCGCGCGCCGGCGAGCTCGCGGAGGGCGCGACGCTCGCCGTCGACCGCACGGGCAGCCCGGTCCAGTTCGACCAGATCATCAGCGCCCTGAAGAGCGACACGCGCAACGACCTGCGCCAGGTCTTCACCGAGGTCGGCCGGGCCCAGGACGCGGGCGGCGCGAAGGCGTTCAGCCAGTCGCTGCGCTACCAGCCCGCCGCCTACAAGTTCACCGCGATCGTCTCCGAGGCGCTGCTGGGCAAGCGGCCCGGCGATCTCGGCGACTTCGTCCGCGACGCCGGCGCGACCAACGCGGCGATCAACCAGCCGCGCCGCCTCGCGGGGCTGATCGCCGACTTCAACACGACCGCCGCCGCGCTGGCCGCCCGCGAGGACGCGCTGACGAGCGCCGTCGGCGAGCTGCCGCGCACCCTGCGCGCGGCGACGCCGGCGTTCGACGCCCTCAACGCCGCGTTCCCCGACGTGCAGCGCTTCGCCCGCGACGCGCGCCCGGGCATCCGCTCGCTCGGGCCGACGGTCGACGCGACGCTGCCGCTCGTCAAGCAGCTGCGCGGGCTCGTCGGAGAGTCCGAGCTCGGCACGCTGGCGCGCAACCTGCGCAGCGCGACGCCGCCGCTGGCGCGGGTCGCCACGACCGGCGTCTCCGTCCTCGGCCGCCTGCGTGAGCTGGCGAGCTGCGCGACGAACGTGCTCGTCCCGTTCGGGGACGACCAGATCGAGGACAAGGCGTTCCCGACGCACGGGCCGGTCTACCAGGACCTGGCCAAGTTCCTCCCCGGCCTCGCGGGCGAGAGCCGTTCGTTCGACGCCAACGGGCCGTACTTCAAGGTCCAGGGCGCGGCGGGCGCCGAGACGGTGAACATCGGCAACGGGCTGTTCGGCTCGGTGGCCGAGCCGCTCGTCGGCAACAACCCGCCGCCGATCCGCCGGCGCCCGCCGCTGGAGCCGGGCGTCCCCTGCGAGACGCAGGAGCCGCCGGACCTGCGCTCGATCCCCAAGGGCCCGCCGCCGACCGTCGCCACGAACACCGCCGCGGCGCGGGCCCGCGAGTCCAAGGCGCAGTCGGCGGCCGTCGCCGTCCTGCGCCGCGAGCTGAAGGCCAAGGGCAGCGACGTCAAGGTGCTCGACCGCGCGATCACCGTCGCGGAGATCCGCCGGATCGCGTCGCGCAACGGGCTCACCGGCCAGCTCGACCGCGCGCTGAAGCGGATGGGCGCCAAGTGAGCCGGATCGTCCGCCAGAACCTCGCGCCGTTCGGCGCGGTCATCGTGCTGGTCCTGATCGCGATCGCCGTCGGCGGCTACATCCTCGACAACCAGCGCCTGCGCTTCCCGCTGGTCGAGGAGTCGCCGATGCGCATCAACGTCGAGCTCGACACGGCGCAGGCCGTCACGCCGGGCCAGGGACAGACGGTCCAGGTCGCGGGCGTCGAGATCGGCGACATCGGCAGCGTCGAGCTGAAGGACGGCCGCGCGCTCGTCGGGCTGGACATCAAGCCCGAGTACGAGACGCTCATCCGCCGCGACGCGACCGCGGCGCTGCGTCCGCGCACCGGGCTGAAGGACATGTACGTGCAGGTCTTCCCCGGCAAGGACCGCGTGCCGGTGAAGGCGGGCTTCACGATCCCGATCGCCAACTCGCTGACCGACGTCGACCTCGACGAGATCCTCTCCGAGCTCGACGCGCGCACCCGCGACTACCTGACGCTGCTGGCCAACGGCGGCGGCGAGGGTCTGCGCGGCAAGGGCGACGACCTCGCGCGCACGCTGGAGCGCTACGGCCCGACGGTGCGCGACCTCGGCCGCGTCAACCGCGCGGTGGCCAAGGAGCGCATCGCGCTGCGCCGCCTCGTCACGTCGCTGGCGCAGATCAACGGCGAGCTGGCCGAGCGCCCGCAGGATCTCTCGCGCCTGGTCTCCGGCGCGTCGGGCACGCTGCGCGCGTTCGCGAGCGAGGACGACCACCTGCGCAATGCCGTCGGTGAGCTCGCGCCGACGCTGCAGACCGCGACCGCGACGCTCGATGCCGTCGCGCCGTTCGCCGACGAGCTGGGGCCGACGACGAAGGCGCTGCTGCCCGCGGTGCGCGAGCTCGAGGACGT
Organism: uncultured Actinomycetes bacterium; assembly: GCA_963709935.1. Taxonomy (GTDB): domain Bacteria; phylum Actinomycetota; class Thermoleophilia; order Solirubrobacterales; family Solirubrobacteraceae; genus CADCVQ01. The sequence continues at coordinate 115,963 of CAVPYM010000002.1, read as the reverse complement.
CAACGCCGCGGTCAGCCCGTTCGCCCGCGAGGCGACGCCGATCGTGCGCAAGCAGATCCGGCCCTTCGTGCGCCGCGCCGTGCCGCTCGTCAAGGATCTCGCGCCGGCGGCGCGCGGCCTGGCCCGGACCTTCCCGGAGCTCGACCGCAACGCGAAGGTGCTCAACGACTTCACGAACATGCTCGGCCACAACACGGCCGGCCGCGAGGCCCCCGACAGGGACGGGCGCGACGAGGGCTACCTCTTCCACCTCGCGTGGCTCGCCCACCAGACGACGAACCTCCAGAGCGTCGACGACGCCAACGGGCCGATGCGCCCGATCTTCCTGACCGGCACCTGCTCGACGTTGACGAGCCTCGTCAACGACCTCCCGCAGATCGAGTTCGCGCTCGGGCTGTCGCCGCTGCTGGCCACCGTCTGCAAGAACCCCACGACACGCTCGCTGAGCGTCAACCGCGCGCTGCGCGCCAACGGCGGATGAACACCGAAGCCCCGACCCCCGGCCGGATCGTCGTCATCGCGGGCTTCGCGCTGACGTGCTTCGGGCTGCTGCTGTTCCTCTGGCTGGCCTTCGGCGGCGCGATCGTGCTCAAGCCGCAGGGCTACCGCGTGCAGGTCGCCTTCACCGACGCGGCGACGCTGGCCGACCAGGCGGACGTGCGCACGGCCGGCGTGAAGATCGGCAGGGTCGTCGAGAAGGCGCTCGCGCCCGGGGGCGGCAAGCTGCTGACGACGATCGAGCTGGACGCCGAGTACGCGCCGATGAAGGCCGACGCGCGGGCGATCCTGCGCCAGAAGACGCTGCTCGGCGAGACGTACGTCGAGGTCACGACGGGCAGCCGCGGCGCGCGCGGCCTGCGCGAGGGCGCGCGCCTGCCCGACGGGCAGGTGCGCCAGGCCGTGGAGTTCGACGAGCTGCTGCAGATCTTCGACGAGGACACGCGCACGGCGTTTCGCGAGTGGCAGGCGAGCGCCGCCAAGGCCGGCGCCGGCCGCGGGCGCGATCTCAGCGACGCGCTCGGCAACCTCCCGGTGTTCGCCGAGAACGCCGAGGACGCCGTCGGCGTGCTCGAGAGCCGCCGCGCGGCGCTGCGCGATCTCGTCGCCAACGCCGGCCGCACGTTCGAGCAGCTCACCGCCGACGAGCAGGCGCTGACGACCTTCGTGCGCAGCAACACCGAGCTCTTCGACGAGCTGGCCGACCGCCGCGAGGCGCTCGCCGACGCGATCCGGATCCTGCCGACGTTCCTCGACGAGACGAAGACGACGCTGTCGCGCGTGCGGACGTTCGCGGTCGACACGGAGCCGCTCGTCCGCGACCTCGATCCGGTCCTCGACGACCTGCAGCCCACGCTCGTCTCGCTGCGGCGCCTGTCGCCCGACCTCGAGAACCTCTTCGACAACGTCGACCCGCTCATCACCGCCGGCGACGACGGCCTGCCCGCGCTGTCGCGCATCCTGCGCGGGCTGGACCCGACGCTCGCGTCGACCGGTCCGTTCCTGCAGCAGCTCAACCCGATGCTGCGCTACCTCGAGTTCAACCAGACGAAGGTGTCGGACTTCCTGTCGATCGGAGGATCGGCGATCGGCGGCATCCGCTCCGCGCCCGCCGGCTCCAAGAGCAACGGGCACGTGCTGCCGCAGATCATCATGACCGGCGCGGAGACGCTGCCCGCCGCGACGCGCTCGAAGACCAACCGCGGCAACGCCTACATCAGGCCCGACGCGGCGCGCGACGGATCGAAGTTCACCCTGCCGAGCTTCGACTGCGACCACGTCGGCGAGAAGGGCCCGACGAACACGCCGGGCTGCCGCGTCCAGGAAGACGTGCCGTTCGAGGGGCTCAGCCAGCGCTTCCCGCAGGTCCAGCCCGGGTTGCCCGGCGGCCGGCTGAAGCCCGGCGGCGGCTGAGCGCGGCGGACGGCGGACGGCGGACGGCGATGGTCCGGGTCGGAGTCGTCGGCCACGTCGAGTGGGTGCAGTTCGCGGTCGTCGAGCGGGTGCCCGCCTCCGGCGAGATCGTCCACGCGCGCGAGACGTTCGCCGAGCCCGCGGGCGGTGGCGCGGTGGCGGCGGTGCAGCTCGCCCGGCTCGCCGGGTCGGCCGTGTTCCTCACCGCGCTGGGCAACGACGCCGCCGCAGGCGAGGTCGCCAGCATCCTGCGCGAGCGCTTCGGCGTCGAGCTGCACGCGGGCCGGCGCGACGCGCCGCAGCGGCGCACGTTCACGTTCCTCGACGACGCCGGCGAGCGCACGATCACCGTGCTCGGCGAGCGGATCGTGCCGCACCGCGGCGATCCGCTGCCCTGGGACGCGCTCGCCGGCCTCGACGCGATCTACCTGACCGGCGGCGATGCCGCGGCCGTCCGCGCCGCCCGCGCCGCGCGCGTGCTCGTCGCCACGCCTCGCGCGATGGGCGCGCTGGCGGCGTCGGGGGTTCGGCTCGACGTGCTCGTGCGCAGCGCCGGCGACCCCGGCGAGCGCTACGAGCCCGGCATGCTCGACCCGGCGCCGCGCTGGGTGGTCAGCACGTGCGGCGAGAAGGGCGGCTCGTGGGCCGGCGAGACGGCGGGCGAATGGCAGGCCACGGAGCTGCCCGGTCGGCCGGTCGACGCCTACGGCTGCGGCGACACGTTCGCCGCCGCACTGGCCTACGGCCTGGGGACCGGGATGGCGCTGCCCGCGGCGATCGAGCTCGCCGCGCGCTGCGGTGCCGCGTGCCGGACGGGGCGCGGGCCGTACGGCGCGTCGCTGCCGGCGGCGCCGGCGCCGGCGCCCGGCGACTGACCGAGCGCGTCGGGGTGATGTTCGTAGCGATCATCGATCCGCCGCGCCGGCGCTGCGCGCCGCCCACGCAGCCGCTGGATCAGACGCCCTCGCGCACCCGGAACGGCTTGGACTCGTCCCAGCGCTCGAACCAGTGGGCGCCCTCGCGGATCGAGAGGAAGACGTCGGGCTCGAGGCCGAGCGCGTCGAGGAAGTCGCGGCGCGCCTGCGCCGGGTCCTCGCGCTGCGGCGCCTCGAGCGCGACGCCGCGCTCGGGATGCAGGTCCGAGGCGATCAGCGCGTAGCGCGAGCGCCCGTCGTAGGCCAGGCCGACGTAGGACATCGGCCCCAGCCCCTCCTCCCCGCCCTGCGCCCACGTCCAGCCGAACATCGCGGTCAGGTCCGCCGCACCGCGATCGATGACCGCGATGTACTCCATGACGACGGGGATCCACTCGTCGGCGGTCTGCTGCGTCAGTCGCTCGGAAGTCATGCTCACGCCCCCAGCGTACGACGCAGGGCGTCGAACGGGCGCTCCCGGCGTGCGGGCACGATCGGGTCCCGCCGGACCCTGCCCACGTAGACCTCGATCGATCCGTCACCGCGCACGTCGGCGCCCGCGCGCACCTGCGGGCGCAGCCGCGACGGCCCGGACAGCTCACCGCGGGCGGAGACCTGGGCCTCCGGCGCGTACTCGCGCGACAGCGCCTTGCGCGTCGCGCGCCGGGCGGCCGGACCGAGCGTCGTCAGCTCGATCTCGAGCTCGTCGATCGCCGCGCCCAGCTCCGCGTGGCGCGAGCGCGTGATCTTCGGGCCCACGCGGATCGTCACGGTGTACGGCATCGGCGGGCGATGCTAACCGCCGCGCGGCCGCCGGCGCCGCCGGCGAGCGCCTCAGCGCTGGTCGATCGGCACGTAGTCGCGGGCGCGCTCGCCCGTGTAGATCTGGCGCGGGCGCGAGATCTTCTGCTCGGAGTCCTCGACCATCTCGCGCCACTGGGCGATCCAGCCGCTCGTGCGCCCGATCGCGAACATCACCGGGAACATCGCCACCGGCAGCCGCAGCGCCTCGTAGATGAGCCCCGAGTAGAAGTCGACGTTCGGGTACAGCTTGCGCTCGATGAAGTAGTCGTCCTCGAGCGCGATCTGCTCGAGCTCGAGCGCCAGGTCGAGCAGCGGGTTGCGCCCCGTGACCTCGAAGACATCCTCGGCGGCCTTCTTGATGAGCCGGGCGCGCGGGTCGTAGTTCTTGTAGACGCGATGGCCGAAGCCCATCAGGCGCTGCTTGCCCTCCTTCACGCCCTTGACGAAGTCCGAAATGTTGTCGCGGTGCTTGATGCGCCGCAGCATCCGCAGCACCGACTCGTTGGCCCCGCCGTGCAGCGGCCCGTACAGCGCGGCGATGCCACCGGCGACCGCCGAGTAGGGATCGGGCTTGGCCGATCCGATCGAGCGCACCGCGCTCGTGGAGCAGTTCTGCTCGTGGTCGGCGTGCAGGATGAACAGGACGTCGAGCGCCCGCTCCAGGCGCGGATCGGGCTCGTACTTCAGCTCGGTCATCTTGTACATCATGTTCAGGAAGTTGCCCGAGTACGCGAGGTCGTTGTCGGGATAGACGTAGGGCTGGCCCTGCACGTGGCGGTAGGCGAAAGCGGCCAGCGTCGGCATCTTGGAGATCAGCCGCACCGTCTGGATGTCGCGGTTCTCGGCGTCGTCGATGTCGTTGGCGTCCGGATAGAACGTCGACAGCGCGCCGGTCGCGCCGAGCAGCATCCCCATCGGGTGGGCGTCATGGCGAAAGCCGCCCATGAACTCCTTGATGTTCTCGTGCACGAACGTGTGGATCGTGATCTTGTGCTGCCAGTCGGCCAGCTGCGCGGCGGTCGGCAGCTCGCCGTACACGAGCAGGTAGGCGACCTCGAGGTAGGAGGACTTCTCGGCGAGCTGCTCGATCGGGTAGCCGCGGTACTCGAGCACGCCGTTGGTCCCGTCGAGGTACGTGATCGAGGAACGGCAGGCCGCGGTGTTCATGAAGGCCGGGTCGTACGTCATGAGGCCGAAGTCGTCCTCGGCGACGCGGATCGCGCGGAAGTCGAGGGCCCGCACCGTGCCGTCGACGATGGGGATCTCGTAGCTGCGGCCGGTGCGGTTGTCGACGACGCTCAGCGTCTCCTCGCCGCTCGGCGCGTCCGCCCCGTTGCTGCCGGGATCGCTGGCGGTGGTGGTCGTGGTGTCGTTCTCTGAACTCATCTGCCTCCGATTATGCACCCAGGACGCCGGTTCAAAGCACGAACATCGTGTGAACATCTCGCTTCGCGAGAATCATTCGCGTTTCCAGCCGCCCCCGAGGAAGCGGCTGAGCTTGCCTCCGCGGGCGTTTGCGCGAAATCGCGGCCCTCCGGCGGAGTCCTTCTCGGGCAGCGCCGCGGCGCCCTCGGCGTCGAGCGTGAGCGTGACCGCGCGGGCCGTGATGCGGGCGACCTCGGGCGCGTCGACGAAGCGCTGGCCGGCCGGCGTGTCGAGCACGAGGCCGTCGAAGATGTGCTCGGCCTCGTTCTCGAGGACCTCGCGCACGGTGCCGATCTCGCCGCCGTCGCGGTCCACGACCGCGGTCCCCCGTTCGAGGACCTTGTAGGAGATCGCGTGGTCGCCGTCGTCGACGTCAGGCGGAGACATAGACGATGCTGAACGCCGTCGCCGCGACGACGGCGATGCTCAGCGCCATCACGCCGCGCGCGGCGCCCGCGCTGCCCGGGAAGTCGGGCCGCTTGAAGCCGACGACGCTGATAACGATCGCGAACGTGACGAGGATCGCGCCGGCGACGAAGAACGGCGTCTCGGACTTGTGTTCCTCGCCGGCGTGCTCGCCGGCGGCCGCCGCGCCGTGCTCGGCGGCGGCAAGGATCGTGCTCAAGGTCAGGCTCATGGCGGCGGCGAGCCTATCAAGTTATCCCCGCCCGCCCGGGCTGGTGCGCGACGCTCCCGGACCGCCCTCGTAGCGGCTCTCGGTCGCCTCGAGCTGGCCGTGATAGTGGCTGCCGAGCTCGGGATGGCCGTAGGGGCGCAGCGCCGGCGCGTCGAGCGTCATGAACGACAGCTGGGCGATCGGCTTGGCGGCCCACAGCTTGATCGGCACGCGCGTGAGGTTCGTGATCTCCAGCGTCAGCGTCCCCTTCCAGCCCGGATCGACGAAGCCGGCCGTGGCGTGCACGATCAGGCCGAGGCGGCCGAGCGACGACTTGCCCTCGATCCGCGCGACGATGTCGTCGGGCAGCTCGACCCATTCCAGCGTGCGCCCGAGGACGAACTCGCCGGGATGGATGACGAACGGCTCGTCGTCGCCGATCGTGATCTGCTCGGTGAGGTTCTGCGGCGGCGCGGCGAGGTCGATCGCCGCCGTGCGGTGGTTGTGGAAGACGCGAAACGTGTTGCCGAGGCGCAGGTCGACGCTCGCGGGCTGCACCATCGCCGGGTCCCACGGCTCGATCGCGATGGTGCCCGCCTCGACGAGGCGCTGGATCGTGCCGTCCGACAGGACGGAGCTCGGGGCGCTCATGGCCCCGCTGAGCCTAGTGGTGTCGCTCGACGGAGCGCGCGCGGGCGACGACCGTGCGCACGCGCGGCGGCGGGGCCGCCCGCTGCGCGCCGTGGGGGCCGCGGCGCGGGTTGCGCGGCAGCGCGGGCCGCGGATGCGGGTGGCGCGGGCGCGGGTTCAGCGGGCGCTTCGTGCCACCGTCCTCGCCGGTCACCGGCTCCGGCTCGGGCTTGGCGTGGATCGCCCACCAGACGATGAAGAACAGGGCGAAGATCGGGATCTTCAGGATCACCATGAGGAAGATGAACGTCGCGCTCATGCCAGTTGTGAGCGTACCCACCCGCGCAAGCACGGGCACCGCCGTGCGCGCCAAGTGTGATCCGCGCGGTCGGCCGGCTCGTTCTAGCGGGCATGACGCCCCGCGCGACCCATCTGCTCGCCATCGCCGCGCTGTGCGCCGCGGCCGCCGGCGGCCAGGCCGCCGTCTCGCAGGCGAGCGGCAAGACGGTGACGCTGCGCAACATCGCCTTCTCGCCCAAGAGCCTGTCGATCGCGCGCGAGACGGCCGTCACGTTCGCATGGCGTGACGACGACACCGCGCACAACGTCGTCAGCCGGGGCGCCAAGCGCTTTCGCTCCATCGGCGTCCGCGAGAGCGGCTCGCGGTCGCGGAAGTTCACGAGCGCCGGCACCTACCGCTACGTCTGCACGCTGCATCCCGGCATGTCCGGCCGCATCACCGTCCGCTGAACATCACCACACCAGGAGGCCCCCTTGTCCCATCTGAGCCTTGCCATGGTCGACGCCGACGGCGCCGTCCGCGAAGCCGCCCAATCCGCCGGCCTGGACCGCAGCGACTTCCTCAAGAAGGGCGCCCTCGCCGGCGGCGGCCTGCTCGTCGGCAGCGCGATGTTCTCGGGGATCCTCAGCAGCGCCGAGGCCGCGATCTCGACGACGAAGAAGTCGAGCAAGAACGACGTCGCCATCCTCAACTACGCGCTCACGCTCGAGTTCCTCGAGGCGGCGTTCTACGCCCAGGCCGTCGCCAACCAGGCCTACGGCACGAGCGCCGCGCTCAAGCAGTTCGCCGAGGTCGTCGCCAACCACGAGGCCAAGCACGTCTCCTTCCTCAAGGGTGCGCTGGGCGCCAAGGCCATCAAGTCGCCGACGTTCGACTTCGGCGACACCGTGACCGACCCGACGAAGTTCGCCGCGACGGCGCAGGTGCTCGAGGACACGGGCGTCAACGCCTACCTCGGCCAGGTCGGCAACATCGCCGCGAAGGGCACGCTCGCCGCCGCGGCCACGATCACGACGGTCGAGGCGCGCCACGCGGCCTGGATTCGCAACATCAACGGCGATCTGCCGGCGCCGCGCAGCTTCGACAAGCGCAGGTCCGAGAAGTCGATCCTCAAGGCCGTCGGCGCCACGGGCTTCATCAAGTAGCCAGGCGTGCGCGCCTGACGTCCGGCGCGGAGCCCGCGAGGGCCCCGTGCTCGTTCGGGTGCCGGTTTCAGTCCCTGAGCGCGACGGCGGGCGTCTCGAACGACGTGATGCGCCGCAGCTCCTGCACGCGCTCGACGATCTCCGGGCCGGTCAGCCGCGCGACGCGCTCGGTGCCGAACTCCTCGACGTTGTAGGAGGCGATCGCGGTGCCGTAGGCCATCGCGAGCTTGAGGACCTCGGGGGTCGCCTCGCCGCCGTGGGCGGCGATGCAGCCGACGAAGCCGCCGGCGAAGCTGTCGCCCGCACCGGTCGGGTCGGCGACGAACTGCACCGGGAACGCCGGGATCCAGAACGAATCGTCGGCGGTGACGAGCGCGGCGCCGTACTTGCCGAGCTTGACCACCATCGACGACGGCCCGTGCTCCATGATCGTGCGCGCGCCGGCGACGACCTCGCGCTCGCCGGTGAACAGCTCGACCTCGGAGTCGTTGAGGATCACGCAGTCGACCTCGGAGATCGCGGCGACGAGCGCCTCGCGGGCGATGTTCACCCACAGGTCCATCGAGTCCAGCGCGACGAACGTCGCCCGCTCGCACTGGCGGCGGACGTTGAGCTGCAGCGCCGGGAGGATGTTCGCGAGAAACAGGACGTCGCAGTCCTTGGACGCCTGCGAGAGCTTCGGGTCGAAGTGCTCGAAGACGTTGAGGTCGGTTTCGAGCGTGTCGCGCGAGTTCATGTTCTCGTGGTAGACGCCCTTCCAGAAGAACGTCTTGCCGCCGGCGACGTGCTCGATGTCGTCGGTGCGGACCTCGCGGCCGTGCAGGACGGCGTACTCGTCGTCGCCGAAGTCGTCGCCGACCGGGCCGACGACCCGCACCTCGTCGAAGAACGACGCGGCGAGGGAGAAGTGCACGGCGGCGCCGCCGAGCATGCGCTCGCGACCGCCGTGCGGCGTTTGCACGGCGTCGAACGCGATCGATCCAACGACAGTGAGGCTCATGGTCCGAAGCTATCCATTCGTCGCAGAAGTCGGCGCTGAGGGTGCGCTCGCGGCAGCACCGCGCCCGGGGACGGCGCGCGAAGTATGGTGGCCCGCCGCTCGCGCTGCCTCGTGCGCGGGCCGGGTAGGAGGCAGATCACACCATGCGCGCGATCCAGATGTCCGAGTACGGCGGCCCCGAGGTCCTGCGGCTCGTCGAGCTGCCGGTGCCCGAGCCGGGTCCCGGCGAGGTCATCATCCGCGTCGCTCGCGCCGGCCTGAACTTCGCCGACACGCACCGGCGCACGAACACCTATCTCGCCAAGGACGTGCTGCCGCTCGTGCCGGGCGCGGAGGTCGCGGGCGTGCGCGAGGACACCGGCGAGCGGGTCGTGGCGCTGCTGGGCGCCGGCGGCTACGCCGAGTACGCGGTCGCGCCGGGCGCGCTGACGTTCCCGATCCCCGAGGGGGTCTCCGACGAGACCGCCCTGGCGCTCGTGCTCCAGGGCCTGACCGCATGGCATCTGTACCGGACGTGCGCGCGCGTGGCGCCGGGCGAGAGCGTCGTCGTGCACGCGGCCGCGGGCGGCGTCGGATCGCTGGCGGTGCAGCTCGGCAAGCCGCTCGGGGCGGGCCGCGTCATCGCCACCGCGTCGACCGCCGAGAAGCGGGCGCTCGCGCTGGAGCTCGGGGCCGACGTCGCCGTCGACGGCGCCGCCGAGGGGCTGGCCGAGCGGCTCGTCGAGGCGAACCTCGGCGCGCCCGTCGACGCCGTCTTCGAGATGGCGGGCGGCGCCGTGTTCGAGGTGTCGCTGGAGGCGCTCGCACCGTTCGGGCGCCTCGTCATCTACGGGATCGCGTCGGGCGATGGCAACACGGTGCGCAGCGGCTCGCTCATGCGCCGTTCGCGGGCGGTCGTCGGCTTCTGGATGGCGCACTGCCTCGGCCGGCCCGCGATGATCGACGACGCGCTCGCCGACCTCTTCGAGCGTGTGCGCCGCGGCGAGCTGCGCGTCGTCACCGGCCCCGCCTATCCGCTCGATCAGGCCGCGCAGGCGCAGAGCGACATCGCCGCGCGGCGCACGACCGGCAAGGTCACGCTCGATCCCGCGCTGTAGGGGCGGCGCGCCCTACGGCGTGCGCTTGCGCATGATGCCCTCGCTGTAGAAGCGGTTGGGCAGCTGCGCGGAGCCGAAGGCCTGAAGGATGCGCTCCATCCGCTGGCCGGTCTCGGGGCAGACGGTCAGCGCCTCGTCGCGGATCGAGTGCTGGATCTCGACGGTCGACCCGTCCTCGCGCTTGTAGACGTAGAGCGGCATGTCCGGGCGGATCGTAGTTCGCGCCGGTTAACCCACGAAGGCCCGCGTGGGTCGCGGGCCTTCGCTTCGGAGGAGGAGAACTACTGGGGGAGTAGGGGAGGAGGTACGGCGGGGGTAGGGGTTTGAAGGAGACGCTTGAGAGGAGAGGGGAAGTTCCTTTCGAGGTCACTATCGGCGCGGGACCCCCGCGACTTGAGCCCTCTTCCCGACTTTTGCGGTCAGTCCAGCGCGCCCGCCTTCTCGGCCCCCAGCCCGGTCTCCGAGCGCACCCGCAACTCGGCGAACTCGCGCTCGTTGCCGCGCTCGGTGGAGAGCATCGTGCCCAGCCAGCAGCCGATGAATCCGAGCGGGATCGAGATGATCCCCGGGTTGGCGAGGTCGTAGAACGACAGCAGCCCGCCCTCCCCGTCGGGCCCCGGCCAGACCTTCGGCGAGATGATCACCAGGAGGATCGAGCTCAACACGCCGAAGAGCACGCCGGTCACCGCGCCGGCGGTGTTGAAGCGCCGCCAGGTGAGCGCGAGCAGCAGCGCCGGGAAGTTCGCGCTGGCCGCCACGGCGAAGGCCAGGCCGACCATGAACGAGACGTTCAGCCCCTCCCCGCCGATGATCGCGATCGCGATCGCGATCGCGCCGATCGAGGCCGCGGCGATCCGCGCGACGAGCACCTCCTCGTGCTCGGAGTCATGGTCCTTGCGGATGACGTTGGACCAGATGTCGTGCGCGACCGCGCCCGAGGCCGACAGCACCAGGCCGGCGACGACCGCGAGGATCGTCGCGAACGCCACCGCCGCGACGATCGCGAGGAACAGGTCGCCGCCGAACGTGCCCTCGCCGCCGCCGAGGAACTGCGCGAGGTTCGGCGCGGCGAGGTTGCCGCCCGACCCGGCTGCCGCGACACCCTCCTGGCCGAGCAGCGCGCGGGCGCCGAAGCCGACGAACGTCGTAAGGACGTAGAAGGTGCCGATGATGAAGATCGCCCACACGACCGACGAGCGCGCGGCCTTCGAGTCCGGGACGGTGAAGAACCGCATGAGGATGTGGGGCAGGCCGGCGGTGCCGAGCACGAGCGCGATGCCGAGCGAGAGGGTGTCGATCGGGCTGGCCAGGAAGGTGCCCGGGCCAAGGCTGAAGGTCGACTCGTCGGTCACGTTCTCCGCCGCCCGGTTGAACAGCTCGATCGGGTTGAAGCCGACGCGCTCGAGCACGAAGATCGACATCACGGCGATGGCGATCATCAACAGGACGGCCTTGATGATCTGCACCCACGTCGTGGCGAGCATCCCGCCGAAGATCACGTAGCAGAGCATCATCACGCCGGTGAAGAGCACCGCGAGCGAGAAGTCGATGCCGACGAGCGCCTGGATGAGCACGCCCGCGCCGACCATCTGCGCGATGAGGTAGAAGGCCGCGACGCTCAGCGTGCCGAGGGCGGCGGCGACGCGCGCCGGCCGTTCCCTCAGCCGGAAGGAGAGCACGTCGGCGATCGTGTACTTGCCCGCGTTTCGCATCCGCTCGGCGAGCAGGAACATCACCGTGAGAAACGCGACGAGGAAGCCGACGGAGTACAGGAAGCCGTCGAAGCCGAAGATGAAGATCAGGCCGGCGATGCCGAGGAACGACGCGGCGGAGAGGTAGTCGCCGGAGATCGCGAGGCCGTTCTGCACGCCGCTGATCGAGCGGCCGGCGGCCCAGAAGACGTTGGCCCCGGTCATCCGCTTGGAGGCCCAGTAGGTGACGACGAGCGTGATCGACAGGACGATCGCGAAGATGACGAGCGCTTCGACGTTGACGTCGGCGGCGATGATGGTCATCGGTCGGCCTCCGGCTCGGTGCGCGGCATGGTCCCGGAGCCGTCCGGCCTCGCAGGCGGTGCCGACCCGGCGAGAGCGCCCCCGGTCGCCTTCTGGACGACCGTCGCCGCCAGCGGGTCGTACACCCGCTCGGCGCGGCGCAGGTACATGTAGCCGAGCGTGAAGACCATGACGAACTGCGTCAGCGCGAGGCAGTAGCCGACGGTCAGGCCCTCGTAGACGGACTCGGCCATGAAGTCGGGCGCATAGCCCGCCAGGAGGATGAACGCGATGTACCAGGCGAGAAAGAAGATCGTCGCCGGCAGCACGAAGCGCCGGCGTGCCGCGACCAGCTCCCGGAACTCAGGCGACTGCTCGATCGCGTTCCAATCGACTCGCTCTTCCGGCGTCGACATGGTCTCTCCCCGTTTCGTGTGTCCTTGTGTCGATGCGCACCTACCCCGCGCTTTGCGCCGGCAAGCCCACGCATGAACGGTGTCGTTTCGCGCCGCCCGGTAGGTTCAACCGTACATTTGCAACGGCAGGATTTCGAGGGAGCGAGTCATGGCTGAAGAGACCTGTGGAGGAGCCGGCTGCACGTGCACCGCGCGCGAGGACGGCTTCTGCTCGGAGCACTGCAAGGAGCACGCCGGGCATAGCGAGGGCGAAGGACACGCGTGCCACTGCGGGCACGCCGACTGTGCGGCTGAGGCCACGACGTAGCGAGAGCGGCGGCGTACGCGGCTGGGCGGACGCTCAGTCGCGCCCGCGCGCCGTCTCGCCATGCGAGGCGAGGTCGGCGAGGAACGCCAGGATCACGATGAACCACTCGAAGCCGGCGACCTCGTGCGTGGCGTTGTTCCACATGAGCGCATAGGCCAGCGTCGTCCACGGCAGCAGGAAGAACCCGAGCACCGCCAGCAGCCAGCCGTCGAACGCGCGGCCGAGGATGTCGCTCAGCAGCCAGGTGGCGAAGAGCGCGAGGCGCGGTGAGATCAGCGCCAGGATGAGGGCCAGGCACGGCACAGCAGCGGACGCTATGCCACGCTCGGCTCACCCGCGTCGTGACGCACGCAATGCGATATCCGCATGCCCGGGTCCGCTGCTCTCGAGCGTGTGGCAGTGACGCGCCAGGTGCGATATCCGCACCCCGCGCGTCATGACTTCCTCGCCGCCAGCGCCCGCCGGATCTGCTTCGCCGACGCCGCCCCACGCGTTCGGAGCCCCTGCGCGAACTGGGCGACGCGCAGCTCCTGGAGCATCCAGTGGACCTCGGGCGCAGCGCCGCGACCGCCCCGGGCGCGGTACGCGCGCTCGAGCTCGTGGATGGCGTTCATGCGGTCGCGGTCGGCGGCGACGGCGTCGGGGAGGCGTTCGAGCCGGCGCGACGCGGCGCGCAGGTAGCGGACGACGTCGGCAAGGCGGTCGGTGCCGGTGGCGGCGACGAAGCCGGGGTGGACGAGGCTGCCGAGCTGGCCGGCGACGTCGAGGCGGGCGGGTTGGAGCGCCGCGTCGGCGGACAGCGCGTCGAGGCGCGCGCGCAGCTGGGCCGCAGCATCGAGCACGGCGACCGCGGCGGTGACGATGGCGGACGTGGTCGCGGGCAGGCGCGCCGCGACGTGCGCCCGCAACGCGGCGAAACCGGTCTCGTCCCAGGCCGGACCTCCGCCGGAGGCGATCAGCTCGTCGAAGGCCGCGTCGAGCGCGTCGTCGAGGACGGCGGCGGCGCCTCCGTGCGGCGCGCCCGCCAGCGTCAGCGCGGCGCTGCCCGGCAGCGTGCGTTGGACGGTCCGCAGCGGCGACGGCACGACACAGCGCAGCAGCGCGCGCGTGCCCGCGTGCATCGCGGCCGCCTGGGCGCCGGGCGTCTCGAACGCGCGCACCGCGACGGTGTCGCCCTCGTCCACCAGCGCCGGGTAGGCGCGCACGCTCTCGCCCGCGCCGGGCAGCGCGATCGAACGCGGCAGCTCGCCGATCGTCCAGTCCCGCAGGCCGCTGCGCTCGAACGGGGCGGTCGCCGCCGCGAGCTGGGCGCGCAGGCGCGGGCGGAGCTGCGCTCGGAGCGCGTCGAGGTCCTCCCCCGCGGCGAGCACCTCGCCCGCGGCGTCCTGCACCGCGAAGCGCACGCGCAGGTAGGCGGGCAGCCGCGCCACATCGAACTGGTCAAGCTCGACGTGCACGCCGCGCGCGGCCTCGATCTCCCGCGCCACGGCGGCCACCAGCGCACCGCGGCGCGGCCGCAGCCCCGCCACCACCGCAGCCGCCGTCTCCGGGATCGGCACGAGCGGCCTCCGCAGATCCTTGGGCAGCGAGCGGATCAGCGCGGTGACGAGCTCCTCGCGCAGGCCCGGCACGAGCCAGTCGAAGCCGGCAGGCCTCAACCGCTCGAGCGCGTGCAGCGGGACGTGCACGGTGATGCCGTCGTCCTCGGTCCCCGGCTCGAAGCGGTAGGTCAGGGCGAGCTCGAACTCACCCTGGCGCCACGCCTCCGGGAACGCCGCCTCGTCGACCCCGGCGTCGCCGACGAGCAGCTCGCGCGTGAAGCGCAGCAGCTCCGGCTCGCGCCGGCGCGCGTCCTTCCACCAGCAGTCGAAGTGCGCACCGGACACGACGCTCTCCGGGATCCGCGCATCGTAGAAGTCGTAGAGCGCTGCGTCGCTCACCACGATGTCGCGCCGGCGGGCGCGGTGCTCGAGCTCCTCGACCTCCTCCAGCAACCCGCGGTTGTCCTGCAGGAAGCGATGGCTCGCGGTCCAGTCGCCCTCCAGCAGCGCATGGCGGATGAACAGCGCGCGCGACAGCTCGGGGTCGATCGCTCCGTAGGGCACCGTCCGCGCGCCGACCACCGGCACGCCGTAGAGCGTCGCGCGCTCGGTTGCCACCACCGACGCCCGCTTGCGCTCCCAGTGCGGCTCGGCGTACGTGCGCTTGAGCAGGTGCCCGGCCAGCGGCTCGATCCAGCGCGGCTGGATCTGCGCCGCCGTGTGGCCATACAGCCGCGCCGTCTCGACGAGCTCGGCGACCATCACCCACACGGGCGGCTTGCGCGACAGCGCCGACCCCGGCGACAGCGTGAAGCGCGCGCCGCGCGCGCCGTCGAACTCGCGCGACGCGCCGTTGCGCAGGCCGACGTGCGACAGCAGCCCGGCGAGCAGCGCGCGGTGCACGTCGACGGGCGCCGCGGGCTGCTCGTTGATCGTCACGCCGACGTTGCGCGCCGCCTGGCGCAACTGCCCGGCGAGGTCCTGCCACTCGCGCACGCGCATGTAATGCAGGTACTCGGCGTGACACATCTTGCGAAAGCCGTTGCGCGACAGCTCCTTCTGGCGCGCGCGCAGATGGCGCCAGAGGTTCAGGTAGGCGAGGAAGTCCGAGCGCGCGTCGGGATCGACAAACCGCGCGTGCTGCTCGCTGGCCTCCGCGCGCTTCTCGGCGGGGCGGATCCGCGGGTCCTGGATCGACAGCGCCGCCGCGATGACGACGACCTCGTCCGCACAGCCGGCGCGGTCGGCCTCGAGCACCATCCGCCCGATGCGCGGGTCGACCGGAAGCTGGGCGAGCCGGCGACCCAGCGCGGTCAGCCGCCTGCGCGGGTCCTTCGCGTCCGGATCGAGCGCGCCGAGCTCGTGCAGCAGCGCCTTGCCGTCGCGCACCTGCCGGCGATCGGGCGGATCGAGGAAGCCGAAGTCCTCCACCTCGCCCAGCCCCAGGGACGCCATCTGCAGGATCACCGCGGCCAGGCTCGTGCGCAGGATCTCCGGGTCGGTGAACGCCGGGCGCTCGGCGAAGTCCGCCTCGGAGTACAGGCGCACGCAGATGCCGTCCGACGTGCGCCCGCAGCGGCCCTTGCGCTGGTTGGCGGACGCCTGCGAGACCGGCTCGATCGGCAGCCGCTGGACCTTCAGCCGCGCGCTGTAGCGACTGATCCGCGCGGTCCCCGGATCGACGACCGCACCGATCCCGGGCACGGTGAGCGACGTCTCGGCGACGTTCGTCGCCAAGACGACCCGGCGCTCCGTGTGCGGCTTGAACACCTTCTGCTGCTCGGCGGGCGACAGGCGCGCGTAGAGCGCCAGCACTCCCACTTCGGCCGGCAGACGGGCAGCCAGCGCCTCGGCCGTGTCGCGGATCTCGCGCTCGCCGGACAGGAAGACGAGCACGTCGCCGGGCGCGTCGTCGAGCAGCTCCTGCACCGCGTCGCCGATCGCGTCGACGGGGTCGTCCTCCTCGGCGGCCGGCCGGTAGCGGACGTCGACCGGATACGTGCGCCCCGATACCTCGACGACCGGCGCGCCGCCGAAGTGCTCGCTGAAGCGGGCAGTGTCGATCGTCGCGCTCGTGATGACGAGCTTGAGGTCGGGCCGGCGCGGCAGCAGCTGCTTGAGGAAGCCGAGCAGGAAGTCGATGTTCAGGCTGCGCTCGTGCGCCTCGTCGAGGATGATCGTGTCGTAGCGCTTGAGGAACCGATCACGCTGGATCTCGGCCAGCAGCAGCCCGTCGGTGACGAGCCTGACGAGCGTGTGCTTGCTCGTCTTGTCGTCGAAGCGCACGGCGTAGCCGACCGCGCCGCCGAGCGGCACGCCCAGCTCGTCGGCGATCCGCGTGGCGACCGTGCGCGCGGCGATCCGCCGTGGCTGCGTGTGGGCGATCGACGTGCGGCCGAGCTCGAGGCAGATCTTCGGCAGCTGCGTCGTCTTCCCGGAGCCGGTCTCGCCGGCGACGATCACGACCTGGTTCGAGCCGATCGCCGCGAGCAGGTCGTCGCGGCGCGCGCTGACCGGCAGCTCCGGCGGATAGGTGATCTTCAGGTCCGGATCGGCGGCGATCGCCATCGCTTCGAGGATACGGCTGCGATCATCGCCCCCATGGACTGCGTGCGGATCGACAAGTGGCTCTGGGCGGCGCGCTTCTTCAAGACCCGCACGCTCGCCGCCGACGCCGTCAAGGGCGGGCGGGTGGAGCTCGGCGGCGCGCGCGTGAAGGCCAGCAAGGAGGTCTCGGCCGGCGACGAGCTGCGGATCACGATCGGACAGACGCGGCGGACGGTGATCGTGCGCGCGGTGTCCGACCGGCGCGGGCCGGCGAAGGTCGCGGTGGAGCTCTACGAGGAGACGCCGGAGAGCATCGCCGCGCGCGAGGCCGCGGCCGAGGTTCGCCGGCTGCAGCCACCGCCGCCGGGCGCCGACCTCGGGATGCGCCCCACCAAGCGCGACCGGCGGCGGATGGACTCGGCGCGCGGCGGCCGGCGTTAGCGGCGGGTGACAAGCTGTGGGCTCGCCATGAGCCTCAGTCCCGATGACCAGTCCGCACGCTCGATCGTGCTCGCGAGCCTGGCCAGCTCGTTGCCGGGGCTCGCGATGCTCACCGTGGTGGCGATCGGCGACCTGTTCCTGCCTGGCTGCCGATCGGGGTCGCGCTCGTCGCGGTCGTCGCGTTGGACGAGAACACCGGTGGCATCGCGCTGGCCCTCCTGGTCGGCTGCTGCGCCGCGCAGCTCGCGTTCGCCGTCTGGCTGCACGACCGTCGCGATGAGTTTTGCCCCGCTTCGACGTCGTAGGAGTTTCGCTTCACCGTCACGCGTTGGCGCCACGGCGCCGGAGGGAGATCACCATGGGGCAGCCAGTCGTGCATTTCGAGATCGTCGGCGCCGACGGCCCGGCGCTGCACAGCTACTACAGCCGGCTCTTCGGCTGGGAGATCGATGCGAACAACCCGATGAACTACGGCAACGTCGCCCGTGAGGGCAACACGAACGCCGACGGCGTCGGGATCGGCGGAGGCGTCGCCGGCTACGAGGGGATGACCGGCCACGTCACGTTCTACGTCGAGGTGCCGGACGTCGAGGCGGCGCTGACGCAGGCCGAGAGCCTCGGCGGGCTGCGCGTGATGGGCCCTGAATCGCCGATCCCCGGGATGATGATCGGTCAGTTCACCGATCCCGAGGGGCACATGGTCGGCGTCGTGAGCAACGGCTGATCCAGGCAGCTGCTCGCGACGGCGGTCCACGACAACGACACCGCTCGGCAGGTCAACGAGCGTCCAACGGCTGGCGGACGGGTAGCGAGGCTCACCAGTCCACCGCCCGCGCCACCGCGCGCACGAACGGCGCCGCCAACGGCTCGGCCCGCCGCACGACCTCGGCGATCGCCAGGCCCACGACGATGTCGGCGACGTAGTGCTCGCCGAGGTAGACGATCGCGAACGACGCCGCCGCGACGTAGGTCCAACCGATCGCGCCGTAGACCGGCCCGACCTCTGAGAGTCCCATCGCCGTGATCGCGGCCGACGAGATGTGGTCCGACGGCATCGCGCCCCACGGGTTGCCGGGCACCCCGCCCTCCTTCGGCGGGGGCCGCTTGAGCACGTCGCAGACGACCAGCCGCGCGACGCGCTCTATCTCGCCGTCCATCCGGCCGGCCTTCTCCGACGCCCACCATGGCGGTGCCTCGGGCGCGAAGAAGTAGAACGGGCAGGTCAGGTGATAGGCCGCCGCCAGCCGCGCGCCGGACCGCGGCACGAACTCCTCGTGGCGGGCGGCGAGGTAGACGAGCAGGATGTGCGGCAGAAACCACGAGCCGTAGACGACCGTCACGGCCTTGTCGAACAGCGTCACCTCGCCGGGCCGGCGCAGCGCGCGCTGCAGCCGCAGGCCCGGCGGCACGCCCAGCCCGACGACCGTGTCGAAGCGGATCGGCTGGTCGATCCACAGGCGTCGCCGCAGCTTTTCGGGCTCGTCGTAGGGCAGCTCCCAGCCGAGCTTGAAGAGATGCATGTAGCCGGCTGCCACGGCGGCGTAGCGCTTGCGGCCCTTCGGCACGGCGATCGCCAAGCCCAGCGGCGGCGCGCAGCCGAGCACGAGCGTCAGCGCCGGGTGCATGCCGGTCTTCTTGCGCACGGCGATCAGCCCGACCGCCACCGGCACCGCGGCCGCCGCGATCACGGTGGGCGCGCGACCCGAGCGGATCACCCGGTGGGCGACGCGCGCGGCGCTGTCGAGCGCCGGCTGCAGGGGCGACGGGCCGTCGGGCCCGCGGCGCCGGTACCACTCTGGCCTGGGCCGCATGCCCGGCAGCCTGCCACAGATGCCGCGCCCCGCTCGCGGCATGGCGCGCCGCCGCGCATGCGCGCGGCCGTGCCATTTGCCACGATCGTCCGGTGCGACCCGCGGTGCCGACGCTCGCCGATGCCTCCGACCCGCTCGGCAAGCTGCAGCGCGGGCTCGGGGCGGGCTACCTCTGGGCGCTGGACGCCGACCGCACCGTCGCCCACGCGCTGCTGCTGCACTGCGTCTTCAACGATCCGCGCTGGGACCGTCAGCTCGACGACCGCGACGACTACCACGCGACGCTCGCGCTGGACCTGCAGCTGCACACGGGCGCGCTGGAGCTGTGGCTGCGCGACAGCGACGAGGACATCCCCGACACGACCTACGACGTGCTCGGCATGCTCGGCCGGATGGCGGTCCGCGGCCACGCCGACGCCCGCCGCGTGCTGCGCGCGTACGTCGCCTACGGGCGCTACTGGCAGCGCGCGCTGGACCAGCTCATCGGCGACTACGACGACGCACCGCGCTCGGCGACGCCGTGGCCGGAGGTCGTCGGCGGCCTCGACGCGGTACTCGTGGAGCGCTTCGCCACCGACGACGCCCTCGCCGAGGCGCTCGCCGGGCTGGACCCGCGTGAGCGCCCGTGGACGATGTGGTCGGTGGAGAACCCGCGCATCGCGCGGGCCTTCGCGCTCGAGCAGCAGGGCACGGGCGGCGGGGCCGCCGCGCCGGCGCCGGCGCCGGCATCGAAGCGGCGCACCTCGCGCGAGCGCACGCCGCGCGCGCGCACGCGCCCGCGCGAAATGAGCACCGCGGAGCTGCTGCAGATCGCCGAGGACTCACGCTGGACGCAGATCGCCGACGAGCTCGCATCGCGCTCGGCGCCCGCGGACGTCGCGCACCTGCTCGGCGCGGCCAACGACCCGCACGTGCCGATGCGCCGCGCCGCGATCCTCGCCCTCGGCCGCCAGGGCCACCGTGAGCTGCTGGCGATCGCCGAGCAGCACACGAAGGCCGAGCGCAACAAGCTGCAGGGCGCGATCGCGCTCGCGTTGGAGGCGATGCCGCTCGCGCAGACGCGCGCGCTGGCGCACGACTGGCTGACCTCGCCGGACTGGGCGCGGCGGCGCAAGGCGGCCGGGATGCTCGCGACGTGGTCGCAGGACGAGGACCTCGCGCCGGCGCGCCGCGCGCTCGAGCGCGAGCTCGACGCCGGCCTGGAGGGCGACGTCTACGTCATCTGCTCGCTGGCCCAGTCGCTCGGGCGCAGCGGCATCCACGGGCCGTTCGTCGAGCTGCAGCAGGCCTACGAGCAGATCCCCTACTCCTACGGGCGACGCTACATCGTCGCCGCCCTCGCGGCGTCCGACCCGACGTTCGACGGCGACGTCGCCGTCGAGTGCCTGTGGGACTGCGAGGCCGAGACGCGCCGGCTGGCCGCGACCAACGTCGATCGCCGCGTGCGGTTGGCGGCGCAGCGGCTGGAGGAGCTGGCCGCCGACGAGACGCAGGCGGCGTCGGTGCGGGGCGTTGCGGCCGCGCGACTGCGTGAGTGATCGAGAGAGTCGCCGCAGTTCTGCCGCAGAGTTGTGACAAAGCCGTCTTGAGCCGTTACACGAGGCCGCGCAGAATCGGCCCCATGTACGACCACGAGCCCATCCACGTGACCGTGCCCGGCTACGCCGGCGACCCGCGGTCTGAGCCGGAGCCGCCGCCCGGCGTCGTGATCCACCGTGTCCCGGCGCTGCACCCCGACGACGTCACGGTCGTCGACGGCATCCCGTGTACATCCGTCGCGCGCACACTCGTCGATCTGGCCGAGGTGATGTCGCGTGCAGAGCTGCGGGCGACGTTCGCGCGCGCCCGCGAGCTTGGGCTGCTCGACGTCGCCGCCGTCGCCATGTCAGCCTCGCGAGTGGAGTGGCGGCCCTCGCTGCAGATGCTCTACGAGGTCATGGCCGAGTTCGGCTGGCCATGCTGAGCCCGCGCAGATCGCTTCGCCGACGGGTCGGTGGTAGATGACTGGTAGCGTTCTACCAGTGCGGACGACCATCGATTCGGTCGGCAGGATCGTCGTGCCCAAGCCCCTGCGCGACGCGCTCGGGCTCGCGCCGGGCTCGGAGCTCGACATCTCCCGCTACGGCGCCGGCCTGCAGCTGATCCCGGCCGGGCGCACGGCCCGGCTGGTGGAGGAGGGCGGCCGGCTCGTCGTCACGGGGGACACGTCGATCGACGACGACGTCGTCTTCGGGCTGATCGACAGCGGACGGCGTTGACGGTTCTCGCGCTGGACACCAGCGTCGCGATCGCGCTGCTGGTGCAGACGCACCGGGAGCATCCGGCGGTCGAGCGCTGGTGGGGTGGCCGGGAGGTCGTGCTCAGCGGCCACGCGCTGGCCGAGACGTACTCCGTGCTCACGCGCCTGCCGGGCGATCTGCGGCTGTCGCCCGTCGATGCCGCGCGGCTGCTCCGCGAGCGCTTTGGCGCCCCGCTCGTCCTGCGAGCCCAGACCGCGCGGCGCATCTCCGACGTGCTGGGCGAGCTGGGCATCGCCGGAGGTGCCGTGTACGACGCGATCGTGGCGCTCGCGGCCGTCGAGCACGGCGCCGACCTCGCGACCCGAGACGTCCGCGCCAGGGCCACCTACGAGCTCGTCGGGGCGCGCGTCGTCGTCGCGGCCTGAGCTTCGCCACGGCGGCGATCTGCGCGCCAAGGGAAGCCGGCCCGGCACCGACTAAGCTGAGCGCGTGACCACATTCGCCGATCTTGGACTTTCTGAGAGCACACTAGAGGCACTCGAGGACGTCGGCTACGAGAAGCCCAGTCCCATTCAGGAGCAGGCGATTCCGCCGATGCTCGAAGGCCGCGACGTCATCGGGCAGGCCCAGACGGGGTCCGGCAAGACCGCCGCCTTCGGCCTGCCGATCATCGAGTACATCGATCCGACCGAGCCCGAGGTGCAGGCGCTCGTCCTGACGCCGACGCGCGAGCTGTGCATTCAGGTGACGCAGGCGCTGCGTACGTACGCGCGCCGCAAGGGCGCCGACGTCGTCGCCGTCTTCGGCGGCGCCCCGATCCGCACGCAGCAGGCCCAGCTGAAGGCCGGCGGGCACATCGTCGTCGGCACCGTGGGCCGCGTGCTCGACCTCATCGGCCGCCACTCGCTCGTGCTCGACCACTGCCGCTTCGTCGTGCTCGACGAGGCCGACGAGATGCTCGACCTCGGCTTCCTGGAGGACGTCGAGAAGATCCTGCGCCTCACGCCCAACAGCCGCCAGACCGCGCTGTTCAGCGCCACCATGCCGCCGCCGATCCGCAAGCTCGCCGACAACTACCTCTACGACCCCGAGCACGTCAAGGTGCAGTCCGCGACGCTCACGGTCGACTCCGTCGAGCAGTTCCAGCTCACGGTCAAGACCGCCGACAAGGCCGACAAGCTCGTCGAGGTGCTCGAGGCCGAGAAGCCCGACCAGGCGATCGTCTTCGCGCGCACGAAGATCCGCACCGACCAGCTCTACAAGAAGATGAAGGATCGCGGCTTCAACGTGAAGGCGCTGCACGGCGACATGTCGCAGGGCTCGCGCGACGGCGTGATGCTCGGCTTCAAGGGCGGCCGCGTGCCGATCCTCGTCGCCACCGACGTCGCCGCCCGCGGCCTGGACATCTCGACCGTGACGCACGTCGTGAACTTCGACGTGCCGCGCTCGCCCGACGTCTACGTGCACCGCATCGGCCGCACCGGCCGCGTCGGCCGCGCGGGCCGCGCGATCACCTTCGTCGAGCCCAAGCAGGCGAAGGAGCTCGAGGCGATCGAGCGCCACACCGGCGTCAAGGTGTCGCCGTGGGAGGCCGGCGCGCACATCGAGCCCGCCCCGGTCGTCGAGGTCGTTGAGAAGCCGCGCCGCCACACCAAGCCGCACATCACGCGCAACGGCGACGAGCCGTACGCCAAGCTCATCGTGGCCGGCGGCCGGGCCGCCGGCATCGAGGTCGCCGACCTCGTCAGCGCGGTCACGCACGCGGCGTCGATCGACGGCGAGGCCGTGCGCGACGTCAAGGTGCTCGAGCACTTCGCGTTCCTGTCGGTCCCCGCGGCCGAGGCCGAGCGGATCGCCGCCGCGGTCGACGGCCAGCGCGTGCGCGGCCGGCGCATCCGCGTCGAGCCCGCGAAGGTCTGACCCCGCGCAGGTCTGACCTCGCCCGCCCGGCGCGGCCGGCGCGCCCGGCGCGGCGGACCCGCTCGCTCGCCCGCCGGGCGCGCGAGTGCGCGGCGGATCCACTCGCTCGCCCGCCGGGCGCGCGAGCGCGCGGCGGACCCACTAAGGTCGCCGTCGATGGCCGAACGCAACGTCCTCGGCGAGCCGCTGCAGCCCTGCGGCACCGATCCGATGACCGGCTTCTACCGGGACGGGTGCTGCAGCACGGGCCCGGATGGACCTCGGCAGCCACACGATCTGCGCCGTCGTGACGGCTGAGTTCCTCGAGCATCAGCGCAGCATCGGCAACGACCTCTCGACGCCGATGCCGATGTACCGCTTCCCCGGCCTCGTGCCCGGCGACCGCTGGTGCGTCACCGCCGTCAACTGGCTGCGGGCCTACGAGGAGGGCGCGGCGTCCTACGTCGTGCTGGCGTCGACGCACGAGCGCGCGCTGGACATCGTGCCGCTCACGGCGCTGCGCGAGCAGGCCGTCGACGTGCCGGCCGACCCCGGCATGCTCGAGAGCTGACATAGCCCCACGACGGCGCGCAGAACGCGCAGAACGTCCACAAGCGCAACTCGCGGCGCACGGGCGCGTTACCCTGTGCTGACGTGGCGTTGCTTCTGAGAGACCGCGCGGCGCCCCCCGAGGCCGCCCCACCGACGCCGCCTGACGGCGCGGATCTGCCAAGCGCGCCCGACTTCGCCTGCGAAACCTGCGGCGCGGCGATGGAGCGCGGCCAGGACTGGTGCCTGGAGTGCGGCACCGCCGCTCCCGGACGGCTCGGCGGAAAGCCGGGCTGGCGCGCGGCGTTCACCGTCGTCGGCCTGACGACCCTCTTGCTGTGCTGCGCCGTCGTCGCCGCGTACGCCGCGCTGACGAGCGATGCCCAGCGGTCGGCCGCCGCGCCGCCCGCCGGCTCCGGCGATCCGATCACCGCCCAGGTCCCGGGCGCCGCCGTGCCCGACGCGACGCCCCAGGTCATCCAGCCCGGCGTGACCGGCCCCGGCGTGACGCCGCCGGCCACGCCGCCCGCCGCCGGGACGCCGATCATCCCTATGACGAAGCCGCCGTCGACGGCGAAGAACACGCCGATCGCCCCCGTGAACCCGCCGCCTGCGGCCCCCGCGACGACCGATCCGGCCGCGAACGACGACGCGACGGGCAGTACCGACGACGCCACCGACTCGACCGGCAGCACCGCCGGCGCGGCGCAGGCCAGCACGCCCGTCACGATCGAGCTCAAGAAGGACGCCGCCAAGACCTACGACCCGATCAAGCGCGCGGGCGCCGAGTTCGGCCCTGCCGCCAACGCGATCGACGCCAAGGCCGACACGGTCTGGGACGTCACGGTGCCCGCCGACGGCCAGCCGATCGCCGCCGGCCTCGTGATCGACCTCGGCCAGCCCTACGCGCTGCGCTCGCTGCGCCTCGACACGCCGACGGACGGCTTCACGGTCGAGATCTACGGCGCCAAGAGCGCCAAGGCGCTGCCCGAGGACGTCATCGACAAGCGCTGGGTCCACCTGACCGACAAGAAGTTCGTGCTCGACGACGAGCCGATCCTCCTGAAGGGCAAGGGCGACAACGCCAAGGTCCAGTTGCTGCTGCTGCATTTCACGACGCCCGCCGAGCCCGACGACCCGCGGGTCGCGATCGGCAACGTCAAGCTGCGCGGAACGCCCTAGCCCGCACGAGCTACTAAGCTGCGCCGCATGTCAGCTGCTGCCATGAGAACGACCGAGGGCGTGATCGTCTTCGAGCTCTTCGACGAAGACGCACCCGACACGGTGGAGAACTTTCGCAAGCTCGCGAAGCAGGGCTTCTACGACGGCCTGACCTTCCACCGCATCATCAAGGACTTCATGATCCAGGGCGGGTGCCCGTACGGCACCGGCACCGGCGACGCCGGCTACAAGTTCGACGACGAGATCAACGACCACAAGGTCGAGCGCGGCGCGCTCGCGATGGCGAACTCGGGCCCGAACACCAACGGCTCGCAGTTCTTCATCGTGACGACCGACGCCGCGCCGTGGCTCGACGGCAAGCACACCGTCTTCGGCAAGGTGACCGACGGGATGGACGTGATCGACCGGATCGAGAACTCGCCGACGCAGGGCGCCGACCGCCCCGTCGAGCCGATCCACATCGCGAACATCGACCTCGGCGAGCCCGCCGAACCCGCCGCCTAGCTTCACCGAGGCTTGGACCTCCTCCAAGCCGTCGTCCTGGGGATCGTCCAGGGACTCACCGAGTTCCTGCCGATCTCCAGCAGCGGGCACCTGCGGATCGTTCCGGCCATCGTCGGCTGGGAGGACCCCGGCGCCGCCTTCTCCGCGGTCATCCAGCTCGGGACGATGGCCGCCGTCGTGCTGTACTTCCGCGCCGACCTGATCCGCATCGCCCGCGCCTGGCTGGCCTCGCTGCGCGACCCCGACCGGCGCTCGGAGCTCGACGCGCGCATGGGCTGGTACCTCATCTGGGGCACGGTGCCGATCGTGATCTTCGGCTTCACGTTCTCACACCAGATCGAGACCGGGGCGCGCAGCCTCTATCTCATCGGCACGACGCTGATCCTGCTGGGCCTGCTGCTGCTCGTCGCCGAGAAGGTCTCGCGGCGCGAGCGCGACGTGACGAGCGTCACGCGCAGGGATGCGATCGTCATCGGCTTCGCCCAGGCGCTCGCGCTGGTCCCCGGCGTCTCGCGCTCGGGCGCGACGATCACGGCCGGCCTGTTCCTGGGCCTGGACCGCGTCGCCGCGGCGCGCTTCTCCTTCCTGCTATCGATCCCGGCGGTCGTGCTCAGCGGCGCCTACGAGCTGCGCGACGTCGTCTCGGGCAGCGCCGAGGGCGGTGCGGGGATCGCGCCGACCGCGGTCGCGACGCTGCTGGCGTTCATCAGCGGCTACATCTCGATCGCGTTCCTGCTGCGCTTCCTGACGACGCACACGACCGCGGTCTTCGTCGCCTACCGGGTGGTGCTGGGCGTCCTCGTCCTCGTGCTGGCGGGGACCGGCGTCATCGCCTGACGCTGAGCCTGGCGGCGACTGGCTAGGGTTTGACGCGACGTCCAGACGCGAGGGAGCTACGAGACATGGCCAGCATCGACACAACCGTCGCCCAGAGCACGAACGGTCGCGGCGCCGGAGCCGAGATCCCCGTCGAGAACCCGGCCACCGGCGAGATCATCGCTCACGTCCCCGACCTCTCCGCCGCGCGCGTTGCCGAGCTGGCCGGCATCGGCCGCTGCGCCCAGGTCGGCTGGCAGGCGCTCGGCTTCGCCGGCCGGGTGCGCGTGATCAAGCGCATGCAGAAGTGGGTCATGGACAACGCCGACCGGCTCGTCGCGACGATCGTGTCGGAGACCGGCAAGACCTACGAGGACGCCTACATGGCGGAGATCAACTACGCCGGCGGGGCGATCGCGTACTGGGCCCGGCACGCCGAGAGGTTCCTCGCCGACGAGAAGATCCGCGCGACGACGCTCGCGGTCATCGGCAAGAAGCTCGTCGTGCGCTACGAGGCGCTCGGCCTGATCGGCGTCATCGGCCCCTGGAACTACCCGCTGACGAACTCGTTCGGCGACTGCATCCCCGCGATGCTCGCGGGCAACAGCGTGATCCTCAAGCCGTCGGAGGTCACGCCGCTGACCTCGCTGCTGCTCGCCGAGGGGCTGGCCGAGAGCGGCCTGCCAGACGGCGTCTTCCAGGTCGCCACCGGCCGCGGCGAGACCGGCGCCGCCCTCGTCGACGAGGTCGACATGGTCATGTTCACCGGCTCCACGGAGACCGGCAGGAAGGTCGCCGCGCGCGCCGCGCAGACGCTCACCCCGGTGGCGCTCGAGCTCGGCGGCAAGGACCCGATGATCGTCATGTCCGACGCGGACCTCGAGCGCGCCGCCAACCTCGCCGTCTACTACTCGATGCTCAACGGCGGCCAGACCTGCATCTCGATCGAGCGCGTGTACGTCGAGGCGCCCGTCTACGACGCGTTCGTGGAGAAGGTCGTCGACAAGGTCGGCGCGCTGCGCCAGGGCCCGTCGACCGGGCCGGCGACCGCCGAGGTCGGAGCGATGACGTTCCCGCGCCAGCTCGAGATCGTCGAGGAGCACGTGCGCGACGCGCTCGCCAAGGGCGCGCGCGCCCTGACCGGCGGCCAGCGGCGCCCGGGCAAGGGGATGTTCTACGAGCCGACCGTGCTCGTCGACGTCGACCACACGATGAAGGCGATGACCGAGGAGACGTTCGGCCCGACGCTGCCGATCATGAAGGTCACCGACGCCGAGCAGGCGCTCGAGCTTGCCAACGATTCGCCCTACGGCCTCGGGGGCGCGGTGTTCGGCGGCGACCGCAAGCGCGCCGAGCGGCTCGCGCGGCGGATGCAGGTCGGCGCGGTGTGCGTCAACGACGCGCTGCTGAACTACGTCGCGGTCGAGCTGCCGATGGGCGGCTGGAAGGCGTCGGGCCTCGGCACCCGCCACGGCGCCGCGGGCATCCGCAAGTTCACCAAGCAGCAGTCGATCTTCATCAGCCGGGTGCACCTCAAGAACGACGTCTACATGTTCCCCTACCGCCCCGCGGTCTCCAAGCTCCTGTTCCGCGGCGTGCGGCTCTTCTACGGGCGCGGCGCGCGCCGCTGACCCCGCTGCGCCTCGCCTTGCACAACCCGGCCTGAGGGCGAATGGTCGCGATCGCTCTCGGGCTGAGCTCGTCCGTGCTGTGGGGGCTGGCCGACTACCTCGGCGGCTTCAAGAGCCGCACGTTCGCGGTGCCGGTCGTGCTGGCGGCGATGTACCTCTCGTCGATGCTCGTGATGGCGGCGTTCGTGGGCGCCCGCGGCGAGGGGCCGCCCTCGTCGGAGTACGTGCTCGCCGGGATCGGCGCCGGCGTCGTCGGGATCATGGCGCTGGCGGCGTTCTACACCGCGCTGTCGATCGGGACGATGAGCATCGTCGCGCCGATCTCCGCGACCGGCGTCGCGCTGCCGGTGATCGTCGGGCTGATCGGCGGCGACCAGCCGGGGGCGGTGCGCTCCGCCGGCCTCGCGCTCGCGGTGGTCGGGATCGTGCTCGCCTCGCGTGAGGCGCCCGGCGGGCCGATCGGCGCGCGCGAGCAGCGGCTCAGCATCGGGCTGGCGATCCTCGCCGGGCTGGGCTTCGGGTCGTACTTCGTGCTCGCCGGGATCGGCTCGGAGGGCGACGTCGCCTGGACGCTGCTGCTCTCGCGCGTCGCGGGCTTTCCGATCATGGCGGTGGTCGCGGTGCTGGTGCTGCGCCGCGGCGGGGCCGTCCGGCCGAGCGCGCGAGCGGCGGTCGTGCTCGGCGCCATCGGCCTGCTGGACCTCGGCGCGAACGCGGCCTACAACCAGGCGTCGACGATCGGCGAGCTGTCGAGCGTCGCCGTCGCGAGCTCGCTGTATCCGGTCGTGACCGTGCTGCTGGCCGCGGTGCTGCTCGGCGAGCGCGTCCGCGGGATGCAGCGCGCGGGCGTCGGCGTGGCGCTGGTGGGCGTCGCGATGATCGCGGCGGGGGCGTGAGCGGTTCGGAGGCGCCCGCCGCGCGGGGCCGGCCCGCGAGGCGACGGCCCGCCTGGGCGTAGCCTCTGCCCGATGCCCCCGCCGGCCACCGCGCTGATCTCGATCGAGCCGCTGCAGCTCGCGCCGGCGCTCGCGTTCGGCGTCATGTACGGGGTCCGCGCCCGGCGCCTGAGGGAGAGCGGCAAGCCGGTGCCGGGCTGGCGGCAGGCGTGCTTCTTCAGCGGCCTGGGCCTCATCGTCCTGACGCTGATCTCGCCGCTCGGCGCGCTCGCGGAGGAGCTGTTCGCGGCGCACATGGCCGAGCACCTGCTGATCGCCGACCTCGGCGCGCTGCTGCTCGTGCTCGGGCTGACCGGCCCGCTGCTGGCGCCGCTGCTGCGCACGACGGCGCTCGGCCGGCTGCGCCACCTCGCCCATCCCGTGCCGGCCTTCGGCCTGTGGGCGGCCGACCTGTTCTTCTGGCACCTCGCCGGCCCGCACGAGGCGGCGGTGAAAGACGAGGCGGTCCACGCGCTGCAGCACATGCTCTTCGTCGGCCTCGGGATCAACATGTGGATGGCGCTGTTCGGGCCGCTGCCCAAGCCGGCCTGGTTTGGCAACTTCGCCAAGCTCATCTACATCGTCGTCGTGCGGCTCACCTCGACGGTGCTGGCCAACGTCTTCGTGTGGAGCAACGACGTCTTCTTCGACGTCTACGCGCCGGGCGAGCGGGCGCACGACATCTCCCCGCACACCGACCAGGTGATCGCCGGCTCGACGATGATGGTGGAGGGGTCGATCCTCACGATCTGCCTGTTCGGCTGGCTGTTCATGCGCAGCGCGCGCGAGGGCGAGGAACGCCAGGAGCTGCTCGAGCTCGCCGCGGCGGGCGGCGTCGCGCTCGACGAGCGGCGCGCGGCGCGCGCGGTGTCGGCTGGGCGCGGAGGCGAGCTGAAACGGCGCATCGAGGAGGACCGCACGCGCTAACGTGCTGGCATGTCTCTTATGAACAAACTCACGCAGCTCGCGACGTCCCAGCAGGGCAAGGACCTTTTCGAGAAGGCCAAGACGATGGCGAACGACCCCAAGACACGGGAGAAGATCGACGACGCACGGGGGAAGCTGAACGGGCACGTCGAGACCGCGAAGCAGAAGCTCGCCGAGAAGAAGGCCAAGGAGGACGGCGAGTCCGCCGCGCCCGCGACGCCGCCGGCCGCCGGTGGCCAGAGCACGCCCGCGGCGAGCGCCGATGGCGGCTCGTCCGACGGCCCGACCTACGGCGAGGAGGGCGCGCCGCAGACGCCGAAGTACGGCGAGGAGGACGGCCCCAAGGCCGCGTAGCGCTAGCCGTCTCCGAGCGCCATGCGCTCGGCACGCTCGGCGAGGGCCACCACGCCCTCGCCGAAGCCGTGCAGCCAGGGGTCGTCGGTGCTGCCGGCCAGCGCGCGGCGGTAGTTGCCCTCCATGAACACGACCGCCTTCCAGAGCGCGAGCGTGCGATACCAGCGGATGTCGCCGACCGCCCGCCCGCTGAGGCGCTCGTAGCGCGCCACCAGCTCGGACCGCGTGGGAAAGCCCTCGCCGCGCGTCACCCCCGAGAGCTCGAACAGGCCCAGCGGCGGGTCGTCGCGCTGTACCCACAGCGCGCAGAGGTAGCCGACGTCGGCGAGCGGATCGCCGATCGTCGCCATCTCCCAGTCGAACACCGCCGCGATTCGTGCCGGGGCGGGGGCGGCGCGGTCGCGGTCGCGGTCGCGGTCGCCGGGCGCGATCATGACGTTGCCCAGCCGGTAGTCGCCGTGCACGATGGTCGGGGCGGGCGAGGCCGGGACGTGCTGTGCGAGCCACGCCGCGACGCGCTCGACCGCGGCGATCTCGCGCGTGCGGTTGTGCTCCCAGAGGCCGCCGAAGCGCCGCAGTTGGCGCTCGAGGTAGCCCTCCGGCCCGGTCGAGAAGTCCTCCAGGCCGCACGCCCGCCAGTCGACGGCGTGCACCTCGACGAGCGCGTCGACGAGCTGCTCGCCGATCTGCCGCCGGCCCTGCGGCGTGTCGAGCGCGGGCGGCACGGCGCTCGTCACGACATCGCCGGCGACACGCTCCATGACGTAGAACGGCGCGCCGATCAGCGCCGGGTCGTCACCGACGGCGAGCACGCGCGGCACGCGCGCGGCGGTCGGCGCGAGCGCGCGCAGCAGCCGCGCCTCGCGCAGGACGTCGTGCGCGCTGGGCGGCAGCGGGCCGCGCGGCGGCCGGCGCAGCACGAGCTCGCGCGCGCCGCACCGCAGCAGGAACGTGACGTTGGAGTGCCCGTCGCCGAGCGGCTCGGCGTGCAGGTCGGCTGCGCCGGCGTCCGCTCCGACGAGGCCGTGCGCGGCGAGGAACTCGCGCAGCGGCTCGAGGACGAGCAGCGGCTCGCGCGCGTTGGCGGCCGCCACGTCGTGCGTCGCGACGACATCGTCTGAGGCGGGCGGCGCGCTCATCGCCGCAGCACGCTAATGGGTCGCCGCGGGCGCCGGCACCGCTCCGGCGCCGCGGGCGCGGCGGCGCAACCTTGTGCCCCTAGGCTGGTTGGAGTCCTCGATGCGCCGACGCCTGCTTGCCCTCACGATCCTGCTCGCGCTGGCGCTCGCCGCGCCGGCCGGCGCTTCGCGCACCCAGTCGCTGACCTTCGAGGCGCCGCGCGATCTCCTGAACCCGGATCTGCGGGCGGGTGCGCTGGACGAGATCGGCTCCTTCGGCGTGCGCTCCGTGCGCGTGCTCGTCACGTGGAAGACGGTCGCCCCCGACGCCGACAAGGCCGAGCGCCCCGACTTCGAGCCGACCGACCCCGGCGCCTACGACTGGGGCCAGTACGAGCCGCTCATGGCCGCGCTCAAGGCGCGCGGCTGGTCGGTCCTCATGACCATCACGGGGCCCGTGCCGAAGTGGGCGACGCAGGACAAGCGCGACGACAAGACCCGGCCGAGCCCGTCGGCGTTCGCGGCCTTCGTCACGGCCGTCGGGCGCAAGTTCGGCGACGCGGTCGACACGTGGGCCATCTGGAACGAGCCCAACCAGCCCCAGTTCCTGCGCCCGCAGTACGCCCGGGGCGGCAAGGCGGCCTCGCCCGCGATCTACCGCAACCTCTACCTCGCCGGCGTCCGCGGCCTGCGCAAGGCCGGCCAGGGCGACGACCGGATCCTCATCGCCGAGACCTCGCCGCGCGGCAACGACCGGGTCGTGCATCCCCTGCGCTTCTTCCGGGCGATGCTGTGCCTCGACGCGAAGTACAGGAAGCGCCCGAAATGCCGCGCGCTGCCCGCCGACGGCTACGCGCACCACGCCTACACGACGCGGCAGGGGCCGTCCTTCAAGCCCCCCAACGCCGACGATGTGACGATCGGCGTCCTCTCGCGGCTGACGAAGGCGCTGGATCGCGCCCGCCGCGCAGGCGCGTTCACGAAGCGCCTGCCGATCTACCTGACCGAGTTCGGCATCCAATCGACGCCCGACCTGCAGCAGGGCGTGTCGCTCGTCAAGCAGGTCGAGTACCGCGCCGCCTCCGAGCGGATCGCCTGGAACAACCCGCGCGTGGCGGCGTTCTCGCAGTACCTGCTGACCGACAGCGAGCCGAACGTGCCCGGCGGATTCGAGTCCGGCCTGCGCTTCGCCGACGGCAAGGCGAAGCCGTCGCTGCGGGCGTTCCGCCTCCCGCTCGCGGTCAAGCGAACCGGCTCGCGGGTGTCGATCTGGGGTCTCGTGCGACCCGCCACCGGCGCCACGACGGCGACGATCACCTACGCCGACCGCGGCGGCGCGTTCAAGGCGCTGCGCACCGTCCGGACGGACGCGCGCGGCTACTTCACGGTCAGCTCGACGTGGCGCAGCGGACGGCGCTGGAACCTCACCTGGGAGGGCCAGTCCGGCGCTCCCGTCGAGTCCTACCAGCGCTAGGCACCAGGGCCAGGCGTTCCGTCCGCCCCCAAGCTCGCCGAGGCCGCGCGGCCTCCACGCCGATGGGTGCGGGGCATCGACGCATCACCGTCGGGCCACCCCGGTTCGTCAGCGCAGCGGATACGGCGGCAGCCCGGCGTCGATGATGTTCTGCGTGCCGGCGAGCTGCATGTACGCGGCGTAGCCGAAGATCATCAGCGCGCACAGCCCGAGCGCGGGCGCGAGCAGCCGCGGCCGGCGGTGCAGCGTCCAGGCCGCGGCGGCGTAGACCACCGGCGCCGCGACGAACGCGACGCGGCCCCAGTCCAATGCGAACGTCATGGCGATCAGGCACAGCGGGGCGAGCACGAGCCCGCGGCGGGCGAACGAGCAGCCGCGCAGCGCGAGCGGCGCGAGCAGCCACAGCGGGCCGTAGACGAGCGCGAGCCGCCGCGCCTCGACGTCGAAGAACGCGCGCAGCCCGTCGCCGAGCACCTCCAGGCGGCCGCCGATCAGCGACGCCCCGTAGCCGGGCACGAGCTCGCGCCCGACGGTCGGGATCGCGACGCGCAGCGCGCAGAACGCGACGAGCGCCGGCACGGCAGCGGCCAGCACGCGCGCGAGCGCGGCGCGGTCCAGCGGGCGCTGCGCCCACACGGCGTAGGCGAGCGGCGCGAGGAACAGCGCGGACTCGCGGTTCAGCGCGCCGACGAGCATCGTCACGGCCAGCGCAGCGGGGCGGCGCTCGGCGACGAACAGCGCGCCGGTGACCATCACGAGCACCGTGACGGGGTCGGGGTTGTAGCCCTGGCGCAAGCTGGCGACGAGCAGCGGCGGCGACAGCACGAGCACGAAGGCCAGCGGCACGGACACGCGCCGCGCGATTTCGAGCCGCTCGAGCAGCAGGAACAGAACCGCGCCGGCCGCGCCCGAGCACAGCCACGCGATCACGCTGAACGAGACGCCGTGCGCGAAGGGCAGCACGTGGACCAGCCACGGGACCGCGACGCGGTAGGCGAAGACGAACGTGTGCGGCGCGGTGGGATCGTCGGCCATCCGCGCGTAGATGAGGTCGTCGCCCTGCGGCGCCGGCGCGTCGCGCACGGCGGCGTCCAGCAGGACGATCGCGAGCGTGCCGAGGACGCCGATCGCGGCCGCGAGGCGGTTGGCGGGCCAGGTCAGGACCCGCGCCGGGAGGGCGGTCATCGGCTCAGCGGCGTGCGATGAGCATGAACGTGTGACCCAGCCAGCGCAGGCCGGGCTGCGAGCCGAAGCGGTCGAGCGCGCCGACGGCGCGCTGGGCGCGCACCGGCAGCCGCCGCCACGAGTAGGAGACGGCATGCAGCTCGGGCCGCAGGCCGGCCGCGCGCGCGGCGGCGGCGAGGCGCCGCGGCGACAGCGGGATGTCGTCGGGCGTGCCGTGCACCCGCACGCCCAGGCCGGCCCGGTTGGCGAGCGCCAGCGCAGCGCCGATCGGATGCAGGACGTTCGGCTCGATCGCGACCAGCGCGCCGCCGGGACGCAGCAGGCGGTAGGCCTCGGCGAGGACCGGCTCGAGCGGGCCGGCGTAGACGACGTGGTGCAGCACGAGGCGGTGCAGCACGACGTCGAAGGAGCCGTCGGGCAGCGTGTCCAGCCCGCCCGCGGCGCCGGCCAGGCCCTCGTCGGCCTCGCCCTGCTCGACGGCGTGGCGCGGGCGCGCGGGGTCGAGGTCGGCGGCGACGAGGCGCCAGGCGGGCTTGGGCAGCAGATGGCGGCCGGGGTGCCAGCCGCAGCCGATGGAGAGCGCGTCGCCGCCGTCGAGGCCGAGGCGGCGGTCGAGCAGCTCGCGCTCGCGCCGCTTGCCACGCTCGTACTGCTCGGCGAGGGTGGCGGGGTCGCTGACCCGGTCGAGCAGGTTGTCGGGCGTGTAGGTCTCGCTCATCGTCGCCGACCCAGGCTAACGACGGTGGGGTTCAGTTCGGTCCGGTGTGCGTTCACACGCCGAGGCGACGCATGGCCGCCGCCAGCGGCGCGTTCGCGTAGGGACCCGGCGCCTCGAGCCCGGCGAGCACGCGCGCCCGCTCGCTCGCGGGCTTGTCCTGTGGCGAACGGATGCGCGCGCACGATCGCGCGTGCGGTCTCGATCTCGTCCCGCTCGAAGGCTTCGACGATGTGCACGGCCAACCCGTACCCGCGCGGGCCGGCGACCACCCTGACCTGCTGCACGTTCCCCCTCCGAGGGGAAACGCCGGTCGGCGGACAGGCGCAGGCCGCCCCGACGTGCGCCAACCCCTAGATTTCTCGCATGGCGCAGCAGCTCTGGTTCCTCCGCCACGGCGAGGCCGAACCGCACGACGCGCGGCCCGACGCCGACCGCCGGCTGACCGAGCGCGGCGAGGAGCAGTCGCGCGCGGCGGGCCGCGCGCTGGCCGCGCTGGACATCACGTTTCAGCTCGTCCTGACCAGCCCGCGCATCCGCGCGCTGGACACCGCGCGGCTGGCCTGCCAGGACATGGGCAGCGACTTCGTCGTCGAGGACACGCTGTCGAGCGGGTTCACGCTCGACGACGCGCTCGCGCTCGCGGCCGCGGCGGGCGAGGACAAGCGGGTGCTGCTCGTCGGCCACGACCCGGACTTCACGCAGCTCGTCTTCGACCTGACCGGCGGGCGCGTGGACTTCAAGAAGGGCGGCGTGGCCGGGGTCCGGATGCGGGGATCCCGCCGCGGCGAGCTGATCGTGCTGCTGCGCCCCCGCGAGCTGGCGCTGATCGCTGCCGCGTCAGGCTAGTACTCCCGGCCGGAAGTTCTGCGAGATGGGTGTACTAGCCCGACCAGCCCGTCCAATCCGTCCGGCCGCCCCCGCTGCTGCTGCTGCGGGGCACGGCGGCGGCGGGACGGCTTGGCCCGCTGCTCTCCTCGAGGCGCCCGGGGATCAGCGCGTCGGCGAGCGGGACGTCCTGCTTGACGACGCGCACGCCGTAGACGTAGGCCAGCGCCCCGCCGAGCGTGCCGCCGAGGATGAGCAGCCCGAACGCGGACACGCCGAGGATCAGCCCGAGCGTGGTGACCTCGCCGTCGAGGTAGCCAGGGCGCTGCGCCAGCCAGGTCGCCGCGAACAGCGCGGTCGCGGTCACCATCACGAGCAGGTGGTAGAGGCCGAGCGTGCGCGCGGCGCTGCCCTTGCGCAGGTCCAGCCAGTCGAGCAGGCCGGTCAGCGACGTCGGCACCGCGACGATCAGGCCGCCGGAGATCGCCAGCAGCGCCCCCGTCGCCATCGCCTCCTGTTCGAGGCCGAACGCGCCGGCGACGAGCATCGCCACGCCGATCGTGTAGGCGCCGATGCTCACGTCGGTGAGCGGCGCGTGCGACGGCTTGCCGGTGAATCCCTTGATCAGCGACATGAGCATCTCGCCAGCCACTTCGCGGCTGGCGCGGCGGGCGGATCACCGTTGGAGCAGCGCGGCTGCGCCCACTTCGGCTACAGGAGCTTCGCCACGGCGCGCGCCGCGATCAGCAGCGGGTCGTAGACGCCGCTGAACGGCGGCGCGTAGGAGAGGTCGAGCAGCGCGAGCTCCTGCACCGCGAGGCCCGTCCAGACGGCGGTGGCGAGCACGTCGATGCGCTTCGCGGCGCCCTCCGTGCCGACGATCTGGCCGCCGAGCAGGCGCCCGCTGCCCGGCTCGGCGACGAGCTTGACCCAGATCGGCCCGGCGCCCGGGTAGTAGCCCGCGCGCGTGCGGTCCTTGATCGTGGCGCTGACGACCTCGATCCCCGCGTCGGACGCCTCGCGCTCGGAGATGCCGGTGCGCCCGACCTCGTAGCGGCAGATCTTCGACACCGCGGTGCCGATCACCCCCGGGAAGCGGTCGTCGCCGCCCGTGGCGTTGACGCCGGCGATGCGGCCCTGCTTGTTGGCGTGCGTGCCGAGCTGGATGTTCACCGCGCGGTCCAGCACGCGGTGGTGGCTCTCCGCACAGTCGCCCGCGGCGAACACGCCGTCGTGGCCGGGGCAGCGCTGGTGATCGTCGACGCGCAGCGCGCCGCTGTCGCCGACCTCGAGCCCCGCGTCGCGGGCGAGGCCGACAAGCGGCTTGGAGCCGACGCCGACCACGACGTGGTCGGCCTCGAACGTCTCGTCGCCGGTGCGCACCGCCACCGGCCGTTCGCCGGCGTCGTCGAGCACGATCTCCTCGACGCCCGCCCCGAGCACGACGCGCACGCCGCGCGCCTCGGCGGCGTCCTGCACGTGCGCGGCCATGTCGGCGTCGAGCGTCGCCATCACCTGGGGCGCGAGCTCGATCATCGTCACGCGCAGCCCGCGGTCGACGAACGCCTCGGCCATCTCCAGCCCGATGTAGCCCGCCCCGACCACGACCGCGCTGTCGCCGCCGCGCTCGAGCGCCGTACGCAGCCGCTCGGCGGCGTCGACGGTCTGCGCCGGCTCGATCGCCTCGGCGCCGGGAATCGGCGGTCGCACCGCCTCGGCGCCGGTGGCCACGACGAGCTGGTCGAACGGCTCCTCGGACTCCTCGCCGGCGGCGCTGCGCACGGTCAGCCGGCGCACCCCGAGGTCGATCGCGACGACCTCGCAGCGCGTGCGCACGTCGATGCCGTTGGCGCGATGCTCCTCGGGGCTGCGGCTGATGAGGCGGTCGGCCTCCTCGACGAGGCCGCCCACGTAGTACGGGATCCCGCACGCCGAGTACGAGGTGTAGGGGCCGCGGTCGAACGCGACGATCTCGAGGTCGGGGTCGCGACGGCGCGCGACGCTCGCCGCGCTCATCCCCGCGGCGTCGCCGCCGACGATCACCAGTCTCTGCGTGCCCATTGCGCGCAGAGCGTACGCGGCGCGGACACACAGCACCGCCACCGCGCTTCGTTAAGCCGCGGCGTAGAGGGGTGTTCGGGGCGCGGGCGCGTGGTAGGCCGGTCCGTGCGGGGAACCATCGCTAAACCAGAGGGGAAGTCCTCATGTCCAAGAGGATCGGAGTGACCATCGCGACGGTGCTGGCGTCCGCCGCCGTCGGCCTGACCAGCGCAGCCACCGCCGGGTCGAGCACGGTGCGCGAGATCCAACGGCCGCCGTGTCCGTCCAATTGCCCGGCCGTCTACGCGCCGGTCACCTGCACGCTCA
Organism: uncultured Actinomycetes bacterium; assembly: GCA_963709935.1. Classification (GTDB taxonomy): domain Bacteria; phylum Actinomycetota; class Thermoleophilia; order Solirubrobacterales; family Solirubrobacteraceae; genus CADCVQ01. Next base: position 78,339 of record CAVPYM010000002.1, on the reverse strand, counting down.
GCGACGGACGCGTGATGACGTTCAGCAACCGCTGCCAGGCCGGCGTCTTCGCCTGCCGGGCGGGCGTGACGATCGTCAGCTGCGTCGAAGGCGTCTGACCTGTGTGCGCCGCCGGTGGGACCCGCCGGCGGCGCCGGCGCGCCGCGCGCGCAGGGCCGCGACGTCCGCCGCGGTCGCGACCCTCGTGACCACGAGGCGAACCGTACGGCGGCCGGCATTAGGCTTGACGCCATGCCCGAGCTGCCCGAGGTCGAGATCACCGCGCGGCGGCTCGACGCGGCGCTGCGCGGCGCCACGATCGAGTCCGCGCTCGCGCCGGGCATCAACGCGCTGAAGACCTTCGACCCGCCGCTGCCGGCGCTCGAGGGCCGCGCGATCACCTCGGTCGGGCGGCGCGGCAAGCAGTTCGTCATCGCGGTCACCGGCGACCTCGCGCTGCTCGTGCACCTCATGAGCGCCGGACGCCTGCAGCTCTACGACAAGCGCGCCGGTCCGCGCGACCGGACGTCGCGGCTGCTGCTGCGCATCGCCGACGAGGACCACCCCGCGCGCGAGCTGCGCCTGCGCGAGTTCGGCACGAAGCAGGCGGCGTGGGTGAAGCTCCTGCCCGCGGACGCGATCGACGACGAGGAGCTCATCGCGACGCTCGGGCCCGAGGCCTGGCCGCAGCCGCCCGAGGACCTCAAGGCGCGGCTGAAGGCGCCGCGCCCGCTGCACACGCTGCTGCGCGACCAGCGCGTCATCGCCGGCATCGGCCGCTCCTGGGTCGACGAGATCCTGTGGACGGCCCGCCTGTCGCCGTTCAAGCGCGGCAACGACCTGACCGACGGCGAGGCGCTCGCCCTGCGCGAGGCGATCGCCACGGTGCTCGACGGGGCGATCGAGCACTACGAGCAGGTCATCGCGCTGCCGATTCCCGACAAGCTGCCGCTGCCGCTGCTGGTGCACCGCAAGGCCGGCGAGCCCTGCCCGCGCTGCGGCGCGACGATCGAGGCCGTCCACTACGAGGACTACGTCATGTGCTACTGCCCGGCCGAGCAGACCGCCGGCAAGGTGCTCAAGGACCGGCGGCTGTCGCGGCTGCTGAAGTGAGCACGAGCGGCGGCGCGGGATCGATGCGGGTGAACCTCCCCGCGCGCCGGATCCAGCCGTAGCCGGTGAGCCCGACCGGGTCGAAGGCGACGCCACCGACGGTCCCGCGCTCGTCGAGCCCGAACGCCTGGGAGGTGGCGGCCCCCGGTGGCAGCAGGGTCCTCCACGTCGTGCCGCGACGGATGAAGGCGCGACGGTCGACGGGTGAGAGCGTCGTGCGCCGAGCCGGCGCAAAGGAGCCGACGACGTCGCCGCGGAGGTTGGCGCGGATCGCCACCGTCCCGCCGAAGGTCTGAAAGAGCGGATCCATCGCGGTCGAGGCGCCTGGCGCATCGCGATCGAGGCGCCGGCGCCCCGGCGCACGGAGGAAGCCGTGCTCGGCGCCGGCGGCGTCGCCCCACGCCCCGACGCTGGCGCCGTCGTCGCGGATCGTGCCGACCGCCGTGCCGAGGCCGGTGCGAACTCCGAGGTCGCCGGCGAGGTGCTCACCGCCTCCGGGATGTTCGATCGTGCGCAGGCCGGCGGCCCCGCGCACGAACCCGTGCTGCTTGCCGTCCGCGTCGACGAACGTGCCCGAGCGCGCCGGCATGGTTGATGCCGAGCACGTACGTGGCGCGCGCGCCGGGCACGTCGAAGTCGGTGAACGCGCCGCTGGCGCCGTCACGGGCGAAGCCGTGGACGCGGCCGTCGGCGCCCGCGTATGCGCCGGTCGCGTCACCGCGCTCGGTGATCGACGTGAGCGTCGTGACCGTCGTCGCCGCCGGGTGGTCGATCGTCTGGAAGCTGTAGCCGGGCGTCGCGCGCAGGGCCGGCAGCGCCCAGCTCGCGGGCGCGCTGACGGCGGGCGCCGCGGCGCACGTCAGCGCCGCGGCGCAGGCCCTCGCGATCGTGCGGCGGGTCCTCGTCGGTGCGAGGCGGACGGCGTCCGGCTGGCTGGGGGCATGGCTCTCGTGCGCTCCTCGGTGGTGGCGTGCGACGCGGTGGCGTGCGCTGGGAGGACCCTGCCGTTACGCGGCAGGCGTGTGCAGGGGCCGTCGTGCCCGGGTGGCGGCCGACGAGGCCGCGGCCCGGGGCCGCGTCAGTCGCGCACGCCGTGCAGCGGGTTGGGGATCTGCACGTAGCGGTCGACGTCGTTGTGCATGCGGGTGCGCATGTTCGCCCGGCACGGCCACGTCGCGTCGTCGAGCAGGCGGTCGAGCAGGGCCGGGCTGTCGCCGGCACCGGCACGCTCGCCCTCGAGCCGCTTCTTCAGGTCGCCGAGCAGCACGACCTCCTCGACGTGCCCGGCGACGCCGAGCGCGTTGATGACGCTCAGCGCGTTGTCGAGGAACGGGCCCTCGCCGATGCCCGGGCCGGTCGCGCCGATGTCGTCGTGGGCGGCCGGCTGCGGGGAGCCGTACGTCTCACGCAGGACGCAGCGCGCGGGCCAGCCGTCCTCGAGCTCGACCAGCGTGCCGAGCTGGTTGGTCCGGACCGCGATGCCCAGCTGCACGCTGAGGCGCAGCAGCGCCAGCACCGCGACCTCGCAGTAGCGGGCGAACCACTCGCGCGCGACGTCCTCGACGGGACGGCCCTCGCGCGCGGCCAGCGCCGCGACGATCTGCGCCAGGCGGCTCTGACCGCCGAACGGGTGGTCCTGGACGAGCACCTCGATGGCGCTGACGTCCGTGGCGGAATCGGTGGCCCAGCGGTTCTCGCGCAGCTGAACGGAGAGCCCGGCGATCGGCGCTCCGTCGCGCGCAACCGCGATGTAGGCGGGGTCCTGCAGGAGCGTGAGCTGCGGCGCGACCTCAGCGGCGGCCGCGGCCTGGTCGGCGAACGCGCGGGCGGCGGAGACGGCGCCCTCGAGCTCGGCGATCGGCGTCAGGCGCATCTCGTCGGTCATGTGGGCGTGCAGGCTGAACGTCAGCTGCCACGGCCAGTCACCGCGGTAGACCGTGCGCATCGACGTGGTCGGCGTGACCTCGCCGCCGAGCTCGCCGAGGTCGACGATCAGCCCCTCCTCGAGCAGCCCGCAGACCGGCTGACGGTCGCGCAGGTACGCGAACTCCCACGGGTGGACCGGCAGCAGCACGCGCTCGCCGTGGTCGGCCAGCGCGGCGTCGAGCGCGGCGCCGTCGACGGCCGCGTCGTCGCGCAGCAGCCGCTCGGCGAGCTCGGCGGGCGGCGTGCCCGTCGCGCTGTCCTGCTCGACGATCGAGGGATCGACGGCCAGCCACCGCAGCGCGAAGCGCGCCTGGCGCTCGGGCGCGTACGCGGCGAGGTCGTCGGGCTGCATCCCCCAGCGGCTGAGCGCCGTGGGGTGCGCCATGTGGCCGATCAGGCCCGCCTGCTCGGCGTCGATGAAGCGCAGCGGCGCGGCGTTCCACAGCGCGTCGATCTCGCCGGCGCGCGCATCCAGCGCCGTGCCGATCGCGGTGACGCTCTGGCGAATGCGCGAGAGCAGCAGCGTCGGGTCGGGGCCGCGCATCTCGCGCGACGTCATCTCGGCGCCGGCGTGCGTCTCACCGAGCTCGTCGGCCAGCATCGACATCAGCGTCTCCAGCGAGATCACCCACGGCTCGCCGCCGGCCATCGCGACCTGGGCCGGGGTGCGGAAGCGATGGCGGTGCGTCGGCGACAGATGGCGGATGCCGGCGAGGACCGCGGTGCGGTCCTCGCGGAACGGCATCACCGCGACGTACTCGTCGCCTTCGCCGGCGAGCTCGGGCAGCGTGGAGGCCGGCAGCGGGCGCCATTCGCCGCCCTCGCGGGTGTAGCAGTTCAGAACGGCCTCGGTGACCGCGCGCACGGCTGCGTCGAAGCCGGGGGTCTGCGGCCACTCGCGGACCTGCATCCAGGCCCGGTCCTTCAGATCGTCTTGGCTGTGCATGCGTCCTTCATACCTGTCCGCGGATGCGCCGATGCGCCGGGCTTGCCGCAGTCGATGCTACGCAACTGCGAACATGGTTCCCGTGATCGGCCCAGGCGCATCGGCACCGGACTTCGAGCTACCCGACCAGGACGGCGAGCCGGTCCGCCTGTCGTCGTTGCGCGGCCGGACCATCGTCCTGTACTTCTACCCCAAGGCCGACACGCCGGGCTGCACGACGCAGGCGTGCTCGATCCGCGATCGCGAGGCCGAGTACTCGGCGGCGGGCGTCAAGGTCATCGGCGTCTCGCCCGACCCCGTGGCGAAGGTCAAGAGGTTCCACGCCAAGAAGGACCTGAACTTCACGCTGCTGGCCGACGCCGACCATGCCGTCTGCGACCTCTACGGCGTATGGGTGCAGAAGTCGATGTACGGCAAGACGTACATGGGCGCCCAGCGCGCGACGTTCATCATCGATGCCGACGGGTGCATCCGCCACGTCATCCCGAAGGCCTCGCCCAAGACGCACGACGACGAGGTCCTCAAGGCCCTCGCCGGCCTGCAGTCCTCCGCCGCGTAGGCGCGCCCGGCCACGCAACCTTCGCCAGCCGGCGGCGTTGGAGGAACATGCGCGCACTCGCCGTCTCGCTCCTGGCCCTCCTGGCGCTGGCCGCGCCCGCCGCGGCGCAGGACGTCGCGCGCCTGGACCGGCCCACGCCGATCTCCGCGCACGGCGGCTGGCTGGCCTGGAGCGCGCGCGGCGCCGACGGCCTGTTTCATCTCACGCTGCGCGATCCCGGCGGCGCCGTCACGACACCGGTCATCGCCGGCCGCGCCACCTCGTTCGACGTCGATCTCGGGCCCGGCCCCGACGGTCTCGTCGCGACGTACTCGCGCTGCCGTGTCGAAGTGCAGACCGCCGGCTCCTACCTGCCCGCGGACTACGACGAGGGCACCTCATGCGACGTCTGGCTGCTCGACGTCGCCACCGGAGCCGAGCGCCGGCCGATCGGCGTGAGCACCGGCACCGCCGACGAGACCTGGCCGACCGTCTGGCGCGACCGGATCGCCTTCGTGCGCTCCTACGACAACAAGCCGGCGCTGCCCTACATCTACGCGCGGCCGCTCGCCGGCGGGCGCAGCGAGCGCCTGCCGGGCGGCGCGCGCCAGGTCTGCACGCGCATGGGCGGCCGCGAGAGCTGCACCGACGAGCGCGTCAGCCGCCCGTACGCGCTGGACCTCTACGGCCGCCGGCTGGCCTTCGGCTGGACCTACGCCGGGCGCTCCGAGGGCCTGGACACGGAGATCCGCCTCGACACGCTGGGCGGCGGGCACGCGCGGATCGCCTACCAGGCCGGTGGCGGCCTGACCGGCCGCGCGCTTGGCTGGCCGTCGTTCGAGAGCGGCCACGTGTACTTCAGCGAGGCGTGCTACGCCGACACCGGCGGCTGCATCGGCCAGCCCGAGCTGCAGCGCTATCGCATCAGCACCCGCAGGACCCAGGGCGCCCAGGCCGAGAAGGCGATCCTCGCCCACGAGCGCGACGGCGGTGCCGACTGGGTGCTGCTCGACCAGGCCAGCGGCACCGACTGCCAGGGCGACCCGGCGGTTCCCGGCGGCACGTGCGTGCTGACCGGCCTGCACCGGACCTATCGCTGAACATCCGCGCCCGCCCGCGCGGGCGGACGGGCGTCCGTATTGTGCGCCTTGTGTCCACCGTCGGACCGCCGAGCTTCGAGATCGTCGTCAGTCCCGCTGCCGAGGGCGTGCGCGTGGCGGTCGCCGGCGAGCTCGATCTGGCCACGGCGTCCGAGTTCGAGGCCACGCTGCTCGAGCAGCTCGGCGCCGGATCGGTGCGATTGGACCTGCGCGGGCTCTCGTTCATGGACTCGACGGGTATCCGTGTCCTCGATGCCGTGCTGCGCGACCTGCCCATGATCGGCTCGACGCTGCGGATCGACCCGGAGCTGCAGCCGCCCGTCCGCCAGGTCCTCACGCTGACGGGCATCATCGACGCGCTGCCCTTCGACGGCGCACCCGCCGGCGACCCCAGCCCGTGAGCGCGCTCGCGCGCAACAACGTCACCGTCCACGGCCGCGCCGACGGGCGGCCGATGATGTTCGCCCACGGCTTCGGCTGCGACCAGAACATGTGGCGCCACGTCTGGCCGGCGTTCGAGGACGACTTCCGGATCGTGCTCCTCGACCACGTCGGGGCCGGCGGCTCGGACATCGCGGCGTTCGACCGCGAGCGCTACTCCTCGCTGCGCGGCTACGCCGACGACATCGTGCAGATCAGCCGCGAGCTCGACCTGCGCGACATCGTGTTCGTCGGCCACTCGGTGAGCGCGATGATCGGCGTCCTCGCCGCGACCGCGGAGCCCGATCGCTTCGGCAGCCTCGTCCTGATCGGCCCCTCGCCGCGCTACATCGACGACGGGGACTATCGCGGCGGCTTCAGCGAGGCGGACATCGAGGGGCTGCTGGACTCGATGGACTCAAACTACCTCGGCTGGTCGAGCGCGATGGCGCCGGTGATCATGGGCAACGACGACCGCCCGGAGCTCGGCGAGGAGCTGACGAACAGCTTCTGTCGCAGCGACCCGGACATCGCGCGGCAGTTCGCGCGCGTGACGTTCCTCTCCGACAACCGCGCCGATCTCGCCCGCGTGCAGACCCCCTGCCTCGTCGTGCAGTGCTCCGACGACCCGATCGCGCCCGAGGCGGTCGGCCGCTACGTCGCGGCCGGCCTGCCGCACAGCCGCTTCGTGCAGCTCGCGGCGACCGGCCACTGCCCGAACCTCAGCGCGCCGCAGGAGACGATCGAGGCGATCACGTCCTTCCTCGCCGCGTGACGCCGGACGACGCACTGCTCGAGGAGAGCGCGCAGGACCTCTTCGAGAACGCCCCGTGCGGCTATCTCACCTGCGCCCTGGACGGCAGAATCCTGCGCCTCAACCGCACCTTCGAGCGCCTCACCGGCCACGACCGCGCGGCGCTCCTGGGCCGCCGCTTCCGCGACCTGCTGACGCCGGCGGGACGGATCTACCACGAGACGCACTACCTGCCGCTGCTGCAGATGCAGGGCGCCGTGCGCGAGATCGCGCTGGACATCGTGCGCGCCGACGGCAGCCGCCTGCCGGCGCTCGTCAACTCCGCCCAGCAGCGCGACGACGCCGGCGCCGCGCGCTTCGTCCGCACGACGATCTTCGACGCGACCGACCGCCGCGCCTACGAGCAGGAGCTGCTGCGCGCCCGCCGGCGCGAGCAGGACATCGCCCTGCAGCTGCAGCGCAGCCTGCTCTCCGGCATGCTCGCGGCGTCGGCGCGGCTCGCCGTCGACGTCGTCTACCGGCCGGCCCAGGCGGGGCTCGAGGTGGGCGGCGACTGGTACGACGCCTTCTGGCTCGACGACGGGCAGACGACGGCCGCGCTCGTCGTCGGCGACGTCGTCGGCCGCGGGATCGGCGCGGCGGCGGTGATGGGCCAGCTGCGCAGCGCGATCCGCGCGCTCGCGTCGACGGGCCTGGCCCCGGGCCCGCTGCTCGACGCGCTCGACGGCTTCGTGGCGCGTCACCGCGTCGGGCGCATGACGACCGTCGCGCACGCGCAGCTCGACGTCGCGTCGGGCCGGCTGCGCTACGCCTGCGCCGGTCACCCCCCGCCGATCCTGCTGTCCCCGGGCGCGGTCGCGGCGTTCCTGTGGGACGGGCGCTCGGTGCCGCTGGACTCGGTCGGGCTGCGCGGCCCGCGCAATGAGGGGACCGCTCAGCTTGCGCCCGGCGACGCGCTGCTGCTCTACACCGACGGGCTCGTCGAGCGACGCGCGCAGCCGCTCGACGTCGGCTTCGAGCACCTGCTCGCGGCGGTCGCCCGCCACGACGGCGACGACCTCGCGGCGATGCTGGCGGGCATCGTGGGCGCGATGGACGACGACCACAGCGACGACCTGTGCCTACTCGCCGCCCGCCGCTCGCCGGGCTGAGGCGCGCCGCCGGTCAGCCGCCGTCCTGCTCCTCCTCCGTCGCCGCCGCCGGCGCGGAGCCGCGCAGGCGCTCGAGCTGCTCCCGGGGCAGACCACACCGGACCAGACCGTAAGGAGGAACCGCCCATGACCGCCAAGGCCGAGTTCAACGCCGAGGAGTGGTCGGTCGTCGTCGGCGCTCCGCTGCTGACCGCGATGATGGTCGTCGCGGCCGATCGCGGCGGCAGCGTGCGCGAGTCCTTCGCCGTCGCGAAGCAGTACGCGGCCGCGCGCGAGCGGCACGAGGGAGAGCTCATGAGCGCGCTGCTCGCCACGCCGCCCGCGGCCGCCACCAAGCGGCCGGCCGACTGCGCCAGCCTGAACGACGAGGCGACCGCCAACCTGCGCGAGGCGATCGCGATCCTCGAGCGCGTCGGCACCGAGGACGAGGCCGTCGAGTACAAGCGCTTCGTCTACTCGCTCGCCGAGAGCGTCGCGCCCGCCCACAAGGAGGGCGATCGGCGGCCAGGCGGTCAGCGAGGCCGAGCAGGCTCGACGAGATCGCCGCGATCTTCGACGAGCACCCGCCGCCGGCCGCGTAGCGCCGTCCGGTCAGTCGCGCCGGCTCGGGCACATCCGCCGCAGCGCGCAGGCGGCGCACGCCGGCCGCTGCGAGTGGCACGTGCGGCGGCCGTGGCGCAGGAGGTTGACGTGCAGCTCGAGCTCCGCGCCCCGCGGCGTGAGCGCGAGCATGCCGTCGTGCAGCTCCTCGAACGGCGCTCCCGGGCGCAGCAGGTGCAGGCGCATGCCGACCCGCGAGACGTGTGTGTCGACCGGCACGTCGGGCAGCCCGAAGGTGAACAGCAGCACGCAGGCGGCGGTCTTGCGCCCCACGCCCGGCAGCGCGCAGAGGTAGGCCTGCGACTCGGCGACCGGCGCCGCGGCCATCCAGTCGAGGTCCAGCGGATCGCCGATCGCGCGCAGGATCGCCTGGATGCGCGCGGACTTCACCTTCGAGATGCCGCCCGGCCGGATCGCCTCCTCGATCTCCTCCAGCGGCGCGTCGCGGACCGCCTCCCAGACCGGGAAGCGCTCGCGCAGGCGCAGGTAGGCGACGTCGCGGTTGCGGTCGTTGGTCGACTGCGAGAGGACGGTCAGGACCAGCTCGGCGATCGGGTGGCCGTGCGGGCCGGCGACCGGCACGCCGTAGACCTCGGCCAGCCGCGCGCGGATCCGCGCGACGCGCGCGCGGCCGGGCTTGACCCAACCCGCTCGCGTCAGCCCCGGCTCAGGCTGGGTCCTCATCCAGCGCGCCCCAGCGCTCGCAGGCGCGGGCGGCCTGCTCGGCGGCGGCGGGCAGCGCCGAGGCGAGGACCGACGGGTAGTAGTCCGTCAGGCCGAGCTGGGCGAGCAGCACGCCGAGGAAGACGTCGCCGGCGCCGATCGTGCTGAGCACGCACGCGGGCGGCACGGCACGTGCGTCGATCTTCATCCCCTTCGCGCGCAGGATCGCGCCGCCCGAGCCGAGCGTGACGATCACGTGCTGCGCGCCGCCCGCGAGCAGCGACGCCGCCGCGGCCTCGGGGTGTCCCTCACCGGTCATGATCCGCGCCTCGGCGGCGTTGCACTTGACGAGGAACGCGCCGGGCACGCAGGCGTTGCAGGCGGCCGCCGCGCCGCTGGGGCTGTTGCGCCAGCGGTGCGGGCGCACGCTGGGATCGAAGACGATCGGCCGGCCGAGCTCGAGCGCGCGCTCGCGTGCGGCCATCGTGAGCTGCGCGGCGCTCTCGTCGGCCAGCGTGTTGGAGGTGAACAGCAGCGCGTCGGTCGCCTCGACGGCACCGACCAGCAGCCCGTCGAGCGCCGCGAGGCTCGCCGCGACGCCGTCGCCGTAGAGCTCCCACGCCGGCTCGCCGTGCTCGTCGACGGTGGTGAACGCGACCGCGGTGGCGTGCCCCCCGGCGAGATCGAACCAGCGCAGATCGACCCCCGCGGCGTCGAGGCGCTGGTGCAGCCAGCGCCCCCAGCGGTCGTCGCCGGCGCCGCCGGCGAACGACACCGCGGCGCCCTGCCGCGCGGCCGTCACGGCGACGTTGGCGATGACCCCGCCGGGCGAGGGGACGAAGGCGTCGGCCTCGTCGTAGGAGCTGACGTGCCGGTGGCAGATGAGGTCGACGATCGCATCGCCGAAGCAGAGGGTCCGCACGGGCCGGAGGCTATCGTCCGGCGCCGTGCTGACGGTGACCGAGACAGTCCTCGAGCTCGACGACCAGCCGGTCTTCGTGCGGCGCGCCGGCGACGACCCGGTGCCGACGATCTTCCTGCACGGCCTCGGCACGAGCTCGTTCGACTGGCTGGCCCCGCTCACGCTCGGCGGCGGCGTCGCCGTCGACCTGCCCGGCTTCGGGCGCAGCGGCAAGCGCGGCGACCTCGACTACTCCCTCGCCGGCCACGTGCGCTTCCTCGACCGCCTGCTCGACGCGCTCGAGCTCGACCGCGTGCGGCTCTGCGGCCACGACTGGGGCGCGGCCGTCGGCCTGGCCTGGGCCGCCGAGCAGCCGGCGCGGGTGAAGCGGCTTGTCGTGGTCGACGCGATCCCGCTGCTGGGCGGCTTTCGCTGGCGCGGACCGATGCGGCTCGTGCGGATGCCGGTCGTCGGCCCGATCGCCGTCGGCTCGGCGTGGCAGCCGATCCTGCGCGTCGTCTCGCGGCGCGCCTCGGCGACGCCGGGGCCGATGCCCAAGCCCTTCGTCGCGAGCGCCGCCGAGCACTTCGATCTCGGGACCGAGCGGGCGCTGCGGCTGCTGCTGCGCCACGCCGCCCCCGCGGACCTCGCCCGCGCGGGCGACAACCTCGGCGCGATCACCGCGCCCGCCCTCGTCGTCTGGGGCGAGCAGGACCGCTGGATCCCGGCTCGCTTCGGCTCGGGCTACGCGGCCGCGCTCGGCGACGCCACGCTCGAGCTGATCCCCGGCGCCGGCCACTGGCCCTGGATCGACCGGCCCGAGGTCGGCACGCGGATCGTCGAGTACCTGGCGCAGCGCTGAGTCCTGCAAGGGTTGGGGCGTGCTGCGCCGATTCCTGAGCCCCTGGATCGTCGCGGCGCTCGGTGCCGCTGTCTACCTGATCGTGGCGCCACCCAGCGCCGACCTCGCCGCCCAGGAGTACCGCGCCGAGCTCGGCCTCACGCTGTGGAACAACGGCTGGTTCGCCGGCCACCACACGCCCGGCTACAGCGTGCTGTTCCCGCCGCTGGGCGGTGCGCTCGGCGTGCGCCTGACGGGCGCGCTGGCGGCGGTCGCGGCGGCGGCGCTGTTCGCGCCGCTGGCGCGGCGTCACTGGGGGGAGCGGGCGGGCGGCGCGGCGGCGCTGTGGTTCGCCGCCGGCACGACCGCGGTGCTGCTGACGGGCCGGCTGACGTTCCTGCTCGGCGTGGCCATCGGCGCCGGTGCGCTGCTCGCGCTGGCGAGCGAGCGCCGCGCGCCGGCCGCCGTGCTCGCGGCGGCCACGACGCTGGCCAGTCCGGTCGCCGGGCTGTTTCTCGCGCTCTGCGTCACGGCGTGGGCGCTCGCCGCCTCGGCTCAGCAACGCGCGCGCGCCTGGGGCTGGGGCGCCGCCATCGCCGCCGCCGCGCTCGCCCCGATCGCTATCACGGTCGTCCTGTTTCCCGAAGGCGGCACCCATAACCTCGTCGCGTCGTCCTTCTGGCCGGCGCTCGCCACCAGCCTGGCGCTCGCGGCGCTGCTGCCGGCGCGCGAGCGCGCGCTGCGCGTGGGAGCGCTGCTGTACGCGCTGTTGCTCGTGGCCGCGTTCGTGATCGACTCGCCGCTGGGCGGCAACGCGACCCGCCTCGGCGCACTGGCGACGGGCCCGGTCCTGCTCGGGGCGCTGATCGGCCGGCGCCGCCCGTGGCTGATCGTCGCGCTCGCGGCGGCGGCCGCGTACTGGCCGGTGTATCCGGCGGTGCGCGACGTCGTGCGCGCGAGCGGTGACCCGTCGGTGGGGGTCGGCTACTACGCGCCGCTGCTGGACTTCCTGCACGACCGGCCCGGCAGCTTCCGCGTCGAGATCCCCTACACCGCGAACCACTGGGAGGCGCGCCGCGTCGCGGGCGGGCGGGATGGGATCCCGCTCGCGCGCGGCTGGGAGCGCCAGCTCGACCGCCGCTACGGCGCGCTCTTCTACGACGGCAGCCTCGACGCCGCCACCTACCGGGCGTGGCTGGACCGTCACGCCGTCGCCTATGTCGCGGTGCCCGACGTGCCGCTGGACGACGCCGGGCGCGACGAGGCGCGGCTCGTCAGAGCGGGCCTGCCCTACCTGCGCCCGGTCTGGCACGACGCCCACTGGCGCGTCCTCGCGGTCTCCAGGCCCCGTCCGGTTGCCGACGGCGCGTCCGCAACCCTCATGCCCTCCGGGGTCACGCTGCGCGTCCCGCGTGCGGGCACGGTGCGCCTGCGCGTACGCCCGACGCGCTGGTGGCGGGTCACCGCGGGGCACGCATGCGTGAGCGAGGGCCCAGGCGAGACGACCCGCGTGCAGGTCGCGAAGCCGGGGACGGTGCGCCTGCAAGCCCGGTTGACCGGCTCCTCCTGCCGAAGGTGACAACTCCGCAACACCGCTGAGCCGCAGCGAGCCTAGCGTGCGCGCCAGTGGGCTTCCTCGCGACCGCGGTCCTGACACGGGGCTTCCCCAGCCCCCTGCGCGGCCACATCTCGCCCGGCCTTCTGGCGGCGGCCCTTGGGCTCGCAAGGCTCGTGCTCGCGCCGCCGACGCCGGACCTCGCAGCGCAGGTCTACCGGGCAGAGCCCTTCGACCGCGAGGGCTTCACGCTGTTCAACGCCAACTGGTACGGCGGCCACCACACGCCCGCCTACTCGATCCTCTTCCCGCCGCTCGGAGCGCTGCTCGGCGTGCGCGTCGTCGGAGTGGTCGCCGCCGTCGCATCGGCCGTGCTGTTCGATCGCATCGCGCGCCGGCATTTCGGCGAGAGCGCCCGCTGGGGCTCATGGTGCTTCGCCGCCGGCACGGCCGCCGATCTGCTCATCGGGCGGGTGACGTTCGCGATGGCCGTGGCGCTCGCCCTCGCGGCGAGCCTGGCGCTGCAGCGCGGCCATCGCTCCGGCGGCCTCGCCCTCGCGCTCGGCTGCACCCTCGCGAGCCCCGTCGCCGGGCTGTTCCTCGCCCTCGCCGGCCTGGCGCACTGGCTGGCGACCCGCAGGCCGATCGGCCTGTCGGTGGCCGGCGCGGCGTTCATCCCGGCGGCCGCGCTCGCACTGCTCTTCCCCGAGGGCGGAGGCCAGCCCTACACAGCCGGCACGCTGGCGTCGATCGTCCTGTGCTGCGTGCTCCTGCTCTGCCTGCTGCCCCGTCGCGAGCGCGTGCTGCGCAGCGGCGCGCTGCTGTACCTCGCGGCGGCCGTGGTGGCGTTCGCGATCGCGACGCCGATGGGTGGCAACGCGAGCCGGCTGGGCGTGGCGTTCGCCGGACCGGTGCTGCTCTGCTCCGCGCTGGCGAGCGGCGACCCGCGACGCCGGCGCGGCATGCTCGCGGCCATGGTGCTGCTCCTCGGCTGGCAGTGGTGGGCACCGGTCCGCGAGACGATCAAGGGAGCCGTCGACCCCTCCGGCCAGGCGGCGTACTTCGCGCCGCTGCTGCGCTTCGTCGATGCGCGCGCCGAAGCCGCCGTCCGTGTCGAGGTTCCGTTCACGCGCCTGCACTGGGAGTCGGTCCACGTCGCGCGCGACGTGCCGCTCGCCCGCGGCTGGCTGACCCAGCTCGACGTGAAGTACAACCCGCTCTTCCGCACTCGCGCGGCGGCGCAGCTGACGCCCGAGCGCTACCGGCGCTGGCTCGAGCGCGCCGGCGTGGGCTATGTCGCCCTGCCCGACGTCGCGCTGGATTTGACGGGCCGCGCCGAGGGGGCGCTCATCCGCGGGGGGCTGCCGTACCTGCGCCCCGTCCACCGCAGCCGTCACTGGGCCATCTACGAGGTGGTCGGCACGCCTGGCCATACGGACGGGGTTCGGCCGGCTGACGCGCCTGGGGCCGCAGTCCTTCGCGCTCGACGTGCCGCGGCCCGGGTTCACGCTGGTACGCGTGCGGTTCACGCCCTACTGGGGGCATCGCGCGCGGCCAGGGGTGCGTCATGCGCAGCGCCGGCGGCTGGACGCTCGTCTTCGCACCGAGAAGCGGTCCGCTGACGGTCCGCACGCAGTTCGACCCCGTCGCCTCGTGACCGAAGACGCTCGTTGCGCGCAGCCGCCGCGAACACCTGGGAGCCGGTTGTGATGTTCCGTAACATGCCCTTGTCCACATGCGTTCCCGCCTCAGCACGTTCCAGGCGCGCCTGTTGCCGAACGGCCCGCTCGACGTCCTGCGTCAGGTGGTGCTGTTCATCGGCGCCTACCAGCTGTACCGCCTCATGCGCGGGCTGGTCGACGACCCCGAGGCGGCGACCGCGGCGTTCTCCAACGCGCGCGACCTCATCCACGCCGAGCAGGCGCTGAACATCTTCATCGAGCCCTCGCTGCAGACCTTCGCCGCCGGCCAGCAGTGGCTGCTGGACGGCGCGTCGTGGATGTACATCAACGCGCAGACCTCGATCACGCTCGGCGCACTGACCTGGCTGTACCTGTTTCGCAACGACAGCTTCTACTTCGTGCGCAACATGTTCCTCGTCGCGTTCGGCGTGGCGCTGATCGGCTACACGGTGTTTCCGACGGCGCCGCCGCGCTTCTTCCCCGAGTGGGGCTTCTTCGACGCGGTCTCGGACTTCACCGGCGTCGGGCAGGACAGCGTCACGATCAACGAGCTCTTCAATCCGTACGCGGCCGTGCCCTCGATGCACGTCGCCTTCGCGCTCATGATCAGCATCCCGCTCGCGCGGCTCGTAAAGTGGCGCGCGCTGAAGGTCTTCTGGTGCCTGTACCCGCTGCTCGTCGTCTTCGTGATCGTCGTCACCGCCAACCACTTCATCGCCGACGCCGTGCTCGGCGCCGCCGCCGCCGGGATCGGCGCGCTGGCCGCACGGGCGATGGCCCGGGCGCGACCGCATGCCTGGACGTTCCTGCCCGCGCAGCCGCAGGTCCAGATGCAGGCCGCGCAACCGAGCCGGGCGACGGCGCCTTGATGGCGTCCGACATCCAAGCGCCCTCGCCGCCGACCGACCCCGCGCCCCGCGAGCGACCGCGCCGGCCGCGGCCGCGGCCCGGCGCCGAGCGCCTGGAACTGGTGCGCGACCGGCTGATCGCCTCGCGCCTGACCCCGAACCAGATCTCGATGGCCGGCTTCACGTTGAACGTCGTGGCCGCCGTGCTCGTCTGGCAGCACGAGTTCTTCATCGGCGGCGTCGTGTTCATCATCGGGTCGATCTGCGACACGCTCGACGGCGGCTACTCGCGCATGTCGGGCAAGGGCACGCCGTTCGGCGCGTTCCTGGACTCGACGCTGGACCGGATCGTCGAGGGGATCGTGCTCACGGCGGTCGCCGCGACGTTCGCGCAGGAGCGCGACGAGCTGGCCGTCGCCGCGGTCGTCGTCGCGGTGATGGCGTCGCTCGTGGTCTCCTACACGCGCGCTCGCGCCGAGGCGCTCGGCGTCGAGTGCAAGGTCGGGATCGCCGACCGCCTCGTCCGCGTCGTGGTCATCTCCGCCGGCCTCGTGTTCGCCGATCTGGGAGCGCTCGAGCCGGCCATCTACGTGCTCGCCGCCCTCACCTCGGTCACCGTGATTCAACGAATTCTGCACGTCAAGCGTGAGCTGACGCCGGCAGCCTCCCTGTAACGAGCCGTCTCGCCGGGGTTCTTGACCCGGCGACACGCCCAGACGAAAAGGAAACGAACCGCACATGACACCCACCAACGGCAACGGCGCCGCCAACGGCGCCGCGCGCTACCAGCAGGAGAAGGTCCGCGTCGCGATCGTCGGCGTCGGCAACTGCGCATCGGCGTTCGTCCAGGGTGTCGAGTACTACCGCGACGCCGACGCGACGCTCGACGTGCCCGGCCTCATGCACGTCGACCTCGGCGGCTACCACATCTCCGACGTCGAGTTCACGGCCGCCTTCGACATCGACGCCGACAAGGTCGGCAAGGATCTCGGCGAGGCGATCTGGGCCGGCCAGAACAACACGATCAAGTTCGCCGAGGTGCCCAAGCGGCTCGGCGTGAAGGTCCACCGCGGCATGACGCACGACGGCCTGGGCAAGTACCTCAAGGAGAGGATCACCAAGGCGCCCGGCGAGACCGCCGACATCGTCCAGATCCTCCAGGACACCCACACCGACGTCGTGGTCTCCTACCTGCCGGTCGGCTCCGAGCAGGCCACGAAGTGGTACGTCGAGCAGGTCCTCGAGGCCGGCTGCGGCTTCGTGAACTGCATCCCGGTCTTCATCGCCCGCGAGGACTACTGGGACAAGCGCTTCAAGAAGGCCGGCCTGCCGATCGTCGGCGACGACATCAAGTCCCAGGTCGGCGCGACGATCGTGCACCGCAACCTCGCGCGCCTGTTCCACGACCGCGGCGTGAAGCTCATGCGCACGTCGCAGCTCAACGTCGGCGGCAACATGGACTTCTACAACATGCTCGAGCGCGAGCGACTGGAGTCCAAGAAGATCTCCAAGACCAACGCGGTGACGTCGATCATGGGCCACGAACTGCCCGCCGGCGACGTCCACGTCGGCCCGTCGGACTACGTGCCATGGCTGACGGACCGCAAGTGGGCGCACATCCGCCTCGAGGGCCAGGCCTTCGGCGACGTCCCGCTGACCGCCGAGCTCAAGCTCGAGGTCTGGGACTCGCCCAACAGCGCCGGGATCGTGATAGACGCCGTGCGCTGCTGCAAGCTCGCGCTCAACCACGGCATCTCGGGCCAGCTCGACGGCCCTTCGTCGTACCTCATGAAGTCCCCGCACAACCAGCGCCCCGACGAGCAGGCCCACGCCGATACCGAGGCGTTCATCGCGAAGTACACGCGCCGCCCGGGCAGCGAGCCGGCGTCCGCGCCGGCGACCTCGGCCGCGGCGAAGGCGAGCGAGAACTAGCCCGGATGGCCCCCGGCGTCGCCCGCCCGCGGCGCCGGACGACAACCGGGCGCAACCTTCGGGCCCGCCCGCGGTCAGCAGAGGTGATGCGTCACCGCCACCGCCGCCGGCTGGTCACCGCGTTTGCCCGCGGCGCGCTGGCGGCCACGGCGTTGGCAGGCGCGGGCGCGGTCGCGCCCGCCGGCGCGCAGGCCGCGCCACCGGCGCTCAGCCCGTCGATCGTCGGGGAGGCGCCCAACGGCGGCGGCGTCTTTCGCTTCGTGCAGGCGGTCGCGTTCTCGCCCGGCGGCGGCCTGGTGTTCACCGGCGACCAGTACAGCGGCGTCGTGCAGGCGTTCGGGCGCGACGGCGCCTTCCGCTTCCGCCTCGGCGCCCGTGCCTCGCGGCGCGAGCCCGGCCGGCTCGGCGTCGTCGGCGGCGTGGCGACCGACCGCAGCGGTCACGTCTACGTGCTCGACGCCGAGAACGACCGGGTGCAGGTCTTCAGCGCCGCCGACGGAACGCCGCTGGCGAGCTTCGGCGACGCCACGATCTTCGACCTGCAGGCCAACGACCCCGCGATCGGCGCCGGCATCAGCGCGAGCGGGCTGGCCGTCGACCAGCGCACGCCGTCCGCCGCGCCCACGGTCTACGTCGCCGACCAGGGGTTCAACCGCGTCGCGCGCTTCACGCTGGACCGCGCGACGCTCACGCCGTCGGGCGGGCCGACCTTCAGCGCGCCCGGCGTCGGGCTGCTGCGCCCGCAGGGAATCGCGCTGGACCCCGCGGGCACGCGCGTCTACGTCGCCGACAACCAGAACGACCGCATCGCCGTGCTCGATCCGCAGAGCCTGGCGCTCGTCGGGCAGGTGGCCGGCAGCGGCAGCGGGCCGGGCCAGTTCCAGGCGCCCTACGACGTCGCGGTCGACGCGCGCCAGCCGCCGCACCTCTACGTCGCCGACAACCTCAACCACCGCGTCGGCGTCTACGACGCCTACAGCCTCGGCTTCCTCGCCCACTTCGGCGGCTTCGGCCGCTCCCCCGGGCTCTTCTCGATCGTGCGCGCCGTCGGCGCGCTGAGCGACGACCCGCAGGGCGGGGTCGCGGTCGCGGACACCGCGAACAACCGCATCCACGTGCTCGGGGCCGGCGGCAGCCTCGCCGCCGCGTGGGGCATCGCCGGGCGCAGCGCCGGCTACGTCACGCGCCCGCGCGGCGTCGCGTTCACGCCGGCCGGCGGGGTGGCGATCGCCGACAGCTTCAACTACCGCGTCGCGCGGATGGATCCCGACGGGACGTTCGCCGGCCAGCTCGGCGCGGTCAGCCCGTTCACCGGCTACCCCAGCGAGGGCGCCGCCGCGGGCCAGTTCAGCCTGCCGGCCGCGGTCGCGTTCGACGCCGCGGGCAACACCGTCGTCGCCGACACCGGCAACGACCGCGTCGTGGTCTTCGCCCCCGACGGCAGCGTCCTGCGCACGACGGCGCCGGGGGTCGTGGCCGATCCGCAGTCCGTCGTCGCCGGACCGCAAGGCAGCGTGATCGTGGCCGACACCGGCCACGACCGGATCGTCACCCTGGCCGCCGACGGCGCGGTGGCCAGCCAGCGCACCGGCCTGTCGCATCCGGCCGCGGTCGCGTGGGATCGCGCGAACCAGGTCTTCGCGGCGGACGACACGCGCGTGCGCGACGTCATCGCCGGTGCGAACGTCGCGGCGCCCGGCGGCGCCGGCGCCTGGGATCACCCCGACGGGCTCGCGGTCGACGCGGCGAGCGGGACGCTGTACGTGTCCGAGCTGCGGCCCGGCACGCCGAACGGCGCGCGCGTGGTGCGCGGCACCCCGGACGGCGCCGGCTCGTACACCTGGGACACGATCGCCACCGAGGGCGCCGGCGCGGGCGAGGTCATCGAGCCCGGCGGCCTGGCCCTGAGCCCCGACGGCGCCACGCTGCTCGTCGCCGATCGCGGCAACAACCGCGTGCTGCGCTTCGACGCCCCCGGCCACGCGCCCCCGGCCACCGCGCGGCTGGCGGTCGTCGTCGATCAGATCGCGCGCGGGACGGTCTCCAGCGATCCGCCCAGGATCGACTGCGCGACCGACTGCACGCAGGGGCTCGGCGCGGGCCGCCAGGTCACGCTCACGGCGTCGCCGGTGCCGGGCTCGCGCTTCGCGGGCTGGGCGGGCGCGTGCGCGGGGGCCGGCACCGCCCCCACCTGCACGATCGCGATGAGCGGCGACCAGGTCGCCGGCGCGTCGTTCGCGGCCGTGCCGCCGCCGCCCGTCGTCGCGCCGCCACCACCGCCGGTCGCGGCCCCGCGCCCCGCCGCCGTCACGCTCAAGCAGCTGCGGATCGTGCCCGCCACCCTGCATCGCGCCCGGAAGGCCGACCGGCGCCGCCACCGCCGTGCTCGCCGGGCCACGCGCGCGCGGGTCGGCGTCACGCTGTCGCGGCCCGCGCAGCTGACGGTGCGCGCCGCGATCGGGCGCCGCGGCGTCCGGCGCGGCGCGCGCTGCGTCGCGCCCCCGCGCAAGGCCGCGCGCCGCGCCCGCCGCTGCACGCGCTACGTGACGCTGAAGGGCAGCCGCAGGGTGTCGCTCGGCGGCGGCCGGCGCGCGTTCACGCTCACGCCGGTGTTCGCCAGGCGCACGCTCGCGCTCGGCCGGTATCGCCTCTCGGTCCGGGCGCTCGACCCGGACGGCGGCAGCGCCGGCCCGCTCAGCACGGCCTTCCGCGTCGTGCGGTAGCCAGGCCGGCCGCCGCCGGGCAAACGGACCGCCCGACCCGCGCAGCGCCGTAGGATCCCCCCATGAGCAAGGACGACGTCACCACCAAGCCCACAGCAACACCGGCCCGCGGCGCGAGCGCGGCGGCCGCCCCGGCCAGGACGATCGCGACGCTCGTGCTCGAGGCCGCCCAGCGCCATCGCGGCGCCGCCATGCGCTCGCCGTCCGCCGGCGGCTGGGAGACCACCTCCTACGCGCAGCTGGGAGCCGACGTCCGCGTGATCGCCAAGGGCCTCATGGCGCTCGGCGTCCAGGCCGGCGACCGGGTGGCGATCCTCTCCAACACCCGCGCGGAGTGGACGCTCGCCGACTTCGGGGCGATCTGCGCCGGGGCGACGGTGGTCCCCGTCTACCAGACCAACTCGCCGGAGGAGTGCGAGCACGTCCTGAGCCACAGCGACTCGATGGCGCTCTTCTGCGAGGACGACGGGCAGCTCGCCAAGCTCGCCGAGATCCGCGACGCGCTCCCCACGCTCAAGCACGTCTTCCGCTTCGACGGCGGCGGCGACGACGACGACGACGCGATGACGCTCGACGCGCTGCGCGCGGCGGGGGCCGACGTGTCCGACGAGACGCTCGACGCGCGCATCGCGGGGATCGGCTCCGACGACGTCGCGACGATCGTCTACACCTCCGGCACGACCGGGGCGCCGAAGGGCTGCATGCTCACGCACGCCAACCTGCGCGCCGACATCGACGGCGTCCACCGTCGCGTCGGCTTCTCGGCGGGCGACGACGTCGTCTACGTCTTCCTGCCGCTCGCCCACGTGC
Organism: uncultured Actinomycetes bacterium; assembly: GCA_963709935.1. Lineage (GTDB taxonomy): Bacteria > Actinomycetota > Thermoleophilia > Solirubrobacterales > Solirubrobacteraceae > CADCVQ01. Next base: position 57,857 of record CAVPYM010000002.1, on the reverse strand, counting down.
TGACGCGGATCGTCCAGCTCGTCGCCGTCGAGGCGGGCGCCGAGATGGCCTACTGGCGCCGCGACCCGAAGAAGATCGTCGAGGACGTGCAGCTCATCAGGCCCACGCACCTGCCGTCGGTGCCGCGCATCTTCGAGAAGATCCACACCGCGGCGACGGCGAAGGCCGACGCCGCCGGTGGTGCGAAGGCGAAGATCTTCCACTGGGCGGTCGGCGTCGGGCGCGAGGTGCGGGGTCGCGAGGATCGCGGCGGGCATCCCGGGCTCGCCCTCAGGGCGCAGTACGCGCTCGCCGACAAGCTCGTCCTGCACAAGATCCGCGATCTCTTCGGCGGGCGCCTGAAGCTCGCGCTGACCGGCGCGGCGCCGATCGACACCGGGATCCTCGAGTTCTTCCACGCCGCGGGCGTCTGGGTGCTCGAGGGCTACGGCATGACCGAGACCTGCGCCGTCGAGACGCTGAACACGGTCGAGGAGCACCGCTTCGGCACCGTCGGCAAGCCGCTGCCGGGCGTCTGCGAGGTGAAGATCGCCGACGACGGCGAGGTCCTCATGCGCGGCCCGAACGTCTTCAAGGGCTACTACGACAACCCCGAGGCGACGGCCGAGACGCTCACCGCCGACGGCTGGCTGCACTCCGGCGATCTCGGCGAGCTCGACGCCGACGGCTACCTCTCGATCACCGGCCGCAAGAAGGACCTCATCATCACCTCCAGCGGCAAGAACATCTCGCCCTCGAACATCGAGAACGCGCTGAAGCTGTGCCGCTGGATCTCGCAGGCCGTCGTGTTCGGCGACCGGCGCCCGTACCTGACGGCGCTGCTGACGATCGACCCCGACGAGGCCGCCGCGCTCGCCGACAAGGTCGGCGCCGCCTCCAAGGAGCCCGCCGACCTGGCCAGGGACCCGGCCGTGCGCAAGGAGCTGCAGGGCGCCGTCGACGACGCCAACCGCAAGCTGGCCCGCATCGCGCAGATCAAGAAGTTCACGATCCTCGAGCGCGACCTCTCGCAGGACCACGAAGAGCTCACGCCGACGCTGAAGGTCAAGCGCAACGTCGTCTACGAGCGCTACGCCAAGGAGTTCACGAAGCTCTACGACGGCTGAGCCGGTGCGCGCGACGCCGCGCCGCAGATCGGTCGGCGGCGCCGGGGACGCGCGCTGCGGTCGGGTATCCGCCCGCTCCCTATCCTGCAAAGCGTGCTAGACGCTCGCCTCGCGATCGCCCACGTGACGCCGTATCCGTGGGGCGCAGGCCATCACGAGATCACGACCTACGTCGAGCGCACGACCGCGGAGCTGGCGGCGCGCGGACACCAGGTGCTGATCGTCGCGCCCTCGCGCTCCAGCGAGGCGGTCCGCGACACGCGCCAGGCGCTGAGCGCCGCGCGCGAGGACCCGGCCGTGCTGCTGCCCGAGCCCGGCGCGCCGCCCCGCGTGCTCGCGGTCGGCGACGCGCTGCCCGACCTGCCGGGCAGCGCCCGCCGCGCGCCCGCGCTGCCGGTCGACGTCTCGCGCACGATCGAGAACCTCCTGGCGATCCTGCCGCTCGACGTCTGCCACGTCCACGAGCCGTTCGCACCGTCGACGTCGAGCGCCGCGCTGCGCCACTCGCGCGCGCTGAACGTCGGCACCTTCCACGCGCCGACCGAGCGCCTGCTGTCGACCCAGGTCGCCCGCAGGGTCGTCTCGCTCGTGCTCGGCCGGCTCGACGCGCGCACCGCGAGCTTCGACGCCACCCGCTGCCTCATGCAGCGCTTCTTCCCGGCCGACTATCGCGTGCTGCTGCCCGGCGCCGACGCGCCGGCGCCGCGCGTGCCCGCGGCCGGCGGCCGCGTGCGCTTCGGGTTCGTCGACGACGAGGAGCGCCCGGCGTTGCGGCTGTTCATGCGCGCGCTGCGCCGCCTGGATCCCGCGGGCCCGTGGGAGGCGACGATCCTCTCCGCGCGCGGCCCGTCGAGCAGCGCGCCGCTGCGCGCCGACCTCGAGGCGCGCGTGCGCTACGTCGCGCCGGGCGACGTCGGCGAGGCCGAGCTGCTGGCGAGCAGCGACATCTACGTCGCCGCCTCCGACGGGGCGGCGCCCGCGCCCGGGCTGCTGCTGCGCGCCATCAACGCCGGCGCGGTGCCGCTCGCCGCGCGGCTGCCCGTCTACGAGGAGGCGCTCGGCGAGGGCGCCTACGGCCTGCTGTTCGAGCCGCGCGACGTCGAGACGCTGGCCGCCCAGCTCGAGCGGCTCGTCGCCGACGCACAGCTGCGCGAGCGGCTGCGGGCGGCCGCCGAACCGGTCCGCGCGCAGCTGACCTGGTCACGCGTCGCCGATGACCTCGAGGACGTGTACGCCGGCGTTGCCGCGCGCCGCCATCCGATCGCGGGCAACCGCGGGCTCGCCGCCAAGCTGGCCTCGCGGCCGCGCATCGACGTCGACCTGCACATGCACACCGACCACTCGCACGACTGCGCGACCCCGGTCGAGGTGCTGCTGGCGACGGCCCGCGAGCAGGGCCTGGGGGCGATCGCCGTCACCGACCACAACGAGGTCTCGGGCGCGTTCGAAGCGCGCGAGAAGGCGGCGAGGTTCGGCGTGAAGATCATCGTCGCCGAGGAGGTCAAGACCGCCGACCAGGGCGAGGTCATCGGCCTGTTCATCGAGGAGAAGATCGCGCGCGGGCTGACGCTCGCCGAGACCGTCGCCGAGATCAAGCGCCAGGGCGGCCTCGTCTACGTCCCGCATCCGTTCGATCGCATGCACGCCGTGCCGGACTACGAGCACCTGCTGACGATCATCGAGGACATCGACGCGATCGAGGTCTACAACCCGCGCGTCGCGATCGGCTCCTTCAACGAGGAGGCGGCGCGGTTCGCGGCCAAGTACCGCATCCTCGCCGGCGCCGGATCGGACTCGCACGTCGCGCCGGGGCTGGGCTCCGTGCGCGTGCGGATGCGCGATTTCGACGGCGCCGAGGAGTTCCTCGAGTCGCTGCGGACCGCCGAGATCACGACGAAGCCGTCGTCTCTGCTCTACGTGCAGGCGCTGAAGTTCCTCGAGACGAAGGCCACTCCGCAGAGCGCGCGGCGGGCGGTGCGCGAGCGTCGCGTGCGGCGGGCCACGCGCAAGTCGTGATGCACGCGCAGGGTCGGCCGTCGCAACCGTCGAACTCACGGCGGAGCATGCCGACGACCGATGACGAGATCCGCGAGAAGTACCTCGAGCGGGCGATCCGCGAGCTCAACACGCTGACGCGCGAGCTGCAGGACTGCCACGAGTGCCCGCGCGGCCATCTCATGCCGGTCCTCGGCTCCGGTCATCCGCAGGCCGACATCGTCCTGCTCAAGCACGCGCCGATGCCGCCCGAGATCGAGGAGGGGGTGGCGTTCTTCGGCCGCGCGGGCGCCGCGCTCATGAAGGCCCTCAAGCGCCTGGCGATCGATCCGCTCGCCGTCTACGGCACGCTCTGCGTGAAGTGCCCGGTCAGCGACACGTCGCTCGCCGACCCCGGCTGCGTCGCGCGCGTCGCCGAGGAGATCGCGATCGTGCAGCCGAAGCTGATCGTCGTGATGGGCGAGGACACGCTGGCCGTCCTCAACGACCTCGCCCTGCCGCTCGCGCGGCCGGTCCTCGAGCAGCCCGGCGAGGTGCAGCCCCTGACCCCGTCGATCGAGGCGCTCTACGTGCCGAACATCGACGAGGCGCTCGACGAGGAGTCCGCCAAGCGCGCGTTCTGGTCGGCCTTCCGGGTGCTCGGCGAGTGGTACGCCGACCTTCCGCCGTACTGAGCCGCCGCCCCGGGCTCTCCGCGCTCGCGCTCGCGGCCCCGTTCGCGGCGCTCGCCTACTTCCTCGCGGCGCCGGCGCTGCCCGCGCTGCCGGCCGGCGACGCGACGGTCCTCGTCGCCGGATCGATCGGCCTGCTGCTCGTCAGCGCCAGCACGCTGGCGCTGCTGCCGGCGTACGAGATGCTCGTCGCGCCGCTGCTGCTGGGGCTGGGCGCGGGGCTGCTCGTCGCGGCGCTCAACAGCGACGGCGCCAGCGGCGCCGGTGCGGGCGCCAACGTCTTCGAGGCGCTGCTGGCGGGCGCGGCGGGGGTGCTCTTCGCACGCTGGCTGGCGGCGCCGGCCTTCGCCGTGGCCGTGGCGCTGTTCGTCGGGGCGATCGACGTCCTGTCGTTCGCCTTCGGACCCACGTCGCGGCTGCTCGAGGACGGCACGGCCCGCGTCGACGCGCTGAGCTTCGACCTGCCGGCGTGGGGCGACAACGCCAGCGCCGGCAGCCTCGGCTTCTCCGACGCGTTCTTCGTCGCGCTGTTCGCCGCCTGGGCGTGGCGCCTGGGACTGCGCCGGGGCGCCACGCTCGCCGGCCTGCTGCTCGGGCTGCTCGCCGCGCTCGGGCTCAGCGTGACGCTGGACCGGGCGATCCCGGCGCTGCCGCTCGTGGCGGCCGGCTTCCTGCTGCCCAACGCCGACCGCCTGCTGCGCTCCCTCAGTCCGCGTACTCGTCGCGACGACGGGGCCAGCCGTCGCTGAAGGCGTTCTCGCGTCCCTTCGGCGTGCGGTCCAGCAGCTGCCAGGTGACGTTGAGGACGTCGGTGCCGCGGTCCAAGCACGTGTAGGTGTGGTAGACGGCGCCGTCCTCGAGCACGAAGACGCTCAGCGCCATCAGCTCGGCGTCGTTGGCGGTGTCGATGCCGGCGCGCCTGGGCGTCGCGAAGTTGTAGCCGGTGCCGTTGGCGCGGTCCGCCTCGTTCCACGCCCGGAAGTCGCGGTCGAAGTCGCTGCTGCCGGACGAGGCCCAGGGGATGCTCCAGCCCATGCGCTGCTTGGAGGCGTCCAGGGTCTCCAGCGGAGCGCGCGAGGCGAGGACGAACGTCACGTCGTGCCCGTTGAGGTGCGGCTCGATGCCGTTGAGGCTGTCGGTCGCGAACGTGCATCCGACGCAGCCGTCCGGCGTGTTCGGGCCGAGCATCAAGTGGTAGACGATCAGCTGCGAGCGGCCGTCGAAGAGCTCGGCTCGCCCCGCGCGGCCCTGCCTCGCGGCTCAGTCGACGCGCAGGCAGGCCGCCGCCGCCCGCGCCGTCGCCCGCGCCGCGGCCGCGGTCTCGCCACGCGCGATCGCCACCGCCATGCGACGGTTGGGGCGCGCTGCGGGCTTGGCGAACACGCGCACGTCGACGCTGGGATCGACCGCCAGCGCCTCGGCCACGCCGCGAATCGCCGGTGCGCCACCCTGCGCCGTCGCCAGGCACACGGCCGACGCGCCCGGCGACAGCAGCGGCACCTCGCCGGCCGGCACCGCGAGCCCGAGGATCGCGCGGACGTGCAGCGCGAACTCGCTCAGCGCCTGTGTGGCCATCGTCGTCATGCCGGTGTCGTGCGGACGTGGGGAGACCTCGCTGAAGAGGATCTCGTCACCGCAGACGAAGAGCTCGACCCCGAAGATCCCGGTCCCGCCGAGCGCGTCGGTGACCTGCTGGGCCAGCGCGCGAGCGCCGTCCAGCGCCGCCGCCGACATCGCGTGCGGCTGCCAGCTCTCGCGGTAGTCGCCGTCCTCCTGGAGGTGGCCGATCGGCGCGCAGAACGACGTGCCGCCGGCATGGCGGATCGTCAGCAGCGTGATCTCGTAGTCGAAATCCACGAACGCCTCGACGATCACGCGGCCGGCCCCGGTGCGTCCCGCCTGCTGCGCGTACGTCCAGGCGCCGGCGATGTCGGCGGCGCTGCGCAGCACCGACTGCCCCTTGCCCGAGGACGACATCACGGGCTTGATCACGCACGGCGTGTCGAGCGCCGCGACGGCCTCGCGGACCTCGTCCTCGGTGTCGCAGAAGCGGTAGTCGCACGTCCTCAGGCCGAGCTCCTCGGCGACCAGGCGGCGGATGCCCTCGCGGTCCATCGTCAGCCGCGCGGCGCGCGCTGTCGGCACGACGTGCAACCCCTCGGACTCGAGCTCCAGCAGCACCGGCGTGGCGATCGCCTCGAGCTCGGGGACGACGAGCAGCTGCGTGCACGGACGCGCCCGCTCGGCCTGCAGCAGCGCCCGCAGCGCGGCCGGGTCGGTCATGTCGATGACGGCGTGGCGCTGCGCGACCTGCATCGCGGGCGCGCCCGCGTACCGGTCCACGGCCAGCACCTCGCAGCCGAGCCGCATCGCCTCGATCGCCACCTCGCGCCCCAGCTCGCCGCTGCCCAGCAGCACGAGACGCACGGCGGAGTCGGTCAGCGGCGGTCCCGGGACGAAGGTCACGAGCGCGCAGCCTACGCCCGGGCGCGGCAGCGCGGCAGCGCGGCCGTCAGGGCTCGAGGATGATCTTGCCGAGCTTGCCCCCGGCGGCGAAGCGCGCGTAGGCGGCGGCGACGTCGTCGAGCGCGAAGGTCTCGGCGACCGGCACGCGCAGCGCGCCACGTTCGAACCCGGGGAGGACCTCGCGCTCCATCGCCCGCGCGGTCGCCGCCTTCTGCTCCAGCGGGCGGGCGCGCAGCGTGGCGGCCATGATCCGGCCGCGCTTGGCCATCAGCGCGGCGAGGTTCAGCTCGGCCTTGGCACCGGCGGCGATGCCGATCACCACGATCCGGCCGTTCGTGCTCAGCGCCTTGACGTTCGCGCCCAGGTTCGGCGCGCCGACGAGCTCGAGGACGACGTCGAAGGGGCCGCGCTCCTCGAAGCCCTCGGGCTCGAGCACAGTGTCGGCGCCGAGCTGGGCGACGGCGTCGCGGGAGTCGGGGTTGCGGACGGTGGCAGTGACATGCGCGCCGACCGCGTGCGCGAGCTGGATGGCGGCCGTGCCGACGCCGCCGGCACCGCCGTGCACGAGCAGCCGCTCGCCGGGCCGCAGGCCCGCCTGGGTGAAGATCGCGTCGTGGGCGGTGGTGAAGACCTCCGGCAGCCCGCCCGCGGCGGGGAATCCGACGGCGTCGGGCACCGCCATGAGCTGGCGCTCGTGGACGACCGCGAGCTCGCCCTGCCCGCCGCCACCGACGATGCCCATGACGCGGTCGCCCTCGGCGAAGCGAGCCGCGCCCGCACCGAGGCCGGCGACCTCGCCGGCGACCTCGAGGCCGGGGATGTCCGGCGGCGAGCCCGGCGGCGCGGGATAGCGCCCGCGCAGCTGCATCATGTCGGCGCCGTTGATTCCCGCCGCGCGCACGCGGACGAGCACCTGGCCGGTTCCGGGCTCGGGGTCGGGATGCTCCTCGACGAGGACCTCGCCGTCGCGGATCGTTGCGGCGCGCATTCGCGGCCGGAGTCTAATGGGGCGGGCCGGTTGCACGGGACCGGGCGGTCCGCGCCGGTCGGGGTTGGTAGGCCATCGGTGATCCGATGATCGGTCGTACGGCCCAAGCCCGCCTGCGCCGCCCGGCCGCGACAGCGACGGAGCCGGGGCGACCGACCACCCCGACGGCCCCGGCTGCACCGCGGCGAGGATCCGGCCACGCAACGAGGCAGACCCGTCGTAGTCAGATCGGCCCGGCGATTGCCCTGGTCAACTAAGCTCACTGGCGTGTCGACGCCCGCCGAGGCCTACCGGCTGCCCGGCATCTCCCCGAAGGCCTATGAGCATCCGGCCGACCGCGCCGCGACGGCGGCGCTCGGCTCGATCCCGATGCTCGACTACGTCGTGCGCAAGCTCATCGAGTTCGGCTACGAGCGGGCGCTGCGTCAGACCTACCTCGGTGCCTCCGTGCGGCTCGGCACCGACCAGCTGCCCGAGATCTGGACGCGCTACCAGCACGTGCTCAGCGTGCTGGACATGCCCGAGGAGTACGACCTCTACCTGACCGCCGAGCCGATCGCCAACGCGATGGCCGTCGGGGCGGGCAAGCCGATCCTCGTGCTCAACAGCGGGACGGTCGAGCTGCTCGACACCGAGCAGCTCGAGGCGGTCATCGCCCACGAGGTCGGCCACATCGCGTCCGACCACGTGCTCTACCGCACGGCGCTGCAGATCCTGCTGCGGCTCGGCAGCCAGCGCCTGCCGATGGTCGCCGGCATGCCGCTGCTGGCCGTCCAGCACGCGCTGCTGGAGTGGTCGCGCGCGACCGAGCTGACCTGCGACCGCGCGGCGGCGATCGTCACCCGCGACCCGCGCGCGGTCTGCAAGATGCTCATGACGATGTCCGCCGGCGCGAAGGCCGACGACCTCAACCTCGACGCCTTCATGCGCCAGGCGATGGAGTACACCGAGACCGGCGAGGGCCTGGACCGGCTGCAGCGCCTGCTGACCGACCTGCGCCAGACGCACTCGCTGCCGGTCAAGCGCGTCCACGAGCTGCTCGCCTGGGTGCGCGACGGCGAGTACGACCGCATCGTCAGCGGCGAGTACACCCGCCGCGGCCAGGAGCGCCCGGCGCGCGAGGAGGCCTCCGCCGCGGCCGCGCACTACTCCGAGCGCTTCAAGGACCTCTTCCGCGAGACCGGCGAGCACGTCAACTCCGCGGGCAAGCAGTTCTCGGACTGGCTGAAGAAATACGGCGACGAGGACAAGCCGCCCAAGGGCGGGTCTCCCGCCTCGGAATAGTGGATCTGACCGCGGCCGAGCTGCGCGTCCTGGGCTGCCTCGTCGAAAAGCAGCGCACGACGCCGGACACGTACCCCCTGACGCTCAACGCGCTGCGCGGGGCGTGCAACCAGTCGACGAACCGCGACCCCGTCGTGGCCTACGACGAGGCGACGATCCGCGACGCGGTGACCCGCCTGCATCGCCGCCGCTGGGCGCGGCTGTCCAGCGGCGCCGGCAGCCGCACGTCGAAGTACCGCCACCTGCTCGACGAGGCGCTGACGCGCGCGCCCGACGAGCTCGCGATGCTCTGCGTGCTCATGCTGCGCGGCGCGCAGACCCCGGGCGAGCTGAAGGCCCGCTGCGACCGCCTGCATCCCTTCGCCGACCTCGCCGCGGTCCACACGACGCTCGAGCGGCTGATCGAGCGCGACCTCGTCGAGCAGCTGCCGCGCCGGCCGGGGCAGAAGGAGGAGCGCTACAAGCACCGCCTCTCCGACGACGACGTGCCCGAGCCGGCGGCGGTGCCCCCCACCGCGCCCGTGGCCGCAGCGGGACCGGTCATCCGCGCGCCCGGCCGCCCGATGCCCTCCGCGCCCGAGGTGGCGGCGCCGGCCGAGCTGCCGCTCGCCGAGCGCGTCGCCCGGCTGGAGGCCGAGGTCACGCAGCTGCGTGCCGAGCTGCGGGCGCTGCGCGGGCGCTGACTGTGGCGCGTTGACCCCGCGATGCCGGGTCAAGGTGCCACGGCAACCTCGCGGGGCAGATCCTCACCGCTCCCCTCGAGCCGGGCTGAGGCTCAGCCGCGTTCCAGCAGCGCGACGCACTCGATGTGCGGCGTCTGCGGGAACATGTCGACCGGGACGACGCGCTTGAGCACGTAGCCGGCCTCGACGAGCTGGGCAGCGTTGGGCGCAAGCGTCGTCGGGTTGCAGGAGATGTAGACGATCCGCCGCGGGGCCGCCTCGATGATCCGCCGCACGACCTTCTGCGAGAGGCCCGCGCGCGGCGGGTCGATGACGCAGACATCGGGCCGGCTCGCCGTCTCGACGAGCTCGCGCAGCGCCAGGCGCACGTCGCCCGCGAAGAACTTCGCATTGCCGATCCCGTTGCGCTTGGCGTTGGAGATCGCGTTGGCGACCGCCTGCTCGACGATCTCCAGGCCCCAGACCTCGCCCGCGCGGGCGGCGAGGCTCAGGCCGACCGTGCCGATGCCGCAGTACAGGTCGTAGACGCGCTCCCAGCCCTTCAGGTCCGCGAGCTCGCCGGCGATCCCGTAGAGCTGCTCGGCCATCTCGGTGTTCGTCTGAAAGAACGCGCTGGGGGCGATCGAGAAGCTCAGCCCGCAGAGCTCCTCCTCGAGCGTCCGGTTGCCGGCGAGCTTGATCGTCTCGCCGCCCTGTGTCGTCTCGGCAAGCGCGTCGGTCGTCGTCCACGACAGGCCCTCGCAGTCGACCGCCGCCGCCAGGCTGGGTCCGTCGATGTCGCCCGGCCCGGTCACCAACCGCACCTGCAGCTGGTTCGTGCGCCGGCCCTCGCGGACGACGAGGTTGCGCAGCAGCCCGGTGTGCGTGCGCCGGTCGAAGGCCTGGAGGTCATGGTCGCGGCACCAGGCGAGCACCTGCTCGCGGGCGTCGTTGGACCGCTCCGAGGCGAGCCGGCAGTCGCTCACCGCGACGATGTCGTGCCAGGAGCCGGGCGCGTGGAAGCCGCAGATCAGCGTGCCGTCGTCGGCGGTCCCGAACGAGTACTCGAGCTTGTTGCGGTAGCGCCACTGCTGCACGGCGGGGACGATGTCGTCGAGCTGGAAGCCCTCCAGCCGGCCGATGCGCGTCAGCGCGTCGCGCACCTGCTCGTGCTTGACGGCGAGCTGGCGCTCGTAGGGCAGCACCTGCCACGGTGCGCCCGGGTGGTCGGCGAGCGGGGCGATGCGCTCGGGGCTCGGCTCGAGCACCGCGATCGTGCGCGCCTCGGCGTAGGCGCGCTTGCGCTTCGTGACGACCGCGCGCACGAGGTCGCCGGGGATCGCGCCGGCGACGAAGACGACGTAGCCCTCCATGCGCGCGATGCCGTTGCCGCCGTAGGCGAGTGCGTCGATGCGCAGGTCAAGCTCGGCGCCGCGTTCGGGGCGCGTGAAGGTGGAGGCTTCCATGGGCCACCCAGGATAGGTGGCGCCGGCGCATGCCCTATTGCAGGCGCTTCTCGATCGCCGCCAGCACGGACTTGCGGTTGGCGTTGCGCTTCTCGTGGTCGCGCACCTTGCGCAGGTCGCCGGCGTCGAGCTCGGCGAGGCGCTCCTTGACCTGCGCCGTGGTCAGGGTCCTCGTAGCCGATGATCGGAAACGTCGGCCCGAGCCCGGCCGCGCGCCGCACGCGGTCGACGGTGCGCAATGCGCGATCACTGCCCGGCGCGCGGCGGGCGACGGTGCCGACGCTCTTGACGCGCGTGCGCGTCAGGCGGCGCGTCTCCTTGGCGGAACGCCCGATCAGGCTCTCGACCTCGGCCAGCGCGTCCTGCGTCTGCCGACGCCCGATCTCGACGAGGTTGCGGGCCAGCTCCTCGGCGTCCTCGCGCGTCATGCGCCCGCGCTTGACGGCGTCGTCGACGGTCTCCTGCAGGCGCTCGGCGGTGATCACGACGCCCTTGGACAGCAGCTCGCGCAGCGACGCCAGCGCGGCGGTCAGCTGATCCTCGCGCGGCGAATCGGCGCCCGCCCCCGGCGGCGGGGCCGGCGGCGCCTTCGCGGGCCCCGGCTTGGCCCGCCCTCCCGCGCCGGCGGGAGCGCTGCGGCCGCCGGACCGCGACGCCGCCGGCTTGCGCCCCGCGGGCTTGCGCGGCGCCGGCTTGCGGCCGGACGAAGCTGGCTTCTTGGGCTGCGGCATCGGACGCTCCTCCCGGATCGATCTCCCGCTGCGCAAACCTAGTGCTCCGTCTCCCAACAGTCCACCCCAAAATCCCGGGCGTCTGTCAGGCGATCCCGCACTACCGGACGAGCAGCTCCAGCAGGGCTTTTTGCGCGTGACGGCGGTTCTCGGCCTGATCCCAGATCCGCTGGCGCTCGCCGTAGAGCACCTCAGCGGTGATCTCCTCGCCGGGGTGGGCCGGCAGGCAGTGCAGCGCGATCGCCCCGGGCGCCGCCCGATCGAGCAGCGCGTCGTCGATGCGGTACGGCGCGAGCGCGGCCCGCCGCGCGTCGGCGGTGTCCTCGTCGCCCATGCTGACCCAGACGTCGGCGTAGACGGCGTGCGCCCCGGCGACCGCCGCTGCGGGGTCGGTGGTCAGCGTCGCGCCGTACGCGTCGGCCAGCGTGTACTGCGATGGCGAGCCGATCGCCACCTCGACGCCGGCGATCGCGCCGAGCAGGGCGAGCGAGCGCGCGACGTTGTTGCCGTCGCCGACGTAGGCGATCTTCAGCCCCTCCAGCCGGCCGAACGCCTCGCGCAGCGTCATGAGGTCGGCGAGCGCCTGGCAGGGGTGGTGTCCCGCGGTGAGCATGTTGAATACCGGCACCGTGGCGTACTCGGCCAGCTCCTCGAGCATCGCGTCGGGTCCGGTGCGCACGCCGATCGCCGCCATGTGGCGCGACAGCACGCGGGCGGTGTCGCCGACCGACTCGCCGCGCGAGAGATGCAGCTCGTCGCGGCGCAGCACGACCGGCTGGCCGCCGAGCTCGAAGATCCCCGCCTCGAAGGACAGCCGCGTGCGGGTCGAGTGCTTCTCGAAGATGAGCGCGATGCTGCGCCCCTCGAGCACGCGCGAGGAGAGCGGCGCGGCCTTCAGCGCGTCGGCGCGGTCGAGCAGCGCGACGAGCTCGTCGCGGTCGAGCTCGGAACCGGTGAGCAGGTGGCGCGTCAAGCCGGGCAGTCTATGCCTGCGATGCGCGTCCTGACCTGGAACCTCTATCACGGCCGCGCGGTGCCGCCCGCCGGGCGCGCGCTGCGGGCCGAGTTCGCCGCGGCGCTCGCCGGCTGGGACTGGGACGTGGCCCTCCTGCAGGAGGTTCCGCCGTGGTGGGGGCCGTCGCTCGCGCGCGCCTGCCACGCGCAGCAGCGCACGGCGCTGACCTCGCGCAACGCGCTCCTGCCCGTGCGCCGCGCCGTCGCCGGGCGCGCACCCGACCTCATCAGGTCAAACGGCGGGGGCGCGAACGTCATCCTGGTGCGGCACGCGCAGGTCACCGACCAGCGCCGCCTGCTGCTGCGCCGCTGGCCCGAGCGGCGCGTCTGCCACGCCGTCGAGCTCGGCGACGGGCTCTGGTGCGCGAACCTCCACGCCCAGGTCCACTCGCCCCCGCGCGCGCAGGCCGACATCGAGCGAGCGGCCGCGGCGACGCTGGCCTGGGCCGGCGGCGGCCCGGCCCTGCTGGGCGGCGACTTCAACGTCCGCGCGCCCGCGGCGGCGGGCTGGCAGCCGATCGGCGGTCACGGCGTCGACCACGTCCTCGGCCACCGCCTGCGGGCCGCCGGGCCGCGGCAGCTGCCCGATCGCGGGTGGCTCTCCGACCATGCCGCCGTCATCGTCGTCGTGGCACCGAGCGACATCGGCGACGGCTAGGCTCGCGGGAACCCCGAACCTCAGGAGAGCCGATGCCCCGCCTTACCATCGCCGTGGTGTGCGCCGCACTCGCGCTCACGCTCGGCGCGTGTGGGAAGGACGACGAGAATGAGACGAGCGGCGACACCGCCACCGTCACGACGAACCCCACGCCCGCGGCCGGAACGAGCACCCAGAGCGAGGCGCAGGAGTCCGACGACATCGTCAGCGTGGGCATCAAGGACATCACGTTCGTCCCCGCCGAGATCACGGCGAAGGTCGGCCAGACGATCACGTGGACGAACCACGAGCCGGTCCCGCACAACGTCACCGCCGAGCAGGGCGCGGACTTCAGGTCTGAGAACCTCACCGAGGGCGACACGTTCGACTACACGCCGAGGCAGGCCGGCACGATCGACTACGTCTGCACGATCCACCCCGGCCAGGACGGCACGATCACCGTCACGAAGTAGCGCGCAAGCCGAAGCCGCGCATGAGCAGCATGGCCTTCTGACCGAGCGTGCCGGGCTTGGGCAGGACGCCGAGCTGGGTCGCGGCGTCGTAGAGATCGAAGAACGCCCGCACGCGCCACAGCCGCGTCCGGGCCTCGTCGAGCTCGCAGTACAGGACCGCGTGCACGACGAGCTCGCGGCCGGTCGGAGGAAAGCCGTCGAGCTCGCCGGAGTGCGTGCCCAGGAGCTTCACCGGGGCGGCCACGAAGCGCTCGTCGCCGAGCCGCGGCCCCGTGCCCTCGATCCGCGCGTCGGGCGACGCGGTGCGCAGCCGCGCGGCGTGCTCGGCCAGCGCGCCCGGGCCGTGCAGCGGGCCCTTGAAGGTCAGCGGATCCTCGTAGTGCAGGTCCGCGGCGCACGTGTCCGCGAACTCCTGCGCCATGTCGGCAGCCGACCAGGCCGCCTCGAAGCGGGCGACGAGCCGTTGCGCCGGAGTCACTCCGCGAACTCCGCCATTCCCACGACGGGCGAGCTCGCCCGCGCGTGCGTGCGGCGCGGGATCCGGCCGGCGTCGCGTGCGAGGCCGCCCGCGAGCACCGCGTGGCGGATCGCGTGCGCCATCGCGACGGGATCGGTCGCGCGCGAGATCGCGCTCGCGCACAGCACCGCGTCGCAGCCGAGCTCCATCGCGAGCGCCGCGTCGGACGCCGTGCCGACGCCGGCGTCGAGGATCACCGGCACGCCCGCCGCCTCGACGATCAGCGTGAGGTTGGCCGGGTTGGCGATCCCCTGGCCGCTGCCGATCGGCGAGCCGAGCGGCATGACCGCCGCGCAGCCGACGTCCTCCAGGCGCCGCGCGAGGACGGGATCGTCGCTCGTGTAGGGCAGCACGACGAAGCCGTCGTCGACGAGCTGCTCGGCGGCCACGAGCAGCTCCGGCGCGTCGGGCAGCAGCGTGCGCTCGTCGCCGATGACCTCGAGCTTGACCCAGTCGGTGCCCAGCGCCTCGCGAGCGAGCTGGGCCGTGAGCACGGCGTCGCGGGCGGTGAAGCAGCCGGCGGTGTTGGGCAGGACGTCGACGCCCCGGTCGCGGATGACGTCCAGCAGCGAGCCCGCGGCGGCGGCGTCGATGCGGCGCATCGCGACGGTGACGAGCTCGGTCCGGCTGGCGTCGATCGCCGCGCCGAGCGTCTGCATGCGCGTGAAGCCGCCGGTGCCGAGCAGCAGCCGCGAGGTGAACGTGCGCCCGGCGATCTGCAGCGGCGGCGACGCCGCGGCCCGGCCGTTGACCTGCGGCTGCGCGCTCATCCGCCCTGCACCGCGCGCACGATCTCCACGCGCGCGCCGTCGTCGAGCGTGCGCGTCGGCCAGACGCCGCGGCGTGCCACCTCGGCGTCGACGGCGACCGCGATCCCCGCGGTCTCGGGATCGATGCCGCGCTCGACGAGCACGTCGCGGATCGTCGGCCGGTCGTCTGTGTCGACCGCCTCGCCGTTGACGTAGATCACGCGGGCACCCTTCCGAAGCGGGCGGCGGCGAACGCCGGATCGATCGCGCGCTCGGCCGTGTCGCCGAGCCCGTCGACCACGAGGTCCGCCGTCACCGGCGCGAGCAGGATGCCGTTGCGGTGATGGCCGATCGCCCAGTGCAGGCCGGCGAGCTCGCCGGCCGGACCCAGCACCGGCGCGTTGTCGGGGGTCGCCGGGCGCAGGCCGGCGGACATCTCCTCGATCACCAGCTCGTGCACGCCGGGCACGAGCTCGCCGGCGTCGCGCAACAGCTCGTACAGGCCGCCCGCGGTGACCGTCGTGTCGAAGCCGCGCTCCTCCGTCGTCGCCCCGAGCACGTAGCGCCCGTCCCCGCGCGGGACGAGATAGCCGCCATCGAAGCGCACGATGCGCTCGAGCATTCCCCGCCCTGGGCCGTGATGCGCGCGTTCGCGCAGGCGCAGGATCTGACCCTTGACGGGCCGCAGCGGGATCCGCGGCAGACCGTCGATGGCGCCGCTCCAGGCGCCGGCGGCGACGACGACGCGCGCGGCGCGCACGACCTCGCCGCCCGCCAGGCCGACGCCCGCGACGCGTCCGCCGCGGGCCACGACGCGCTCCACGACCGCCCCCGTGCGCAGCGTCACGCCCGCGCGCCGCGCGGCCTCGGCGAGGGCGAGCACGACCGCGCGCGGATCGGCGGAGTGGTCGCCGGGCACGTCGAGGGCCAGGCGCAGCGTCGGCGCGAGCGCCGGCTCCAGGCGCCGCGCGGCGCTCGGCAGCAGGCGCCGCACCTCCAGCCCGAGGTCGAGGCGCAGCGCGAGCTCGCGTTCGAGCGCCTCCGCCTCGTCACGATCGCGCGCGACGACGAGCGCGCCGCTGCGGCGCAGGCCCGGGTCAGCGCCCGCGGCCTGCTCGAGCTCGGCGGCGAAGGCCGGCCAGGCGCGGGCGCTGCGCAGCCCCAGCGCCAGCAGCGCGAGCTCGCCCGCGTCGGCCTCGGTGACCGGCGCCAGCATGCCCGCGGCGACGTGCGACGCACCGGCGCCCAGCTCCCCGCGCTCGAGCACGCAGGCGCGGTGGCCGCGCTGCGCTGCGCGCCAGGCGATCGCGAGCCCGATCACGCCACCGCCGATGACGGCGACGTCGGTCGTTGCGGTTGGGTCCTGCGGCACGTGCACCTCGCTTCGCCGGCATGATCCGGATCAGCTGTTGACGGTCGGCACCAACGCCCTCTCAGCCCGCGCGCGCGGGCTCCCGTATGCCTCTCAGTGTAGACGCACCCCGATCGCCACAATGGCGGTGATGCCCGACCTCCGAGCCCGCCGCGCGCGGCTGCGCGACGCCCGCCTGTACCTCGTCTGCGACCTGCGCCCCGGCGGCCGCACGCTCGCCGACGTGCTGGCGCCGGCGCTGGCCGCGGGGGTCGACGTCGTGCAACTGCGCGACAAGCAGGCCGGTCGCGACGAACTGCTCGCCGCCGCCGCGATCGCGCGCGGCCTGTGCGACGAGCACGGCGCGCTGCTGATCCTCAACGACCACCCCGAGCTCGTGCGGGACGCGGGCGCCGACGGCTGCCACGTCGGTCAGGACGACATGCAGGCCGCCGCCGCGCGCGAGCAGGCCGGCGCGGATGCGCTCGTCGGCCAGTCGACGCACTTCCCCGACGAGGTCGACGGCGCGACCGATGCCGACTACATCGGCGTCGGCCCGGTGTTCGCGACGCCGACGAAGCCCGGCCGCCACCCGGTCGGCGTCGAGCTGGTGCGCTTCGCCGCCTTCCACGCGCCCGTCCCCTTCTTCGCGATCGGCGGGATCGACACCGAGAACCTGGCCGCGGTCGTCGCCGCCGGCGCGCGGCGCATCGCCGTCGTGCGGGCGATCACCGAGGCCGCCGATCCGGGCGCCGCCGCCGGGAAGCTGCGCGCGATGCTGGAGCTCGAGGCGATCGATGGGCGCCCGTAGCCGCAAGCGCAAGCGCCCGGGCGTCCGCGCGGGCGACGCGGCCGCCACGGGGCCGCCGCGCGCAGGCGACGCGGCCGCCGCCGGGCCGCCGTCCACGGCCGAGGCGCCGGCGAGCGCTCCCCCGCCGGCCGATGACCGCATGGCCCGCGGCTACGCCCGCGGCCGCGCTCGCGACGACGAGATCCGCGCGAACCTCGAGCCGCTCGCTCCCGGCGAGCGCCCGCCGATCGTCACGTTCGCGGCGATCGTCGCCTTCGTCTTCGCGGTCGCCAACGTCGCCACGGCGCTGACCGGCAACGACATCTCCTCCGCCACCGGAGACCCCTCGATGGCGACCGCCGTCACCACGGCGCTGCTGCTCGTCGCCGGCTTCGGCATGCTCGCCCGCCAGTACTGGGCGGTGCTCGGCTTCGAGACCATTCTCGGCCTGCAGATCGTCTTCTTCTCGCTGTATCTCATCGGCGTGCAGACGTGGTGGCACGCGATCATCCCGATCGTGGCGATCGGCCTGCTCGGCTGGCTGTTCTGGAAGCTCGTCAGCGCGATGGCGCGGCTGCAGATGCCCAAGCGTCCATAGCGTGACGCATCGCACACAGGCAGCCGGCGGGCGGGAGCACAGTGGCCCAGTTCCCCGCCAGACGACGTCGCCCGGCGCCCCACCCACGGATAGGAACCCATGGCCACCACCACGACCACCCCCAAGCTCGACGCGCAGGAGAAGGCGCTCTGCAATGCCATCAACGCGTTCCGCGCCCAGAACGGCAAGCCCGCGCTCAAGGTCTCGGTCGCGCTGACGCGGGCCGCCGAGTGGATGAGCCACGACATGGCCGACCATGACACCTTCGACCACGTCGACAGCCACGGTCGCGAGTTCGACGAGCGGATGGTGGCGTTCGGCTACCACCCCGCCACGAAGGCCGAGAACATCGCCGCCGGGGACAGCTCCGCCGCCGGGGCCCTCGCGCAGTGGAAGGCCTCGCCGCCGCATCGCGCGATCCTCCTGAAGTCCACGCTCAAGGTCATGGGGGTCGGCCGCGCGCGGAACCTCGACTCGACGTTCGGCTGGTATTGGACCGCCGACTTCGGCGGGACGGTCACGAAGACGATGCCGATCTGACCCGCCCGAGCCTGCCGCGCCGCTGACGCGCGAACGCGCGTCCGGCGGCGCGCGAACGGTGCTCTGTGCGCCCCGATTGCCGCCGCGAACGAGTCGATAGTCTCGGACGCAATGGCCGCGAGCGCGTACGACTGCATCGTCATCGGCTCAGGGCCCGGCGGCTACGTCGCCGCCATCCGCGCCGCACAGCTCGGGATGAGGACCGCCGTCGTCGAGTCCGACCAGATCGGCGGGCGCTGCCTGAACTACGCGTGCATCCCGGCGAAGGCCGTCCTGCGCGTGGCCGACGTCCTCGGCGAGGTTCGCGAAGCGGCCGCCTTCGGCATCACGGTGGGCGAGCCGACCGTCGACTTCGCCGCCGTCGGCGAGCGGCGCAAGAAGGTCGTCAAGACGCTGACCGGCGGCGTCGCCGGCCTCATGAAGAAGAACGCCGTCGACGTCATCGAGGGCCACGGGGTCGTGACCGACGAGGGCAACGTCAAGGTCGGCAGCAACTTCGACGGCACCGAGCACGCCGCCACGACCGTGATCCTTGCGACCGGCTCGGTCAAGCGCCCGCTGCCCGGCACGCGCTTCGGCGGCCGCGTCATCGGCACCGAGGAGGCGTGGGCGCTCGAGCGGCTGCCCAAGACGCTCGCCGTCGTCGGCGCCGGCGCCTCCGGCGCGGAGATCGCGTCCGCCTACGCGCGCCTGGGCAGCGACGTCACGCTCTACGAGGGCCTCGATCGCGTGCTGCCGACCGAGGACGCCGACATCTCGAAGATCGCCGAGCGCGGCTTCAAGAAGCAGCGGATCACGGTCCGCACCGGCGTGTTCGTCGAGAGCGTCGTGTCGGGTCCGGACGGCGTCCGGTTCACGGTCGCCGGCGAGGCCGCCGAGGCCGAATGGCTCGTCATCGCCGCCGGCCGCGCGCCGGACATCGAGAACCTCGGCCTCGAGGATGCGGGCATCACGCTCACCGAGACCGGCCTGATCGCGGTCGACGGTGCGCAGCGCACGTCGCTGGCCGGGGTCTACGCGATCGGCGACCTCGTGCCCGGTCCGGCGCTCGCGCACAAGGCCTCGGACGAGGGCATCATCGCCGTCGAGGACGCCGCGGGCCTCAAGACGCACCCGCTCGAGCACGTCGACATCCCGCGCGTGACGTTCTGCCTGCCCAACGTCGCGAGCTTCGGTCTCACCGAGCAACAGGCGCGCGACGCCGGCCACGACGTCGTCGTCGGCAAGATGGGCTTCGGCGCCGTCGGCGCCGGCACCGTCTACGGCGATCGCACCGGCCTCGTGAAGATCGTCGGCGACCGCACCTACGGCGAGCTGCTCGGCGGCCACATCATCGGCACGAAGGCGACCGAGCTCATCCAGGAGCTCGTCAACGTGCGGGCGCTGGAGGGCGGCTACGGCGAGGTCGCGCGCATGGTGCACGGTCACCCGACGCTGTCGGAGGCGGTCATGGAGGCCGCTCGCGACGCCGGCGGCTGGCTCATTCACGGCTGAGCGCCGTGGGGGCGGCCTTCTACTACGACCTGCGCAGTCCCGAGGCGTACCTGGCCGCCGAGCGCGTCCTGGCGCTGCTGCCCGGCGTCGAGTGGGTCCCGGTCAGCGCGCCGGACCTGCCCGGGGCCGACACGCTCGAGGGCTTTCGCTGCCAGACCGACGTCGAGGCGTTTCGCGACCGCATCGAGCGCGTCGCGGCGCGGCGCGGGCTGCAAGCCCTGCGCTGGCCCGACCCGTTCCCCAGCGACACCGCGTACGCGATGCGCGTGGCGACGTACGCGGCCCAGATCGGGCGCGCCGTGGCGTTCTCGCTCGCGGCGTTTCGCCAGGCGTTCGCGGCCGGCCGCGACCTCGGCGTTCCCGACAACGTGCTCATCGCCGCCGCCGCCTGCGAGTTGCATCCCAACGCGATCGCCAAGGGCGCGGCGCTGGCCGCGGTCGCCCGCGGCCTCGACGATGCGACCGCGCTCGCGGCGCAGCGGGGCGTGCGCGACGTGCCGGCCGTCTGGCTGCCCGACGGGCGGCTCTTCCACGGCGACGACGCGCTCGACGGCGCGGCCGGCGCGCTGATCGCGTAGCGTCGGCGCGTATGCGCGCCAACCGCAGCTACCGCCTGCTGCACACCCGCTCCAGCCGCCGTCCGGCGAGCCTCGACCCGGCGCGGATCGACCACCTGGAGGTCGTCGAGGTCGCCTCCGGCGAGGTCGTCCTGTTCTGGGACCTGCCCGCGCCCGAGGCCGCCCGCCGCGCGCGCCGCCTGCGCGAGGAGCTGGCGAGCCTCGAGGTCGAGGAGTTCATCGACCGTTGGGCCGGTACCGAGCAGGCCACGGATTAACCGAAACTGGACGCACCCCCGGACGCATATACGACAGCGCCCGGCGGCGGCCCGCGGTAGGTTCACCTCACAGGGGACTGATCCTCTCCCGTCGAGAGGCAGCAGGCCCACGGAAGGTAGTTTCACATGGTCTTCGGATCCTCCCCGTCAGTTCGGGGCGTCGCTTCGCATGTGCGCTCTCGCTGTCGATCTGCGCGCTCGCGGCGGCCGGCGTCGCGCCCGGGTGCGGCCACCGTCAGCTCGAGCTTCTCCGAAGCGACGTTCACCGACACGCTGGCCGAGGTCAACACGGTTTCGGTCGGACAGGAGGTCACCGGGCAGATCACCTTCACCGACACGACGACCGTGCCGGCGACGGCGACGGCGACGGCGACGGCGGCTGCGAGGTGGTCGGCAACACGGCGAACTGCCCGCTCCGGCACCGTTGCCGGGCGCTCCTCCGAGCCCCGTCTCGGCGGACGGCGGTGACGACACCGTCGTGCTGCTCGGCACCCTCGCGGCCACGATCATGGTCGAGGGAGGTGCCGGCGGGGATCATCTCACCGGCGGACCGAACGCCGACAATTTCACCGGCGGCGCCGGCAACGACACGCTCACCGGCAACGCCGGCGACGACGTGCTCTTCGGCGGCGACGGCGACGACACGATCGACGGCGGGGCGGGCAACGACTCGGTCAGCGGCGGCGCCGTGTTCGCCGGCCCCTTCCCCGGCGGGCCCGACGGCGACGACGCCATCGACGGCGGGGCGGGCAGCGACGCCATCTACGGCGACGCCGGCGACGACACGATCGACGGCGGCGCCGGCAACGACTCGGGCTGAGCGGCGGGTTCGTCTCGATCACGCCCGGCCTCGACGGCGGCCCCGGCGACGACGTCGTCGACGGCGGTGACGGAGATGACGTCGTCGACGGCGGTGCCGGCGATGACGACGTCACGGGCGGTGACGGCGTCGACACGGTCAACGGCGGGGCCGGCGACGACGACCTGTCGCAGGACGACTCCGACGCGCCGATGCCGACGATCCCGCCGGGCTTCCCGGCGTTCCCCGGGACCGGGGGTGGTGGACGGCGACGTCTTCAACGGCGACGCCGGCAACGACACGCTGACGTACGACGGCCGCCAGCACGGCATCACCGTCACCGCCGGCGACAACCTCGCCAACGACGGCGCCGCGGGCGAGCAGGACAACGTGGGCGCCACGGTCGAGAACATCATCGGCACCACCGCCGCCGACACCATCACCGGCAACGGGCTGGCCAACGAGCTGCTCGGCAACGGCGGCGCCGACACGCTGTCGGGCCTGGCCGGCAGCGACGCGCTGTTCGGCGGAGTCGGCGACGACGCGCTGGTCGGCGGTGCCGGCAACGACGAGCTGCGCGGCGAGCGCGGCGACGACGTGCTGACGAGCAACGACGGCGAGCGCGATCAGTCGGCTGCGGCGCCGGCGCCGTCACCAACGACGCCGTCGACACCGTGGATGGCGACTGCGCGACGTTCTCGACCCCGCCGGTCGCGGGGCCGACCGGAGCGACCGGCGCGACCGGCGCGACCGGGGCCACCGTGGCCACCGGAGCCACCGGAGCGACCGGCGCGACCGGGGCCACCGTGGCCACCGGAGCCACCGGAGCGACCGGAGCGAGCGGCGCGAGCGGCGCGAGCGGGCCGGCCGGACCGACCGGCGCCACGGGCGCGACCGGTGCCACCGGCCCGCGGGGCCCGCGCGGCCCGCGCGGCCGGTCGATCACGGTCACCTGCAAGCTCGTGGGCAAGCAGCGAAACAAGATCCGCTGCACGACGGCGTCGACCGCCGCGGCGGCCCGTGCGGCCCGCGTCAGCCTCCGCCTGAGCCGCAACGGGCGTCTCGTGGCCGCGG
Organism: uncultured Actinomycetes bacterium; assembly: GCA_963709935.1. Taxonomy (GTDB): domain Bacteria; phylum Actinomycetota; class Thermoleophilia; order Solirubrobacterales; family Solirubrobacteraceae; genus CADCVQ01. The sequence goes on along the minus strand of CAVPYM010000002.1, from coordinate 35,617 downwards.
GCAGGGCCGGCCTGCGCGGCCGCAGCACGATCGTCCGCCTGCGGGCCGATCGGCGCGTGCGGGCCGGCCGGTACACGTTGACCGGCCGGATCACCTCGCGTACGACAAAGCCGCGGTTGATCCGCATGCGCATCACCCTGCCCTGACGGCACGGCAAGCCGACCCACCGCTCCGGCCGCGCGCCGGGGCGGCACGGTCAGCTTCGAGGACGGCCGGACACCGCCAGGCCGGCGCCGAGCCCGACGACGACCAGGCCGCCGGTGCCGCCGATCGCGGCCAGCCGCCGCGGCGACGAGACGAGCCATGAGCGCGCCGCGCCCGCCAGCAGCGCCCAGAGACTGTCGCAGAGCAGCCCGATCGCGCAGAAGATCGCGCCGAGCGTCAGCAGCTGCAGCGCCACCGAGCCGCCCGAGCGGTCGACGAACTGCGGCAGCACGGCGACGAAGAAGACGATGACCTTCGGATTGAACAGCCCGACGACGAAGCCGTCGGCGAGGACCCGGCGCAGCTCCTTGCGCTCGACGGGCGCGTCGAGGGCGCCGGCGAGCGACCGGCGGCGGCGGAAGGTCTGCACGCCGAGGTACACGAGGTAGGCCGCGCCCGCGAGCTTGATCGCCGTGTACGCGGTGATCGACTCCTGCACGAGCGCGCCGAGGCCGAAGGCGACCGCAACGACCTGCACGTAGACCCCGGCGGTATTGCCGACGACCGTCGCGACGCCGGCCCCGCGGCCGAGCGTCAGCGAGCGCGTCACGACGAACAGCACGCTCGGTCCGGGGACGGCGATCAGCACGAACGCGATGAACACGAATGCGAGCAGGTGGTCGGTCGGCAGCACGACGTCCCGAGCCTACCGGCGGGGCGGCGCTGCCGGGCAGCGGTTCGAACCCGCGCGCGGGCTTGACTACGGGCGCCACCTGCGCAACACTGAACCATATGGTTCAGTATGACCAGATCGACCGGGCGCTGGCGGCGCTCGCGGACCCCACTCGCAGGGCAATCCTCGAGCGCCTCGGCCGCGGCAACGCCACGATCACCGAGCTCGCCGAGCCGTTCGGGATCTCGCTGACGGGCTGCAAGAAGCACGTGCGGGTGCTCGAAGACGCCGCGCTCGTCACCACCGCGAAGGTGGGGCGGGTGCGCGAGTGCCGCCTCGGCCCGCGCCGCCTCGACGACGTCGAGCAGTGGATCGAGATGTACCGCCGGATGCTGGATGAGCGCCTCGACCGGTTCGGGGAGCTACTCGAACGAACACAGGAGACCCACGATGACCAATGACCAGCACCACGCACCGACCGCCACCATCACCACCCCGAGCGATCGGGAGATCCACATCGAGCGCGTCTTCGACGCACCGCGCGACCGCGTCTACGCGGTCTACACCGATCCTGCGCTCATCCCCGAGTGGTGGGGCCCGCGCGGCACGACCGCCGTCGTCGAGAAGATGGACGTCCGCACCGGCGGTGACTGGCGCTTTCTGATCCGCAACTCCGACGGCAGCGAAACGGGCTTTCGCGGCACCTACCGCGAGGTCACCGCGCCCGAGCGCATCGTGCAGACGTTCGAATGGGACGGCATGCCCGGCTACATCTGTGTCGAGACGGCGACGTTCGAGGATCTCGGCGACCGCACGAAGGTGGCCACGACGTCGCTCTTCTTCACGACCGAGGAGCGCGACGGGATGCTCGGCTCGGGCATGGAGCACGGGCTGAACGAGACCTACGCCCGGCTCGACGAACTGCTCGAGCGGCTCGCCGACGACTGACGGACGGCGTTTCGCCGTACGTTGCACCGATGGGACCTCTGACGGCCGCCCGCTCGTATGACGTCGTGTGGACCATGACCTCTTCGCCGCGGCGGCCGTCGGGGCCGTCCCGCTCCTGGCCCGGGGGCGCTCCCTGACACGACCGGGCGTCGTCGGCGAGGCGGCGCTCGTGCGCGCGGCGCAGCGGGGTTCCGAGACGGCCGTCGCGGAGCTGTTTGCGCGCCACTGGAGTCCGGCCTATCGCGCGGCGGTGCTCGTGACCGGCGATCGCGCTGCGGCCGAGGACATCGCGCAGGAGGCGTTCCTGGCCGCGCTGCGGGCACTGCCGAGCTTCGACGCGCGCCGCCCGCTGCGGCCGTGGCTGCACCGCATCGTCGTCAACCGCGCGATCGACTTCGCCCGCGCGCGGGCGCTGCGCAGCGAGGTCGGCGCCGACGCGGCGCCCGAGGCGCCCGCCCCCGCCGTCGTGGATCGGCAGGCCGTCGGCGACGACGTCGCCGCCGCGCTCCTGCGCCTCGGACCCGAGCAGCGGGCGGTCGTCGTGCTGCGGTACCTGCTCGACTTCACGCCGGGGGAGATCGGCGCGATGCTCGACCTCCCGCGCGGCACCGTCAACTCGCGCCTGCGGCGCGGGCTCGACGCGCTCGGCGACACGATCGAGGCAGGCGGGCCGCGGTGAACGAGCGCGAGCTGCGCGACGCGCTGCGCGACGGCGTCCCGGACGACGACGAGGGCGCCCGCCGGCGCGCATGGCAGATCGTGCAGGCGGCGTACGCCGACCACGCGCCGCAGCGGCGCCGCCCGCGCCCGCGCCGGCGGCTGGCCGCGCTCGCGATCGCGGCGGCGCTGTTGCCGGTCGCGGCCGCCGGCGCCGCCGCCGCCAGCGCTCCGCAGAGCGCCGTCGGCGAGTGGGTGCGCGGCGTCCTCGGGGTCGGCGAGCGCAACGCCGAGCCGGCGCTGGCCGAGGTGCCGGGCGGAGGGCGACTGCTCGTGCAGGGCGCCGACGGGGCGTGGGTCGTCTCGGCCGACGGCTCCAAGCGCCGGCTCGGCGCGTACACGGGCGCCGCCTGGTCGCCGCACGGGCGCTTCGTCGTCGCGTGGCGGGGGCGCGAGCTCACCGCGCTGAGTCCGGCCGGGCAGGTGCGGTGGTCGCTCCCGGCGCCCGGTCCGGTCGCGCTCGCCCGCTGGGCACCGGGCACGGGCTACCGCATCGCCTACCTCGCCGGCGGCGAGCTGCGCATCGTCAACGGCGACGGCACCGGCGATCACCGCCTGACGACCGCAACGCAGCCCGACGTCGCGCCCGCCTGGCGGCCGGACGGCACGCACACGGTGGCTTACGTGGACGCACGCCACCGGGTGAACGTCGTCGCCGCGGACGCGCGCCGGCGGTTGTGGCGCAGCGAGCGCCTGGCCGGCGCCGTGGCGCTGTCCTGGTCGCCGGACGGGCGCGCCCTGCTCGCCGCGACCTCGCGCGCGCTCGTCGTCTTCGACGATGCCGGCCGGCGCCTGTACGCCCGCCCGCTGCCGGCCGGATTTCAGCTGCAACACGCCGAATGGGCGCCGCGCGGCGAGCAGGTGGCGGTCGTGCGGCGCGCGGCGGCGAACGGCCGCAGCGAGGTGCTGCTGCTGGATGCTGGGCGCGGCCTGCGCGGGCCCGTGCTCTTCACCGGACCGGGGCAGCTCGGCGCCCCGGCCTGGTCGCCGGGGGGCGAGCGCCTGCTGATCGCGTGGCCGAACGCCGACCAGTGGCTGTTCCTACGCCCCCGCGGCGGCGGACGGCTTGCCGCCGTGGCGAACATCGCCCGCCAGTTCATGCCGGGAGCCACGCGGCCGGCGTTCCCGCGCTCGGTGCGGTGGTGCTGCACCGCGGCCGGTCGCGGCGGCCCGTAGACGCCCGGGCGGGACCTCGGCGCACGCCCGCGGCGTATGCGGTGCATGGGTGCTCGCGCTGCAGCGCCGTCTCGCTCGCGCTGATCTGCGCCGGCCTCGCCGCGCGTGGCTCACCCGCCGGCGGCGCGCCCTCGCGTGCGGCGCCGACCGCGCCTGTGCGCACAGCGCCGCCGAGTTCTCGGAGGCATCGTCGTCGCGCGCGCACGCTGCGTGGGGCTGACGGTCTCCGGCACCAGCCCCGGGCGGCCGGCTCGCCTGCGCCCTTCGGCCAGGACAGCTGCGAGCCCGGTTACCGCACGGGCCGTTCGGGGGATACGGGAGAGGCCGACGCGCCGGTCCCGTAGAGCCGCCCTCTGGTCCTCCCTGGGCCCCAGGCGCTACAGCCGCTCGAGCACCTCGCGCGCGGCGCGCCGGCCCGAGCGGACCGCGCCGTCCATGTAGCCGTTCCAGTAGGTCGCGGCCTCCGTCCCGGCCCAGTGCAGCCGGCCGACCGGCTCGCGCAGCGCGCGCCCGTGCGTCGTGAGCAGGCCGGGCGGCGCGATCCCCACGGGGCAGCCGCGGGTGTACGGCTCCGCCGACCAGTCCGTCTCGACGTACGCGATCGGATCCAGGGCACGTGAGCCGAAGGCGCGCGCCAGGCTGCCGAGCGCGGCCCGCCGGCGCTCGCCCGCCGGCAGCCGTTCGAACGCGCGTGCCTCGTCGCCGCCGACGAACCCCAGCAACGCACCGGGCGTGCCCGATCGGGGCGAGCTGTCGAACGTCACGTTGCACGGGCCGACGTCGGCGAGCGACGAGCCGTTGAGCCCGTCGCCGCGCCAGAACGGCCGCTCGTAGACCGCCTGGATCTTGATGAGGCGGCCCTGCGGCATCCGGGCGGTCAGCCCGTCGCGCAGGGCGGGCAGCGCCGGCTCGTACTGGATCCGCCCGGCGAGCACCGGCGCCAGCGCGACGATGACCTGCCGGGCGCGGTTGACGTAGCGGTCGGAGATCACGTCCACGTGGCCGCGGCCGGTCACGATCCGCCGCACCGGCGAGCGGCGGATCACGCGGCGCCCGAGCTCCTCGGCCAGCCGCGTGGCGATCTGCTGCGTGCCGCCGTCGATGCGGTTCTGCTGCGCGCCGCCGCGCGTGTTGAAGTTGCGCTCGAACGTGCCGGGGGTGCGCTCGTCGCCCGAGGCGGCGATGAAGAACAGCACGAACAGCAGCGACAGCTCGCGCGGCTCGGCGCCGAAGATCGGGCGGCACACCGCCCGCGCGATGTCGATGAACGGCCGGCCCAGCGCGTTGCGCCGCAGCCAGGTCTCCAGCGACTCGCTGTCGAGCTGCGCCGCGCCCGCGGCGTCCCACGGCGCGTCGACGGGGACCTTCAGCGCGAGCGAGTTCAGGCGCGGGATCGCGAGCAGCAGGTCGGGGAGCAGGGCGACGTCGGGCGGCGCGCTGCCGGTCGGGCCGGTGTCGGCGAACGGGGTGCGCCGGCCGCCGGCCAGGTAGACGTTCCTGCCGGCGTCGAAGCTCGGGAACGTCGCGATCCCCAGCTCGTCGACGAGCGCGCGGATGTGGTTCTGCGTCGGCCCGATGAACTCCGCGCCCAGGTCGATGACCTCACCGCCGGCCACGATGCGGTCGTGCATCCGCCCGCCGACCCGATCGCGCGCCTCGACGACCGCCACCGAGTGCCCGGCGCGGGCGATCTCGCGCGCCGCGACGAGGCCGGAGAGCCCGGCGCCGACGACGACGACATCGTGCCGGCGGCGCGTGCGCGGACGACGGGCGGCCCGCCGCTGCGCCGCCGCTGCTGCCAAGGCCCCGTCGCCGGCCGCGGCGGCGGCCGCCGCCGCAGCGGCCGCGGCCGCACCCGCGACGAAGCGGCGGCGGCTGACACGTCCGGGGTCCTCGCGCACGCCTGCACGATCACCCGGCCGGCGGCGCCTGTCAAACGGCCACGTTCACCGGGCGGCGCGAGAAATCGCGCCTGAGCCCGGACGCGCTGCCGGTACTCTGGACCTTTCGATGACCGAGCGCGTCGCGCCATCCACCGACCTGACCGCGCTCCCCGAGCCCGCGGTCGCCATCGAGTGGCTCGCGACGATGATGCTCATCCGTCGCTTCGAGGAGCGCGCCGGCGAGATGTACGCCAAGGCCAAGGTCGGCGGCTTCCTGCACCTCGCGATCGGCGAGGAGGCGACGATCGTCGGCTCCACCCGCGCGCTGCGCGACCGCGACTACCTCATCTCGACGTACCGCTCGCACGGCCACACGCTGGCCCGCGGCAGCGACCCCAACAAGGTCATGGCCGAGCTGTTCGGCCGCGTCGACGGCCTGTGCAAGGGGCGCGGCGGGTCCATGCACATGTTCGACCTCGAGCGGCGGTTCATGGGCGGCTACGGGATCGTCGGCGGCAACCTGCCGCTCGCGGCGGGCTTCGCGCTGGCGTCGGACTACCTCGGCCACGACGACGCGACGCTGTGCCAGTTCGGCGACGGCGCCTCCAACCAGGGCACGTTCGGCGAGACGATGAACCTCGCCGCGCTCTGGAGGCTGCCGGTCGTCTTCATGGTCACCAACAACCAGTTCGGGATGGGCACGTCGCTCGAGCGCCACTCGGCGGTGACCGACCTCATGCGCAAGGGCGAGGGCTTCGGCGTGCCCGGCATGCGCTGCGACGGCATGGATGTGCTCGACACCTACAACGTCACGAGCGAGGCGCTGCGGATCGCCCGCGAGGAGCGCCGGCCGGTGCTCGTCGAGGCCGTCACCTATCGCTTCCGCGGCCACTCGATGGCCGACCCGGAGGAGTACCGCACGAAGGAGCAGGTCGACCAGTGGCGCAAGCGCGACCCGCTCGCGGTGTTCGGCGACCAGCTCGTCGAGGCGGGAAGCCTCGACGCCGACGAGCGCGCGCGGATCGATCAGCAGACGATCGAGCGCGTCGACGCCGCGGTGGCGTTCGCCGACGCCTCCCCCTACCCGTCGCCCAACGACCTCTACGACGACATCTACGTCCTCGGCGACCAGGTCCGCGGCTGGTACTCCGTCGACGAGCGCACGCCGACCCCGCACCGCGGCGAGGACGAGCGCGGGATGGACCGGGCCGACCTGCCGCGCTCGGCCGAGCACGGCCACGACGGCACGCACGCGCCGAACGCCGGCGACCTGAAGCCCGCCGACGACGCCCAGCGAGACCGGGACTGACGCGATGGCGGTGATGCGCTACCGGGAGGCGCTCAACGCCGCGCTGCGCGAGGAGATGGCGCGCGACGAGAACGTCCTGCTCATGGGGGAGGACATCGGCGTCTTCAACGGCGCGTTCAAGGTGACGGCCGGCCTGCTCGACGAGTTCGGCGAGAAGCGCGTGCGCGACACGCCGATCTCCGAGAACACGATCGTCGGCATAGGCGTCGGCGCCGCGATGACCGGCCTGCGCCCCGTCGTCGAGCTCATGACGATCAACTTCTCGCTGCTGGCGATGGACCAGATCGTCAACCACGCGGCGACGATCCGCTACATGTTCGGCGGCCAGGTCAAGGTGCCGCTCGTCGTGCGCATGCCGCAGGGCGCCGGCCACCAGCTCGGGCCGACGCACTCGCATTCATGGGAGGCGCTCTTCCTCCACGTGCCGGGCCTGCTCGTCGCGACCCCGACCACCGCAGCCGACGCCAAGGGCCTGCTGAAGTCCGCCATCCGCGACGACAACCCGGTCGTGTTCATCGAGCACGAGTACCTCTACGGCCAGCGCGGCGAGGTGCCCGACGACGACGACTTCACGGTGCGCTTCGGCGTCGCCGCGATCCGCCGCGAGGGCTCGGACGTGACGATCGTCGGCATCTCGCGCATGGCGCTCACCGCCGCCCGCGCGGCGAAGACGCTCTGCGAGGAGCACGGGATCGAGGCCGAGGTGATCGACCCCCGCACGCTGCGCCCGCTGGACCTCGACACGATCCTCGCGTCCGTGCGCAAGACCAACCGCTGCGTCATCGTCGAGGAGGGCTGGCCGCACGGCGGCGTCGGTGCGAACCTCGCGGCGCTCATCCAGGAGCAGGCCTTCGACGACCTCGACGCGCCCGTCCAGCGGGTCACCGGCGCCGACGTGCCGATGCCCTACTCCAAGGCGCTCGAGCAGCTCGCCTTCCCGCATGAGCCGCAGATCGTCGACGCCGTCCTCGCCACCTTCCGGGACCGCGCCTAGCCATGGCCGAGATCGTCATGCCGCGCCTGTCGGACTCGATGGAGGAGGGCACGATCCTCAAGTGGCTGAAGTCCGACGGCGAGACCGTCGCGCGCGGCGAGCCGCTCGCGGAGATCGAGACCGACAAGGCGACGCTGACCTACGAGTCCGATGCTTCGGGCGTGCTGAAGATCGTCGCCGGCGCAGGCGAGACGCTGCCGATCGGCAGTGTGATCGCCACGCTCGACGGCGGTGAGGGCGGGAGCGCTGGTGCCACGGCGCCGGCGGCGGCTTCGGTGAGCACGCCGGAGCCTGAGCCGCCGGTCCAGCCGACGGCCGAGCCGGTCGCGCCCGCGCCGGCCGTCCCCGCGGCCGCAGCGCCGAGCGTTCCCGCGCCGGCCGACCCGCCGGCCGCCGCCGCCCCCGCCCCGCGGACCGAGGGACGCGTGAAGGCGTCGCCGCTCGCGCGCCGCCTGGCCCACGAACAGGGCGTCGACCTGCACGCCGTCGCCGGCACCGGTCCCGGCGGGCGGATCGTCAAGGACGACGTCCAGCGCGCGGCGAGCGCGCCGCAACCTGCCGCTCCGGCACCTGCCGCGCCCGCGCCCGCCGCGGCGCCGTCCACCCCCGCCGCACCCGAACCGCCCGCACCCGGCGCCGGGCCGTCAGCACCCCCGGCTTCGCCCGCGCAACCCGCGCCGGCACCGGCGCCTCCGCCGCCCGCCGCCACCGTCGCCGAGAGCGGCACCGCCAAGGGCGACGTCACGACACAGGAGCTCACCCGCACCCAGGGCCTGATCGCGCGCCGCATGGCCGAGTCGCGCGCGACGATCCCGACCTTCGAGCTGCGCACCGAGATCGACATGGAGGCGTGCGTCGCGCTGCGCGCCGAGCTCAAGGAGCTCGGCGGCGACGTGCCCTCCTACAACGACATGGTCGTCAAGGCCTGCGGGCTCGCCCTGCGCGAGTTCCCGCGCGCCAACGGCAGCTACCGCGACGCGCGCTTCGAGCTCTACAGCCGGATCAATGTCGGCATCGCCGTCGCCGCGCACGACGCGCTCGTCGTCCCGACGGTGTTCGACGCCGACCGCAAATCGCTGCACGCGATCGCGCGCGAAACACGCGCCCTCGCCGAGCGCGTGCGCACCAACGCGGTCACGCCGCCCGAGCTCAGCGGCGGGACGTTCACGGTCTCCAACCTCGGCATGTACGGCGTGACGGACGTCACCGCGGTGATCAACCCGCCCCAGGCCGCGATCCTCGCGGTCGGCGCCCTGGCGCAGCGGGCCGTCGTCCGCGACGGCGCGCTCGTGGCACGCCACACGATGAACGTCACGCTGGCCTGCGACCACCGGATCCTCTACGGCGCCGACGCGGCACAGTTCCTCGCGCGCATCCGCGCGCTGCTCGAGCGCCCGCTGGCGCTCGCGTTCGCCGACTGAGAGCGCGCCGCGCTACTGCACGGGCAGGACGCGGTCGACGGTGCTGCCGAGGTTGTCGGTCGTGCGGCGCAGCAGGTCCGCGACGAGGTTGAGCACCTTCTGCGTCGCCGCGGTGACCGGCGGCAGGAGCGGGTCGGTGAGCTGGGCGAGCGCGTCGCCCGTGTTCTCGACCTTGCCGCTGATGTCGTCGCCGGCGGTGCGCACGCCGTCACCGGCGGACTTCTTCGGGGCGGCCGGCGCCTGCGGCGTCACGGTCTCGGGTGCGCTGACCGGTGGCGGCGGGGAGAACGCGGCCTGCGGGCGGCGGTTGGTCTCCGGGGTGATCGCGGCCTGGTCGGCGGCACGCGCGGTTCGCTGCGGCACGGGGCCGGTTCGCGTCGCGGGGCGCGCGGAGCGCTCGGCCGGCGTGCGGGAGGGCAGCACGAACGCCTTCTGCCGGGAGCCCTGGCGCGTGTCGGCATCGTCGGCGGCGAGGACGAGCGCCGTCTGGCGTCCGGAGTCCGCGACGGGGTCCGACCAGCCGCCGAACGCGAAGACCGCGCTGACCGCCAGCAACGACAGCGCCGCGGCGGCGACGAGTAGGACGCTGGCGCCGATCGAGGCGAAGAGTGCGCGGGTCCCTGTCATCCCACCTGGCGTATCGGCATTTGCGCGCGTTACCTGAAGACCCCGCGCGGATTCTGGGAGGCGTTGGACTCGCGGCTCGTGTCGCGCTTGATGCGCGGCGGCTCGTGCGCGGTGTCGACGATCAGGCACAGCCAGCGCTTGGGATCGGGCTGGGGCACGCAGGTGCGGTAGAGGTCGCGGTCGACCTGCACGCTGTCGGCGCCAGACACGTGTGCGCGCGCGAAGTCGTTGGCGTAGGCGTCGACCCACAGCCGCACCGCCTGCGACTGCCGGGCGAACGCCGCCTGCTCGGCGGCGAGCTGCGGACGGTGCACGAGCCCGGCGACGAGGAAGGCCAGCCCCACGACGGCGAGCGCCGCGAGGCCCGCGTAGTCGTCGGCCACGACCTTGGGCAGATCGCCGCGGCGGCGGCGCAGCCACACCCCGCCGAGCCCGCCGAGCACCGCGATCGCCAGGACGTTGAGGCTGCCCGCCACCAGCAGCGCCGCGATCCAGCGGCTGCCCTCGCCGGCGATCGGCAGCCAGTGCAGCAGCGCCATCTCCAGCAGCGTCACGACGACGAACGCGGGCCACAGCCAGGCCCCGCTCAGGCGCCAGCGCAGGCGCCGCAGGCGGCCGCCGGGGTAGCCATCTGCCGACTGGGCCATCCAACCAGCGTATTTACCCGGTACTCTCGGCAGCAGACGGTTGGCGTCTCGCGCGGAGATCCCGACGAGATGTCCGAACAAGGTCAGGCGGAGATCCCGTCCTGCACCGCCGAGCACGAAAGGCGAAGATGGCGACCAGCAGCACGGACGTTCACATCGGTCCCAGTACACCCGCCCCGGAGAGCCCGTCCGCGCACCTGACCCCCGACGACCGGGTCGGCCTGCTGCGCGCGATGCTGCTCATGCGCGCGATCGAGGAACGCGCGATGAACCTCTACCGGCAGGGCAAGGTACCCGGGTCCTTCTACGACGGGTTCGGCCAGGAGGCCGTGTCGGTCGGCGCGACGTGGGCGATGGCGGCGGCCGACCGCCTCTGCGTCCTGCACCGCGACCTCGGCGCGCATCTCGTGCGCGGCGTGCAGCCATCCACCGTCCTGGCCCAGTACATGGGGCGCGAGGCGGGCATCACGAGCGGCCGCGACGGCAACGTGCACTTCGGCGACTACCGGACCGGCTGCGTCGGGATGGTCTCGATGCTGCCCGACATGATGCTCGTCGCCGCCGGCATGGCGATGGCCTTCAAGCTGCGCCGCGAGCCGCGCTGCGCGCTGACCTGGTTCGGCGACGGATCGACCTCGCGCGGCGACTTCCACGAGGCCATGAACTGGGCCGGCGTGCAGCACCTGCCGGTGATCTTCGTCCTCGAGAACAACCAGTTCGCCTACTCGACGCCGATCAAGCAGCAGTTCGCGGTCAACCCCGTCGAGCGCGCGGCGGGCTACGGCTTCCCCGGCGTCTCGGTCGACGGCAACGACGCCGAGGCGGTCTTCGAGGCGACGCGGGTCGCTCGCGACCGCGCGATCTCCGGCGGCGGGCCGACGCTGATCGAGGCCGTCACGATGCGCATGCACGGCCACGGCGCGCACGACGACATGAAGTACGTGCCCAAGGCGCTCGTCGAGGAGTGGCGCCAGAAGGATCCGATCGATCGCCAGAGCGCCCGCGTCGCGGCGCTCGGCGTCGATGTCGAGGCGCTGCGCGCCGAGGTCCGCGCCGAGGTGAATGCGGCCGCGAAGCAGGCGCTCGCCGGCCCGATGCCCGACCCGGCGACGGCGACCGACCGCCTCTTTGCACCGCGCGAGGCCGAGGAGGTCCTGCTCGAGGACGGGCAGGCGCCGTGGAGCGGGTTCGGCGGCGCACGATGAGCGAGATGACCTACCTGCGCGCGATCTCCGACGGGCTGCGCACGGAGATGCGCGAGGACGAGCGCGTCCTGCTCATGGGCGAGGACATCGGCGTCTACGGCGGTGCGTTCAAGGTGACGGACGGCTTCATCGAGGAGTTCGGGGCCGATCGCGTCATGGACACGCCGCTCGCGGAGTCGGGGATCGTCGGCACCGCCGTCGGCGCCGCCGTCGTCGGCCTGCGACCGGTCTGCGAGATGCAGTTCGCCGACTTCGTCTCCTGTGGCTTCGACCAGATCATCAACGTCGCCGGCAAGATGCTCTACCGCCAGGGGCTGCCGGTGAACATCACGGTCCGCCTGCCCAGCGGCGGCGGCTTCTCCGGCGGCCCGTTTCACTCCCAGAACCCCGAGGCCTGGTTCATGCACTCGCCGGGCCTGAAGGTCGTCGCGCCGAGCACGGCCGAGGACGCCAAGGGCCTGATCATCGCGAGCATCCGCGACCCCAACCCGGTCATCTACATGGAGCACAAGAACCTCTACCGCCGCGTCAAGGGCGAGGTGCCGGAGGGCTCCTACGAGACGCCGTTCAGCGCCCGCGTGGCGCGCGAGGGCAGCGATCTCGTCGTGATCGCGTACGGGGCGATGGTGCACACGGCGCTCGAGGCGACCGAGGACCTCGACGACGCCTCGATCATGGTGCTCGACCTGCGCTCGCTGGTCCCGCTCGACGAGGCGGCGATCCTCGCCGCGGTCCACGAGTGCTCGAAGGTCGTCATCGTCGACGAGGCCAACCAGACCTGCGCGGCAGGCGCCCAGGTCGCGGCGCTGATCGCCGAGTTCGGCTTCGAGGACCTCGACGGTCCCGTCGTGCGCGTCGCCTCGCCGGACGTGCCGATCCCGTTCTCGCCGACGCTCGAAGCCGCCGTCCTGCCGTCCGTCGATCGCATCCGGGAGGCCTGCCGTCAGCTCCTCGAGTACTGATCCGGCGACCCTCGTGGACGTCACGATGCCGCAGATGGGCGTCTCCGTCGCGGAGGGCACCATCGTCGAGTGGCGCAAGCAGCCCGGCGACTGGGTCGAGGCCGACGAGACGATCTGCGAGATCTCGACCGACAAGATCGACACGGAGGTCCCGGCGCCGGCGGCCGGGCGCCTCGCCGAGGTGCTCGTCGCCGTGGGGACGACCGTCGACGTCGGAGTAACGCTCGCGCGGATCGCCACCGATGCGCGCCCGGGCGAGCCGCACAGCTCCGAGAACGACCCGCCGCCGGCGCCCCGTGCGGCGCCCGCACCCGCACCCTCGCCGGCCCCGCCGCCCTCGGGTCGTCCCGTGGCCGCGGTGCCACCGGCCCCGGCGGCGCGTCCGCCGGGCGGACGCGCCGCGGCCGCGGCGCGGCGCTACAGCCCCGTCGTGCAGCGGATCGCCGACGAGCACTGCGTCGACCTCGACGAGGTGCAGGGCACGGGGCGCGACGGCCGCGTGCAGAAGAAGGACGTCATGGCCGTCGTCGCGGCGCGTGGCGGCGCTGCCGCCACGCGCGCGACGGGCTCCGACTCCACCGAGCCGACGCTGCACATCGAGAGCCCCTACCGGCCGGGCGCGGGCGCCTCGGTCAGCGGGCCGTACACGCCGCCCGAGGGCCGCCCGCTGTCGCGCATGCGCCAGGCCATCGGCGTGCACATGAAGCGCTCGCAGGAGACCGCGGCGACCTGCACGACCTGGATCGAGGTCGACGTCTCGCGCATCGAGATCGCCCGCAAGAAGCTCGCCATCACCGCGCTGCCGCTGATCGCGCGCTGCACGATCGGCGCGCTCGTCGAGTTCCCGCTGCTGAACGCCTGGCTCGAGGACGACGTCCACACCGTGCACGAGCAGGTCAACCTCGGCATCGCCGTCGCGCTCGGCGAGGACGGCCTCATCGTGCCGGTCGTGCGCGGCGCCCAGGACCTCTCGCCCGAGGGCCTGTCGCGCCGCATCCGTGACCTCGCCCGCCGCGCCCGCTCGCGTCAACTCAGCCCCGACGACGTCCACGGCGCGACGTTCACGATCACGAACCCCGGCCAGTTCGGCTCGATGATGGCCACGCCCGTCATCGCCCAGCCGCAGGTGGCGATCCTCGACGTCGAGGCGATCGTCAAGCGCCCGGTGGTCGTCACCGACCAGTTCGGCGACGACGCGATCGCGATCCGCCCGATGGTCATCCTCGGCCTGTCGTGGGATCACCGGGCGCTCGACGGCGCGCTCGCCGCCCGCTTCCTGGCCAGCGTGAAGAAGCGCGTGGAGAGCTACGAGCTCTGAGTCGGGGTCGCGCCATGGCGCGGGTGGTGGACTCAGGCCACCCGCCGGATTGCCGCCCCTACAGGTTGGCGTACTGCTCGAAGAAGTACCGCGTGGCGGGGATCAGCAGGATGTCCTGCTCAGCGCCCTCGGGGCGCAGCGCGACGTCGACGCGGGCGCCGACGATGTAGCCGCGCAGGTGATGGCCGGCCTTCTCCTGCCAGCGCGTCAACGCCTGGGGGGCGGTCATCGCCAGATCCGGGTCGTCGGTCAGGACGCCGACGAGGCTCCTCGTGCAGCGCTGGCAGTCGTACAGCGTGACCACGCCCTCCTCGTCGAGCGTCATCTCGTCGAGGCGCTGCTCGGTCCCGCAGGAGCACGTCAGCAGGAAGTCGTGATCCGTCGTCTCGGCACGGCCGGCGTCGCGAAACGGGTCGGCGTATCGCATGGGACGGAGCCTGACATGCGGCTGCGAAGGACGCGCCGGGAGGAGAAGCGATCGGCGCGCCCTTCGCGGGAGCTGCGTGGGACCCGCGCGCTGGCCCGGCCGGCGGCGGGAGGAGAGAGACAGGCCGGCCGGGCGATGCGCGAGGTGAGTTGCTCCACCATGGTGCATGACGTCCATCCAGAAGTCCAATACCAGTTTGCGCCCCAACTCATAAGCTGTGGGTATGGAACTGCGCCAGCTGCGCTATCTCGTCGCGCTCGCCGACGAGCGCCACTTCACGCGCGCCGCGGCGCGCGAGCACATCGCCCAGCCCGCGCTCTCCCAGCAGATCCAGCGCCTGGAGGCCGAGGTCGGGCTGGCGCTCGTCGAACGCACGACGCGCAAGGTCGCGCTCACGGGCGCCGGCGAGCTGCTCGTCGCGCGCGCCCGCCACATCCTCTCCGAGCTCGACGCCGCGCAGGCCGAGCTGCAGACGCTGGCCGGCGTGCAGGGCGGTCGCCTGTCCGTCGGGGCGCTGCACACGATGGGCCCGGTCGACCTGTCGTTGCTGCTCGCCTCGTTTCATCGCAACCATCCCGCGGTCGAGCTGACCGTGCGCGAGCAGTCCAGCGAGGAGCTCGCCGAGATGCTGCGCGACGACGTCATCGACCTCGCGTTCCTGTCGGTGACCGCGCGCATCCAGCGCCGCGGCCTGGAGCTGCACCCGCTCGTCAGCGAGGAGCTGGTCGTCGCGGTGCCGATGCAGCACCCGCTCGCCGGCCGCGAGGAGGTGCGGCTCGCCGAGCTCGCCGACGAGCCCTTCATCGCCTTTCGCATCGGCTCGCGGCTGCGCGAGCTGCTGGACTCCGGCGCCGCCGCGCAGGGGTTCGAGCCGCGCATCACCCTCGAGTCCAACGAGAGCCGGCGCATCCGCAGCCTCGTCTCCGGCGGCCTCGGCGTCGCGCTCCTGCCGCGCTCGGATGCCGGCGGCCCGGGCTCGACCGTCTCCATCGCGCGCCTCGTGGAGCCCGCGATGCGCCGTGACGTCTCGCTCGCCTCACGCGCCGGACGGCGCCACTCGCCCGCCGCCACGGCCTTCCTCGCGCTCACCCGCCGTGTGTACGAGGAACGCGATCGGCCTGCGATCATCGAGCCATGACCGACGAGCTCTGGGTCTGCCACCTGCCGCCGATCGAGTACCGGGCGGCGACGGAGCTGCAGGAGCGCGTGCGCGCGACGCGCCAGGCGGAACGCATCCCGGACACGTTGCTGCTGCTCGAGCATCCGCCCGTCTACACCCGCGGCCGCCGCTCCGACGCCGCCGCCGAGCTGACGATGGGCGAGGCCTGGTATCGCGAGCAGGGCATCGGCATCGTCGACACCAACCGCGGCGGGCGGGTCACCTACCACGGGCCCGGCCAGCTCGTCGGCTATCCGATCATGCGCATCGACGACGTCATCGCCTACCTGCGAACGATGGAGGGCGCGATCGTCGCCGCGCTGGCCGACGCCGGCATCCGCGCCCGCGCGCGCCCCGACGAGGGGCCGGACTTCACGGGCGTCTGGGCCGCCGACCGCAAGATCGCCTCGATCGGCGTGCACGTCGCCCGCGGCGTGACGACGCACGGCTTTGCGATCAACGTCGACAACGACCTCGCGCCGTTCGGCTGGGTCGTGCCCTGCGGGCTGACCGGCGTGCAGATGACCTCCGTGCTGGTCGAGACCGGCCCGCCTGACGACGGCGACGCTCCGCTGCTGAGCGCCGTGCGCGAGGACATGGCCGCGCGCTTCGCGCAGGCGTTCGCGCGGCGCCCCGTCACGGTCGACCTCGACCGCGTGACCGCCGCCGCTGCCGCCACCGCCGTCGCCGCCGCCGCGCCGGCCGCGTGAGCCGCCTGCTCGACGCCGCCCGCGTCCGCGCCGCCACCGCCCGCCACCGCGGCGACGCGGTCCACTGCCCCGTCTGCGACCACCGCTTCGATCGCTTCAAGGACGACTGGAACCGCCCGAACGCGCTCTGCTGGCGCTGCGGCGCACAGGAACGCCACCGCGCGCAATGGCTGCTGTTCGAGCGCCGCCCGCAGCTGCTCGCCGGCGCCCGCTCGCTGCTGCACTTCTCGCCCGAATGGTGCCTGCGCCGGCGCCTGGCCGGACGGCCCGGCCTGCGCTACGTCACCACGGACCTCGACACCACGCAGGACGCCGACCTGCGCCTCGACGTCACCGCGCTCGACCTGCCCGACGGCGCCTTCGACGCGATCGTCTGCTCGCACGTGCTCGAGCACGTGGACGACGACCGCGCCGCGATGCGCGAGCTGCGCCGCGTCACCGCGCCCGCGGGCTTCACGCTCGTCATGGTCCCGCTCGCCCTGGACCGTGCGACCACCTACGAGGACGCGAGCATCACCGCCGCGGAGGACCGCCGCCGGGCGTTCCTCCAGCACGACCACGTCCGCCTCTACGCGCCGGACATCGCCGACCGGCTGCGCACGGCGGGCTTCGCCGTCGAGGTCGTCGACATGGCCGCCGAGCTCGGCGCCGACGGCGCCGCCGCCCGCCACCGCCTGCTGGCGTCGGACCTGATCTTCCTGTGCCGCCCCGCCTGAGGGAGACGTCAGGCTGGGTGCAAGAACGCCGACGCCGTGCGCGCGCACGGCCTCGCCCATCCGCTTGTCGTAGGTCAGGACAGCCGCCAAGTCATCACCGAGGCTGAGAGCGCTGGCGATGTGAATGCAGCAAGCGCGCGGACTTCGGCCGGTTCGAGCGATGCTGCCACGTCCCTGATCTCCGATGTCAGATCGATCTCAAGCGCTGCTCACGTGATCGAGAGGACGTCGATCTGGTCGAGCGCCGGTACACCCGCGGCGCGCACTCGTGCGACGGCGGTGGGCCAGTTCGATCTCGGTGATCACGCTCGTCGCGACCTCCTGCCACTGCTCGAGCTCGGCGCGAAGCGCATCCGGTTCAGCTTCGTGAACGGCCAGCTTGACGAGCGCAGAGGTGCCGGCGTGGAGAACGCCCGCGCGATCAGGCACGGTCGCCGCGCTGCTCCTGCAGTGCGCGCGTGCCCGCGTCAAACATCAGTCCTGGCGGGCGGCCGATCTTCGTCAGCACGTGACGCATCTCGCGCCGAGGAGCGACCGCCTTGCCCTTTTCGACGAGCTTGCGGAGATTGGGCGGCAAGGTCTTCGCATCTCGCGAACCGTCGCTCCTCACGCCGTCGACGGTACCGCCCAGCCCGCGCGGAGTGAAGATCGTCCTGCTGCCGCCCCACCTGACCGCTACCCTCGATACGGCGCCCATGGCCACCGACGAACGCAGGCTCTCGACCCGCTCCCGCGCCAATCCAGGCGGGATGGACGTGCTCAGCGTCCTCGGCCCCGACGTGCGGCCGATGCGCGAGCGCAAGCCGCCGTGGTTCAAGGTCCAGGCGCCGGGCGGCGAGCGCTATCGCCAGCTGACGAAGCTCATCGCCGACGAGAACCTGCACACGGTCTGCCAAGAGGCCGCGTGCCCGAACGTCGGCGAGTGCTGGGAGCGCGGCACCGCGACGTTCATGATCCTCGGCGACACGTGCACGCGGCGCTGCGGCTTCTGCAACGTGCGCACCGGCAAGCCGACGTGGAACGACCCGCTCGAGCCGGCCCGCGTCGCGCGCTCGATCGCGAAGATGGGCCTGCGTCACGCGGTCATCACCTCCGTCGACCGCGACGACCTGCCCGACTACGGCGCGAGTGCGTTCGTCGGCGTCATCCGCCAGATCCGCCGCCAGGCGCCGCGCTGCAAGGTCGAGGTGCTGACGCCCGACTTCCGCGGCCAGGAGATGCCGCTGGCGAAGGTCATCGCCGAGCGGCCCGACGTCTTCAACCACAACGTCGAGGTCGTGCCGCGGCTGTACCCGGTGGCCCGCCGCGGCTCGCGCTTCGAGCGCTCCTGCCGCGTGCTGCGCAACGCCAAGGAGATGGGCGGCGACGAGGTGACGACGAAGTCCGGCCTGATGGTCGGCCTCGGCGAGACGCACGAGGAGATGGTCGAGACCTTCGCGATCCTCCGCGAGCACGGCGTGCAGGTCCTCACGGTGGGGCAGTACCTGCGCCCGACCGAGCGTCATCTGCCGGTCGTGCGCTACTGGCACCCTGACGAGTTCCAGGCGCTCGAAACCGCCGCCTACGCGCTCGGCTTCGACCACATCGCCGCCGGCCCGCTCGTGCGCTCCAGCTACCACGCCGACCAGCACGTCCCGCAAGAGGAGCCCGGAAGCGGCCCGCTCGCCGCGCTGTCCTGATACCGTCGGTATCGAAGTACCGACGGTACGGGCAACGGCGAGGAGGCGACGGTGTCAGACAAGATCAAGCTGTACGGCTTCACGGGATCCAACTCGGTCCACACCGGCCGGCTCATGCTCGAGCACAAGGGTCTCGAGTACGACTTCGTCAAGCTGCCGCCCGCCGTGCACGCCCCGACGATGCTCCTGCTCGGGTTCCCGACGATGGGCGTGCCGGCGATGAAGGCCGGCGGCGTCCGCGTGCAGGGCACCCGCTTCATCGCCCGCGCGCTGGACGAGATGTACCCCGACCAGCCGCTGCTGTTCCCGACCGACCCCGCCGCGCGCCGCAGGGTCCAGCAGGCCGAGCGCTGGGGCGAGGAGCTGCAGAACGCCGTGCGGCGGGTCTTCTACTGCGCCGCGCGCCGCGATCGCAAGGCGTTTCACAGCGTCCTGGGCTCCGGGCGCGGGCCGGTCAAGACCCTCGGCATGC
This sequence comes from uncultured Actinomycetes bacterium, assembly GCA_963709935.1. Lineage (GTDB taxonomy): Bacteria > Actinomycetota > Thermoleophilia > Solirubrobacterales > Solirubrobacteraceae > CADCVQ01. The sequence continues at coordinate 16,430 of CAVPYM010000002.1, read as the reverse complement.
GCATGCTGGCGCCCGTCGTCATCAAGCTCGCCACCGGTCTGCACCGCGCCTCCGACGAGGCCGGCCGCGAGGACATCGAGCTGCTGCCCGAGCGCATGGATCAGATCGACGCCTGGCTCGCCGACGGCGTCCTCGGCGGCGAGCAGCTCAACGCGGCCGACTACCAGATCGGGGTCAACGTCTCGGCGATGCTGATGTCCGAGGATCTCGCGCCGTTCATCGAATGGCGCCCGGCCGCAGAGCTGGCCCGCCGCGTCCTGCCCGAGTACGGCGGGCACATGGGCGCCGTCGTGCCGGCCGAGTGGATGGCGCAGCTGCGCTCGGCGGCCGGCGAGGGCAGCGTGCTCGCGGCCGGCCGCGCGAGCGGATCGCCGCCGCTCGCGCCGGGCAGCGACGCCGCGCGCTTCGCCACTATCACGCGCGCCGGCCGGTGACGTGGCGTCCACCACCCGCCTGACGCGCGCCGAGCGCAGCGCGCAGACCCGCGGTGAGCTGCTCGACGCCGCCCAGCGGCGCTTCTTCGAGGCCGGCTACCACGCGACGACGATCGACGACATCGCCGACGACGCCGGCTACACGAAGGGCGCCGTGTACTCGACGTTCGGCAGCAAGGCCGGGCTGTTCCTCGCGCTGTTCGACGAGATCGTCGACCAGCGCCTGGCGGCGACGCGGGCGATCGTCGACGCCGGCGACTCGGGCTCGGAGGCGAGCCTGCAGGCGCTGGCCGACCAGCCCGTGGAGGAGCGCAACGCGCGCTTCCTGGTGCTCTCGATCGAGTTCTGGGTGCATGCCGCTCGCGAGCCCGCGCTGCTGGACGCGTTCTCCGAGCGCTACCGCCGCCTGCGGGCGAGCCTCGCCGAGCTGGCCCCGGCGGACAGCCCGATCGACGCGCGGCGCTGGGCGCTCGTCACGCTCGCGCTGTCCAACGGCTTCGCGCTCGAGCGCCTGATCGATCCGGACGGCGTGCCGAGCGACCTCATGGCCGACGTGCAGACGCGCCTGCTCGCGCCCGACCGCTGATCGGCGGGCGCGCGCCGGGTAGGGTGCGGCCGGGCACCCGTGTTCCCGCTCAAGGACAACATCCCGACGGACCGGACGGCGTTCGTCACGATCGCGTTCATCGCGATCAACGTGCTCGTCTACTTCCTCCTGCAGACGAAGGGCGCCGTCTTCAGCGGCCCGAGCGACACCGGCGTCATCGACTACGGGGCGATCCCCTACGAGGTCACCCATCCGGGCGAGGGGTGCATCATCACGCCCGACCAGACCGCGATCGGCTGCGGCCCGGGCATCGGCGACGGCCCGCCCACGCTCCTGACCCTGTTGAGCTCGATGTTCATGCACGGCGGCATCCTGCACCTCGCCGGCAACATGCTGTTTCTGTGGATCTTCGGCAACAACGTCGAGGACAGCATGGGCCACGTGAAGTTCGTGGCCTTCTACCTGCTCGGCGGCCTCGTGGCGCTCTTCGGGCAGATCATCATCGAGCCCAACGCCGCGGTCCCGACGATCGGCGCCTCGGGCGCCGTGGCCGCCGTGCTCGGCGGCTACATCCTGCTCTATCCACGGGCCCGGGTCGTGACGCTGATCTTCATCGTCTTCTTCTTCACGATCCTCGAGCTGCCCGCCATGCTGATCCTCGGCTTCTGGTTCGTGCAGCAGGTGGCCTTCGGCTACTTCGACCTGGCCAACCCGGCCGGCGGCGGAGGCGGCGTGGCGTACTTCGCGCACATCGGCGGATTCGTCTTCGGCCTGCTCGCGATCAAGCTGTTCGCCAGCCGGACGAAGGACTACTCGCCGCCGCCCAAGTATCCGGTGTACTGACCGGGCCGCGGGTGCGCGCGCCGGCGCGCACTGCCCGGCCCCAGCCGAATGATGCGCTACGTTTGCAGCAAGGATCGAATGGAAGGCTGCACGTGACCGTTTCACCTGACCGGCAACCCGTCGTGGTCACCGATCTCAAGGAGGCCATCGGCGTGGTTCGGGCCAGCGGTCTGCGCGTGACGTCCGCGCGCCGGCTGGTGCTCGAGGCGCTGATCTCCGCGCGCAAGCCGATCTCGGCCGAGGACATCGCCGACGGCCTGGGCGGCAGGATGACGGAGTCCGACATCGCGTCGGTCTATCGGAACCTCGAGACGCTCGGCGAGCTCGGGCTCGTGCGCCATTTCCACGCCGGCCACGGCCCCGGCCGCTACGTCCTCGAAGGCTTCGGCGAACACGAGTACCTCGCGTGCGAGTCCTGCGGGGCGCTCGAGTCCGTCGAACCGGCGTCGCTCGACGGCGTGCGCGAGAAGGTCCGCGAGCTGTCGGGCTTCGAGGCCCGCTTCTCGCACTTCCCGATCGTCGGGCTGTGCGCGCGCTGCGCGAAGAGGCGCAACAGCAAGGCCGGGCGCGCCGCGGCGGCGCACCGGCACTGACCGGTCAGTCGGCGCGCAGGGCCAGCGCGGCGGGCGCGGTGATCCCGGCGGCCCGCCGCCGCCCGGTGACGCCCGTGACCGCGAACACGACCGCGAAGAGCGTGGCCGCCACGAGCACGATCGCCGGCCCGGACTGGATGTCGAGCTGGTAGCTGAGGTTCATCCCGATGAACCCGCAGACGGCGCCGATCGCGGTCGCCAGCCGCAGCATCCGCGCGAACGAGTTCGTCAGCATCCGCGCCACCGCCGCCGGGATGACGAGCACGGCGGCGACGAGCGTCACGCCGAGCACCTGCATCGTGACGAGGATCGAGCACGCGAGCACGACGGTCAGCAGCGCATCCATGCGCGCCGTGTTGACGCCGCCGACGTCGGCGACCTCGGGATCGAACGTCGTGAACAGCAGCGCGCGGTAGTGAAAGAAGATCAGCGCGGACGCCAGCAGGCAGACGACGACCATCGCGACGACGTCGTCTGTGCCGACCCCGAGGATGCTGCCGAACAGCGCGGCATCGAAGCTCTGGCCGCGCGTCCCGAACAGGGCGAACAGCGCCAGCCCGAGGGCGAACGACGCCGTGGTGATGACGCCGATCGCCGCGTCGGAGCCGATCACCCGGCGGCGCGTGACGCCGTTGATCATCAGGGCCGAGGCGATGCCCCAGACGCCCGCGCCGAGCAGGAAGTTGACGCCCAGCAGGGAGCTCGCCGCGAAGCCGCCGAAGATCGCATGCGAGAGCCCGTGCCCGATGTAGCTCATGCCCTTGAGCACGACGTACACGCCGATCGCCCCGCACAGCGCGCCGGCCATGGTCGCCACCAGCAGGCCGTTGCGGAAGAACTCGAACTCGAAGGGCCGCAGCAGGTCGGCGATCACCGGTGCGCCTCCAGCGGGTGCGGCTCGTGGGCGCGCTTGTAGCCGTCGACGACGACCGGCATGCCGCCGTGCTCGAGCACCTGCATGCTCGCGCCGTACGTGCGCTCCAGGACATCGGGCGTGAGCACGTCGCGCGGCGCCCCGTCGCCGATGACGCGGCGGTTGATGCAGACGATGCGCGGCAGATGCGCCGCGATGCCGTTGAGATCGTGCGTCGTCAGCACGATCGCCAGGCCCAGCGCGTTGAGATCGTCGAGCAGATGCAGCACCTCGTGGCGCAGGCGCACGTCGACGCCCGACGTCGGCTCGTCCATGAGCAGCAGCTCCGGCTCTCCCATCAGCGCGCGGGCGATGAACATGCGCTGCTGCTGGCCGCCCGACAGCTCGCGGATGTGACGATCGGCGAGCTCCCCGATGTCCAGGCGGTCGAGGACCTCGGCGACCTGCGCGCGCTCGGCCCGGCTCGCCCAGGGAACGCGCCGGCGGCCGATGCGCGACATCAGCACGCATTCGTGGACGGTCACCGGAAAGCTCCAGTTGATCGTCTCGACCTGCGGCACGTACGCCGTGCGCAGGCCCGCGCGGCGGGTCACCGAGCCGTCGGCGATGCGCAGCCCGCCGGCGATGACGCGCAGCGCCGTGGTCTTGCCGGCCCCCGACGGCCCGACGATGCCGACGAACTCGCGGCGGTGCACCGCGAGGTCGACGTCGATGAGGACGGCCTCGTCGACGTACCCGCAGGTGACGCCCGCGAGCGAGACGAGCTCCTCACGGGTGCGGGCGCGGGTGGTCACGTCACTGGGGATAGCGCGCATCGTCCGGCGCGACGTCGCCGGGCTCGAAGGCCTTCAGCGCGCTCGCGTCGCCGCCCATCGCCTCGGTCATCGTCACGTAGTCGAAGTGCATCAGGCCCATCCAGGAGTGCTCGGGCTCGCCCGGCGAGCCGGGCAGGTCGTCGTCGCGCAGGACGTCGACGTACTTCACGCCGGCCTCCTTGCCGATCTGCTCGAGCACCGGGCTGGGGAACACCTCCGAGCCGAAGATCGCGGGCACCTCCGTCGCCTTGACCTGGTCGATCAGGCCGGCGACCTCCTTCGGCGTCGGGTCCTCGAAGTCCGAGACCTGGATCGCGCCGATGACGTCCCAGCCGTAGTCGCGGCCGAAGTACGCGTAGGCGTCGTGGTAGGTCAGCAGCTTGCGCTTGGCGCGCGGGATGGTCGCAAACGACGTCCGCATCGCCTGGTCGAACGCGTCGACCTTCGTCTCGAACTTGGCGTAGTTGGCCTTGAAGTACGCGGCGTCGGCGGGGTCGCGCTCGGCGAGCGTGTCGCGGATGATCGCGGCGTACTTCACCGCGTACTTCGGATCGGTCCACAGGTGCGGGTTGGGCTTGCCGCCGGACTTCGGGAACGAGAAGTCGTAGGCGTACTCGCTCGCGGGGATCGACTTCGTGCCGAGCTCGACGATCTCCGCGCCGTCCTTGAGGTTCTCCTCCGCGAGCTCCTTCGTCGGCTCCTCAAGCTTGAGGCCGTTGACGAACAGCACGTCGAGCCCGCTGAGCAGCTCGGCCACGCTGGGCTTGGGCTCGAACGTGTGCGAGTTCGTTCCCTCGGGCACGATGCCCGTGATCTTCACCTTGTCGCCGCCGATGTTCGCCGCGATGCTCGTGATCGGCGCGACCGTGGTGCCGACATTCAGATCGGTCCCGCTGCCGGCTGGGGAACCCGCGGAGTCCCCGCTGTCACCGCATCCGCCGGCCGCGGTGGCCAGGCACGCCACCAGGCAGGCCACGGCGGTACGGCCGGTGCGATCACGCATGTGCAGACGAGCCTCCTGGTAGCGATGCCTCGCGCGCTAGGCGAGAGCACCTGACTGGCGCCAGCCTAACGTCATTGCCACTCAGTCGCAATCCCGATGGAGTACTCCACAACGGCCGTGGATGGCGGGAGGCGCTCGCTCGGCGAGCTCCGGAGATCGTCCAGGCGCCACTTCCGCAGACCTGCGTTGACATGCATAGATGTGCATGTCAGCATGTGGGCAGATGGGCCACGCACACGGAGTCAGCTCGAGCACCCCGGTCAGCGCCGACGACGCGCGCCATGTCGCCCGCGTCATGGGTGCGCTGTCGACGCCGAGCCGTGTGCTCATCCTCGCGCGCCTGCGGGAGGGCGAGTGCACGGTCGGCGATCTCGCGGCCGCGGTGCAGATGGAGCAGCCGGCCGTCTCGCATCAGCTGCGGATCCTGCGCGATCTCGGGCTGGTGCTCGGCAGTCGCAACGGCCGGCACGTGATCTACGGGCTTTACGACCCGCACGTCGCAACGCTGCTCGACGAGGCCCTGCGCCACATCGAGCATCTGCGCAGCGGTTTCGCCGACCCGCCGCGTGCGCCCACGATCGACATCACAGCAACGACGCAAGGAGCAGCATGACCGACGAGCACACGCACGACGCGCCCCACGCTCACGAGCACGAGCACGACGGCGAGACCCACAGCCACGCCCACACCGGGCACGACCACGACCACGTCGAGCACGTGCACGAGCACACGCACGACGACGACACCCACGAGCATCCGCACGTCCACGAGGCGGGCCTGGAGGACGTGCACGAGCACGAACACGCCTGATCGGCGTCCGCCGGATCGGAGGCCGGGACGCGCGCGTCCCGGCCTCCTCTCTGCCTGGGGACGGGGGCGCGGGGACCGTCCCACAGCCCCGCGTTCTGACTGTAGAGCCGTGATCGCAGGACATCGGCGCGGGACATGCCGCCAGCGGCCTCGCGCTCGCCGCCGCGGCGGGCCAGCTCGGACTTCACGGCCGGCGAGGACAGCGCTGCTGCTCGTCCTCGGACAGCTCGTGTTCAACCTGGGCTTCTTCGCGGTGCTGCCGTCCCCTCGCGGTGCCCGATCCGGGGCAGCAACGACCAGCACTGCACGACGCCACCGAGCCAACGGGCGTCCAGATGCCGTCGCGGTGCGGTGCGTTCACGAGCGGCAGCGCGTTGCACGCGAATCCCGGCCCAACGGCTGCGCAGCGCGCGGGCCGGCACGGTCACGTCGGCCGAAGGTCGGACTGTCCGCCCGTATTGCCATCGCGTCGCAGTACCCTATCTGACGCAATTCCGACCAATGGGGAGCCAGCGGTGCGCGACAAGGCCGACCCAGCGCTGCGCCGCTATCTGCTGGCGAGCCTCATCAGCCGCACCGGCAGCGCGATCACGCTCGTCGTGCTGCCGATCCTCGTCTATCAGCGCACGGGATCGGCGTTTCAGACCGCGCTGCTGACCACGATCGAGGTGCTGCCCTACCTCGTCCTCGGGCTGATCGCCGGGCCGCTCGCCGACCGTGCCGACCGGCGGCGGTTGATGGTCGTCTGCAACGCCGTCAGCGCGGTCGTCATGCTCAGCGTGCCGCTGGCGGACGCGGCCGGCGGGCTGACGATCGCGCAGATCTACGTCGTCGCGTTACTTGGCGCCACGACCTTCGTCTTCTTCGATGCGGCCGACTTCGGGGCCCTGCCCGCGCTCGCCGGGCGCGACGGCCTGGTCGCCGCAGCGAGCCTGCTGCAAGGCTCGAGCTCGCTGCTGCACGTGATCGCGCCCGCGATCGGCGCGGTCCTGGCGGCGACGATCGGCGCCGCCGAGGCGCTCGCCGTCGACGCCGCGAGCTTCCTCGTCGCCGGCGCGCTCCTGGCGACGGTCCGGCGTCCGTTCCAGGGCTCGCGTGATCGCCATCGCGCCGGCTATCGCGCAGACCTCGCCGAGGGGCTGCGCTGGTTGTGGCGCCACCGCTTGGTGCGCGCGCTGACGCTGCTCGGCTTCGGCAACTCGGTCGCGTACGGGATGGTCTTCGGGCTGACCGTCGTCTACGGCGTGCGCCAGCTCGGGCTCGCGCCCGACGACGTGCGCATCGGGCTGCTCTTCAGCGCCGGGGCGATCGGCGGCGTGCTCGGCGCAGCCGTGATGCCGGCGCTGCGCCGCCGCCTGCACCCCGCGCGCGTCTCCCAGCTCACGCTCGCGGTCACGCCGCCGCTGATCCTCGCCCTGGCTGCGGCGACGAGCTTCCTTCCCGCCGCGGCGGCGCTTCTCGTCTGGACCTGGGCCAGTCAGGTGACCATCGTCAACGGGATCACATACCGGATACAGGTCATCCCCGACGCGCTGCAGTCGCGCGTCAACGTCGTCGGGCGGATGGTCGCATGGGGCGGGCAGCCGTTCGGCGCGGCGATCGGCGGCGCCGTCGCGAGCGCGGCGTCCGTGCGCAGCGCGTTCCTGCTCGCCGCCGCGATCGTCGCGCTGACCGCCGCTGCGGGCTATCCGGTCCTGCGGGCCGCGACGCGCGGCGAGCTCGGCGACCGCCCGCCCGCGGGCGGATAGAACGCAAGCTGGGGCTTGCCCGTCACCGGATGCACCGTGCGCACGGCGCCGACGCCGAACACGTCGCCGACGAGGTCGGGCGTGAGCACCTCGTCGGGCCTGCCCGACGCGACGATCTCCCCTGCGGACAGCACGTAGATCCGGTCGCAGTAGGTGGCCGCGAGGTTGAGGTCGTGCAGCGCGGCGAGTGTTGCGACGCCGAGCCCCCTGACGAGCTCGAGGAGCTTCGAGCTGGTGCAGGATGTCGAGGTGGTTGGTCGGCTCGTCGAGCACGAGCAGGCGCGTCTGCTGCGCGAGCGCGCGGGCGAGCAGGACGCGCTGCTTCTCGCCGCCGGAGAGGGTCAGGAATCCGCGGTCGGCGAACTCGGTCGCACCGACGCGGGCGAGCGCCTCGTCGACCAGTTGGTCATCGACGTCGCCGCCGCGCTCGAGCAGCCCAAGGTGCGGCGAGCGACCCATCATCACCATGTCGCGCACGGCGAAGTCGAAATCGCTGGGCGGCTCCTGCACGACCACGGCGGTGCGCTGGGCGGCGGCGCGCGCCGACAGCCGCCAGACGTCGTCGCCGTCGACGCCGACGAGCCCTGCGCGCGGGCGCAGGACGCGGTAGATGCAGCGCAGCAGCGTCGACTTCCCGCTGCCGTTGGGTCCGACGAGGCCGACGATCTCGTCGTCGCCGACCTCGATGCTGGCCGACGACACGATCATGTGCTCCTCGATGATGACCGTCACCCCTGCGGCGGTGAGCCTCATCAGCTCAGCGACCGCGTGGCGCGGCCCCGGTGGCGCATGATGAGCACGAAGAATGGGGTGCCGAACAGGGCGGTGACGATGCCGATCGGCAGCTCCTGCGGGCTCGCCACCGTGCGCGCGAGCACGTCGGCCCAGATCAGGAAGATCGCACCGAGCAGCATCGCCACCGGCAGAACTCGACGGTGGTCCGCGCCGATGAGCATCCGCACGGTGTGCGGCACCATCAGCCCGATGAAGCCGATCCCGCCGGCGACCGCGACGATCACGCCGGTCAGCAGCGCCGCGAGGACGAAGAGCTGGCGGCGAAACCGGCGCAGGTCGATGCCGAGCGTCGCGGCCGTCTCGTCGCCGACGAGCAGCGCGTTCAGCGAGCGGGCCTGCAGCATCAGCAGCAACGTGCCCGCGAGCACGGCGCTCGCCGGCAGCCACAGCTGCGACCAGCGCGCGCCGCCGAGGCTTCCGAGCAGCCAGAACAGCACCGCCTGGGCGACGCCCTGGTCGCTGGTCGTGCGGGCCATGAAGACGAGAAAGCTCGTCAACGCGGACATCGTGTAGGCGACCGCGACGCCCGCGAGGATCAGCCGCGCCGGCGACAGCCCGCCGCCCAGGCGGGCGAGGATCAGGACGAGGCAGAACGCCACGACGGCACCGAGGAACGCCGCCGCGGACACGGCGCCCTGGGCCGTCGCGCCGGCGCCGAAGATCAGCACCGCCGTGGCCCCGACCGAGGCGCCCGACGTGATGCCGAAGACGTACGGGTCGGCGAGCGGATTGCGCACGAGCGCCTGTAACGCGGTCCCGACGACCGCCAGCCCGCCGCCGACGCAGGCCCCCAGCAGGACCCGCGGCAGCCGCAGGTTCCACACGATCTGCTCGTGCGCCGCCGTCCAGTCGCCCGGCCCGAAGACGCCGGGCGCCACGCGGTGGCCGACGATCCCCCAGACGTCCAGCGGGGCGATCCCGACGGCCCCGACGCTGACCCCGACCGTGGCCGTGACCACGAGCGCGACGCTCATCGCGAAGACGACGAAGCGTCCCCTGCGACGTTCCGCCTGGCCGCGCGTGCGTCCCGCCACGGGAGCGGCGCCGACCGCCGATCGCCAGGTCGTCACGCAATCAGAGCTCGGCGCGACTGCCCGTGCTCGCCGCTAGCGCTAGCCGACCTGCAGCTCTGGGTGCAGGCAGGCCGCGAGCGATGCCTGCGTCGCCGCGAGGCGAGGTCCGATCGTCATGTCGTCGAAGCCCATATAGCAGAAGCGGTCGTTCTTGATGGCGTTCACGGACCGCCCGAGCGTCGAGACGAGGAACTTCTTCTTCCCGGTCGGGCTCGGGTCGTTGGGACCGTAGGCGCCGGCATCCACGACGACGATCGCATCGGGGTTGGCGGAGATCACCTTCTCGGCGGCCACGGTCGGCGTCGGGAAGCTCGGCTCGCTCGCGAAGATGTTCGTGCCACCGCTGCCCTCGAGGCCGTTGTCGAACTGCCCGCCGCCGCCGTAGGTCTTCAGCGGCCCGGTGCCGGACTCGTAGTAGAACGTCCTCACGGGCTCGGAGCCCTCGAGGACATCGGCCGTCGCGGCGAGCGAGCTGCGCACCTTGGCGATCAGCGCCTTCGCCTCCTGCGCCTTGCCCATGAGCTTGCCGAGTTCCTCGTAGCGTTTGAAGAGCAGCTCGTTCTTGGCATCCTCGCCCTTGCACAGGAAGGTGTAGGTGCCGATGTCCTGCGCCGCCATGTCGGCGCGCGTGAACCCGGTCCCGCCGCTCGTCGTCGGCCCGAACGTATAGGCGTCGGAGTTGCCGACGACAAGATCGGGCGTGGCGTTGATCAGCACCTCCTGCGACGGATACTTGTCCGACAGGACCGGCACCGACGCGTAGGCCGCGGCGATGCTCTCGAAGCCGGCGCCGCCGTCGAAGACGTCGCCGCTCTTGGATGCCGTGCCCACCGTCGAGTCCTCGAGGCCGACGTGCAGCAGGAACTCGCTGGCGATCTGATCCATCGACGCGACACGCGACGGGGGCTTGTCGAAGGTCTGCTTCTGACCGCAGTTCGTGACGCTCAGCGGGAACCCCGCGGGGGTCGCCGCCGAGCCGCCGGCCGGCCCATCGTCGCCGTCGTCGCCGCAGGCGGCGAGCGCCGTCGCCGAGATCAGCGCAAGCGCCGCGTATCGTCCAGCTCGCCGTCCGAACATTTCATCCCCCCGTTGCTGACCCTTGTGCGCGCTACCGCCCCACTCTCGCGGTCACGCGATGCGAACGTACTCCATTGCCCGCCGCTTCTGCAAGTTCCTCTCAATACGAGGGGCCTTGGAAGCGGCAGGGCGCTGCCTCAGCCGGCATCCGGATGCAGCGCCTGCGCGAGCGTCGTCACGGCCGAGAAGTTGCGGATGCCGGGGCTGCCGTCGATGTTCTTCAGCGCCAGGACGCGCTGGTCCTGGCTGGCGGGTGCGTCGGGGAAGGTCTTCAGGAGCAGGGCGGACTTCTCCTGCGCCGTTGGCCCGGGCTGGTAGTTGTTGGTGATCCAGACCATGGGCTTGGCGACGGCGACCTCCTCGACGCTGACCTCGGGGAAGGACGTGTCCGCCTCGGCGAAGGGGTTGCGGCCGCCGGCGCGAGCGATGAGGTCTGAGCCAAGCGCCTTTCCGTAGACGTACATCGGCCCCTCGCCGCTGTCGTACCAGACGGCCGAAACCACCGGTTCCCCGGCGACCCTGTCCTCGGCTGCTACCAGCTCGGATTTCAGTCGATCGGTGAGGCGCTGCGCGGCGGCTTGGACGTCGAAGATCCTGCCGAGGGTGGTGATGTCAGACAGCACGAGGTCCAGCGAGGCCACCGTCTCGGGGGTGCACTGTGCGCTCATGACGTAGACGTCGATGCCCTTCGCCTCGATCTCCTTCCGTGTCGCCAGACCCTTGGCGGCATCGAACTCGGTCTTCGGCAGGCGCGCGAACACGAAGTCGGGGCGACTGTCGAAGAGGATCTCCTTCGTCGGCGCAGTGGTCGATCCGGACAGCTGCTTGATGGCCTTGGACGCCGCGGCCTGGTCGGGCAGGGCCGGCTCCTCGAACTTCGCCCGCCCGATGATCCGGTCCCCGAGGTCGAGGGCGAGCAGCGTCTCCAGCGTCGTCTGGTAGTACGCGATGACGCGCTGCGGCGCCTGGTCGAACGTGATCGAACGGCCGCAGTTCTCGATCGTCAGCGGATAGGTCGTCCGCGATGCGGTGGTCGTGTCCGCAGACGACTGGACAGCGCGATCAGCGCCACCGTCGTCGTCGTCGCCGCACGCGCCCAGCGCCAGCGCGCAGGCCAGGACCGCGCACGACAGCAGCACTCGCGTCGACCTCCGTGCATTCAGACTGGTCATGTGGTTCTTCCTCTCGTTGCGTTGGGACGCCAGCACTCACTCACGCCCGTTGGCGTTGACCGCCGGCGCTGTCACCGCGGCATCCGGCAGCCGGTCGAATGCCAGGCGGGTGCGGCCGGTCTGCGCATCGCGCCAATCGCGCAGCGCCACGCCGAACACGCGTGCGACGAGGTCGGCCGTGAGCACGTCGTGCGGCGCCCCGCACGCGACGACGGCCCCCGCCTCGAGCACGTACACCCGGTCGCAGTGGGCGGCGGCGAGGGCGAGGTCGTGCATCGCCGCGATCGTCGTCACGCCGAGGCTGCGGACGAGGTCCAGCAGCTCGAGCTGGGAGCGGATGTCCAGATGGTTGGTCGGCTCGTCGAGGACGAGCAGCCGGCTCTCCTGCGCGATCGCGCGCGCGACGAATACCCGCTGCTTCTCGCCCCCCGAGAGGGTCGCGAAGTCACGATCGGCGAAGTCGGTCATGTCCACGCGTCGCAGCGCCTCGCCGCACAGTTCGCGATCAGCCCTCGTCTCGCGGTCGAACGACCCCGTGTGCGGGTTGCGCCCCATCGCCACCACCTCGACGACCGTGAGGTCGAAGTCGCTGGCGCTCTCCTGCACGACGGCGGCGGTGCGCTGCGCCGACGCGCGCGCGGAGAGATCCCAGACATCGGCGCCGCCGACGCGCACGGCACCGGCCTGCGGACGCAGCGCGCGGTAGATCGTGCGCAGCAGCGTGGACTTCCCACTGCCGTTGGGCCCGACGAGACCGACGAACTCGCCCGTCTCGACGACGAGCCCGCCGCCGGCGAGGATGGTGGCGCCGTCGAGCTCGACCGTGACATCCGCGACGCTGAGCCTCATCCGAACAGCGCCTCGCGGCTGCGGTCGCGGCGGCGCAGCAGCCAGACGAAGCACGGCACGCCGAAGACGGCGGTCACGATCGTCAGCGGCAGCTCCGACGGCTGGTCGAGCGTTCGGGCGGCGAGATCGACGAGCACGAGGAACGCCGCGCCGGTCAATGCGGCGGTTGGCAGCAGGCGGCGGTGATCGGAGCCGACGACGAGCCGGCACAGGTGCGGGATGATCAGGCCGACGAACGCGATCGCGCCGCTGACGGCGACCATCACGCCGACGAGCAACGAGGTGACGACCAGCAGCTGCACGCGAAAGCGGTTGACGTTCAGCCCGAGCGACACCGCCGTCTCCTCGCCGGCCAGCAGCGAGTTCAACGGGCGCGCCTGCGCCAGGAGAAACGCGCTGCCGCCAAGCACCGCGACGGCCGGAATTCCGAGGTCCGGCCAGCGTGCGCTGCCGAGGCTTCCAAGCAGCCAGAACTGGGCGGCCTGGGCGGCCTCGGGGGTGGTCTTGATCAGCAGAAACGAGTAGACCGCCTGAAAGAGGTAGGCCAGCGCGACGCCGGACAGCACGAGGCGCAACGGCGTGACGCGGCCGCCGCGTCGCGCCAGCGCGTAGACCAGCCCCATCGCGAGCAGCGCGCCGCAGAACGCCGCCATCGACAGCGACAGGCCACCGACGGCCGCCGATCCGAGCACGATCACGACGACCGCGCCGAGCGCCGCACCGGCCGACACGCCGAGCAGGTACGGGTCGGCCAGCGGGTTGCGCACAGCGGCCTGCAGCGCACACCCGACGAGCGCCAGCCCCGCGCCCACGACCACGCCCAGCAGCGCCCGCGGAAGCCGGAAGTCCCAGATGATCTGGTCCTGCACGCTGTCGGCCGGGACGCCGACGGCGCCGGGCAGCACGTGATGGATGACGATCCGCCAGCACGCCAGCACGGGCACCGACACCGGCCCCAGGCTCGTCGCCAACAGGACACTCGACACCACGAGCGCGCCGAGCACACCGATCAGCAGCGAGAACCGTGCCCCGGAGATCCTCCGTGAGCCGCGTGCGCCCCCGCCGGACCAGCGTGCATGGCGCAAGCGAGCGCCTGCCATCGATCCCTATTCCGCCGCTACAGGGCTGGTCACGACGGTGAGTGCAGCAGCGCATCGCGGTGCCGACCCCGGGGGCGGCCGGCACCGCTCTGATGCGCATGGAGTGATGTCGCCGCAGGCCGGCCGATGTGCCAGCCCGCCGTGCGGACTGTCGCGAGCCGGATCACTAGTCGCAAGGCTATCGCAAGAGCAGGTACGATGCAGAGAGCCCGAGCGGCCGCACAAGTCAGTGCCCTGCTGACCGGTGGCGCCCCCCGGAACGATCCACGCAGGAGGGAGAAGGAGGCCAATGCCCGCACCGCCGGTCGAAAGTGCCGCAACGGAGGATTGCGCGCTGGCGCCCGGCTCGCTGCAACGGGTGCGCCGGATGGCCGCACTGCGCGCCGACGGCAGGAGCTTCGACGAGATCGCCGCGCGCTTCGGGGTTTCGCGCGAGCGCGTGCGCCAGATCCTGCGCGCCCAAGGCTGGGAGCCGAGTCCACACGAGGTCGCCGCCGCTCGCCGGCGCCGCGCCGAGCAGCAGGCCGAAGGGCGCATCGACGAGCTGCTGGCATCATGGCGCGCCGGCGACGACCCGACCGTGCTCGCGGGCCGACTCGGCCTGCAGGCGAGCGCCTGTCGCAGCACGCTCGAGCGATTCGCGACCGCAGTTGACCGCGCCGCGCGGCGGGCGAGCCTCGCCCGCCCGCCCCGCGTCCCGACCGTGGTCGGCGCGGCCGAATTGCGCTCGGCCGACGTGACCGGGCGCGCACGCGAGCGACGCTGGACCGAAGATGCCTGCTGGGAGGCGCTGCGCCGCGCGGTCGACGAGCTCGGCGAGGTCCCGTCCGTGCTCGCCTACGAGCGCTTCGCCGCGAGTCGCACCGACCTGCCCTCATCGGCCACGGTCCGCAACCGGCTCGGCCGCTGGAGCGCGCTGACGGCGCGTCTGCTCGCCCAGCGCGAGCTTGCCGAGCAGTCGCACACGCGGATCCGCGCCGTCAACGGCGCGCTCGCGCGCGCGTAAGGGACGCCCACTGCGACCGCGACCGCGACCGCGCTCAGCTCATGCCGTCATGCGGGAACCGCGGCGGCGGCGGCCCGCGCCGGCACGCTCGCAAGCCACTCGCGCAGCGCATCGACGCCCTCGCCGGTGCGGGCGCTCACGCGCATGGTGGCGGCCTGCGGATTGACCTGCGCGACGTTCGCCTCCATCTGTTCGACGTCGTAGACAAGATATGGGAGCAGGTCGATCTTGTTGATGATCACGAGCTCGCAGGCGCGATACATGAGCGGGTACTTCAGCGGCTTGTCCTCGCCCTCGGTGACCGAGCAGACCATGATCCGCGCGTCGGCGCCGACGCTGAACTCGGCGGGGCAGACGAGGTTGCCGACGTTCTCGATGATCAGCAGGTCCAGATCGGCGAGCGGCAGCGAGCGCAGGGCACTGCGGACCATGTTCGCGTCGAGATGGCACTCGCCGCCGAAGCCGTTGTCGGTGTTCAGCTGCGTGACGGGGATGTGCAGGCCCGCCAGTCGATCGGCGTCGAAGCTGCCGGCGACGTCGCCCTCCAGCACGCCGACGCGGACGCCCTCCTGTGCGAGACCGGCCAGCGTGCGCTCCAGCAGCGCCGTCTTGCCGGCGCCGGGAGCGCTCATGAGATTCACGACGCTGACGCCGGCGCGATCGAAGTCCTCGCGGTTGGCGCGGGCGATCGTGTTGTTCGCGTCGAGGGCATCCTCGACGATCCTCACCTTCGTGCGATGCATGCGCGCCCCCTCTCGTGATCGGCCCTCGGCCGCTTTCATGCGAGCGAGGGTATCAGGGCTAACGTGGGATCGTTGCTTTCACGAGGTGGTTGCAATACCGTTCGAAACCATGTCCCACGTCCATGACCGTGCGCACGGCGGGCATGAGCATGCGCACGGCGGGCACGGGCACAGGCACGATCACTCCGGCGCCGGGCACACCCACGCTCCCTCTGCCGACGCCGACCGCCGCTGGCTGACCGTCGCCCTCGCACTGATCGCGGGCTTCATGGCCGTCGAGGTCGTCGCGGGCCTGCTCGCCGGATCGCTCGCATTGCTCTCAGATGCCGCGCACATGCTCACCGACGCCGCCTCGATCGGCCTCGCCCTGCTCGCCGCGCGACTCGCGACGCGCCCGGCCCGCGGCGCCTACACGTTCGGCTTCGGACGCGCCGAGATCGTCTCCGCCCAGATCAACGGCGCCACCCTGCTGGTCCTGGCCGGCGTCATCGCCGTCGAAGGCGTCCGCCGATTGGGCACCCCACCCGTCGTCGACGGACCCGTCGTCATCGCCGTCGGTGCCCTCGGCGCCATGATCAACATCGCCGCGTTCTGGGCGCTCTCACGCGCCGAGCGCCAGAGCCTGAACATCGCCGGCGCCCGCGCCCACGTCCTCGCCGACCTCTACGGCTCAGCAGCCGCGATCACCGCCGGGACGATCATCGCCGCCGGCGGGCCGGCCGAGGTCGACGCGTTCGCCGCGCTCACCGTCGCCGCGCTCATGCTGCGCTCCGGCTGGTCGCTCGTGCGCGCCTCCACCCGCGTCCTGCTCGAAGCCGCCCCCGCCAACCTCGACCCCGACCACATCGGCCGCACCCTCGCCGCCATGCCCGGCATCGTCGAGATCCACGATCTTCACATCTGGGAGGTCACGTCCGGCTTCGTCGCCATCGCCGCGCACGTCGTCGT
>CAVPYM010000001.1:0-101813 GCA_963709935.1 uncultured Actinomycetes bacterium | reverse complement strand
CCCTCTGCGGCGCATGGGCAGCCTGGACCCCTGGCCGCCGGTGCGGCATGCGCTGACGTCGCGTCAGGCTCCGACCAGCCGCTCCTCGGAGTGCTGCGCGCCCAGCCGCATGCGCCGCAGCGCGTGGCGGATGATCCGCGAGACCTGCATCTGGCTGACGCCCAGGACGTCGCCGATCTCGCGCTGGGTCATGTCCAGCTCGAAGTGCATCCGCAGGACGCGCCGGTCGCGCTCGGTGACCATGCGCAGCAGCCGCTCGAGCACGACGCGCTCCTCCGCCACGTCGTATGCCTCGTCGTCGAGGCCGACACGGTCCTCCACCCGGGTCGTCCCGTCGTCCTCGCTGCCCAGCTGGGCCTGCATCGAGACCGCGTAGCGCGCATGGTGGGCGTGCAGCGCCTCGAGGACGAGCTCCTCGGGCGCTTCGAGCCGGTCGGCGATCTCGGCCACGGTCGGCGCGCGGCCGTCCTCCGTGAGCGCGACCACCGCGCCGTCGACGCGCAGCGCGAGCTCCTGCAGGGCGCGCGGTGGCCGGACCGACCAGGTCCGGTCGCGGAAGTAGCGCTTGATCTCGCCGGAGATCGTCGGCACCGCATAGGTCGAGAACGCCACGCCGCGCTCGGGATCGAAGCGATCGACCGCGTTGATGAGGCCGATCGTCGCCACCTGCAGCAGATCCTCGAGCGTGTCGCGCCGGGCTGTGAAGCGCAGGGCGATGCTGCGGGCCAGCGGGATGAAGCGCTCGATGAGCTGCTCACGAGCCGCGGGGTCGCGCGTCGCGTGATAGCGCAGAAACAGCGCCGCCTCGCCAGGGGCCCGCGCGCTCGGATCCAGCATTCGGCTCGGCATCGGTTGCCCCCTCGTGTCGAGATGACGTTGCCTTGCCGGCCGCCGGGTCCCCGGTTGCTGCACGAGTACCCGTCTTCCCTGCAGTTTCCAGCCCGCTGACGTTGCCCGTCCGATCCCGTGCTTCGTCCTCGGCGAAACCTTACCCGAGCGGCGAAGGGCCTACGCGCGGGGGCCCCGGCCCGGCGTCGGGTCCCGCCCGCTCGAGGTTCAGATGGGCCAGCAGCCCGCAGACCTCCAGGGCGCGGTGGATGACGGGCGGCACGCCGACCAGCGAGAACGTACGGTCGCTCGTGCGGGCGTGGTGGTGCTCGGCGAGCACGACGCGGATCCCGCTCGAGTCGATGAAGGACAGCTCGTGCATGTCGAGCACGACGTGGGGAAAGCCGGAGTCGCGCAGCTCGTGCAGCTCGCGCTCGAGCACCGGGGCGGTGGCCAGGTCGAGCTCGCCGACCGGGACGACGCGGATGATGTCGCGCTCCGGCTGCACGTCGACGCGAAACGGCTCGGGCGGCTCTGTGCGCGGGTACATGCTCACGCTGGTGTGGCCGGCATCCGGATTCAGCCTTCGGGCACCGCGCGGAGGCCGTCACCGGCGGGTGATGCGTCATCGCCGTAATGATCGCCGCCGCTCGCGCGCGGCTTGAGGATGAACACCTCCACCGCGATGTCCGGGTCGATGTGGTGGTCGCTCAGGAACGCCAGAACCTCGCGCCCGGTGTGCTGCTCGACCGCCGCGATCAGATCGCCCTTCATCGTGCGCTGAAAGCGGCGGCGCATGTCGATGACGGCCTCGTGCTGGCCATCCTTGACGAGGCTGCGCTCGGCCTTGAGCAGCGCGTCGCGCAGGACGACCACGACATGGGTGTCCGTGATCGTCGTGTAGGCCTGCGTCGGTCCGCGGCCCGTGTAGTCGCGCAGCATGCGCACGAGCGCGTTGCTGATCGACTGCGCCGCTTTCCCCCGGCTGACGGGGGCCTCCTGACTCGTCACGAGATGACAAGCCTTTCTCGTCTCCTACGGTGATCGGACCGCGTGGCGGGCGGGGGGAGACGCTACAGAGCCCGTACGCGGTGCCAGATCCCCCCAGAAGTGCCTCGCGCACGGCGAGTCAGCGGACGGCGCAGGTCGTGGCACTGTAGCCCACGCGGCACGCCGGCGACGGCGCGGCGCCAGCCGCGGTTTTCCGCCCTCGCACCGCGGGTACGGGCCAATGCAGGGACGACCGCTTCGCTTGTCACCGCCGACAGGTTCCGCCGGTCATCAAGAACACGAGAATTCTTGAGGTGAGAACGTGGCAGCACTGGACTCGACCGTCGCCTGCGGCGACGGTGAAGCAGAGGCACAGCTCGACGACATCTCGGGCACCCGGCGTGCGCGGGAGGACGTGCGGCTCTTTCGCGCGTGGGTCGATCACGGCGACCGCCACGCCCGCGCGCGGTTGATCGAGCGCTTCCTGCCGCTCGCGCGCTCGCTGGCCCGGCGCTACGAGCGCGGCAGCGAGCCGCTGGAGGATCTCGTCCAGGTCGCATCGGTCGCGCTCGTCAAGGCGATCGATCGCTACGACCCGGCCCGCGGCTACGCGTTCAGCTCCTTCGCGGTTCCGACGATCGCCGGCGAGCTCAAGCGCCACTTCCGCGACCAGACGTGGATGGTGCGCCCGCCCCGCGGCATCCAGGAGGTCACGCTGCGCGTCGAGGGCGCCCTGTCGCGCCTGTCGCAGCAGCTCGACCGCTCACCCACGACGAGCGAGCTGGCGCAGGCCGTCGGCGTCGGCGACGAGGAGATCCTCGAGGCGCTGCAGGCGCGCAGCGCGCGCGGCGCGCTGTCGCTGCACGCGCCGCAGGGCGAGCCCGGCGACACGATGTCGCTGCAGGACACGCTCGGGGCCGAGGATCCGGACCTCGAGCGCGCCGAGCAGCGCGCACAGCTCGATCGCCTCATGGCCGGCGTCTCCCCGCGCGCTCGCGAGATGCTGCGGATGCGCTTCGAGGAGGACATGACGCAGGCCGAGATCGGCGCCGCGATCGGGATCAGCCAGATGCAGGTGTCCCGGGTTCTGCGCCAGACGATCGCCCAGCTGCGCGCGGTCGCCGACGAGGACGCTCAGGCCGAGCCGGCGCTCGCCTGACCGGCGCCCCGAAACCCGCCCGCCGGGGCCACCCCGAGCCGGCGGGTCAGCTGCACGGTGGTGCCGCCGGGTCGCGGCTGCACCTCGACGACGTCCATGAGCTTGCGCATGAGCGCCAGCCCGCGGCCGCGGTCGGGCGTCGGCTCCGGCTCGCGCCAGCTGCCGTGGTCGCGCACGCTGATCGCGATCTCGCCGTCCTCGTCGGTGAACTGCACGGCGAAGAGGTCGTCGCCGAAGTCGTAGCCGTGCTCGACGGCGTTCTCGCAGGCCTCGTTGCAGGCCATGACCACGTCCTCGGTCTCGTCCTCGTCGGCGCCGCGCTCGACGAGCCAGCGGCGCAGCGTCTGGCGCATCGTGAACAGGCCGCCGGACTCGTTTGACACCTCGAGCGTCACGGTCGCGCCGAGCGTCTCCTGCAGGCGCACGACGAGCAGCGTCACGTCATCGGAGCGCGCCGCGTCGTCTCTGAGGCTGCCGAGCAGCAGCTCGCAGGTCGCCTCGACGTCGGTGCCCGCCTCGCGCGCCGCCTCGCGCAGCCGCTCGAGGCCGATGTCGAGCACCTCGGTGGGGTCCTCGACGAGCCCGTCGGTGTAGAGGACCAGGGTGGCCCCCGGCTCGAGCCGCCGGGTGTGCTGAAGGTAGCGCGGGGTGGCGAGGACGCCCATCGGGGGCGCGGGCGGCTCGTCGAGGTAGGCGGCGCTGCCGCCGGCCCCGACGAGCAGCGGCGGCGGATGGCCGGCGTTCGTGAAGCGCAGCGTGCCGGTGCCGGGCTCGAGGATCGCCAGCACGACCGTCGTCATGATCGCCTCGTCGGAGCCGAGCGCGAGCGTGAAGCGGTTGAGGCGGTCGGCCATCTTGCCCGTGTCGTCGGCCTGCATGAGGATCGCCCGCAGCGCGCTGCGCATCTGGCCCATCGTCGACGCCGCCTCGATGCCGCGCCCGACGACGTCGCCGATCGCGATCGCGACGCGGCCGCTGGGCAGCGCGATGGCGTCGTACCAGTCGCCGCCGACCGCCGTCCCGTTCTCGCCGGGCTCGTAGCGCGCGCCGAGCGCCACCCCGGCGACGTCGGGCAGGCGCTTGGGCAGCAGCGAGCGCTGCAGCTCCTGGGCGATGCGCCGCTCGCGCTCGTACAGCCGCGTGCGGCCGATCGCCAGGCCGGCGCGGTCGGCGGCGAGCCGCAGCAGGCCGATCGTCTCGCCGTCGAAGTCGCGCCGCGTCAGCGTGCCGATCTGGATCGCGCCGATGACCTGCCCCTCGTCGAACAGCGGCACCGCCAGCAGCGAGGTGATCGCGCCGCCGAGCGCGCGCGCCTCGACGCCCGAGGCGGGCACGTCGGCGATCGCGACCGGCGCGCGCTCGTGCGCCACGCGCTCGACGACGCCGTCGACGACGGCCTCGCGCGCGTCGCGCTCGACGATCGTGTCCACGCCGACCGCAGCGCGCGCGGCGATCGGCCGCACGTCGTCGGTCAGCACGGCGGCCGCGCGGTCGACGTCGAGCGCGTCGAGGATGCGATCGAGCAGCTCGCGCAGGAGCTCCTCCAGGCCCACGGCGCCGAGCACCGCGGCGGCGATCGACTGCATGATCTGCAGCCGCTCGGCGGCAGCCTCGGCCTGCGCGCGCGCCGACTGCGCGCGGATGAGCTGCTCGCGGTCGCGCTGCGCGCGGCGGCGCTCGCGCAGGTCCTGCAGCTGCAGGATGAGGTCCGGCCGGGCGCCGTTGCTGGGCCGCGCGAGAGATGCGCTGACCAGCACCGGGATCGTCGTTCCGCGCGGGCCGGTCAGCCGGCGCTCGAACTCGTAACGGCGGATCGCTCCGGACATGAGCTCGTCGCGCTGGGTCTCGTCGATGCCGGCGTCGGCGCGCGGGCCGAGCTCGTCGAGCGTGTGGCCGATGAGCTGCGCCGCGCCGCGCCCGAGGGTCTCCTCCAGTGCGGGGTTGACGTGGCTGATGCGGCCGTCGGGGTCGGCCCGCGCCATCCCGATCGGCGCGTCCTCGAACGTCGCGCGCAGCTGCTCCTCGCGCTCGGCGAGCGCACATCCGCGCTCGTAGAGCTCGCCGAAGACCTCGACCTTCGAGCGCAGGATGTGCGGGTCGACGGGCTTGAACAGGTAGTCGACGGCGCCGGAGCCGTAGCCGCGGAAGACGTGCTCGTCGGTCTTGCTGATCGCGGTGACGAAGATGATCGGCACGGTGCGCGTGCGCTCGCGGCCCCGGATGAGCTGCGCGGTCTCGAAGCCGTCGATGCCGGGCATCTGGACGTCGAGCAGGATCGCCGCGAACTCGTCGCGCAGCAGCGCCTTGAGCGCCTCGTCGCCGGAGCGCGCGCGGACGAGGCGGTAGCCCGTCGGCTCGAGGATCGCCTCGAGCGCGAAGAGGTTCTCCTCGTGGTCGTCGACGAGCAGGATCGCGGTGGTGCCGTGCGCGCCGGTCACGGCAGCGTCTCCGCGGACGACGCGGCGAGCGCGACGAGCGCCGGGCCGACCTGCGCGAGCTCGAGCACGCGCGCCTCGGGCGTCGACCAGATCGCCGCCTCGGGCATCTCGCGCCGCTCGGCCGTCGCCGGGTCCTGGACGATCGTGACGCCCCCGCGGGCGGCGATCCTCGCCAGGCCCACGGCGCCGTCGGCGTTGGCGCCGGTCAGCACGACGCCGGCCGCGCGGGCGCCGTAGGCATCCGCGGCCGAGCCGAGCAGCACGTCGATCGAAGGCCGGCTGAAGTGCAGCGGCGCGTCGACCGACAGCGAGAGCGAGCCGGGCTCCACGAGCAGGTGGTACCCGGCCGGCGCGACGACCACGACCCCCGGCAGCAGGGCCTGCTTGTCCTCGGCCTCGCACACGTCCAGCGCGCAGCGGCCGTCGAGCAGCTGCTCGAGGGCGCCGTCGCGCCCGTCGTCCTGGCGGTGCTGGGCGATCACGACGGCGGGGGCGAAGTCGGCGGGCAGGCAGCGCAGCACCGTCTCGATCGCGTGCAGTCCGCCCCACGACGCGCCGACCGCGACGAGCTCCACGCGGCTCATGCGCGCCGCCGGAAGATCTTCTCGGGCTCGACGAGCGGCTCGTAGGCCTCGGCGTGGCGCGAGTTGCGCAGGGACTCCTTGCGCCCGAGGGCGAGGATCCCCAGGCGCGTCAGGCTGGCCCCGAACAGGCCGAGCACCTTCTCCTGCAGGTCGGCTCCGAAGTAGATGAGCACATTGCGGCACACGATGAGCTGAAACTCGTTGAACGATCCATCCGTCACGAGGTTGTGCTGAGCGAACACGGTACCGGCCGCCAGCGCCGGGTCGAAGCGCGCCACGTCGCCGTCGGCGCTGTAGTACGAGGAGAACGACTCGGTGCCGCCGGCGCGCTGGTAGTTCTCGGTGTAGAGCTGCATGCGCTCCAGCGGGAACGATCCCGAGCGCGCGCGCTGCAGCGCCGCCTCGTCGATGTCGGTCGCGTAGATCCGCGCGCGCTCGAGCAGCCCCTCCTCGCGCAGCGCGATCGCCACGGAGTAGATCTCCTCGCCGGTCGAGCAGCCCGCGTTCCACACCCGGATGAACGGATAGGTGCGCAGCAGCGGGAACACGTGCGTGCGCAGCGCGCGATGAAAGCTCGGGTCGCGGAACATCTCGGTGACGTTGATCGAGAGGTCGCGCAGGAGCCGGTCCATGCACGACGGGTCGTGCAGGATGCGCTCCTGCAGGCCGGAGATCGTCGCCAGCCCCTCGCCGTAGACGCGGTGCCACAGGCGGCGGCGCAGCGAGGCGAGCGCGTAGCCGCGGAAGTCGTAGCCGTAGCAGCGCTGGATGCCCTCCAGCAGCAGCTCGATCTCCAGCCGCTCGCGCGCCTCGTGGGCATCCCCGGTCACCCGTAGAGCCAGACCCGCATGAGTGAGATGAGCTGATCGATGTCGACCGGCTTGGTGATGTAGTCCGAGGCGCCGGCCGCGATCGACTTCTCGCGATCGCCCTTCATCGCCTTGGCCGTCAGCGAGATGATCGGCAGCTCCGCGAAGCGCGGGTCGGCGCGCAGGGCGCGCGTCGTCTCGTGGCCGTCGAGCTCGGGCATCATCACGTCCATCAGGACGAGGTCGACGCCCGGATCGGCGTCCAGCGTCTCGATCGCGTCGCGCCCGTTCTCGGCGAAGCGGACCGCCATCGCGCGCGCCTCCAACGCGCTCGTCAGCGCGAAGACGTTGCGCACGTCGTCGTCGACGATCAGCACGCGCTTGCCGGCGAGCACGTCGTCGGTCGAGTGCAGCTGCTCGAGCACGCGCCGGCTGTCGGCCGGCAGCGCCGTCTCGGGGCGGTGCAGGAACAGCGCGGTCTCGTCGAGCAGCCGCTCGGGCGAGGCGGCGTCCTTGACGATGATCGAGTCGGCGTAGCGGCGCAGCCGCGTCTCCTCGCGGCGGGTGAGCTCCTTGCCCGTGTGCACGATCACCGGGACGTCGCGGTGGCGCGCGTCGGCCTGCAGATGGTCCAGCAGCGCGAAGCCCGTCGTCTTGGGCAGCTTGAGGTCGAGCACGATGCAGTCGAAGCGCTCGCCCGCCATCGCTTCGAGCGCCTCCTCGCTGGAGCCGACCGCGGTGACCTCGACGTCCTCGCCGGCGCCGACGAGCTCGGCGACGCTGAGACGCTGCACCTCGTCGTCCTCGACGATCAGCAGCCGGCGGACCGGCCGCTCGAGGAACGTCGTGGCGGTCGTGAAGGTGCGGGCGAGCTCGTCGGACTCGACGGGCCGCTCGAGGTAGCCGGCCGCGCCCGAGCGCAGCGCCGGCAGGCGGTGCTCGGCGGCGCCCATGGCATAGACCGGGATGTGCCGCGTGCGCGGGTGGTGCTTGAGCTGGTCGAGCAGCCCGGCGCCGCCGGCGACCGGCACGGCGAGCAGGATGACGTCCGGGACGAGCTCGTGGGCCAGCGTCACGCCGACGTTGCCGCGCTGCGCCACGACCGCGCGGAAGCCGTGCTCGCGCGCCTGTACGAGCGCGCGCAGCGAGGCGTCGGGATCGTCCTCGACGACCAGCGCGACGCGGTCGCCGGGGGCGATCCGGCCGCGGTCGTCGTCGGCCGGCGCGACGGGCGCGGCGGGGGGCTCCGGCGCGGCCGCTCCCGCGCGGTCGGCACCCGCGGTGGGGTCGGCATCCCCGGCATGCTCGGGCGCGGCGGCCGGCGCGACCGGCGCGACCGGCGCGACCGGCTCGCTGTAGGGCGGCAGCAGCAGCTCGAAGCAGCTGCCCTCGCCGGGGGTGCTCTGCACGCGGATCTCGCCGCCGAGCGCACGCACGATCTCGCGGCTGATCGACAGGCCCAGGCCGGTGCCGCCGAAGCGCCGGCTCGTCGTGCCGTCGGCCTGCTGGAAGGCCTCGAAGATGAGCCCCAGCTTGTCCTCGGCGATGCCGATGCCGGTGTCGCGGACCGTGACGCTGAGCTGGTAGGGCGAGTCGTCCGGGGCGGCCGCGAGCTCGAGCTCCACGCGCCCGGACTCCGTGAACTTGAACGCGTTGGAGAGCAGGTTGCGCAGCACCTGCTCCAGGCGCTGCTCGTCGGTGAAGATCGCCGCCGGCGCCTGCTCGGTCGCCCGGACCTCGAACTCCAGCCCCTTCTGCTCGGCGACCGAGGCGAACGCGCGCTCGACGTACTCGCGGATGCCGGAAAGCGACGCCAGGCCCGGGTTGATCTCCATCTTGCCGGCCTCGATCTTCGTCAGGTCGAGGATGTCGGAGATCAGCGACAGCAGGTCGGCGCCCGCCGTGTGGATCGTCGAGGCGAACTCGACCTGCTTGACGGTGAGGTTCTGCTCGGGGTTCTCGGCGAGCAGCTTGGACAGGATCAGCAGGCTGTTGAGCGGCGTGCGCAGCTCGTGGCTCATGTTGGCCAGGAACTCCGACTTGTACTTCGAGCTGACCGCGAGCTGGGCGGCCTTCTCCTCGAGGTCGACGCGGGCGCGCTCGATCTCGGCGTTCTGGATCTCGATGTCGCTGTTCTGGCGGCTGAGCAGCTCGGCCTTCTCCTGCAGCTCCTCGTTGGTCTGCTGCAGCTCCTCCTGCTGGGTCTGCAGCAGCTCCTCGGAGGCGCGCAGCGACTGCGTCTGCTGCTCGAGCTCGGAGTTGGAGCGCTTGAGCTCCTCCTGCTGGCTCTGCAGCTCCTCGGACTGCGACTGCAGCTCCTCGGCGAGCGACTGCGACTGCTCGAGCAGCTCCTCCGTGCGGCGGTTGGCGATGATCGCGTTCAGCACGACCCCGAGCGTCTCGCCGAGCTGCTCGAGGAACGCCTGGTAGACCTCGGAGAACGCCTGCAGCGAGGCGAGCTCGACGACCGCCAGTACCTGCTCCTCGAACAGGATCGGCATGACGACGATGTTCACCGGCGTCGCCTCGCCGAGGCCGGAGGTGACCTTCACGTAGTCCGCCGGAGCGTCGGAGACGAGGATGCTCTTGCCCTCGAGCGCCGCCTGGCCGACGAGCGCCTCGCCGATCTTGAAGCGGTTGGAGACCGACTTGCGCTTCTGGTAGCCGTAGCTGGCGATGAGGCGCAGCTCGGGCTCGCCTGTGCCCTGCGAGCCGTCAGGCGAGCGGGTATCGCCGTTGTCGGCGTGCGTGAGGAAGAACGCGCCGTGCTGGGCGCAGACCAGCGGCGAGATCTCGGACATGATCAGCCGCGAGACCGTCGCGAGGTTGCGCTGGCCCTGCATGAGGCCGGAGATCCGCGCGAGGTTCGTGTTCAGCCAGTCCTGCTCGGCGTTCTTCTGCGTCGTCTCGCGCAGGTTGGCGATCATCTGGTTGATCGTGTCCGACAGCTCGGCGACCTCGCCCGCGGCCTCGACGGAGATCTGACGCGTCAGGTCGCCCTGCGTCACGGCCGTCGAGACCTCGGCGATCGCGCGCACCTGGGTCGTGAGGTTGCCGGCGAGCTGGTTGACGTTCTGGGTCAGGTCGCGCCACGTGCCGCTGACGCCCTCGACCTCGGCCTGGCCGCCGAGCACGCCCTGCGTTCCGACCTCGCGGGCGACGCGTGTCACCTCGCCGGCGAAGGACTGCAGCTGGTCGACCATCGTGTTCAGCGTCTCCTTCAGCTCGGCGATCTCGCCGCGCGCCGGGACGACGATCTTCTGCGAGAGGTCGCCGCGCGCCACCGCGGTCGCGACCTGGGCGATGTTGCGCACCTGGTCGGTGAGGTTGGACGCCATGAAGTTCACGTTCTCGGTGAGGTCCTTCCACGTGCCGCTGACGCCCTTGACCTCGGCCTGGCCGCCGAGCACGCCCTCCGTGCCGACCTCGCGCGCGACGCGCGTGACCTCGTCGGCGAACGACGAGAGCTGGTCGACCATCGTGTTGATCGTGTCCGACAGCTCGAGGATCTCGCCCTTGGCCTCGATGTCGATCTTCTTGGACAGGTCGCCGTTGGCGACGGCCGTCGTGACGCGGGCGATCGCGCGCACCTGGCTGGTGAGGTTGCCGGCCATGAGGTTGACGTTGTCGGTCAGGCCGCGCCACGTGCCGGACACGCCCTCGACCGTGGCCTGGCCGCCGAGCTTGCCCTCGGTGCCGACCTCGCGGGCGACGCGGGTCACCTCGGCGGCGAACGAGTTGAGCTGGTCGACCATCGTGTTGATCGTGTCCTTCAGCTCGGCGATCTCGCCCTGCGCGTCGACGGTGATCTTCTTCGAGAGGTCGCCGTTGGCGACGGCCGTCGTGACCTGGGCGATGTTGCGCACCTGATCGGTGAGGTTGTCGGCGAGCTGGTTGACGTTCTCGGTGAGGCCGCGCCACGTGCCGCTGACGCCCTCGACGGTGGCCTGGCCGCCGAGCTTGCCCTCGGTGCCGACCTCGCGCGCGACGCGGGTGACCTCGGCGGCGAAGGAGCCGAGCTGGTCGACCATCGTGTTGATCGTGTCCTTCAGCTCGGCGATCTCGCCCTGCGCGTCGACGTCGATCTTCTGGCTGAGGTCGCCGGTCGCGACCGCGGTCGTCACCTGGGCGATGTTGCGCACCTGGTCGGTGAGGTTGGAGGCGAGGAAGTTCACGTTCTCCGTGAGGTCACTTCCAGGTGCCGCTGACGCCCTTGACCTCGGCCTGGCCGCCGAGCTTGCCCTCCGTGCCGACCTCGCGCGCGACGCGCGTGACCTCGGCGGCGAACGACGAGAGCTGGTCGACCATCGTGTTGATCGTCTGCTTGAGCTCGAGGATCTCCCCGCGCGCGTCGACCGTGATCTTCTGGCTCAGGTCGCCGGTCGCCACCGCCGTGGTGACCTGGGCGATGTTGCGCACCTGGCCGGTGAGGTTGTTGGCCATGAGGTTGACGTTGTCGGTGAGGTCGCGCCACGTGCCGCTGACGCCCTCGACCTCGGCCTGGCCGCCGAGCACGCCCTCCGTGCCGACCTCGCGCGCGACGCCCGTCACCTGCTCGGCGAAGACGCGCAGGCGATCGGTCATCGAGTTGATCGTCTCGGCGAGCGTGGCGACCTCGCCCTTGGCCTCGACGGTGACCTTCTGGCCGAGGTCGCCGTTGGCGACGGCGGTCGTGACGACGGCGATCTGACGCACCTGGTCGGTGAGGTTGGAGGCCATGACGTTCACTGAGTCGGTCAGGTCCTTCCACGTCCCGGCGACGCCCTGCACCTCGGCCTGGCCGCCGAGCACGCCGTCGGTGCCGACCTCGCGCGCGACGCCCGTCACCTGCTCGGCGAAGACGCGCAGGGTGTCGGTCATCGAGTTGATCGTCTCGGCGAGCGTGGCGACCTCGCCCTTGGCCTCGACGGTGACCTTCTGGGTCAGGTCGCCCTGCGCGACGGCGGTCGTCACGGTGGCGATCTGGCGCACCTGGTCGGTCAGGTTGGACGCCATGACGTTGACGTTCTCGGTGAGGTCACTTCCAGGTGCCCGCCACGCCGCGGACCTCGGCCTGGCCGCCGAGCTGGCCGTCGGTGCCGACCTCGCGCGCGACGCGGGTCACCTCGGCCGCGAACGACGAGAGCTGGTCGACCATCGTGTTGATCGTGCTCTTGAGCTCGAGGATCTCCCCGCGCGCGTCGACGGTGATCTTCTGCGAGAGGTCGCCGTTGGCGACGGCGGTCGTCACCGCCGCGATCTGGCGCACCTGGTCGGTGAGGTTGGAGGCCATCGAGTTGACGTTCTCGGTGAGGTCGCGCCACGTGCCGCTGACGCCCTTGACCTGTGCTTGGCCGCCGAGCTTTCCGTCCGTGCCGACCTCGCGCGCGACGCGCGTGACCTCGTCGGCGAACGAGCCGAGCTGGTCGACCATCTCGTTGACGGTGTTGCCGATCGCGGCGAACTCGCCCTTGACCGGCTGGCCCTCGATCGTCAGCGCCATCTTCTGTGTCAGATCGCCGCGCGCGACGGACTGGATGACGCGCGAGATCTCCGTCGTCGGGCGGACGAGGTCGTCGATCATCCCGTTGACTGACTCGACCGTCTGGTTCCACGTCCCGTCGACGGTGCCCAGCGAGACGCGCTCGGTCATGCGCCCCTCGCGGCCGATGATCCGGCTGACCCGCGCGAGCTCCTTGGCCTGGCGGGCGTTGAGCGCGATCAGCTCGTTGCAGCGCTGCTGGATCTCGCCGATGACGTCGCGCCGGCGAGCGCGCAGGCGGACGCTGAAGTCGCCGTCACGGGCGGCGGTGAGGACGCGCAGCAGCTCCTCGAGGGCGGGGTCGTCCTGCGAATCGCCGTCCGGGGCGCGCGCGCCGCCGTTCGCCGGGCCCTTGCGTCCAGCGGGCTTTGCGCCAGTTGCCATGCTGTGACCCCCAACTCGTTGCTCGTCCCCAACCGGGTGGCCGTACCCATGCGCCGCCCAGCCTAAACCCACGTTCGGGGCGGCGCGGCGGTGGGGCAAGTGGCGAGCGTGAACGCCGCCTGGCCCGCCCGCCACCGCTCGCTCCGGCCCGCCGCCTACGTCGCCGGGGCGGCGTTCGCGGTCGTCTACCTCGGCGAGCACGACCTCCCCGACGTGCTCGCCGGCCTCGCCGTCGCCGAATCGTGCGCCAGACCGAGCCGCTGGCGGCGCCGGTCGTGCGGGCGGTGGCGTACGCGCTGGAGTAGCGGGCGCGTAGCCCTGCCGCGCGCGGGTATGAGGCACCACGGCGGCATCGCATCGCCGCCCGTGACCCCACCCCGAGCTTGAGAGGACCGATCATGGCGCAGCGACCTCTGGCCAGCGCGCTCAGCGAGCGGATCGTCGCATCGACGGCGGCGCTCGACGGACCGGCGAGCGCCATCGCCAAGAAGATCCGCGACCTCCTGCCCGACGGCGGCGGGATCAAGGACGTGATGAGCGGGACGTTCCTCGGCCACGCCCTGCACCCGCTCCTGACCGACGTCCCGATCGGCGCCTGGACCAGCGCGACGATCCTCGACCTCGTCGGGGGCGAGTCCAGCCGGCCGGCGGCGCAGAAGCTCGTCGGCATCGGCCTCGCGGCGGCGGCGCCGACCGCCTGGACGGGATGGTCGGACTGGGCCGACACCGAGCCCGGCAACGACCCCGTGCGCCGGCTGGGCATCGTGCACGCGGCCGCCAACGGCACCGCGGCGCTGCTCTACGGCCTGTCGCTCGCCGCGCGCCGGCGCGGCGCGCACACGACCGGCGTGCTGTTCGGCTTGGCGGGCGCCGGCGCGATGGGCGCCGGCGGCTGGCTCGGCGGCGACCTCGCGTTCGCGCGCGGTGTCGGCGTCAACCAGACGGTCTTCGACGCCGAGCCCGAAGACTGGACGGCGGTGCTCGACGCGAGCATGCTCGTCGACGACCGGCCGGCGAGCGCCAGCGCGGGCGACCTGCCGCTCGTCATCGTCAAGCGCGATGGCAAGGTCCACGCGCTCGCCGACCGCTGCGCGCATCGTGGCGGGCCCCTGCACGAGGGCGACCTGGAGGGCGACTGCATCGCCTGCCCCTGGCACGGAACCCTGTTCCGGTTGGAGGACGGCTCCGTCGAGCGCGGGCCGTCCGCCTACCCCCAGCCCGTCTACGAAGCGCGCATCCACGACGGAAGGGTGGAGGTTCGCGCGGCGAGCTGAGGCGAGCGGTGGGGTGGTGGATCGGGGCGGGGCCGGCGCCGGCACAAGGCGCACCGGTTCATCTGACGATGCAGCGGTTGGGAGCGGGGGGTCGTCGAATTTCCGTCCTGCATATGGGCGTTTTCTCGACGACCCCCGGCCTTGAGTCAGACGGCCTGTTGCCATCGGCCGACTCGACCGCGCGCGCCAGCTCGACGCGCAAGCCGGCGCCGAGCCCGGAGCGGGAGGTCGGTCAGGTCTGACCCTTGGTCCGGTATGCGCCGTGGGCGTGGTCGTCGAGCCTCGCGCTTGTCAACCACAGCGCCGCCTCGGCGCATCACCCAGGGGGTCTCACCCATGTTCCGCACCACGCTGAAGAAGTCCGCCCTCGCCGCCGTCGCCATCGCCGCGACCGCCGCCGCGATCGCTCCAGCCGCGGCATCCGCCGCCACCGTCAGCCAGTCCGGCGGCACGCTCTACGTCAACGCGCTGCCCGGCGAGACGAACAACATGCGCGTCACGCTGACCGACGGCACCGTCGAGGTCTACGAGAACAACAGCGGCGGCGTCCAGCCGCAGCCGGGCACCACGTGCATCACGTTCTCGCCGGGCCACGCCCGCTGCAGCCTGCTCGGCGT
Organism: uncultured Actinomycetes bacterium; assembly: GCA_963709935.1. Taxonomy (GTDB): domain Bacteria; phylum Actinomycetota; class Thermoleophilia; order Solirubrobacterales; family Solirubrobacteraceae; genus CADCVQ01. Next base: position 87,209 of record CAVPYM010000001.1, on the reverse strand, counting down.
GAGCTTCATCCGCGTCAACGCCGGCGATATGCACGACTACGTCGTGGGCGACATCTACAGCTCCGGCCGCGCCTTCACCCTCTCGGGCGGCACCGGCAACGACTACGACCCGCGATTCGGCCCGATCGACGTTACTTGCGGGCGGAGACCAAGCGTTCGATCGATGGCCGATCTGGCTTGCCCCAAGCCCGCCAGCCCCCCGATACTTTCGGACTGGCGCGCCCGCTGCCGGGACAGAATTCAACGCCGCTGCATCAGCGGACCCCGGATCGCCCCGATGTTCGGGACCGGACAGGAACGACCCGGCGAGCGAGCGAGCGGCGAGCGAGCGAGCGGCGAGTCGATGGAGCTAGGGGGACTCGAACCCCCGGCCTCCTGGGTGCGATCCAGGCGCTCTCCCAACTGAGCTATAGCCCCGAGGAACGAACAGTGTAGCCGCGCTCCCGTGCATTCAGGGGTGCGGGAATGGCCCCGATGCGCCGATACGCTCCGCACACGTGAGCTTTCGCAATCGCTTGGCGCTGTTCTTCGTCCTCATCGTGATCGTTCCGATGCTCGCTGTGGCCTTTCTGTTGTTCCGGCTCATCGACCAGAGCGAGCGCGGGCAGACGTCTGCCGCGATCGCTCAGCAGCAGAGCACCGCCGCCAAGCTCTTCAGCGAGCAGCGTCAGCTGGCGCGATCGGTGCTGGAGGAGGTCGCCAAGGGCGCCAGCACACCGGAGATCCGCGACCTTCGAAGCGCGCTGCAGGACGGCGAGCGCGGTCGTGCGCGCGCGCAGGCCGCCGCGGAGCGGATCATCGACGCCCAGAGCGAGCTGCCCGTGGCGAGCCGGCGCATCCAGCGGATCGTCTACCTGCGCGGCGGGCAGCCCGTCGTGCGCGCCGGCAACCGCCGGGCGATCGCGCCGTCCAGCGGCCCGCTCGTGTCCGAGCGCGGGCGCGTGCTCGGCCGGTTGGCCCTATCCGTGACAGACGCCAGCACGTTCGCCGTGCGCGTCGGGGCGCTGACCGCCGACGACGACCGGTCGGGCCTCGACGTCGTCGTGCTCAACGGTGCGCGCGTGCTCGGCAGCACGCTGAGCGCCGTGAACCCGAGCGTGTTGAGCGCGGCCGACGGAGAGACCCTGACGCTCGGCGACACCGACTACCGCGTCCGCAGCTTCGCGGACCCCAACGCGTTCGCCGGCCAGAACGTGCGCGTCTACACCCTCGGCTCGCTCGCCGCGAACGCCAGCACCGCGTCGGACAACCGCACCTTCGCCGCCGTCATCCTGCTCGGCTTCCTGCTGCTGGCGATCGCCTGCGCGATGCTCGTCTCGCGCACGCTGCAGCGCGAGATCGCCCGCTTTCTCACCGCCGCTCGCAAGCTCGGCGCCGGCGACTTCTCGGCGCAGGTGCCGACCGCGGGCCGCGACGAGTTCGCGGCGCTCGGCGAGGAGTTCAACAAGATGTCGGGCGAGCTCGAGCGGCGGCTCGCCGAGCTCACCCAGGAGCGCGGGCGCGTGCAGTCCTCGATGCGCCGGCTCGGCGAGGCGGTCGCCTCGAACCTCGACCGCGACGCGCTGCTCGAGCTCGTCGTGCGCACCGCCGTCGACGGGGTCGGCGCCGACGCCGGTCGCGCGTGCGTGCGCGTCAATGGCGACATCACGCTGGACGAGCGCTCGCGGGTGGGCAACCTGCACGGGGTCGAGACGGCCCTGCTGTCGGTCGAGGCCGATGCGCTGAACAGCGGCAGTCCGCGCGAGACGACGGTCGGCGAGACGACCGCCATCGCCCATCCCCTGCGCGGCGCCGACGCGCTGCACCACGTGGTCGGCGTCGTCTCGGTCGCGCGAAACGGCCGCCCGTTCACGGCCGGCGATCGCGAGCTGTTCTCCTACCTCGCGGGTCAGGTCGCGCGCTCGATGGAGAACGTCGAGCTACACGAGACGACCGCCCGCCAGTCGGTGACCGACGAGCTCACGGGCCTGTCGAACCGCCGCGCCTTCGACGACGCGCTCACGGCGGAGGTCGAGCGGTGCAAGCGCTTCGGCACCGAGCTCGGCCTCGTCCTCATCGACCTCGACGACTTCAAGCTCGTCAACGACACGTACGGCCATCCGCAGGGCGACGTCGTCCTGCGCGAGGTGGCGCGCGTGCTGCGCGAGAGCTCGCGCGAGGTCGATCATCCGGCCCGCTACGGCGGCGAGGAGCTCGCGGCGATCCTCCCCGGCACCGACCTGGAGGGCGCGTTCAACCGCGCTGAGCGCATTCGCGACCTCATCGCCGAGCTGCGGATCCCGCGACTCGACGGCGGTGGCGCGCTGACCGTCACGGCGAGCTGCGGGGTCGCCTCGGCCCGTGCCACGGGGGCGGACGGCCGGGCGCTCGTCCAGGCCGCCGACCGCGCGCTCTACGAGGCCAAGCGCAGTGGCAAGAACATGTCCGTCCGGGCGAGGTAAGGTTCGGCGAGATGGGACTGCTGGACGACGCCATCCGTGAGCACCTCGAGCTCAAGCGGCGGCGCGGCGCTGACGCCGGCGATATCTCCCGGGAGGAGAGCGAGGCGCTCGGGCCCGTGCCCCGGGGGCCCGACGGGGCACCGGACATGCCCGACACGTTCACGCCGCCCGCAGAGCCGGTCGCCGAGGCGCCGCCGGAGAGCCCGGCCTGGCGCAGCCACGACGCCGGTGAGGCGCCGAGCGCGCCGGCCGCCGCGCACGAGCCCCCGCCGCCCGCCGGCGGGTACGAGCCGCCCGCCCCGCCCGTCCGCGAGCCGCCGCCGGCCCACGCCTACGAGCCGCCGACGACCGTCCACGAGCCCGCGCCGTCCGCCTATGAGCCGCCGCCGGCCCCGCCGCCACAGCCGGAGCGGCAGTGGCTGCAGTCGCCGCGCGCCGTCGACCCCCCCGAGGCCGACCCCTTCGCCGACGAGCCGGAGCCCGCCTTCGAGCCCGAGCCAGAGCCCGAGCACCACTCGCTGCTTTCCCGCTTCCGCGTCGGGCGCAAGTCCAAGCACGGGCCCCGTCCGGCCCCCACCGGCGATCCGGCGTCGCGCTTCGAGCCGCCGCCGCTGCCCGGAGACGACGAGCTCACACCCGCCTACGAGCCGCCGCCGGCGACGCCCCCGCCCGCCTACGGCTACGAGCCGCCGCCCGTCCATCACGAGTCGGACATCGTCCCCGCCGACGACGAGCCCGATGTCGAGGACGTGCTCGAGGAGACGCCCGACTTCCTCGAGGAGACGCCGGAGCACGACCGGCTCTGGTTCGAGCAGCGCCCCCCGCGCGACTTCGACTTCGACGACAAGTAGGGCCCCGCCCGCCTGCCCGGGCGCGTCTCAGGCGTCGCCGCCCCCGGCTGCCCCCGCGCTCGCCGCCCCGTCCTCCCGCGGCAGGATCTCCGCCGGCCCCTCGATCCAGGCCTGCACGTGGTCGCCCGGATGCCAGGCCGGAAAGCCCAGCCGCCGCGAGCAGATGAGCTGGCCGGAGGCGAGCCGCAGCCCGACGAGCTGGTCGTGGCCGAAGAAGCGCCGCGAGACGACCTCGGCGTGCGCCGCGCTCGCCGGGCCGCTCACGCCGATCGCCACCGACTCCGGCCGCACGAGCACGTCGCAGGCCCCGTCGACCTCACCCGCGGGCAGGCTGCCGAGCTCGCAGCTCGCGCGCCCGCCGTGCGCGTCGCCGGGCAGCACCTCGATGTCGCCGAGGAACTCCGCCATCCAGCGCGACGCCGGCCGCAGGTAGACCTCCTCCGGCGTGCCGGTCTGCTCGACGCGGCCGTCGCGCATCACGGCGACGGTCTCCGCAATCGACATCGCCTCCTCCTGGTCGTGCGTGACGAACAGCGCCGTCACGCCGGCGGTGCGCAGGATCTGCGAGACCTCCTGGCGCAGGCGGTCGCGCAGCGACGCGTCGAGGTTGGAGAACGGCTCGTCGAGCAGCACGAGGTCGGGCGTCGGCGCCAGCGCCCGCGCGAGCGCGACGCGCTGCTGCTGACCGCCGGAGAGCTCGTGCACCGGGCGTCTCTCCGAGCCCGCCAGGCCGACGAGCTCGAGCGCCTCGCGGACGCGCCCGGCGTCGGGCTTGCGGCCCAGGCCGTAGCCGACGTTGCCGGCGACGTCGAGATGCGGAAACAGCGCGTAGTCCTGGAAGACCATGCCGATCCGCCGCTGCTCGGCCGGCACGAAGCGGTCGGGGCTCGACACGACCCGGCCGCCGACGACGATCTCGCCCGCGTCGGGCCGCTCGAGGCCGGCGATCAGGCGCAGCGTCGTCGTCTTGCCACAGCCGGACGGGCCGAGCACCGAGCACGTCGCGCCCGCCGGCAGCTCGAGGTCCGCGCCGTCGACCGCCCGCACGGAGCCGAACGACTTGCGCAGGCCGCGCAGCCGCAGCCCGGCGCACGGCGGCGTGAGGCCGTCGCCGTTGCCCGGCTCGTTGACTGTCGCGATCGCTATGAACCCACGCTTCCCTTCGCGTTGAGAAGGTACAGCGGCGGCGCGGCGATGAGCAGGAGCAGCAGCGCCGGGATCGCGCTCGCCTCGAAGAAGCCGAACGACGTCTGGCGCCACACGTCGGTCGCCAGCGTGTCGAAGCCGATCGGCGCCAGCAGCAGCGTGGCCGGCAGCTCCTTGAGCGCGTGCAGGAACACGAGCGCCGCACCGCCGAGCACGCCGCTGGTCACGAGCGGCGTCGTGATCGTGCGAAAGACCGCCATCGGGCGGCGGCCGAGGCCGCGCGCGGCCTCCTCCAGGCGCGGCGGGACTTGCAGCAGCGAGGTGCTGATCGGGCTGACCGCGAGCGGCAGGTAGTGGATCGCCAGCGCGAAGACGAGTACGGCGAGCGTCTGGTAGAGCGGCAGCGCGACGCGGGTGGTGAAGAACACGAGCGCGAGCGCGACGACGATCCCCGGCAGCGCGTAGCCCGCGTAGCCGACGCGCTCGACGACCCGCGTCACGGTGCTCGGATAGCGCACCGCCAGCAGCGCGACGACGATCGCCGCGAGCCCCGCGGCCAGCGCCGCGCAGGCGGCGGCGAGCAGCGAGTGGCCGGTGTTGGTCATCAGCGCGCCAAGCTCCAGGCCGCTGGAGATCTGCTTCGTCGCCCAGTAGCCGAGCACCCCGACGGGCAGCACGAGTGCCACGCCCACCACCGTGGAGCAGAACGCGAGCGCGGGCCAGCGCCAGCGGCCGAGCCGCACGGGCTCCAGCGGCCGCGGTGTCCCGGGGGTCGAGCGATGCATCGCCCGCGCCGCCCGCACCCGCGCGTATACCGCGAACAGCACGAGCATCACGATCACGAGGACCAGGCCGAGCGCCGCCGCCTCGGTGCGCCCGAAGCCCGACTGGTAGGCGATGTAGATGTCGCGCGTGAACGAGTTGAAGCGCATGATCGACACGGCGCCGAAGTCGCTCAGCGTGTAGAGCGCGACGAGCACGCTGCCCGCGCCGATCGCCGGCGCGAGCTGCGGCAGGACGACGGTGCGAAACACCTCGCGCTGGCCGCGGCCCATGACCCGCGCCGCCTCCTCCAGCGACGGATCCATCCGCCGCAGCGCGCCGCGCAGCGGGATCAGCACGAGCGGATAGGTGAACAGCGTGAGCACGAGGAACGCGCCGGCGAAGCCGTAGATCGAGGGCAACCGCACGCCGAGCAGGTCGGCGAGCGCGCCGCGCGGGCCGAGCGCCGAGACGAACAGGTACGCGCCGATGTAGCTGGGGATGACGAGCGGCAACGTAGCGAGCGTGGCCCAGGTCCGCCGGCCCGGCAGGTCGGAGCGCACGGTCAGCCAGGCGAGCGGGACGGCGATCGCGACCGCGGCCACGGTCACCGCCGCAGCGAGCCCGAGGCTGCGGGTGATGAGCCCCAGCGTGCGGCTGGTCATGACCGCGTCCAGCGCGCCGGACAGGTCGTCGAACACGGCGACGACGAGGTACAGCGCCGGCAGCGCGGCGGCCAGGCCGATGACGAGACCGAGGCCGAGCAGGACGAGCGGCGGCCGGCGCGCGCCGAACACGCGCGCCGCCGGCGGCAGCCGGCGCGCGAGCGCTCGTCCGGCCGAGGCGGCGGTCACGCCTGCTGCACTCCTACAAGGCTCCCGTGTCGCGCATGAGCTTCAGGGTGCCCTGCAGGTCGCCGAGCTTGGCGAGGTCGATCTTCGGCGACGGGATCGTGTCCAGCGGGATGAGCTCCTTCGACGGCTGCACGCCGGCGATGACGGGGTACTCCTTCGAGCTGTCGGCGAAGTACCGCTGCGTCTGCGTGGAGAGCATCTGGCGCACGAACTTCAGCGCCTGCTCCTGGTTGTCGGTCGAGGCGAGGATGCCGACGCCGGCGACGTTGACGAGCGAGCCGAGATCCTTCGGCGGGAAGTGGACCTTGACCGGATAGTCGGGGTCCTCGGCCTGCGCCTCGGCGACGTAGTAGTGGTTGATGAGACCGACGTCGATCTCGCCCTTGGCGATCGCGTCGCGCACGGGGATGTTCGAGTCGTAGACCTGGGTGTCGTTGGCGACCATGCCCTCGAGCCACTTCCGGGCCACGTCCTCACCCTCGACGAGCCGCAGTGCCGTGATGTAGCCCTGCATCGACGCGTTCGTCGGCGCCCAGCCGACGCGCCCCTTCCACTTCTTGGCGGTCAGCTCCAGCGGCGAGTCGGGCAGATCGAACTGCTTGGCCTTCGTCGAGTAGGCGATGACCCGCGCGCGGCCCGTCGTCCCGACCCAGGCGCCGGTCGCGGACTGAAAGCGCTTGGGCACCTTCGCGAGGATGTCGGCAGGCAGCTTGAGCAGCAGGCCCTGCTTCTCGACCGCGTCCAGCGAGCCGGCGTCCTGCGAGAAGAACAGGTCGGCGGGCGAGTTCTTGCCCTCCTCGACGAGCGTGGCGGCCAGCGAGGGGCTGTCGCCGTAGCGCGCCTTGACCTCGAAGCCCCCGGACGCCGCCTCGTACTGCTCGAGGGCGGTCCCGAGGATCGGCTCGATCCGACCGGAGTACAGCGTGAGCGTCTGCTCGTCGCCCGAGGATCCGCAGGCGGCGAGTAAGACGGCGAGCACGGCGAGCGCGCTGAACGAGGCGAGGCGGGGGCGAACTCTCATGCGCGGCGCTGTCCTCCTGTGATCGGGCGGGCTGCGGCGCAGCCCGGATTCGGGCAGCCTAACTAATCCCAGGATGACCACCCCCCGGCTGCTCTACGTGCTTTTCGCCTGCATCGGCATCGCCGCGGCCTCGCTGCTGATCGCCGACGAGCCCGTCTACGACGCATGGTCATGGCTCGTCTGGGGCCGCGAGCTGGCCGATCTCGGCCTCGACACGACGAGCGGACCCTCGTGGAAGCCGCTTCCGGTCCTGATCGCCGCGCCCCTGTCGCTGGCCGGGGACGCCGCACCGCAGCTGTGGCTCGTGCTCGTGCGGGCGGCCTGGCTGCTGTCGCTCGTGCTCGCCGCCGAGCTCGCCTACCGCCTGACACCGCAGCGCCCGCGCCGGCTGCGGATCGCCGCCGCCGCGTTCGCCGCGCTCGCGCTCGCGCTGCTCTTCGACGAGGTGACGATGTGGGGCCGGCAGGCCGCCGGCGGCATGTCCGAGCCGCTGCTCGTGGCGCTCGTGCTCGGCGCGGTGCGATCCGCGCTGGGCGGTCGCGTCCACGCCGCGCTCGGGCTCGGCGCGCTGGCCGCGCTCGTGCGGCCGGAGGCCTGGCTGGCGCTGGTGCTCTATGCGGCCTGGTCGTGGCGCACACAGCCGCGCGCGCGAGCGCTCGCGGTCGTGCTGGCCCTGTTGGTGGCGCTGCTGTGGCTGGCGCCGGATCTGCTCGGCACGGGGGGCGGGGGCGCCGGTCGCGCCCGGCGCGGGACGGGCAAACCGGCCGAGGCGCTGTGGTGGGCCGTCGGGATGCCGCTCGCGCTCGCCTGGCCGCTGGCGCTGGTCGGGGCGCGCGAGCGGGGCGCGCCGCGTGTGCTGGCGGCCGGCGCGCTGGGCTGGATCGCGCTCGTGACCGCGATGACGCTGCTCGACTTCCCGGGCCTCGCGCGTTTCCAGGCTCCGGCCGCGGCGATCGTCGGCGTGCTCGGCGGCGTCGGGCTGGCGGCGCTGCTCGCGCGTCCGCGCCCGCTGCGCGTCCCCGCCGCGGCCGCGCCGGCCGCGCTGGCGATCGTGCTCGTGGCCGCCGTCGCCGCCACCGTCTACGGGCTGCATGGGCGGATCGGCGATCTCCCGCAGTCGTGGCAGAGCTCGGCGCGCATCAGCGACTCGCACGCTCGCCTGCGCGCGCTCGTGCGCGCGACCGGCGGCCGCGCGGTGCTGCTGCGCTGCGGTCGCCTGGCGACGACCGACGTGCTCGTGCGCACCGCGCTGGCCTGGCAGCTGCGCGTGCCGCTCGCAGCGGTCGTGAGCTTCGGCGTGCCGTCGCGGCGGTCGGGCGCGTTCGTCGTCGGGCTGCAGGCGTCGCCGGGCCTGCGCCGCAGCATGCTCGCCGCCGGGCGCCCGCTCGGCGCTCAGGGCGAGTGGAGCGTTCGCTCGGTGGCCTGCCCGTCCACCGAGAGCGCGCCGTCCGCGCGCAGCGCCGGCGTCTCCGGGGCATCGCGGTAGGGCTGCACCGGGGTCCGCGCCTCCTCGTGGTACTCGCCGTCGCCGTTGACGGCCCACAGGTCGTGCGCCGTGCCCGCGCACGCGTTGTCGACGGCGCGCAGCGCGGTCAGCATCGAGTGGTCGGAGTTGTTGTAGCGGTGCAGGCCGTTGCGGCCGACCTGCTGGAGGTTGGGGATGCCCGCCAGCCAGCCGCGGATCGTCGCCACGCGCGCCTCGTAGTCGGCGTCGTAGATCGGATAGGCCTTCGGCACCCGCACGACGTGGCCGCCCGCGACGCGCGCCGCGTCCGCCAGCCCGATCGCCGCGAGCTCGCGCGTGGCCCGGGCGACGAGGTCGGCGTCGCTCGCGTTCCACAGCTCGTCGCCCTCGAAGCAGAAGTACTCCATCCCGACGCAGGTCCGCGCGGCGTCGGGCACCATCGCCTCGCTCCACGCCCGGAAGTTCTGGATCCGTCCCACCCGCACGTCGGGGTCGTGCACGTAGATCCAGTTGTCGGGGAACAGGTCGTCGCCGTGCACGACGAGCGCCACGGTGACGAAGTCGCGGTAGCGCAGCCCGGCGGCGGCCTCCCGCGCGGCGGCCGGGGCCGGCGGATCGGCGAGCCCGACGACGTCGCGCAGCGCCAGCGAGGAGACGACCTGCGAGACCGCCACGCGCTCGCCTCCCGCATGGACGGCCGCGACGCGGCCGTCGGCGAGCTCGAGCCCGGTCACCCGCGCGCCGAGGCGCACCTGGCCGCCCGCGCCGACGATCTCCGCGGCCATCGCCTCCCACATCTGGCCGGGCCCCAGCCGCGGGTAGTGAAACTGCTCGATCAGGCTGCGCACGTCGCCGCCGTCGCCGAGCAGCGCCGCGCGCACGACGCGCGAGAACGAGAGCGTCCGGATGCGCTGCGCGGCCCACTCGGCGCGGATCTCCGAGGTCGGCACGCCCCAGACCTTCTCGGTGTAGCTCTTGAAGAACAGCTCGAACAGCCGCCGCCCGAAGCGGTCGCAGACCCACTCCTCGAAGGTCTCAGGCTCGCGCCCCCGGCGCCCGCGGCGGCGGGCGACCGCCCGCGCGTAGGAGGCCGAGCAGCGCGCGAGCTCCATCGGCCCGACCTTGCGCACGACGTCGGCGAGGCGCAGCGGGTAGTCGATGAAGCGCCCGCGCCAGAAGATCCGCGACAGCCGGTCGCGGACGAGCAGCTCGTCGCCGAGCACCTGCTCCCAGAGCTGCTGCACCTCGGCGGATTTCGTGAAGAAGCGGTGGCCGCCGAGGTCGAAGCGATAGCCGTCGCGGACCACCGTGCGGGCCAGGCCGCCGACTTGGGCACCGGCCTCGAAGAGGACGACGGGGCGTGCGCTCCGAGCGAGCACGTAGCCTGCGGTCAACCCCGCTGGCCCGCCCCCCAGCACGGCGAAGGGTTCGCTGCGTGCGCCTCCCACTGCGGGCACTCTACTTGCGGCCCTCCTAACATGCTCACGGTCGTCATCCCCGCCACGGACAGCCCGGCCACGCTCGGCCGCTGCCTCGCTGCTCTCGCCCGCTCCAGCGAGCCCCACGCGGTCGAGGTCGTCAGCGATCCGCCGGGCAGCGGGCCGGCCGCCGCGCGCAACGCCGGCGCCGCGCGGACGAGCGGGGACATCGTGGTGTTCGTCGACGCCGACGTCGAGGTCCATCCCGATGCGCTGCGCCGGCTGCGCGAGGCGTTCGAGCTCGACCCCGGCCTGGGCGCCGTCTTCGGGGCCTACGACGACCGCCCCGATGCGGTCGCCGTCGTCTCGCGCTTTCGCAACCTCCTGCACCACCACGTGCACGCGCGCGCGGGCGGCCCGGCGACGACGTTCTGGGCCGGTCTCGGCGCGGTCCGCCGCGAGGCGTTCGACGCGGTCGGCGGCTTCGACGCGCAGCGCTACCCACGCCCGTGCATCGAGGACATCGAGCTCGGCATGCGGCTGCACGCCGCTGGCCGGCGGATCGTGCTGGACCCGGCCGTGCGCGGCACCCACCTCAAGCGCTGGACGCTGCCGTCCATGCTGCGCACGGACCTCGTCGCGCGCGGCGCGCCCTGGGTGGCGCTGCGCCTGGAGCGCGGCGGCGCGGGCGGCGGCGCGCTGAACCTCGCCTGGGGCCAGCGGCTGGCGGCCGGCGCCGCGCTGCTCGGGACCGCCGCCGCGCTGAGCGGCCGCGGCCGGCTGGCGCTCGCCGCGCTCGCCGCGATGGTCGCGCCGAACGCGGCCTTCTACGCGCTGCTCGCGCGCCTCGGCGGACCGCGCCTGGCGCTGAGCGGCGTGCCGCTGCACCTCCTGCACCACCTCACCGCGGCAGCCTCCGTTCCGGCCGGCGTGGTGCTCTGGGCCCGGCGGCCGCGGCGATGAGCGCGACCCCGCTGCGCCTCGGGCTCGTCGGCTGCGGTCGCCTCGCCGAACTCGGCTACGCGCCGGCCGCGCGCGCGGCGCCCAGCATCGAGGTCGTCGCCGTCGCCGATCCGGACCGCACGCGCCGCGGCGTCGTCGCGGGCAAGCTCGGCGTTCCCGGGCATGCCCGGCTGGGCGAGCTGCTGGCCGCCACGCCGCTGGACGGGCTCATCGTCTGCACGCCCGCCGAGGATCACGAGGAGGTCGCCGCGCTCGCCGCGCAGGCCGGCCTGACCGCGCTCGTCGAGAAGCCGCCCGCGCCCGACGGCGCCGGCGCGCTGCGGATCGCGGCGCTCGCACCGGCGCCCTGGATCGCCTTCAACCGCCGCTTCGACCAGGGCCTTCAGCTCATCCGCAAGGTGCCGCCCGGCGGCGATCTGACGATCAAGATGGTGCTGCACTACCGCCGCGACTCCTGGCGTCCGGTGGCGCGCGGCGACGACGCCCTGCTCGACCTCGCCCCGCACCTCATCGACCTGGCGCTGTTTCTCACCGGCGCGCTGCCGGTCGCGGTGCGCGCCAACGCGACGCGCGACCGCGCGGGCCTCGTGCTCGCGACGACGCGCGCCGAGGTCCTGATCGAGTGCGCCACCGATCGGCCCCACCACGAGCTCGTCGAGATCCGCAGCGCGGGCGGTCGGCTGGCGGGGCGCACCGTCAGCGTCGGTCGCGCCCGCGGCGCCGTGGCCCGGCTGACCCGAACCCACCCGCTCGTGCGCTCGCTGACGCTCCAGCTCGAGGCCTACGCGCGGGCGCTGCGCGGGGCCGATCCCGGTCCGCTGGCGACCGCCGCGGAGGGCGCCGCCGTCATGCACGTGCTCGACGCCGCGCGCCGCTCGGACGCCATCGGCGGCGACACGGTGGCGGTCGAGGGCGTCACGGTCGTCTGAGTGAGCGGCGCATGATCTGCGTGCTGCAGTTCGACGCGGCGAGCGTCGCGGTGGTCGATCGGATGCTGGCCGCCGGCCGCCTGCCGGTGCTCGCCGGCCTGATCGAGCGCGGCCAGCGGCTGGCGCTGCAGACGCCGGCCCACCACTTCGCCGCAGGTGCCTTCCACACGCTCTACAGCGGCGTCGAGCTCGCCGACCACGGCCTCTTCTATCCGTTTCAGTGGGATGCCGCAGCGCAGCGGGCGCGCTACATGACCGCGTTCCCCGCGCCGCCCGCGATCTGGGAGCGGCTCGCGCGGGCGGGGCTGCGGACGCTGGCGATCGATCCCTACGAGAGCCGTCCGCCGAGCGACTGGCTGGGCACGTACGTCTGCGGCTGGGGCTTTCGCGACCGCGTCGTGCTGCCGCGCTGGTCGCTGCCCGCCGCCGCCGGCGTGCAGCTGGCGGGCGTGCACGGGGAGGGCCCGCAGGCGACGGAGATCTTCGGCCGCCCGACGGTGCGCGAGCTGCTGGCGCTGCGCACGAAGCTCATCGCGGCGCCGGGGCGCGTGGCGAGCGCCGCCGTCGAGCTGCTGGGCCGCGACCCCTACGATCTCGCCTGGCTGACGTTCAGCGCCGCGCATCTGGCGGGCCACCAGTTCTGGGACCTGTCGCAGCTCGCCCACGCGCCGGAGGGGCGCGAGCGTGCGCTCCTGCAGAGTGCACTGGAGGACGTCTACGGACAGGTCGACGCGGCGTTCGGCCGCGTGCTCGCCGCGCTGCCGGGCGACTGCGACGTGATCGTGGCGTCGGCCGTCGGGATGGACGTCAACAGCTCGCGCGCGGACCTGCTGCCGCAGATGCTCGAGGCGGTGCTCAGCGGCGGCCCGCTGCCCGGCGAGGGCGACGGCGGCGACGGCGGCGGCGCGGGGGCGATCTGGCGCCTGCGCGCGGCGATCCCGCCCGGCGCGCGCGGCGCGATCGCCCGCGCGCTCCCCGACCGCGCCGCGCTGCAGCTGACGGCGCGCCTGGAGCTGCGCGGGATCGACTGGTCGCAGACCGCCGCCTTCTGCCATCCGGCCGACAACCAGGGCTACGTCCGCCTGAACCTGCGCGGCCGCGAGCGCGACGGGATCGTCGAGCCAAGCGAGGCCGAGGCGCTGCTGCGGACGATCGCCAGGGGGCTTACGACGTTCCGCGATCCCGACGGCGCGCCGGCCGTGGCGAGCGTCGACCGCGTCGCCGACCACCATGCCGGCGCGCGGACCGATCAGCTCCCCGACCTCGTCGTGCAGTGGAGCGAGCGCCCGGCGACGACGCTCGCCGGCGTGCACTCACCGGCGTTCGGCGACGTGCGGCGCCGCGGGACCGGCAGCGGGCGGTCGGGCAACCACACGCCCGGCGACGCCTGGGCGGTGGTGGCGCCGGGGGCGAGCGGCCCGCGCGACCCGGGCCGCGCGGCGCGGCTGGCGGACGTCGCGAGCACGGTCGCCGCCGTCTGCGGCGTCGAGACCGATGGGCTAGCGGGCCAGTCGCTGCTCGGCCAGGGCTAGCGCCGCGCCGGTGGCGACCGCGGCCTGGGCGAGCGCGACGCAGGCCGCCGTGCGCGGGCCGGCGCCGGCCGTGGCGCGGGCCAGGCGGCGATAGAAGTCGGGACCGGCCAGCGCACCGCCCGCCGCGTGGAAGCCGACGGCGCCGCGTCCGTAGCGCAGCTGCTGGCGCACGAGGCCGCGCAGGCCGAGCTGCGGGCGGTGCACGACGGCGGCGTCGGGCACGTGATGCAGGGCCGCGCCGCTGGCGACGAGCCGCGCGCACCAGTCGCGGTCCTCGCCCGCCGCCAGCGCGAACGACTCGTCGAACGCCAGCGTGCGCAGCGTGGCGGCGTGGCAGGCGAGGTTGCACGCCGGTGCGAAGCGCAGCGTCGGGCCGGTGACGCCGGCCTCGCGCGTGGAGAGCATGAGCGTGTTCGTCAGCAGCTGGGCGGCGGCCGCAGCCGGCCCGGCCGCGGGGTCGGCGAGCGTGACGCCAGCCGCCGCCCCGCCGTGCGCGCAGGCAGCGGCGAGCCGCGCCGCCCAGTCGGGCGCCGGGATGCAGTCGTCGTCGGTGAAGCAGACGACGTCGCCGCGCGCCGCGCGCGCGCCGAGGTTGCGCGCGCCCGCCGGGCCGCGGCCGCTCGCGCGCACGACGCGGGCGCCGGGCGCGACGGCCCGGCCACCGTCGTCGATGACGACGAGCTCGATCTCCGCGCCGCGCTGGCGGGCGAGCGCGGCCAGGCAGCGGGCCAGCGCGTCGGGCCGGTCGCGGGTGGGGACGACGACGGAGATCACGCGCGCCCTCGCAGCGCCGCGAACGTGCCGGCCGTGGCCGCCGCGATCCCGGCGAGCATCGCGGTCGCAGCACCGGCCGCCCCGTGCGGGGGGACGGCGAGCAGCGCGATCCAGGCGAACGCCGCCGCGCCGACGGCCGCGCCGGCGACCGTTGCGCCCGGCCGACCGCGCAGCGCGGCGAGCTGGGTGCCGAGTGCCCACAGGGGCGCGAGCGCCGCGGCGGCGAGCGCGATGCGCAGCGCGTCCGCCGCGCCGCGGAAGTCCTCGCCGAGCACTGCGGCGAGCAGCGGCGCGGCCGCCACGGCGAGCAGCCCGCAGACGGGCACGACGACGGCGGCGCACAGCACGGCGGTGCGGCGCAGCAGCGCCTCCGCGCCCGCGCGGTCGCGTCCGTCCGCGCGCACCGCGCCCGGCAGCGCGACGAGCATCGTCTGCAGCACGGCGTAGGTGATCGCCAGCGCGGCGCCGGCGGCGATCGCCGCATGACCGCTGGCCACGGCTCCCGCCCCGCCCAGCGCGCAGGCCGGCGCGGCGCCGCGATGCACAGCCTGCGTCAGCGCGCCCCCGGCGGCCTGCAGGCGCGCGAAGCGCAGCGCTCCCGCCGGCAGCGCAGCGCCGGGCTGCGCGCCGCGCAGCGCCGGCCGTGTCGCCGCGATCCCCAACGCCGCAGCGGCGGCGGCGCCGAGCGCGATCGCCACGATCGCGCCGTCCAGTCCCATGCTCGGGTACAGCAGCAGCGCGCCCACCACGATGACGCCGTTCTCCAGCGGGTAGCGCAGGCTCCACCCGACCGTGCGCTCCAGGCCGAGCGCGAGCTGCGCGAGCATCGTGGCGGCGCTGCCGAGCAGCGCGGCGGTGGCCACGAGCGCGAGCTGCAGCGCGCTGACCGTGCCCGGGGCGAGCAGCGCGCCCATTCCCGCTGCGACCGCGAGCACGACCAGCAGCAGCCCTCGCGGGCGTCCGATGCGCAGCGCCAGAGATCGCGCCACGTCGCGCCGGCCCGGTTCCTCCAGCGCCGCCAGCACGCGCGCGAACAGCGCCGGCCCGCCGATCCCGGTCGCCGTCGCGATCCCCGTCGCCACGGCGAGCGCGACCGCGAAGCCGCCGTAGTCGGCCGCCCCGAGCGCCCGCGGCACGAGCAGGACGAGCGCGGCGAGCGTCAGCGCTTCCAGCCCCTTGCCGGCGGCGCTGGCGGCAAGCGCCTGGCGCGGGAGCGTCACCGCGCGGTCGGTCACGGCGCGCAGCCTAGATGGTTGCACGACCGCAACCGCCATCGGCCCGCGTGGCCCTGCAATCAACCATCTAGTGTGCGGCAGCGCAGCCGAGGGCACCACCGCCCTAGACTCGCGCTCGCCGTCCGCGTTGACCCTGAGGAGGAGCAGTGCCACTGAAGACTTTCATCGGCGTCCTGTCCGTGCTGCTCGTCGCCGTCCTCGTCGGCTGCGGAGGCGACGACGCGTCGTCGGGCGACTCGCCGGCCGCAGACCAGGCCGGCAAGGCCAACTCGCCCGAGGTCAAGAAGCTCCTCCGCCAGACCTTCGGCCCCAATGCCAAGGCGAAGTCCGGCAACATCAGCGCCGTCGTCGACCTCACGGTCAAGGGCGCTCCGCGCTACCGGGAGCCGGTCCAGGTCAGCCTCGTCGGGCCGTTCAGCGACGCGGCCGGCCAGCCCGAGACGAAGCTCGACGTCTCGCTCGCCCTGCGCGGCGGGATCCTCGGCGGCGACATGTACCTCAAGGGCGACAAGGCCTACATCGGCCTCGGCTCGACCGCCTACGAGGTCCCGGCGTCGATCGCGACGCCGCTGCGCGAGCCGCTGAGCAAGACCGGCAACGCGCTCGACGCGATCCTCGCCGTGTTCAACATCAACCCCGACCGGTGGGCGAAGAACCCGCGCATCGTCGGCAACGAGCGCATCGCCGGGATCGACACGATCCACGGCACCGCCGAGATCAACGCGAAGAACCTCTTCCTCGACCTCGCCGGGCTCGCCAAGCGGTTGACGTCGCTGCGCATCACCGAGATCACCGGCCTGCCGCGCGCGGTCGACGCTCAGACGCGCGCCGCGCTCGGCCGCTCGGTGAAGACCGCCACCGGCGACGTCTACACCGGCGCCGACGACAAGGTCCTGCGCCGCGCGAAGCTCAACGTGCTGCTCAGGCCGTCGGCGAAGGACCGCAAGCTGCTCAAGTTCTCGAGCATCAAGGTCGCCGCGAACCTCGACATCAGCGACGTGGGCACACCGCAGAAGGTCAACGTCCCGTCCAACCGCGGCTCGTACGACGCGCTGCAGCTCTCCCTGGACGCGCTGGCCGAGGCGGTCCGCTAGTGGCCGTCCCGGACGCCGCGGCGCCCGCGGCGCCCGCCCTCGCGGTCAGGAGCCTCAACAAGCACTTCGGTGATCGCCACGCCGTGCGCGACGTGAGCTTCGACGTCGCGCGCGGCGAGCTGCTGGCGATCATCGGCCCCAACGGCGCGGGCAAGACGACGCTGCTGACGATGCTCGCCGGCATCCGCGAGTCCGAGACCGGCAGCGTGCAGCAGGCGCCCGGGACGACGGCGCGGATCGGCTGGGTTCCGCAGCAGACGGCGATCTACTCCAAGCTGACCGTCGCCCAGAACCTGCGCCTGTTCGCCAAGCTCGAGAAGGTCGCCGACGTCGACGCCACCGTCGAGCGGATGCTCGACCAGACGGGACTCGGCGAGCGCGCGCACGACGAGCTCGGCAGGCTGTCGGGCGGCAACCGCCAGCGCGTGAACATCGCCGTCGGACTGCTCGCCGACCCGCCGGTGCTCCTGCTCGACGAGCCGTCGGGCGCGCTCGACCCGCGCCAGCGCGACCGGCTGTGGGGCTTTCTCACCGACCTCACCGAGCGCGGCACGGCGGTCATCTTCTGCACGCACGACATCGCCGAGGCCGAGCGCCACGCCCACCGCATCCTCATCCTCGCCGACGGCGACATGCTCTTCAGCGGGACGGCGGACGAGCTGCGCGCCGCCGGCGAGGCGGGCCCCGACGACGACCTCGAGCAGGCCTTCGTCGCCTTCCTGCGCGCCCAGGGGCACTGACGGCGATGCGCTGGATGATCCTCAAGGACCTGCAGATCCTGCGGCGCTCGAAGCTGCTCGTCGGGCTGCTCATCGTCTACCCGGTGGCGATCGCGCTGTTGATCGGCTTCGCGCTGTCCAGCGGCCCGGACAAGCCGAGCCTCGCGTTTCTGAACAAGATCCCGCCCAGCCAGCAGACGATCAAGCTCGGCGACCGGACGATCGACATCAAGACGTACACCGACAAGCTGTTCGGCTCCGTCGAGCGCATCGACGTCGAGAACCGCGAGCAGGCGCTCGAGCAGGTCCGCTCCGGCAAGGCGCTGGCCGGGCTGATCATCCCGCCGAACTTCACGACGCAGCTCTCCAACGGCGGCTTTGACTCGGCCAGCATCGAGGTCATCTACAACGGCGATGCGCTCAAGCAGTCCTTCGTGCGCTCGACGGTGTCCTCCAAGCTCGCCGAGGCCGACGCCGCGCTGGCGCGCCAGATCACGCAGGTCGCCGGCGGCTACATCGACACGATCGCCAACGGCGGCAAGATCAACATCGTCGGGTCGGAGTTCGACCTCATCGGCCTCGGCAAGGCCAACAACCTGCTGCAGTCGGCCCTGAAGCTCGCCAAGGACGACCAGGCGCTGCGCGACAAGATCAAGCCCGTGCAGAACTTCGCCGCGCTCGGCGTCGCGAACGTCGACCGCTTCAAGGACGTGCTCTCGACCGTCGAGCGGCCCGTACAGGTCGAGGAGACGATCCTCAGCGGGCGCCGCACGCCGCTGGACACGTTCGCCGTCGCGCTCGCGGTGGCGGTGTCGCTCATGTTCGTCTGCGTCCTGCTCGCGTCGGGCCTGCTCGCGCTCGAGCGCGAGGAGAACACGTTCTCGCGGCTCGCCCGCGGCCTCGTGCCCGGTTGGCTGCTGCTCGCCGCGAAGGTCGCGCTCGCGGCCTGCTGCGCGTTCGTCGTGACGTTCGTGATGCTGCTGGGGATCAGCGCGTTCGTCCCGCTGGACTACGGGCGGCTGGGGCTGTGGATCGTCGCGCTCGCCGGCAGCGCGGTGGCGTTCGCGACGCTCGGCGTGGCGATCGGCAGCCTCGCGCGCGAGGTACGCGCGGCATCGCTGCTGGCGCTCATGCTCGCGCTCCCGCTGGCGTTCCTCGCGCTCGTGCCCAGCGGCGGCGTCTCCCCGCTGCTCTACGACGTCATCCGCGCCATCTCCGCGGCCTTCCCGTTCAAGCCGGCGCTCGACGCGATCGACGCCGCGATCAACGACAGCGGCACGAACATCGCCGTGTCGGTCGCGCATCTCGCCGGGCTGACCGTGGTGTTCGGCGCGGCGGCCTGGGCCGGGCTGCGCCGCTTCGCCTGACGGCGGCCGGCCGCGCTAGCTGCCCAGCGAAGCGCGGTAGATAGCCTGGGGGAGCGGCAGCGGGATGTCGCTCCCAAAGCCGAAGAACACCGTCGTCTGGTTCTGCACGTACCACCCGCCGTTGCGGTACACGGCGCGATCGGTGCTGCCGCTGCCGTCGTAGTCACCGGGCTCGGGAACGTCGCCGGGCAGCCCGAAGAACACCGTTGGTTGGTTGTGGACATGCCAGGCGCCGTTGCGGTACACGGCGCGGTCGGTGGTGCCGTTGGCGTCGTAGTCACCGGGCACGGGAATGTCACCGGCCGCCCCGAGGAACACGGGGGCTTGTCCCTCCACGTACCACGCGCCGGCGCGGTAGACGGCGCGCTCGAGGTCGCCGTCGCCGTTGTAGTCGCCTGGCACGGGGATGTCGCCGGCCGCGCCGCCCAGGAACACGGTGGGCAGGCCTTCGACATACCAGCCTCCCGTGGATGGGTTGTAGACGGCCCGGTCGGCGTCGCCGTCGCCGTCGTAGTCGCCGGGTACCGGTGTGTGCCCGGCCAGCCCGAAGGACACCGTCGATTGGTTGTGGACGTGCCAGGCGCCGTTGCGGAACACGGCCCGATCGGTATCGCCGTCGCCGTCGTAGTCGGCGGGCACCGGGATGTCCCCGGGGAGCCCGAAGAACACCGTCGGTTGGTTGTGGACGTACCAGGCCCCGTTGCGATAGACGCTGCGATCAGTGGTGCTGGTGGCGTCGAAGTCGGCGACGGACGTGCCGGGGGCGAAGGCGATGTTCTGGTTCGCCGCGTTGCACGCCGTGGTCGCGAACGCGTAGTTGGCGTCGCCGCTGTAGGTCGTCTCGAAGCGGTAGATGCCGGGCTGGCTGATCGCAAAGTCATTCGAGGTGGCGCTGCCGGCGGTGACCGTGTTCACCGACGTGGCCAGCGGATACCCCCCGCACGAACTGCCGCCGATGTATACGGAGAAGGTCACGGTCCCGGTGGGCGTCGGGGCGCCGGGCGGACCCCCGACTACGACGGTGTCGGAGATGGTGCTGCCGTTGCGCGCGGCCTGCCCGGCGAGCGTGGGGGCGGCCTTGTTGATCGTGGTGAACAGTGAGCTGATGCTCGTGGAGGCGATGCCGGACGTGACGCTCTGAGTGCTGGCCCGGATGTTGATGTTCGTCTGGGTGCCGGCCTGCTCCGGTCTTGTGTCGATGGCGGGCGCCTTCAGGACGGCGATGTCGAAGACCACGATGCACTCGTAGCGCCCTGGAGCGCCGTTGTCCGGGCGTAGGATCACCGGTCCGCTCGGCGGGGTGAGTGTCACCGCGCCAATCGCGTCCGGGGCCGAGATGGTGAACGTCGTGCCTGCGCACGAGGAGTCGGCGCGCCCGATGGCCGAGCTGATGGATAGCACGCCCGGTTGCGGCGCGCTGCAGAGGTTGCCGAGGGTGGCGAGGGTGCCGCACCCGGGCACCAGCCGCAGGTCGGTGAGGAGGTTGGTCTCAGCCTCGTGAGGCGGCGAGTTGGTGTTGGCCAGCAGCACGCCACCGGGCAGCCCGGTCTGGCCGGGCGCCCCCGCTTGCCAACTCAGGTTCGCGGCGATCGAAACCTCGGCCGAGGCGGGGCCGGCCGCGATGCCGAGGACGGTCAGCACTCCAACGACGATCGCCAGCTGGCGAAACTTCATTTTCCGGCTCTCGGTTTCTCTCGATGTGCGGGCAGCGTAGCTGAGCAACGGTGTCGCCCGGCGCAGTCAACCTGAAAACGGTGCCCCGGGCACGAAAGCCGTAACGGTGCCCTCCCGGGTCGCGCCGTGTCATTCCAGCAACTGGCCGGCCAGGCGTTCGCAGCCGTGACGACCGCCGGGGCGCCTACATGCCAGACGTGGCGCGGTGGATGGCCGGGGGCAGCGGTAGTGGGGTGTCGCTGCCCAAGCCGAGGAACACCGTCGACCGGTTGTGCACGTGCCAGTGCGAGGAGGTCGACGCGCTCCCTCTCGGCCGGCTGCGACAGCCCGTAGCACCGGGTGAAGCGTCTCGCAGCCATTCACCACGGGCCGGTAAATGTGGCAGCTGCTGTTACACGTATCCCCAGGCGCTGCCGGTGAGCGGTGCTCCGACAGCTGTACCCGGAGGACGTTCGTCAGGAATGAATGCGGGTTCGCTACGTTCTCGTCGCGGGAGCTGAAGCCAGTGAGGCTCGAGCTCGATCTGGACCTGCTCGTCGACGTAGCCACGACCCGCGTCAGTTGGCCGAGCGCATGGCCTCTCAGCCCGCGTCGCGTGAATGGTGATGAACGAGCGATCGCTTATTCCCGCATCCCCGCCACGACGTTTCGCAAGTGGGTCACGGAGGGGAGGATCCGGCCCAATCTGGGCTCTGGTCGTTCCCGTTGTGAGTACCGATCCGTTGACCGGGAGTAGCGCGTCTGAAAGACTCCGGAAAGCGCTGACTCGAATGTCGCGCGTGGATCAGTCCCGATCGGACATGGACGACAACAACTTCTATCGGGTAGACCTCGGCGGCAAGCGGCGAGTGGCGTTGCTTGGAGATGTCTCGGCGACGTTGTCGATTGCGTTCGAACAGGCGTTGATGACATCCCGGACGATCGCTGGGGTCCCGCCTGCTGGGCTCGAGGCCCATGAACTACCAGGGCCCAGAGTCATGGCACACTGGCGGCCAGTCGATGACGCAGAGGGGTACCGCGTCTTCAGGACAAGCCGGATGGCGCGAGCGCAAACGAACGACACCTCCCTCCAGGAGGCCTTCTTCGCCGATGCGAACGTGGTCCCAGGGGTCACGTATCGCTACGCGGTCGCCGTGCTCGATCGTCTCGAAATCGCCGGCAAGCAGTCGGAGCCGTATGAGATAACGGTCGGCGGTCGCGTCAATGACGTCGAGAATCGCGTCCGCCCTGAGCGCGGGTTTGCTGAGCTTGAACAGCAGGACGACCCATTACGCATCCTCGTTCCCGTCAGGGTTCTGCCATGGAAGGCCATGTTCAAGCTCGACTCCGCATCGCAGACCTGGAGCTATATGGACGTCGACGACCTGGTCGGGCAGCAGATCGGCCTCGAGGCCGTGATCGGTCTACGCCCGTACATCGCCGCCAAGCTGATCGACGGCGGTCTCGGAAACGACCCGCTCGGTAGCGCGGTCAGGATTGCGACGACCGACGCCGGCGGAGCGTCCCCGTACTTCGCCGTCCGAGCGGGTCGTTCCTGGATGGAGGACGCGCTCGCCAGCCCAGATCGCCTCAGCGGGTTGACGGCGCTGACCGCAGACCTCAGCTACTTCGGAATGGGACTCGCTATTAAAGTCGAGAGTTAGGGGCGCGTGCCGATCGAGGAGCAGAATTCGCGTGATCGCGCGGCGGCAGACTTCGAGGCAGCGGCCAACCGCGTCCGGGATACCGCGAAGTGGCTGATTGTCAGCTTCGCCGCGGTTGGCGGCGTGCTCGTGGCTGGAAGTCAACTCTCCAGCCTGGGCAGCCTGCGAGCGCAGGATCCCCGCTTCTGGGTCGCTCTAACGGGCGCCGTGGTTGCACTTACGGGGGTAGTCGTCGCGATCGCGAAGGTCATTGACGTGCTTGTGATGGACCCGCTCAGCCTCAAGACGCTCACGCTGGATCCAAGATATGCGGACACGCGTCGCGCCCTCGAGAAAGACCCGTTTCTCGTACCGTCGGGAAACATGGAAGCGTTCCTCGAGCGATTCCTCGAGGCACAACGGCGCCAGCGCAACGCGTCGGAACTTCACTACGAGGCGGTGCGCAAGTACCTTGATCACCGGACGGCTCCGCCGCTCGCGGACCACGCCGAGTTCAAGCAACTGAGCGACAAGGTAAGACTCGAGACCGACAACGAAATGATCGAGTCGCGCGTCGCGCAGGACATCCTCGCGATCGCAGCTTTGCTTCATATTTCGCAAGCATTCGATCACGCCAAGCGCTGGATCGTGGGAGCAACGGCCGTCGCGGCCATCGGCATCGTCGCTTTTGCGGCGGCGGCGAACCCCGGAACGACGCAGGGCCCGAAGGCGGTCGCCAAGGGGACGAAGACCGAAGTGTCGCTCACCGAATATGGGCGCAGAACGCTGCAGCCGGTGCTGGGCTTCGCCTGCTCGAGGCGGATGCTCGCCGCCATCGTACTCGACGTGAGCGCTGCCGGAGTCGAGGTCGTGACCATCCCGGAGAGTAGCTGCGCTTCGGTTCGGTTCGTCCTGTCGCCTAGGCTCGGCGTACTGTCCTGACTGCGGCCAGCCGCGATGTCCGGCCTATCGTGGACGGGTGGCCCGGCTCGGAAACAAGTTTGCGGGCGGCCCGGTGCCCACCCCGCCGGTCGGCGAGCAAGCACCCGCTTGGCCGCGGCATCCAGCCGATCATCGTCATCGTAACGAGCTGAGTTGCGCTGTCGGCGCGCGGAGGTAGGGCTGCGCGTGCGTGCGTGCGCGCCCGCCGCAACCTGTTGACGAGGACGGAGCCATTGACCCTCAAGTGCCGCCCCACCAAGCCAGGTAGGCGCTAGAACTCCGCGACCATCGCGCCCAGGACGGCAATCGTCGGCCGCGGCGTACTGGGAGATTTCGATGCCCGTACGCGAGACTCAACCGCGAGATGCGCTCAGGCGTCGGGCCCCTTCGGGCGCCACGCCCCGCTGGGCAGGTCGTGGCCTTGGTTCAGTGCGCTGTCGGCGATCGGGGCGTGCTCCACGTGCCTGGCCAGCGCCTCGGCATACATGACGTCGCGCCTCTTGCCCAGGCGCTTGGCCACCTTCTCAGCCCGCTGGAACAGCTCCTCGGGGATCTCGACGATGATCTGCGGCGACGAGATCGGGATGCCGCCGCGGCTACGCAGCGAGCCCGCCGACGCGTTCTTGGTCTTTTCGATGTAGCGGTCGATCGCCTCGGCGTAGAGCTCATCGATGTGCGTGCCCAGCTCGTTGGCCCGCGCGCCGGCGCTCTGCAGCAGCTCGTCGGGCTGCTTGATCCTGACGCGTGGCACCCGCGTGATTGTACAAACGGGCCGTGCTGTCGCGTGCCGCATGAGGCGCCCTTGCGGGATTCCTTTCGGACGGCTCTCTCGGGACGGTAACCGTGTTCGAGCCGGCGTTGACGGCGACGACGTTGTCCTCGTCGTGGCTGAGCTCGACGGCGCCCTGGCGACCGCCGAGCGTCGCCAGCCCAGCGCCGCCGGTGGGGAACGCGCGGCCCGCCGACAGGCTGCCGTCGCCGGCACGAGCGAGCATCTGCACGGCATTTCCGGCCGGGCCGTTGGTCTGCGTGTACACGGCGCCGCGGGATGCGGCAATGGCGGTCGCGGTCGCGGTCGCGACCGCGGCCACGGCGGCGGTGACGGCTGCGGCCAGCACGAAGCGGCCCCGGCGGGGGACTCGAAGCGAAGCATGTGACCTCTCGATGGGTCGAATGAACCTGCTGCGCCGTGGTCGAATTCGGCGGCGGGAGCGTCACAAGCGCCGCCGCATGTGAAGCACTCGCAACGTCCGTAGAGTCAGCCTTTCGGACATCGGGCCGCCCGCCCGGAGAGGACCCGCGTTGACGGCAGGCAGTTCGGAAGGCGACCGGTCATACGTCAGGCGACCGCTGCGCGAGGGCGCCGCGGACGACGCTCTCGTGGCCGCCCTGCGCCGTGGCGACGAGCACGCGTTCGCCGGGCTCGTGCGCACGTATCACGCCGCCCTCGTGCGCCTCGCGCGCGCGAGCGTGTCGTCGACTGCCGTTGCGGAGGAGGTCGCGCAGGAGACCTGGCTGGCGATGATCGAGGGGATCCACCGCTTCGAGGGCCGCTCGTCGCTGAAGACGTGGATCTTCAGCATCCTCGTCAACAAGGCGCGCACGCGCGGCGTGCGCGACAAGCGCGTCGTACCGATGTCGTCGCTCGCCGGGCAGCGCGACGGCGAGTCGGCCGTCGACCCGGACCGTTTCGTGCGGGAGGGCCAGCGCTGGGGTGGGCACTGGTCACAGCCACCCGCGCCGTGGACGCAGAGCCCCGCCGATCGCCTGATCGCCAGGGAGACGATGGACGTCACAGCCCGCGCGATCGCGCAGCTTCCGCCACGCCAGCGGGCGGTCATCACGCTGCGGGACGTCGACGGTTGGTCATCGGAGGAGACCTGCGCGCTGCTCGAGCTCAGCGAGGGCAACCAGCGCGTGCTGCTGCATCGCGCTCGGTCACAGGTGCGGTCCGTGTTGGAAGAGCACCTCGGCGTGGAATCCTAGGACCATGGCAACGCACGACATCACCTGCCGTGAGTTCGTCGAGGTCGTCACCGACCTCCTCGAGGCGCAGCTGCCCGTCGACGAGCGCGACCTCGTCGAGCGGCACCTGGCGATGTGCACGTGGTGTCAGACCTACACCGACCAGATGCGCGAGACCGTGGCGCAGGTCGCCGGGCTGCGCGCGGACGAGGTGGCGCCGGAGCTCGTGCGGTCGCTCACGGATGTGTTCCGCGCGCGACACGCCGCGCGCGCGAAGCGCGATCACGACGCGTAGCCGTCAGTCTGCGTCGCGCAGGTTGAGGCGGTCCGCCAGCCAGCGGGCCTGGCGCGCGCGTTCCTGCACCCAGCCGTCAGATGTCATGTCCTGCACGATGTCGCCGGTCGAGTGGTTGGCGAACGCCGTCGCTGCCACGTAGGCGCACATCGAGTAGTAGCCGCTGTCGATGTCCAGCGCGCAGTCCAGCGCGTAGCCGATCAGCGTCGCCGCCAGGGCTGGGGCCTCGTTGGCCGCCACGAGCGCGACGGCCTGTAGCTCTGCGCAGCCAAGTCCCGCATCGCCCAGGACCGAGGTCGCGAGCTCGAGCGTGCGCGCGGCGCAATCGTCGGCGAAGGCAACCTCGGCCTCAGGCCACTCCTCGATGCGCCGAGTCAGCCGGCCGGCCGGCGCCACGAGCTTGTGGGTCGATTCGACGACCTCGCCGGCGAGCTCGATCTCCCAGAGCTCGGAGGCCAGCCAGTACGGGAGGTGCGCGGTCCTGTACGCGTGCACGCCCGCGACACACACCCGGACATCATCGGGGGTGTGCACCCAGGCCCCGGGCTCGTCGGCGGCCGGCAGCGGCCACGCGAACCCGGTGAACATCCCGGCGCCCAGCGGATCGGTGAACTTGTACGCCAGCGTCGCGTGGTGCGCAGCGTAACCCCAACGGCGACGCGGGACGTACGGGGTCTCGGTTGAGTGCGCGGGCGTCAGATGAGCTCGGGGTCGGTTAGCACCTCGACCATCGCCGGCCCCTGGTATGCGAAGGCCTCTTCGAGCGCGGCGTCGAGCTCGCCGGCGTCCGTCACGCGGATGCCGAGCGCGCCGCAGTTGCGCGCGAATGCGGCGAAGTCGGGGTTGTGCAGCGACGTCTGCCAGCGTCCCACTCGCCGGCGCGCTGCTCCTTGGAGATCTTCGTCGTCGAAGCCCGGGCTCTTGCCGTCCAGCGGGCAGTAGTCGAAGCCGTGCCAGGGGCAGCGCAGCAGCCCGTTCTCGATCGATCCTTTGCCGAGCGGACCGCCCTGGTGTGGGCAGTGGTCGTCCAGGGCGGAGAACTGCCCGTCGAAGTGGACGAGCGCGATCGACTTGTGGCTGGCGGCCACCGTCGTGATACGACCCTCCGGCAGTTCGCTCGCGCTCAGCACGCGATGCCACGTCGTCATCCTGCTGCCTCCCGGGTGAGTAGTACGTCGCGTCTGGATCTGAAGAAGTCCAGGGCGGCCTGACGGCGGTCGTCGCTGGCCAGCAGCTCGGCGTAGGACAGCTCGGCGCCCGCGAACGCGGTCGCGTTCCACAGCTCGCCGTGCACGGGGGCGCTCCACGGGACGACGTAGAGGTAAGGCTCGGCGTGCCGCTCGTCGCCGGGGGACGCTCCGTAGCCGGCCCGCACGCCGCGCCCCTCGGCGCCGAGCTCGATGGCGACGTCGAAGTGCTCGGGCCACAGCTGCGGGGGCGTGGGATCGTGCTCCGGCGCCGTTTCGGCACGCAGCTCCTCAAGCACCCCGGCACCGAACGCGAACCAGCTCGCCAGCGCGGCCGCCGCGGCGGGATCGACGGCGCCGAGCGGTTCCCGCGTGGTCGACGTCCCGTCGCGGACGACGAGCTCGGTGCCGTCGACGTGGATCTGCATCACGTCACCGAACGGCGCGGTGCCGAACCCGCCCGGCAGCGCGCGCAGTCCGAAACGACCGGTCACGCGCTCGCGGGCGGGCTTGAGCACGTCCACCGCGATGCGATGCAACTCGCTTCGCGTGACGGCGAACCCGGGCGGCACGGCGGAGAGCATGGCGCCTGGTCATGCGGCGGCGCCATTCGTTACGCCTCAGTCGCGCGTCGCGCGCCGCGAGGCGCGAGGCGGTCGCGCCGGCGTAACGCTGGGCGCCGCCGGCATACGAACGACCCATGGAGGAGCCGGCGTTCTCGGGCCTGTTGCTGGTCGTGGCAGCGGCGTTCCTCGCCCCGTTCGTGCTCGGCTTCTTCCCGAACGTGCGCCTGCCCGCGGTCGTGCTCGAGATCGTCGCCGGGATCGTCATCGGACCGTCCGTGCTCGGATGGGTGCAGATCGACGCGACGATCGAGGTGCTCGCCACGATCGGCCTCGTCTTCCTCCTCTTCCTCGCGGGCCTGGAGATCGAGTTTCACCATCTGCGCGGGCGTCTTCTGCGCGTCGCCGGCCTCGGCTGGCTTGTCTGCGTCGGTCTCGCCGTCGTGGTCGGCCTGGCGTTGAACGCCGGCGGGCTCGCCCAGACGCCGCTGCTCGTCGCGGTGATCCTGTCGGCGACGTCGCTCGGCGTGATCATCCCCGTGCTCAAGGACGCCGGGGAGATCGAGTCGGCGTTCGGGCAGCTCGTCGTGGCCGCCGGGTCGATCGCCGACTTCGGCGCGATCATCCTGCTCTCGGTGCTGTTTGCCGGCGAGGGCGGGACGGGCGCAACGCTCGTGCTGATCGCCAGCCTCTTCGTGCTCGCGCTCGTCGTGTTCGCCGTCGTGCGCGGCGCCGAGCGCTCGA
Source organism: uncultured Actinomycetes bacterium (assembly GCA_963709935.1). GTDB lineage: Bacteria > Actinomycetota > Thermoleophilia > Solirubrobacterales > Solirubrobacteraceae > CADCVQ01. The sequence goes on along the minus strand of CAVPYM010000001.1, from coordinate 59,646 downwards.
CGCGGATCCACGACGACCTCCTGCGCCTGCAGGACACCACGGCGCAGATCCGCATCCGCGGCGCGGTCGTGCTGCTGATTGCATTCGCCGCGGTCGCCGAGCAGCTGGGCCTGGAGGTGATCCTGGGCGCGTTCGCGGCCGGCGCCGTGCTCACGCTGCTCGACCGCGACGAGGCGATGACCCATCCGCTGTTTCGCCGCAAGCTCGAGGCGATCGGCTTCGGCATCTTCATCCCCGTCTTCTTCGTCACGAGCGGCCTGCGCTTCGACCTCGACGCCCTGCTCGACGACCCCTCGAACCTCGCCATGGTGCCGGTGTTCCTCGTCGCCCTCGCGGTCGTCCGCGGCCTCCCGGCGATCCTCTACCGCAAACTCGTCGGCGACACCAAGGCGCTTGTCGCGGCCCTCTTCCAGGCGACCTCGCTGCCGTTCATCGTGGCCGGCACGGCGATCGGCCATTCGCTCGGGCTGATCGGCGGCGCCGAGACCGCCGAGCTGATCGCGGCGGGCCTGCTGTCCGTGCTGCTCTTCCCGCTGACCGGCAGCGTGCTGCTGCGCAACGACGGTGGCAGCGAGCCGACCGACCCGGATGCCGCGCCCACCGGCGATCGGCCCCTGATGGCGATGTGAATCGCGAACCGATTCCACCAAGGAGTTGCGGGTTCGCTGAGGCCGGTCCACCCCACAATCGCCCGGAACACCCAAGGTTGCTTGTGCCTACCCGATCGGACGTCCGGCGCCGCGATGCTGGAGCCAAGAGCGGGCGCTTTGCAGCAGATTGTTGATGGAGCCAGCCGGTCTCGAACCGGCGACCTCCTGCTTGCAAAGCGCGTACCTGGCTCTGACCGCGGACCGGATCGCGTCGAGGCCGCTGCTGCCGAGCCGCAGCGGCACCCGCGATGACCGCACGAGCGCCGCCAAGCACATCATCAGGCCGCTCATCGCACAGACGAACGTCGTGCTTGCAGAACAGGGCAAGTCCGCGCTGCGCGACGGCGTCACCGCTCATGCACTGCGCAAGACGTACTTCACGTTCCTGCACGAGGCCGGCGCCCCGCCGCGTTGCGGTCGCGGACCAGGGCGGCCACGTCGACCCATCGACATCGCTGCGCATCTACACCGAGTCGCTACGCGACCGCGAACGCGGACAGCACGGCCAGGCCTTCGACGATCTGCTCAACGGGAACAGCGACGGCGCCGCCGACTCCATCCGACCGCGGCAAAGCACTTGATCCGGTGCTACACGACTACAGCCTGGACAGGGCACAGCACGGGGGCGCCGGAAATCCGCGATCACCCCGTTCCTGTGCGCCGGTGGACGAGAGGTCTTCTGGCGCCGGTGATCGACTGCGACGGTCGAACGGCCGCCCGACTGATCGAGCTCCTGCGAGGCACTCCCAATCACGCGAAAGGGGCGGTCTGCGATTGCGGCCGAGCGAGCGCAATCGCCGTCTGACTGGCCCGTCGCTGCGTGGCGTGGCTATGGCGACGGCGCCCCGACGCGGGTGTTCAGCGTTGGTCGGTGCGGTAGGCGGCCGAGCGGTGGCGAATCGCGGCGACGCGAACGGTCTGGCCTTCGTCGATGAGCTGGTAGAGGACGCGGTAGGCACCGACGCGTAGCGAGCGCACGCCACGCAAGCGGCCCCTGAGGGCATGGCCGGCCGTGGGTTCGCGTTCGAGCAGTCCGAGCGCGTCTTCGACGGCGTCGATCAAGGGCCAGCCGAGGTCGAGCAGCTCGCCGCGGGCGCGGCGAGCGAGAACGACGCGGGCCACCGATCAGCCGAGGGCGCGGCGCTCTGCCAGTTCGCGGCGCAGATCGTCCAGAGTAATGGTCTCGCCGCGCTCAAGCTCGCCGAGCCCGGCCTCCAAGGCGGCGAGCGCGTCGGGATCTGACAGAACCTCGGCCGTCTCCTCCAGCGCGTCGTATTCGTCGATCGGTACGAGGACGGCCGCTGGACGGCCGTTGCGCGTGACCAGGACGTGATCGCGGCGGTCGGCGACATCGCTGAGCAGCTTGCTGAGGTTGCTTCGCAACTCCCGCACGGCTACGGTCTTGGCCATACTGTCGAGAGTACACTAAACGGTACACGGTTTTGAGATGAGCAGGAGCGCGGCGCCGTCGACCAGGAGCGCCGTAACGCGCGAGAAGGGGCGCTCTCGCCGGGATGATCCGCGCGTCCGTCTGCCTGCCGCGGTAGACCGTGCGAAGTGATAAGGGTCGCGATCTCTCAGCTGTTGGCGACGGACGTCGCTCTTGACAAGCTGGGCGCGCGGCATCTCGGCCGGCGAGGTACAGCAACTGGTCGGCAACGAACACGTCATGGTGGGCAACCCGCACGCGGGTAGGCAATCCGATGCGCGCCGTCTGCTGATCGGCCTCACGGACGGGGGCCGCGCTCTGACGACCGTGATCGAGCGGACCGTCGAACCGACGACGTGGCTGATCGTGACCGGTTGGAACTCGACTGCGATCGAGCGTAACCTGCTCGAACGGCGATGACCTCAAGCCCTTGGACAAACCCAGATCCCCAGCCCGGTGACTTCGATGCCGAATTGGCCAAGCTCGACCCACGCTACGTCGAGCACCATGACGGCGATCCCACGACGAGGCTGATGGTTCTCGTCGGCGTTGAGGGCGAGAACGCGAAGCGCCTGGAGCGCATCGCCGAGGCTCGTGGCCAGACCGCCGCCGACGTCATCGCCCAACTGCTGAGCGAAGCCGAGCGCTCGCTCGCCTGAGCAGCCACACCGTGGACGGACCGGCTGCTCCTCCGCGCGATAACCAGCGCTCTCTGGTCGGGCTGTCTCCCGAGCGATGGCCCTCCGATGCGCGGACTGGCAGGATCGCTGGTGTGGATCAGGATCGCGACTTGCCGCTGACTTTGCTCGGCGTGGCCCCCGGAGGCGCGCCAAGCAACTCGCTGGTCGGCGCCGGCAATGGTCACGTGGGCGTGTTCTCGACGCAGCTCAGGCATGGGCACGCGAGGTCGGCGTCGCGCCGTATGCGTATGAATGGGATCGCGACGCGGCACGCAAGATCGGACGCGAGCAGTCGCACGGTGTGTCAGAAGTGGGCTCGCGAGTACCCGCGTTGGCCCAGCACGCGCACCACTACCGGCGCTGTTCGGCTCGTGGCGCGGGTTGCTCACCGAGGCGGGGTTGCCGTCAGCGCCGCCGCTGCGGCTGACGCTCAGCGAGCGCCTGGACACCGCGCTGCAGCTGCGCGATGAGCCGGTCGGCGTGGTCGCCGACATCATCGGCGTCAGCGAGTCGACGGTGCGGACCTACTGGGGGGCGGGGCGGTGCCCCAGATGCGGTGGCCCGAAGGTCACCGAGCACGCCAAGGTCTGTGCGTCATGCTTCGAGCCTCCGGGTCGCGCGCCGCTGTCGCGCGAGACGGTGATCGCCGCGATCGCGGCGTGGACGGACGAGACCGGCGCCCCGCCGCTGGCGTGCGAGTGGATGCTCGGCGTCGGCAAGTGGGACGCCGAGTATCCGCGCTGGCCGGCGCTGCACCAGGTCCAGGAGACGCTCGGGTCCTGGAATGCTGCGATCGTGGCGGCGGGCTCTTGATCCGCGGCAGCGACGCTGGTCAGCTGCGGCGATCATCCAGGCGGCGCAGCGATGGACCGAGCACCACGGCCAAGCGCCGCGGATCGAAGACTGGCGTCGCAGCGCGACGAACGGATCGCATCCCTCGAGCAGGCCGCCGGTCGACACGTTCGGAAGCTGGAACGCGATGCTCCGGGCGGCCGGCCTGCCGGTCACCCATCGCGCCTGGTCGCGCGAGGACATCCTGAGCGCGCTGTCGGACTGGATGGCGACGCACCAGCGGGCGCCGACGATGGCTGACTGGATGCATCCCGAGCCTGCAGGCGCGCACCCGACGCCCGGCTGCGCCGCGGACTGCTTTGGCAGCTGGAACGCGATGCTGCTCGCCGGCGGCGTGCCGCCCAACCGCCGCTACTGGTCACGCGAGGACATCCTCATCGCGTGCGTCCAGTTCGAGGACCGCCACGGCCGGGCGCTGCGTGCCGCCGAGCTGCGCGGTGCTAATGGCCTGCCGTCGCTCGGCGCGGTCAGGTAATCACCAAGCCCTGCTCAACGCGCTCGCCGCGTGGCGCTCGCGGTCCTGACCGCTGACGCGCTTGGCCTCGCAGATTGCGAGACCGCCAGGGCAGGTCGCGGGATCTTCCGCTGGGCGGTTCTGGGCGACGAACGGTGGCGTCCGGGGTGCGATGAGAATGCTCACCGATGAGGTGTAGGCCATCGAATAGGCCATCGAGCCACTTTGGGGTGTGCGCCCGGCGCCGGCGGGCGACCGCAGACCCCTCCATTTGCAGCGCTTTCCCTCGATGGAGCCAACCGGGATCGAACCGGTGACCTCCTGCTTGCAAAGCAGGCGCTCTCCCAGCTGAGCTATGGCCCCGCGCCACCGGCAGTGTAGAACCCCGGTCGCGCGATCCGCGCCGCGCGACCGGCCTCCTGCGAGCCTCGCCGGCCACCCGTGCGGGTGACCGGCGAGACGTCCGGCGCGGCGACGGATCGCCGCGGCGCGGCGCCTACATTCCGAACGTGGCGCGGTAGATGGCCTGCGGCAGCGGCAGCGGCAGGTCGCCGGCCTGGCCGTGGAACACCGTCGACTGGCTCTGCACGTACCAGGTGCCGGTGCGGAAGACGGCGCGGTCGGTCGTGCCGTTGCCGTTGTAGTCGCCGGGCACGGGGACGTCGGCGGTCAGGCCGAAGGCCACCGTCGCCTGGTTGTGCACGTACCAGGTGCCGTTGCGGAAGACCGCCCGGTCGGTGTCGCCATCGCCGTCGTAGTCACCGGGGACGGGGACGTCGCCGGACAGACCGAGGAAGACCGCGGCCTGTCCCTCCACGTACCACCCGCCGTTGCGGTAGACGGCGCGCTCGGTGTCGCCGTCGCCGTTGTAGTCACCGGGCACCGGGATGTCGCCGGACAGACCGAGGAACACGGGGCTCATCCCCTCGACGTACCACCCACCGGTCGCCGGCACGTAGACCGCCCGCTCGGCGATGCCGTCGCCGTCGTAGTCACCGGGCACCGGGATGTTTCCGGTGAGCCCGAAGTACACCGTCGGCTGATCCTGGACGTACCAGGCGCCGTTGTTGAAGGTCGCCCGGTCGCTGTCGCCGTCGCCGTCGTAGTCGGCCGGCACCGGGATGTGTCCGGCGAGACCGAGGAACGTGGTCGCCTGGGCGTGGACGTACCAACCGCCGTTGCGGAACACGCCGAAGTCGGTGGTGTTGTTGCCGTCGAAGTCAGCGACGGCCCTCGGGCCGACGGGGACGTTCCCGTTGGAGCTGTTGCACGCCATCGTCAGCGCCGTGTAGTTGGCATCGCCGTTGTAGACCGCCTTGAAGCGATAGGTGCCGGGCAGGCTGACGGCGAAGTCGTTCGACGTGGCGGCGGAGCCGGTGACCGCGTTCGTCGACGTGCCCAGCACGGCCCCTGTGCAGCCGACGTCGTTGGGCCCGTACGCCGTGAAGGTCACGGTCCCCGCGGCCGCCGGGACGCCGGGCGGGCCCGCAATCGTGGCGGTGGCCGAGATGGTGTCGGTCAGGACGTTCTGGGCCGCTTGCACGGCGACGTCGGGGGCAGCCTTGTTGATGGTGATCGTCGCAGACGGCGCGCTGTTGACCGTGATGCCGCTCACCATCCCCTGCGTCGAGCCCAGGAAGTTGGTGAATGTCTGGACGCCGGCGGTGACGGAAACATCGACGGCCGGCGACTTCAGGACGCTGAAGGTGAAGTCCACCGTGCACTCGTTGGCCCCGCCGGGCGGTGCCAGGACGACCGAACCGCCCCCCTGCTTCGTGAAGACGACTGCGCCGATCCCGTCGGGCGCGCTGACGTTGAACGTCACGCCGGCGCAGGCGGTGCCGACACGTCCGAGCGCCGTGGAGCCGATCGAGATCACGCCCAGCTCGGGCACGCCGCAGAGGTTGGCGACGCTGCCCGCAGCACCGCACGCGGCCGCAAGCCGCATCTGGGTGATCGAGTTGGACTCGGTGTTGTTGGGCGGGGTGTTCGTGTTGCGGATCGTGAACGAACCGGTTTCTCCGGTCATGCCCACGGTTGTCGGCGGCATGGTCAGCGACGTGCTGATCCCGATACCGGCCCAGGCCGAGCCGGCCGTGCACAGGACGATCGTCAGAGCCCCGACCACAGCCACGAATGCACGAGCCTTCATCTACCCCACCCCACTCCTTCTCGGTTGAACGCAGCCTAGCCGAGCGAAGACGGTTGTGTGACCGAGCCGGCGGCGGCGCCTACGCGGCGCGCAGCAACTCGCCGGCGACCCGATCCGCCGCGTCGCCGGTGCCGCCCAGCAGCCGCCGCGAGAGCTGCGCCCGGCGAAAGAACAGCGGGGCGTCGTGCTCCCAGGTCGCGCCGATCCCGCCGTGGACGGAGATCATCGCGCGGCTCGCGTAGTCCAGGGCGTGGCCGCCGGCGGTGCGGGCCGCGCTCGCCGCGAGCGCGAACTCCGCGGGCCGGTCCTCGTAGGCCCAGCCGGCGTAGAGCATCAGCGCGTAGGTGTTCTCGCGCAGGCGCAGCACCTCGGTCAGGCTGTGCTTGACGGCCTGGTAGGAGCCGATCGCCCGCCCGAACGTGAAGCGCTCCTTCGCGTACGCGACCGACACGGTCAGCGCCGTCTCGACCGCGCCCAGCGACTCGGCCGCGATCAGCGCCTGCGCCAGGTACCACGCACGCTCGAGCTGCGCCTGCCCCACACCGTCGAGCACGTCACCCGCGGCAGCGTCGAACGTCACGTGGCCCAAGGCCCGCGTCGCGTCGTAGCGCGTGGCCGGCTCGACCCGCACGCCGCCGGCCCCGGCATCCACCGCCACCGCAACGGCACACCCGTCCTCCTGCGACACCGCGACGACGACGTACGCGTCCGCCCCCGGCGCGTCCGGCACCCAGGCGACGCTGCCGCTCAGCGTGCCGTCCGCCGCCAGCGCCGGCGCGTCCAGACGCACCGAGCCCGCCCGTGGCTGCACGGTCCACCGCGCGTCGAGGTCGCCCGGCGGCTGCGCCGCGACGAAGCAAACGCGCAGCTCGCCCTCGGCGACCGCCTCGACGCGCGCCGATCCCGCGGCGTCGAGCAGCGCCGACGCCGGCAGGTGCCCGAGCAGCGCCACCCCCGCCAGCACCCGCCCCGCCTCGGCCATCACGAGCATCGCGTCGAACGCGCTCAGGCCCGCTCCGCCGCTCTCCTCGCGCACCAGCAGCCCCGGCCAGCCGGCCTCGCACGCGGTCGGCCACAGGTCCGGCAGCACGCCGGGGTCCTCCAGCGCCTCGCGCGCGAGCGCGAGGGTCTTCACGCGCGAGAGCGCCTCGCGCGCCGCCTCGCGCAGGAAGCTCTGCTCGTCGGTCAGCTCGAGGTTCATCGCGCCGCACCCCCGGCGACGGCTGCCGCGCGCTCCTTGGCGCGCAGCTCGCTGAACGGGATGCCCTTGTCCAGCCGCGGCTCGGGCGGCAGCCCCAGCACGCGCTCGCCGATCGTGTTGCGCAGGATCTCCTCGGTCCCGCCCGCCGACTTCAGGCCGGGCAGAAACGAGATCATGTAGGCCCACTCGCTGTCCTCGGCCAGCGCATCCGGCCCGAGGACGTCGGCGATCAGGTCGCCGGCCTCGATCGCCGAGCGGACGGTCGTGACCTTCGCCAGCCCGGCCTCCGGCCCCGGGATCTGGCCCTGCTGCAGCGCGCTGAGCGTCCGGTAGCCGGTGAACTTCACGGCGAGCAGCTCGGTGCACAGCTCGCCGAGGCGCCGGCGCACCGCCGGGTCCAAGCGTCCGTACTCGTCGGATGCGATCGCGGCGGCGTAGCGCTCGGCCTTGTAGCCGTACCCCTCGGAGCCCAGGCCGATCGTCAGGCGCTCGAACATGAGCGTGGTCAGGGCGGTGCCCCAGCCGTTGCCGACGCCGCCGACGACCGCATCGGCCTCGAGCCGGACGTCGTCGAAGAAGACCTCGTTGAACTCGGCCTCGCCGGAGATCTGGCGCAGGCCGCGGATCGTCACGCCCGCGGCGTCCATCGGCACGACGAACATCGTCAGGCCCTTGTGCTTGGGCACGTCCGCGTCGGTCCGCGCCAGCAGCAGCCCGAACGCGGCGAAATGGGCGTTCGTCGTCCAGACCTTCTGCCCCGACAGGCGCCAGCTGCCGTCGTCCTGCCACACCGCGCGGGCCTGCACCGCCGCCAGGTCCGATCCCGCCGCGGGCTCGGAGAACAGCTGGCACCAGACCTCGTCGCCATGCAGCATCGGCCCGAGAAACCGGCTCTTCTGCTCGTCGCTGCCGTGCGCGATGATCGTCGGGCCGAGCATGCCGACGCCGATGATGTCGAGGATGCCGGGTACGCCGGCACGGGCCAGCTCCTGGCCGACGATGACGTGCTCGACCGGTCCGAGCCCCTGGCCGCCGAGCTCGGCCGGCCACGTGACCCCGGCCAGCCCGGCCGCCGCGAGCCGGCCCTGCCACGCGCGCCGCGCGGCGACGTGAGCATCGTCGTCCTGCGCCTGCTCGGCCGGTGCCTCGTGCCTGTGCTCCTCCAGCCATTCGCGCACCTGCGCGCGGTACCGGGCCTGCTCGGGCGTGTCGTTGAGGTCCACGGGAGAGGTCGCTCCTTGTCCGAGATCCGTTGCGCTTGGCTGGCTGGCCAGTCGGGATCGGGACGATACGGGCTACGGCCCCGGCGCGCTGTGGTTGACCGGCTGCGTCGCCGCGACGAGCTCGTCGAGCGGGTCCCAGAAGGTTCGACGGGCCGCGTCGTTGGTGCGCCGCGGCGCGCTGTGCTCGTCGGCGGCGTCGTCGCGGACGATCTGCAGCACCGCGTCGGCGCGCGTCGCAGCCCGGACGATCCGCTCCGCCGTGCCGCTGCCGACCGCCTCGTCGCGCTCGCCCGCGAGCGCGACGACCCGCGTGCCGGGCGCGATCTGAGCGAGGTCCGTGGTCGGGATCGGCACCTTGAGGTGGCGCAGCTTGCGTCCCGGATAGACGCTGAAGACGGCGGCCGGAGCCGGCAGCCCGTGGTCGACGGCCACCGCCGCGTAGTCGGCGGCGAGCGCCCCGCCCGCGGAATGGCCGGCGATCACGAGCCGCCCGGGCGCGAGCAGCACCTGCCCGAGCGCCGCGCGGACGCCCGCGAGGACGTTGGCCAGCGGCGTCGTCGTGTCGTAGGCCGGCCTGGTCTGGTACGCGGGGTAGATGACCGTCACGCCCTGGTGCACGAGATGGCCGATCCAGGCGCCGTAGCGGGCGGGGTTGAGCGCCACCCAGCCGTGCAGCAGGATCACGACGGGACCGGGTGCGCCCGACGCGCCGGCCCGCCGGAAGATCGAGACCGCCTGCGCGTCCTGGCCGAGGTCGATCCGCTCCGAGCCGCTGGGCACGTAGCGTGCGTCAGCCGTGACCCCGGGTTCGGCGCCCGGGTTGGGCGGGGGCGCAGGCGCGACGGACGGAGCCGGAGGCGCCGGAGCAGGAGGCGCCGGCGCCGGCGGGGGCGGGGGCGGGGGCGGCGCAGGCGCAGGCAACGGCGCAGGCGCAGGGGAGGTCGGCGGCGCGGTCGGCGCCTGCACGGCGGCGGGCGGCCGCAGCGGCGCCAGCGGGCGCGGCAGCGGGGTCGGCACCTCCGCCGGCGAGCCGTTCTGTCCGAGCACGGCCGACGCGAGCACGCCGGCGATGATCAGCACCGGCACGAAGACGGCCAGCAGCAGCCCGCGCACCCGCCGGCGGTCGGAGCGCATCACGCCCGGCGCCCCGGCGCCGCAGCGAGCGCCGGGCGCCCGCGCGGACCGGGCGCGAGCGGGCGCGGTCGGGGTCCGGCCGTGGGGGCAACGCGGCAGCGCATCGCCCCCAAGCCTGACAGCGACGCCGCCGTCGGTGCGTCGGGGCGGCCCGCGCCCCGCCGGCGAGCCTCCGCCGGCGGGCGCCGGGAGCACAAGCACAACGCTCGGCCGGAAAACCGCTCAAAACGCTTAACAGAAGCTAAGAACGCCTGCACATCGGCGCCTTTTGCGCCCCACGCGCCGCCCCCGGCCCGCGCGGGGCTCGTGACGACTGGACATTCCGTGCCGCGGTGTACTAGTGTCGCGAAAAGAACCGGCTGGGTCGGGGCAGAGGGAGACGTACCGGGACCCGGAATCGGAGTTATTGGGAGCGAGCAACTGAAGGCGCGCGCGGCGGATCGCCGCGGTGGCTTCGGAAGCGAACAACAGAGGGGAGCCACAGTGCTTATACGGCCAGGCGCATTGGCGCCGCATCGGTGGAGCGTTCCGTGCCAGCGCTAAAAAGGAAGAAGTCCAAGACCCCCCAGCAGATGGGTGGGACCGCCAGCGGCAAGGGGACGACGCGTCCCAGCGGCGCTTCAGGCGGCGTGCAGGGCGTCAACGTCATCATCTTGGTGCTCGTCGCGGCGTCCGTCGTCATCGCGGCCGGCCTCCTTGCGGAGACCGTCAACACCGCGCGGGCGATTGACAAGAAGGCGAAGAGCATTCGCGACACCGGTATCGGCATCAACACCGCCACCGACTCGATCTCGCAGCTGCAGCGGACGAACCGGATCGCCACGTCGATCCTCAAGACCGCTACCCCGCTCGAGGGCGTCCTGACCAAGATCGACAACCGCGCGAAGTCCATCAACCGCGACGCGACGTCGATCGACAGCCTCGCCAGCACGATTCTCTCGACCGCTGGCACGATCAACACGAGCGCCACGACGATCGGCGGCACCGCCACCGACATCAACGACACGGCGGGCACGATCAACACGACCGCAGGGTCGATCGACGGCATCGCCGGTGGCATTCGCTCGATCGCGGGCACGATCAACCGCACCGCCAGAAGCATCAACGGGATCGCCGGCCCCGGTTCGGGCATCCTCGGCATCGCGCGGACCATCGACAACGACGCGGCGACGATCGTTCGCGGTCTGACCGAGACACTGGGCATCGCCAAGGGCATCAAGTCCGATTCCGGCGACATCCTCGGCGACTCGGACACGATCAAGGACACCGCGGCGTGCATCGACGTCAACGCGAACCTCGGTAACCCCAAGGCTCCGAAGGCCGACTGCACGGGCAAGCAGCCATGAGTCGCCATATGAGCAGCAACGACGCGATCTCAAGGAGGACCCCGTGCAGCGTGGCATAGCAACAGATCTCCGCTGGACCTGGATCTTCGGAACCATCCTGATCCTGGTCGTCGTCGTGGTGATCGGATTCTTGTCCGGCATCACGAGCGCGCTGAACTCGATCGACAAGGCACTCGGCACGACCGATGCCACCCTGACGGATGTCGGCGGCGACGCCGATCCCCTTCCGGGCTACATCCAGACCATCAACGGCAACCTCGACGCGATCGACAAGTCCCTCAAGCCGGTTCCCGGCCAGGGCGTCTCGATCCTCAACAGCCTGACGTCGATCAACGGCTCTACGGGCCGCGTCAACGCCGCGCTGAAGAACACGTCGAGCTCGCTGCTGAGCACGTCCAGCTCGCTCGTGGACACGTCGGGCACGCTGACGACGATCTCCGGATCGCTCGTCGACACGTCCGGCTCGCTGACGGGCACCACCGGTGTCCTGCGGACGATCCTGAGCTCGCTGCGCGACACGTCGGGCACGCTCGTCACGGTCAACAGCCGTGTGCGGACGATCAACCAGGTTCTGCGGGCGCTGCGTGCTCCCGAGAGCCAGGGTGTCGGTGCGGTCCCCGGTCTCGTGACGAGCATCAACGGCGGCGAGGGCCTGAGCGGCATCCTCTCCGACACGAACAAGATCAACGCTGGCCTGTCGGACGCGGAGGCTCACCTCACGAGCATCTGCAACTCGACAGCCGTCAAGGCCCTGGGCGTCGTCGCTGGCAACAACAAGTGCTAGCTGCTTATGTTGCGTGACATCCTCAGCGGAGCACGGGGCATGTCGCCCGTCGTGCTCGTGATCCTGATCGCGTGGGCGCTGCTCTCGGTGATGTTCCTCACCGGGACGCTGCTGGCCGCCCGATCGATCGATCGCTCAGTGGCAGTCATCAAGCCAAACGTGGATGAGATCGGCACGGATGCCGGCTTCATCGCGCAGGCCAAGACGATCCAGGAGACGTCGACGAAGATCAGGGCAGCGGCGGACCCGCTGTCCCCGCTCCTCGCCTCGACGTTGAACGTGGCTCAGAAGGGGATCGACCCCAAGCTGAAGTCCATCCTCGGAAAGGTCGGCCGGATCAACTCGGTAGCTGGCGAGATCAACGGAACGGTGCTGGAGATCGGCACCACCGTCGATGGGATCTTCTCCAGCGCAAGCTCGATCAACGGCAGCGTGCTGTCGATCGGGCGGGCGGGCGATTCGATCCTGCGTGACGTGCGGACGATCAACGCCAGCGCTCGGAGCATTCTCTCCAGCGGTGGCTCGATCCTCACGCGGGTCAACAGCATCGACAAGGCCGTTGCGACCATCGTCGGTTTGGCGACTGACATCGACAACACTGCGAAGCCGATCAAGAAGGACTTCATCGGCATCGACGCCAACGTGGCCCAGCAGGGCCGTGGTGGCAACTTCGCCTCACACATCAACGGCCACGCCAACAGCATCGACTGTTCTGTGCCGTTCGACCTCCTCGGTCTGGACGACACGCTTGCGCCGATCCTCGGTGGCAAGACGCTCGGCTTTGGCGGAGCGGGGTGCACCCAATGAAGGTGATCGGAGCTACCTACACGGACTGGTACATCGGTCTCGGGCTGTCGTTCGCCATCATCGTGGTGGTGGTCATCATCGTGTCCATCATCCTCACGATGGCGGCCCGGATCGCTGACCAGGCGGCAGGCGCAGAAGCAGGTGTCGACGCCGTCAGGGCTCAGTCAACGAGCCTGTCGGACGGTGTCGACAGGGTCAACGACTCAGCGGTCCGGATCCTGCACATGGCCCGGGCGCTGCGAAAGATCGCGGTGGGCAAATGACGGGCACCGTTGTCCTCGCAGCCAATGACACCCATGCCGCGTGGCAGGTCGTGCTCGGCATGGGCGCGGTGGTGATCACCGTCGTGATCATCCTTCTGATGCTCCTGCTGAGCCTCGTGAAGGACATCCAGTCGAGCGTCGCGAACCTGCTGGAGACAGCCGGCATCGTGGCCTCCCAGACGGCGAACATCCCGAAGCTCGCGGGCACGCCGCCTGTCCTGAACCTGATCATCGAAGAGGCGATCATCCAGGACGGCTACATGAACGCATTGACCGATGGCTACACCGCGACCGGGGAGAGTGCGACCAGATGAGCACTGAACTCATGATCATCCTGAGCGTGGTCGAGCCTGCGGTGCTGGCCCTGTGCCTGGCCGTTGGCCTGTTCCAGGTCGGCAAGCGTCTGGAGATCATCTCCGACGGCCTGGGCACGCTGGGTGGCGCGCTGGCGACGGTGGAGTCGCAGCACCTGCGGCCCCTGTTCAAGCTCGCCGCGGACGTCAACGGGCCGCTGAAGATCATCGTCGACACGCTGCCGGTGATCGCGGGCAAGGCTCGCCTCGTCGTGCGCAAGGCAACGGGGGGCTGAGGCATGGCTGACGTAGCACTCTGGCTCATGGTCATCGTCCTGATCCTCGTCGCACTGATCCTCGTGCAACTGCTCAAGCGCATCCTCAAGGCTGCGACGAGCATCCCGCCGAAGATCGATGCGATCGCCGGCGTGGCAGCCGCGGCGTCGAGAGACCTCGACGCAGTTGCGGTCCTGCTCACGACGCAGGGCTACATCCGGTCGATCAAGAACTCGGTCCTCGACTACGGTGGCTCCCTCAACGCCGCCCTTCCGGACTACTAGGGGGAACGGTGAAGATTCAGGTAGCCATCATCATCCTGGAGGTCGCGGTGATCATCGGCGCGCTTGCCGTGTTCCTGATCGCGACGATCGTCCAGCTGTTCAAGATCAACGCCGGGCTGAGCGTCGTCCTGCCGCTGGTTGGCCAGATCGTGGCCAAGACGGGACCGGTCAACCCGGTGGTGGACGACATCAACGTGCAGCTCGTCCAAACGCGCGACGCGCTTGAGAACCTCATGCTCAAGAAGGGGGGCGCGGACGCTGCGGGCCTCGTCGAGTCGCTCTTCCCGGGCGAGGGCGCGAAGTTCCTCAAGCGGGTCGGTCGTCCCGGTAGGGTCGTCAACGTCGGCACGGTGTACACCCGTGGCGTCGGCATCCTCGCCAGCCTCGGCCGCGGCGCCCCGATCGGGGCGGCGCACGCCAAGGGCGCGGCTGTCCGCGACCCGCAGTACTCCACGACCGAGGTCGCGAAGCTCTACCCGGCTCCGCCCTCCCGGCGTGATCCGAGCAAGAACATCCCGAAGGCTCCGGTCATCGGCAAGGACCCGGTGCACAGTCCGTACGAGCCGGCCTTGACCCCGGGCGCGCGAACGCGTGACGCCACGGGCAAGAAGATCGAAGCACCGCCTCCGGCACCGGCGGCCAGTGGCGGCGGCGGCGGCTCGACGCCGGCACCGCCTCCGGCGGCAAGCCAGCTCGGGCGCCTGTCGGGCAAGGGCCTACGGCCCTGGGAGCGCTGAACACTGAGAAAGAGTCCGGCTCCGGCCGGACTCTTTTTTCGGGCTGGCGCAGCGTGGATCGCAAGTGGCTGGTCGGCGGTGTGGTGGGAGCACTCGCGCTCGTCGCCGTGCTCGCTCTCGTGGTGGGCGGTGTGGTCGGGCGCAGCATCGTCCCGGCCCCAGCGGAGCCCTCCAAGCCCGCGCCGCCCGCGACGACGCGCTTTCAGGACAGCCTGACCGACGTCGCGATCTCGTATCCCGCGACGTGGCAGCGCCGCCAGCCGGCCGACCAGGCCGTGCGGATCCTGGCCTCCTCCACGGACGGCTCAGCCGGCGTCAGCGTCAGCGTGCGCCGGTCGGGGCTCGAGGAGCCGGTGACCGTCCAGTCGCTGCCGGTCGTCAAGACGCTGACCGACGATCTCATCAAGGCCGACACCCGGATCACCGCGATCGGCGCGCCGGCCCAGGTCACGATCGGCGGACTGCCGGGGTGGCGCTACAACTACACGTATCTGATGCAGGACAAGTCCGTGGGCGCGCACATCCACTACTACCTGTTCAAGGACCAGCGCCTCGTGCAGCTGGTGCTCCAGGCCGTGCCGTCCACGAAGCTGACCGGGCTCGAGCCCACCTTCGCGCAGATCGCCAAGACGTTCGAGGGCAGCCGGCGCTGAGCGGCGCCGGCGCCGTTCACGCGGCGTTCATCGAACCGACGCGACGTTGACACGCTGTCGACCTAGGTTCCGGGACGGGAGGATCGTCCGAGCAGAAAGGAATACCGTCCAATGTCGACAGAGACCCACGACGCGATGTACCAGACGGTTGGAGGCGCCGCAGGGATCAACCGCATCGTCGACCTCTTCTACGAGAAGCTGTGGGCCGACCCGGAGCTGCAGCCGTACTTCGTGGGCATCGACCGCGAGCGGCTCAAGCACCATCAGCGCCAGTTTCTGACCTTCGCGCTCGGCGGCGGCACGCTCGCCTACGAGGGCCGCGCCCTCGGCGACTCGCACGCCAACCTGAAGATCACCGACGAGGCGTTCACCAAGGTGCAGTGGTACCTGCGCGTGACGCTCGAGGAGCTCGACGTCGACCGGCCGCTGATCATGATCATCAACGGCTTCGTGGAGGGTGGCCGCGGTCAGGTCGTCACGGCTTGACGCCCGGGGTTCGCGACGACCCCGGAAGGCAAACGGCACGCGAGACCCGAAGGTCTCGCGTGCCGTTGTGCTTCAGCGGTCTGTGAAGTGCGGCTAGTACACCCGGCCGGAAGTTCGGTGAGGTTTTCCTGGATGCCCCGGCCGTGATCTGACGGTCGCCGGTGACCCGCCCTTCGTGCTGGTGGCACGGGGGCGGGCGCTGGCGGCCGTCAGGCACGGACCGGGCGCCGGGAAAACCCACAGAACTTGCGGATGGGTGTACTAGGTGGCGATGCCGCTGCGCTTTGCGGCGGCCTCCGACTGAGCGACCGACAGCAACCCGGCCGTCAGCGCGGTGATGCCCGTGACGATGTGCACGAGGTTCTCGCCGTCGCCGGCGCCGTTCATCGAGATGATCGTGAGGTTGTCCGGCGCGATGACGCCGATCACGAACGCCGTGATGTAGAACAGGCCGACGCCCATCAGCGCGCCTTCGGTGGACGCCGTCGAGTATCGCGTCATCGCGATCAGGAACGCGCCGACCAGGATGTGGACGAGGTTGTGCATCGGGTTGATGCTCGCGAACCCGAAGAGCAACGTATCCCCGGTGTCGGCGAGGAAGCTGCCGAAGCCCGTTATGAAGAATCCGATGATGCCGACTGCCACGTACGACGCGCCGATCAGCAGAGAAGCCCCAGCCGCGAGGCTCTTATTTCCCATGTATCCCTGCACCTCCCTTGAATGAGCTAGCGATGCTACTTCCGGGGATACACCGTCCGGGCGCCATCTGGGACGCCCCGCAGCCCTCCCGTGCTAGCCCCTACGAAGCGGGTGCGGGAACGGGTTAACCGCCGATCTGGGACATCGTCCGCGTCGGCTGGACGAAGCCCGGATCGTTGACGTGGTGCTTGAGCTCCTTCTTCCAGACGGCGTCGCGGATCGTCTGGCGCAGCTCGTCGTCGGAGGCGCCATCTCGCAGCGGCGTGCGCAGGTCGTACTCGTGCATGCTGAACAGGCACGTGCGCAGCTTGCCCTCGGCGGTGATCCGGATGCGGTCGCAGTCGCCGCAGAACGGCTCGGACACCGGGTTGATGAAGCCGATCTTGCCCTGGCCGTCCGCGAAGCGGAAGACCCGCGCGGTGGCGCTCGGCGCGCGGGGCTCGGGCTCGAGCGGGTAGACGGCGTCGATCGCGGCGCGGATCTCCTCGCCGCTGAGCACCTTGCTGCGGTCCCACGAGTGATCGGCGTCCAGCGGCATGAACTCGATGAAGCGCACCTCGTAGGGATGCGTGCGCGCGAACTCGGCCATCGGCAGGATCTCGGTCTCCGTGAACCCGCGCATGCCGACCGCGTTGATCTTGATCGGGTGCGCGTCGGGGAAGGCCGCGAGCGTCTCCAGGCCGCGCAGCACGCGCGGCAGCGCGTCGCGCCGGGTCATCTCGAAGAAACGGTCGCGCTGCAGCGAGTCGACCGACACGTTGAAGCGGTTGATGCCGGCCTTCACCAGGGCGGCCGCGTCGCGCTCGAGCAGGAAGCCGTTCGTCGTGACGCTGAGCTCCTCGACGCCCGGGACGGCGGCCAGCATCGCCGCCAGGCGCGGGAAGTCGCGGCGGACGAGCGGCTCGCCGCCTGTCAGGCGGATGTCGTGCACGCCCATCGACGACAGGAGCGTCACGAGGCGCTCGATCTCCTCGAAGCTCAGCACCGCGTCGCGCTCGAGCCAGGGCAGGCCCTCGGCGGGCATGCAGTACTGGCAGCGGAAGTTGCAGCGGTCGGTCACCGACACCCGTACGTCGCGGATGCGTCTGTTGTGACCGTCGCGCAGTAGCTCAATCTTGTTCATAACGCCTCCAAGTCCCCGATCGTCCCCCGCTCTTGCTCAGGAGCTCCACCTGCTCTATGACTACCCCGCGCTCGATCCCCTTGACCATGTCGTAGATCGTGAGCGCGCCCGCGGCGCAGCCGACCATCGCCTCCATCTCGACGCCCGTACGGGCGTATACGCGCGTGGTGACCGTGACGATCACCGTTCCCGCCTGCGCATCGACGTCGATGTCGACGTCGACCGCGTTCAGCGGCAGCGTGTGGCACAGCGGGATCCACTGGTCGGTGCGCTTGGCGGCCTGGATGGCCGCCAGCCGGGCGGTGCCGATGACGTCGCCCTTGGGCGCGTCACCGGCGGCGACGGCCGCGGCCGTCTGCGGGCTCATGCGCACCACGGCGCGCGCGCTGGCGACGCGATCGGTCTCGGGTTTGGCGCCCACGTCGACCATCCGGGCGCGCCCGGACTCGTCGAGATGGGTCAGGATTTCGCTGCTCATGGAGTCCCGTCAAGCCTGTCGTTGTGTCTCCCCAGACGATTTCACGGTAGCGGAACGCCGCGGCGCGGCGCTGACGCGGCTCGCGGCGCCTAACGCGGCCGCGCCCGATTGGCGACCGCCGGCGCGCCAACATTGCGCCCGGCGAAGCGATTGCTACGTTACGAATGCGGCGAGAACAACGGGAATCTGCCAAGAGGAGAAGACGATGGAGACTGCTAGGAGCGAGAAGGCGCCGGGCGAGAAGATCATCTGCCTCTACCCCGGATGCGACAAGGAAGCGGTGGACCCCAAGCACAAGGACAACGCTCCCACGCGGCAGGGTCCGCCCCCGCGCTACTGCGAGATGGAGGAGCACAACGCGGCCTCCACGTTCCAGGAGATCAAGCGGCTGGAGGAGGAAGGCGCGGCGACCTGAGCACCGGTCGGTCATCGGCTGGTCAGCTCCATCGCGTGCCCACATGCACGAAGCGCTCCGCGGGGACGCCGCCCCCGCGGGTCAGCATGGCGCGTGTCGCTTCGGGCATCG
Source organism: uncultured Actinomycetes bacterium (assembly GCA_963709935.1). Taxonomy (GTDB): domain Bacteria; phylum Actinomycetota; class Thermoleophilia; order Solirubrobacterales; family Solirubrobacteraceae; genus CADCVQ01. Next base: position 41,116 of record CAVPYM010000001.1, on the reverse strand, counting down.
TCACGAAGCGCCGTAGCGCCTCCGCGGACGGCGTGCGCAGCTCTTCGCGCAGCGTGTTGAGGAACCACAGGCCGGAGATCGGCGTTCCGCGCACGTCGAGCGCCACGAGCGCGCCGCGCTCGAGCTCGTCGCGCACCGTGTGCGCGATCGCCAGCGTCACCCCGCGGCCCGAGGCCACCTGCGCGAGCGCCGCGGCCGAGTTCGGATAGGCCCGGGTTCGGCGCGGCGCGATCGACTGGCGGGCCAGGAACGCGCCCGTGTCCGTCGAGCTCTGGTTCTCGAACGGCCCCAGCAGCCACGGGGTGCTGACGAGCGCCGCCGGCGCGAGCCCCTTCGAGTTGGCCAGAGTGTGCCCGGGCGCGGCGACGACGATCAACCCGTAGCGCAGAAACGGCTCGGAGACCATCGCCGGGACGTCCTGGCGATCGGTCACCGGCGCCCCCAGCGTGATGTCGACGGTGCGGTTGGCCAGCAGCGCCGCGAAGTCCTCGCGGCGCGCCACCGTCAGGTCGACCTCGATGCCCTGGTGGCGGTGGCTGAAGACGCTGAGCAGGGGGCCGGCGGCGAACTCGGCGAAGGGCGGTGTCGCCGCGACGCGCAGCGTCGCCTGCTCGCTCTCGGCCTCGTTGATCGCGCGTCTCGTCTCGTCCTCGAGGTCGAGGATGGCGCTCGCCGCGCTCGCCAGGCGCCGACCGCCCGCCGTCAGCTCGATGACGCCCCCCGTCCGCACGTACAGCGGATCGCCGAGCTCGCGTCGCAATGCTCCAACCGCGCCAGATATCGCCGGCTCCGAGACCCCGAGCGACTGCGCTGCGGCCTTTACGGTGCCGAGCCGAGCGACCGCAAGGAACGTCCGAAGCTGGGAAAGAGTCAATTAAGCGATCGCTTCATATGGTTGCGGACCGATCGTACCGCGCATAGGATCGCTGTCGGACCACTTTCGGAGGAGAGGAGCGTCACACCTTGGCAATGCAGACCCCAGCGCCCTGCGAGTACTCGCGGGCCACGAGCGTCGACGACGCCATAGCGCAGCTTCAAGCGCTAGGCGGCAACGCACGCATCCTGGCGGGCGGGTACAGCCTCATCCCAATGATGAAGCTGCGCCTCGCCAACCCGGGCCACGTCATCGACATCAACCCGCTCGAGCGCGAGCTCAACTACATCCGTGAAGAGGGCGATCACGTCGCGATCGGCCCCCTCACGCGTCACGTCAACATGCTCGAGTCCGATCTGCTCGACCGCCTGTTCCCGCATATCTTCCGCGAGGCCGAGGCCGTCCTCGCCGATCCCGTCGTCCGCAACCGCGGCTCGATGGGCGGCTCGCTGTGCCAGTCCGACCCGGCCGAGGATCTCTCGGGTGTCATCGTGGCGCTCAAGGGCCAGGCAGTTCTGCGCGGACCCGGTGGGTCCGAGCGCGTCGTCGAGATGGACGAGTTCCACCTCGGCCCGTACATGACCTGCATCCAGCCGACGGAGATGCTCGTCGAGGTGCGCGTCCCCAAGCGCAGAGGCTTCGGCGGAGCACACGAGAAGGTCGAGCGTCGCGCAGGAGACTTCGCGATCGTCGCGGCATCCTCGGCGCTGGCGATCGAGGGCGGCAAGATCACGTGGGCGGGCGTCGCCTGCAGCGCGGTCGGACCGACCACCCTGCACATCGAGCGTGCCGAGCAGGCACTCGTCGGCCAAGCGCCGTCGGAGGACCTCTTCGCCCAGTGCGGGCAGATGGCCGCAGCGGACTGCTCGCCCAACAGCGACGGCCGCGGCCCGGCCGACTACAAGCGCCACGTCGCCGGCGTCCTCACCACTCGCGCCCTCAGCCGCGCGGCCGCCACGGCCCTGCGCTAGGAGGAGATAGATGATCGTCAACATTTCCATCAACGGCACGGTGCACTCGCACGACGTCGAGCCGCGCCTCCTGTTGGTCCACTACATCCGGGAGTACGCGGAGCTGCACGGCACCCACTGGGGCTGTGACACCTCCAACTGCGGCATCTGCATCGTCCTGATGGATGATCCGAACTCAGACCAGCCGCCGTATCCCGTCAAGTCGTGCACGATGCTCGCCGCGATGGCCGAGGGTTACGAGATCGTGACCGTCGAGGGCATGGCGGCGCCGGACGGCACGCTTGATCCGATTCAGATGGGCTTCCACGAGATGCACGCACTTCAGTGCGGCTTCTGCACCCCGGGCATGATGTCCACGGGTCGCTGGCTCATCGAGAAGCACCCTAACCCCACACAGATGACCGACCACGAGATCCGGGACGGCATCTCCGGCAACCTGTGCCGCTGCACGGGCTACGACAACATCGTCAAGGCGATTCGGTGGGCAGCCGCCTACATCGAGGAGCACCCCGAGTCGGCTAGGACAGCGAGGGCATAACGAATGGCAACTGTTGAGACAGGACCGGGACGTCATCCGGGTTGGTTCGGTTACGCGAACGGCGACACGTTCGGGCAGGTGAAGGACGCGCCGATCGGCTTCGGCCACATGAAGCGCAAGGAAGACGCGCGCTTCATCCGCGGCCTCGGCGACTACACCGACGACGTTCGCCTGCCGGGCATGGTTCACGGCGCGATCTTGCGCTCCCCGTACGCCCATGCACGCATCAAGTCGATCGACACGTCGGGCGCGCTCGCGCACCCGAAGGTCGCGGCGGTCGTCATCGCCAAGGACCTCGAGACGCTCGGTCTGGCCTGGATGCCGACCATCTCCTACGACACGCAGGCCGTGCTCGCAGGCGACAAGGTTCGCTTCCACCTCCAGGAGGTCGCCTTCGTCATCGCGCTCGACGCGTACTCGGCGCAGGACGCGCTGCAGCTCATCGAGGTCGACTACGAGGTGCTGCCGGCGATCGTCAACTGCCGCAAGGCGCTCGATCCGGACGCTCCGCTGATTCGCGACGACAAGGTCGGTCAGACCGACAACCTCGCGAGCCCGATGTGGGAGGCCGGCGACAAGGCGGTCTGTGACCGTGTCTTCGCCGAGGCCGACGTGATCGCCAAGCAGACGATCCTCGATCCTCGTTCGCATCCGTGCCCGATGGAGACATGCGGCATGGTCGCCGACATGAACCCGAACACGGGCCAGCTGAACATCTACAACGCCAACCAGGCGCCGCACGCTCACCGCACGGTCTACGCCCAGGTTGCGGGTCTGCCCGAGCAGAACATCCGCATCATGTGCAACGACATCGGCGGCGGCTTCGGCAACAAGGTGCCGGTCTACCCGGGCTACGTCTGCGCGATCGCCGGTTCGATCGTCGCCGGCGCTCCGGTCAAGTGGATGGAAGACCGCTCCGAGAACCTCGCCTCGACCGGGTTCGCTCGCGACTACCTCATGTACAGCGAGATGTGCTCCAAGGGCGGCAAGATCACCGGGCTGCGCGTCGACACGATCGCCGACCACGGCGCATTCGACTCGACCGCTCAGGCCACGAAGTTCCCGGCCGGGTTCTTCCACATCGTCACGGGGTCCTACGACCTCCAGGGCGCGCACTGCCAGGTCAAGGCCGTGTACACGAACAAGGCTCCGGGCGGCGTCGCCTACCGGTGCTCCTTCCGCATCACCGAGGCCGTCTACCTCGTCGAGCGGATGGTCGATCAGCTCGCGATGGAGATGAAGGTCGATCCGGTCGAGCTGCGGATGAAGAGCTTCATCCGGGCCGACCAGTTCCCCTACGAGACGGCGACCGGCTGGGTCTACGACTCAGGCGATTACCACAAGGCCATGAAGCTCGCGATGGAGATCGCGGACTACGACGGCCTGCGCGCCGAGCAGCAGGAGAAGCTCGCCAAGGGCGAGATGATGGGCATCGGTGTCGCCTTCTTCACCGAGGGCGTCGGCGCCGGTCCCCGTCGCCATATGGACATCCTCGGCCTGGCGATGAACGACGGCGCCGAGCTGCGCGTCCATCCGTCCGGCAGGGCTGTCGTGTCGCTCTCCGCGCAGACGCAGGGGCAGGGCCACGAGACGACGTTCGCTCAGATCGTCGCCGAGGAGCTCGGCATCTCCCCCAACGACATCATGGTTCGCCATGGCGATACGGACAAGACGCCGTACGGCCTGGGCACCTACGGAAGCCGGTCGACCCCGGTCTCCGGCGGCGCCGTCGCCGTCGTGTCGCGCAAGGTGCGCGACAAGGCTCGCCAGTTCGCAGCGCTCATGCTCGAGACCCGCGCAGAGGACCTGGCCTGGGAGAAGGGCCGCTGGTTCGTGCGAGGCGATCCGGAGCGCGGTTCCACGATCGAGTCAATCGCGGAGTACGCCTACAGCGCCACGAACCTCCCCGAGGGGCTCGAGGGCGGCCTGGACGCCAACGCCGTGTACGACCCGCCCAACCTGACGTACCCCTTCGGAGCGTACATCTCCGTGGTGGACGTCGACCCGGGCACCGGCAAGGTCCACATGCGTCGCCTCATCGCAGTCGATGACTGCGGCGTGCGGATCAACCCGATGGTCGTCGAGGGCCAGATCCACGGCGGACTCGTCGAGGGCATCGGCCAGGCGTTGATGGAGGTCATCTCCTTCGACGACCAGGGCAACTGCCTCAACGCGTCGTTCATGGACTACCTCCTCCCGACGGCGCTCGAGTGCCCGGAGCACGGCTTCGAGCTCGGCGAGACGGTCACGCCCTGCCCGCACCATCCGATCGGTGCCAAGGGCGTCGGCGAGTCCCCCTGCGTGGGGTCCCCGCCGTGCATCACGAACGCCGTCGTCGACGCGCTCTACCACGCCAAGGGGATCAAGCACATGGACATGCCGTGCTTCCCCGCACGCGTCTGGGCCGCGATGAACGGGAACGCGCAGCCCCCGCAGTGAGAAACGACGCGCTGGCGCGGCGAGCTGAAGAGCTCGCCGCGCAGGGCGCGGCGTTTGCGACCGCGACCGTCGTGCGCGCCCAGCGCCCGACGAGCGCGCACGCAGGTGACGTCGCCCTGATCACGAGCGATGGCAACATCGAAGGCTTCGTCGGCGGCATCTGCGCCGAGCACAGCGTCCGGCTGTTCGCCTGGACGGCGATGAAGTCCGGTGAGCCCATGCTGCTGCGCATCCTCCCCACGGAGGAGGAGGTCGCGGCACACCAGGACGCACAGCAGGACGGCGCCGTCACGGTGCTCAACAGCTGCCTCTCCGGCGGCGCAATCGAGATCTTCCTAGAGCCGACATTGCCGATCCCTCGCGTGAATATCGTGGGTTCCAAGCCGATCGCCGCGGCGCTCGAGCAGCTCGGGCCCCAGTTCGACATGGACATCGCGGCCGTCGGCGACAACCCGGCGCAGCTGCGCGAAGGCGACCTCGGCATCGTCGTCGCCGCCCACGGCAAGGGCGAGCTCGAGGCCCTGCGCGCCGCGCTCGACGCCGAGCTGCCGTACGTCGGGCTCGTCGCCAGCCCCAAGCGCGGGACCGCGCTGCTCGCGGAGCTGCGCGAGGCCGGCGTGCCCGAGCAGCAGCTCGAGCGGGTCGACTGCCCCGCCGGCATCGACATCGGCGCCCGCACTCCGCCCGAGGTGGCGCTCACGATTCTCGCGAGCCTCATCGAGGTGCGCTACAGCGGCCGGTACTCCGCGCCGCTGCGCTCCCCGAGCGCCGAGCCGGCCCCGACCTTCGCCGTGGACCCGATCTGCGGCATGACCGTCACGATGGCCGAGAGCACGCCGCATCTCGAGCACGACGGCGAGACGATCTGGTTCTGTCGCGAGGCCTGCAAGACCGAGTACGCCGCCCAGCTCTCGGGCGAGCCGGCGGCGCCGGCCGACGCCGCGCCGGCAACCGCGGTCGACCCGGTCTGCGGCATGACGGTCCTGGCGACCGCGGACACTCCGCACGTCGAGCACGACGGCCAGACCGTCTACTTCTGCTGCGACGGGTGCAAGTCCAAGTACCAGCAGGAGCACCTGGATGCCGTCGCCGCCGGCTGAGCCGTTCGTCACCGGGCTCGTGCTCGGGGCCGGCGGCTCCAAGCGCCTCGGCCGGCCCAAGCAGCTGCTGCCCTACGGCGATCGCCCCCTGCTCGAGCACACGCTGAACATCGCGCGCGAGTGCGGCTTCGACCAGCTCGTCGTGCCGATCGGCGGAGCCGCCGACGCGGTCCGCGAGCGCGTCGACTTCAGCGGCGCGGACGTCGTCGTCAACTACGCGTTCGGCGAGGGCTGCTCCTCGTCGATCGCCGCGGCGCTGGACGCGGTGAACCAACGCTGCGACGTGCTCGTACTGATGCTCGGAGACCAGCCCGGGGTGACCCCGGAGACGGTCCGGGCGCTGCTGGAGGCCCGTGGCGACGCCCCGCTTGCGGTGTGCCGCTACGACGACGGCCGCGGGCACCCGATCGCCTTTGCACGAAGTGTCTTTCCCCAACTCGCCGACCTGCACGGCGACAAGGGCGTCTGGCGGTTGCTCGACGAGCGCGCCGGGGATGTCGTAGATGTGCCCATCGCAGGCAACATTCCGCTTGACGTTGATACGCCCGAGGACTACAGAGCCGTGCTCGCTGCAGCCGGCTACACGGAGGTGACGGCATGAGCCGCCTGAAGCGAAGCGAAGAGCTTGAAGAGGAGATGCGTCGCCTCATCCCGGGCGTGGACAAGCTCGGACAGATGCTCGGCGACGTCGACTACCTGGCCGACGAGGGCCTGGCGACATCGGCCTACCTGGCGCTGCGCCTGCCGCAGCCGCTGCTGCTCGAGGGCGAGGCGGGCGTCGGCAAGACCGAGCTGGCCAAGGCGCTCGCCCAGGTCATGGACACGCCGCTGATCCGGCTGCAGTGCTACGAGGGCATCGACGCCTCCGAGGCGCTGTACGAGTGGAACTATCCGCGCCAGCTGCTGAGCATCCGGATCGCGGACTCCAAGGGCGAGGATCTCGACGAGAAGGGCCTGTTCGGCCCCGAGTACCTCATCCGCCGGCCGCTGCTGGAGGCGCTCGAGCACAAGGGACCGCGTCCCGCGGTGCTGCTGATCGACGAGCTCGACCGCGCCGACGACGACTTCGAGGCCTTTCTGCTCGAGCTGCTCGCCGAGGCGACGGTGACGATCCCCGAGATCGGCACGATCACGGCGACCCACCCGCCGATCGTGATCCTCACCTCCAACCGCACGCGCGACCTGCACGACGCCGTCAAGCGCCGCTGCCTGTACCAGTGGATCGACTATCCCGATCCCCAGCGCGAGGTCGACATCGTCCGCCGCCGCGTCAAGGGCGCGTCCGCGACGCTTGCCGTCCAGGTCGCCGACGCCGTCTCGCGCATGCGCGCGTCGGACATCCAGAAGCCGCCGGGCATCGCCGAGGCGATCGACTGGGTCGCCGCGCTGGACCTGCTCGGCGTCGAGCACCTCGACGTCGAGTCCGCCGACCGCACGCTCGGCTCGGTCCTGAAGTACAGCGAGGACCAGGAGGTCGTTCGCGCGGCCGGCCTGGAGCAGCTCATCGAGGATCGCTAGTGGCCGAGAAGTCCCCCAACGGGAAGGACCCCGTACCCGAGTTCAAGGTCGTCGACTTCGACGTCGACCTGCCGGGGCTCGCGAGCGCGTTCAGCCAGCGGCTGCACGAGGCGGGGATGCCCGTGACTCCGACGCAGACCGCGCAGTACGCGCGCGCGCTGAAGCTGACCAAGCCGGTCTCGCGGCGGCGCCTGTACTGCACGACGCGGGCGGTCTTCGTCACCGGATTCCAGCAGGTCCCGGCGTTCGACAAGGTGTTCGGGCAGGTGTTCGGCGGTCGCAAGAAGTCGATCAACCCCGACGACTTCGACGTCGAGCTCGAGGACGAAGCCGTCGAGCAGGTCGACAGCGAGACGCCCGACGACATGGACGACCAGAACATCATGGAGCGCGAGGGCGGCCAGGACGCCATGCAGATGAACGCGGGCGAGGGCGACAGCGAGGACGAGGAGGAGTCCGAGGAGCAGAAGCCCGTCCCGCTGCAGGAGGCCAGCGAGGAGGAGGCGCTCAGCCACAAGAACTTCCAGGCGCTCAACGCCGAGGAGCTGGCGCTGCTCTACAAGCTCATGGTCCGCCTCCAGCTGGCCACGCCCGAGCGGGTCTCGCGCCGCAAGCAGCGCGGCCGCCACGGCGAGCACATGGACATGCGCCGCACGCTGCGCAAGAGCCTGCACACCGGCGGCGACCCGATCGTGCTCGCGCGCAAGCGCCGGCGCTCGCACCCGCGCCGGCTCGTCCTGCTGTGCGACATCTCAGGCTCGATGGAGCCCTACGCGCGCGCGTACCTGCAGTTCCTGCACGCCGCCCGCGCGACGGGCCCGTACGCGGAGGCGTTCGTCTTCGCCACGCGCCTGACCCGGCTGACCAAGCAGCTCGCCGGGCGCAACCCCCAGCGCGCGATTCGCCGCGCCACCGAGGCGGCGCCGGACTGGTCGAGCGGCACGCGGATCGGCGACGCGCTGAAGGAGTTCAACGACCGCTACGGCCGGCGCGGCATGGCCCGCGGCTCGGTCATCGTGATCCTGTCCGACGGATGGGAGCGCGGCGACCCCGACCTCGTCGGCCGCGAGATGCAGCGCCTGTCGCGCCTGGCCTACCGGATCGTGTGGGTCAACCCGCGCGTCGCCGCGCAGGGCTTCGCGCCGAAGGCCGGCGGCCTCGTCGCCGCGCTGCCGTTCTGCGACGCGCTCGTCAGCGGCCACACGCTGAAGTCGCTCGAGGAGGTCGCCGATGCGATCGCCGCGCAGCGCGACCACGATCCGATGCTCGCGACCTGGAAGGTGCCCAAGCTCGACGACGAGCCCGAGGAGGACTCGTGGGGCGTGGCCGGGACGACGGAGAAGCACGTCGCGATGCCCAGCGGATATGGCGCCTACAAGGGCAACACCTCCCCCGGATCGGACTCGGGGATATGACTCACGCAAGACACCCGCAGGCGCGATCGGGACGGGCGCGGCGCCACGGGAGCTGTCATACTGGCGCCCGCTCGACCGGCGGCCCTGCGGGGTCGCCCGACGGTTTTGGAAGGAGCGTAACTGTGCAGGTATCGGCACATATGAGGGGAGCTGTACATGGCTAGTGCGTACCGTTGTGTCTATCTGCGGGTTCACCCGACAGGGAAGTGCACGCTGAGCTTGAGCTGCGACGACGGCGGCCAGGGGGCCCAGCTCGCGCAGATCGTCGGCGATGAGCTCGGCATGCCCGCCGGCGACGTGAAGGTCGTCGGGGAGGATCTTGACCGCTTCGGCGGCGGCCACGGCTACATCACGAGCTCGAGCGGCGGCGTCCAGAACGCCGTGCGCAAGACGTGCGCGAAGATCAAGGACAAGTCGCGTTACCTCGCGGGCGGCATGCTCGGCACCTCGCCGCAGTCGCTGAACTGGAGCGGCGACAACTTCGGCGGCAAGCGCATCGAGGAGATCGCGCTGTACGCCCACGCCGGAGCCATCGAGCTGCCCGCCGGGCCCGATGGACGCCAGCTCGAGGGCTCGCTCGACGCGCAGACCACGTTCCGCGACTAGACCGCGGCTACATCGTCGTCGACACACCGGCCTGCATCGCAGGCCGGTGGTCGTTGACGGCTCCGCCGGCCGGCGCCAGACGCGCCGCCGGGCCGGCCCCCGACCGTCAGGTCAGTCGCGCTTCCAGGGTGGCCGGCGCGTGCGCAGGCTCGCCATCAGCGCCACGTAGGTGGCACCGAGGATGGGCACGGCCATCGCGAGCGTCTCCTCGAGCGGGATGCCCGCGATGTGGGCGTCGATCAACGGCACCCCTGCATCCTAGTGGGCCGCGGGGCCGCCGCTAGCCGAGCTTCGCCTCGACGACGACCTTGACCTCGTCGTTGACCTTCAGCGCACCGAAGAGCGCGGAGTAGGGCTTGATGTCCCAGTCGGACTGCTTGACGGCCGCGCTGCCCGAGAGGGTGCCGTCGCTCTCGCGCAGGTCGAACGAAACGGGGTTGGTCTTGCCGCCCATCGCCAGCTCGCCGCTGACCGTCAGGCCATCGCCGGCCGCCTCCACGGACGATGACTCGAAGGTGATGCTCTTCTTCTTGAGCACGTCCTTGTCGATCGTCTTGCGGATGTCCTCCTTGTCGTCGTCCTTGAGCGCCTGCATGCCGCCCTTGCCCTCACGCACGTGCAGGGAGCTCGGATCGGCGCTGAGCGCAAGGCTGGAGCTGTCGCCGACCTCGAGCGTCGCCTCCCACGACTGCACGTCGATGACGAGGTCGTGTCCGGCCTTCGCCGCCGCTCCGTTGCGGCCGGTCTCCACATGCAGAGATGCGTTGTCCGGACCGAGCTTGTATGTACCTGCCTGAATAGCCATGCGGCGATTCTATGAAGAAGCTCTTTTTCTCGCGGCCCGCTGTGGATGGTGGGCCGCGAGGACGGCGCGCGCCCGAACCTGAAATACTGCGCCGCTGCTGCGCCGCTGCGCACCCGAGGGCGCCGGCGCCGGCGATGGTGCAGCGTGCCCCGCTCGGGGTAGGCCTCGCCTGGAGCGCACCAGCTTTCTCAGATCCGACAGAGGAGAGACCGCAGAATGCCCACGTTGAACGAGACGTTTTCGGTGTCGAACCCCGACTCCGCCTGGAACACGATCAGCGACCTCAACAAGCTGATCCCCTGCGTGCCCGGCGCCACGGTCGTGTCCGCCGACAGCCCCGAGTCCGCCAAGGCCGCGATCGAGGTCAAGATGGGCTCGATGGGCATGACGTTCACCGGCCCGGTCACGATCGAGTCCGCGGACGCCGGCAGCAAGACCGTCAAGATCAAGGCCAACACCCGTGAGGCCGGCGGTCAGAGCAACGCCTCGGGCGACGTCACGATCTCGCTCAGCGGCGGCTCGGGCACGATCAACGCCAACGCGAACGTCAGCGGCAAGGCCGCATCGATGGGCGAGGGCACCATCGTCGCCGTGCTCACGCAGCTCATCAAGTCGTTCGCCGGGAACGTCGCCAAGGCGTAAGGCGCGTCCCTCGGCCGGGTGCGCGCTCCGATGCGCCCCGGCCACCGTGCGCCGCACCGCGTGCGCGCCAGATGGGCTGTGGCAAGCGAATCGCACGGGTACCCCGGGGTAGTATCAGGACTCGGGTTTCTGCGGAAGGAGCGAAGCCAATGAAGGATGTCATCGAGGACGTCGACCGCTGGGTCGCCGACGGCGCGCAGGTCGCCATCGCGACCATCACGGCGACGCGTCGTTCAGCACCGCGCCCCCCGGGCGCGAAGATGGCGGTCAACGACCGCGGCGAGGTCTCCGGCATGGTGTCCGGCGGCTGCGTCGAAGGCGCCGTCATCGAGGTCGCCGACAAGATCCTGAGCGGCGGCGAGCCGGAGCTGCTCACGTTCGGCATCGCCGACGAGGAGGCCTGGGACGTCGGGCTGCCGTGCGGCGGCGAGATCGACGTCTGGGTGGAGCGCTTCCAGCCGTGAGCGTCCACGAAGACTTCGCACAGATCGCCCGCGAGGACGGCCGCGCCGCGCTCGTCACCGTCGTGCGCGGCGAGCACCTCGGCGAGAAGCTGCTCGTACGGTCCGACGGCACGTCGGAGGGCACGCTCGGCGACCCCGAGCTCGACGCCCAGGGCACGAGCGACGCCGAGGAGCTGATGTGGAAGGAGAGCTCCGAGATCCGGGGCGATCTCTTCATCGACATCACGGCGCCCGATCCGCGGATCGTCATCTTCGGCGCCGTGGAGTACGCCCAGCACCTGTCGGCGCTGGCCCGCACCTGCGGCTGGCGGCCCTACGTCGTCGACCCGCGCGCGCGCTTCGCCACGCCGGAGCGCTTTCCCGACGCCATCGGCGTCGTGGCGGCCTGGCCCGAGGAGGCGTTCGAAGAGCTCGGCGCGCCCGACAAGGCCACGTACGTCGTGATCCTCACGCACGACCCCAAGCTCGACGACGCGACGCTGCTGACCGTGCTGGCCAGCGACGTGCCGTACATCGGGGCGATGGGCTCCAAGCGCGCGCAGGCCGACCGGCGCGAGCGTCTCGTCGCGGCCGGCGTGTCCGACGAGGACCAGGCGCGGATCAGCGCTCCCGTCGGTCTCGACCTCGGCGCCACGAACGCGCGCGAGACCGCACTGTCGATCATGGCCGAGCTCGCGGCGGTGCGCCATGGGCGCGAGGGCGGGCGGCTGTGCCACTCCAAGGGCAAGGGCCGCATCCACGCCGACGCGAAGGCGAAGGCGTAGCTGAAGGTCGGAGGGGCCGGCGGCGGATCGTGCGCGCGGTTGCGCGGGCGCGATCGTCAGGCCGCCGGCGAAGCACCGCGTGCCCCGGGGCTCCGGAGCACGCGGGCGCAGCCGGTCGGTCTACTTGAAGACCTTGTCGAGCAGGCCCGAGCTGGTGAGGACGTTGGCCCCCTGCTCGAGCAGTCCCGTCGCCTGGTCGAGCATCTGCTTGCGGGTGTCCTCGTCCGCCGTCAGGTACGCGACGCCTGCCGCCGCGATCCCGAGCTTGGCCAAGGCGAACATCGGGCGACGTGTCCCGACGAGCCCGAGCAGCTGGCTGTTGGTCGCGGCAAGCGAGTACATCGCCGGCGCGAGCTGCGCGTTCAGCTTCCTGTTTCGCATTCGCATCCCTTTCAACGCTGGTGTCCGACGTCCAAGGCCGACCGCCCGGAGCGGCATGCCGACGGCCGCACCGACCCCACCAGCGCCCGCGACGAAACCGATCGCCACTGCCGCCGAGGCCAGTACATCCTCCCGCACCGTGACCATACCGGGCTTTCCCGAAGTGGGTACCAGGGGCGCTTGGGAGCTGCCGAGCGCCTGCTGCCCGCCCGCGGTTGCGCCGCTCGTGATTGGCTCGTCCGTCATCGTCGCACCATCATGTTCTCGCGCGCGCGCGTATAAGTGGCGGGCGCGCGCCCACTCGATCTGCGGGCTGTCCGGCCGGCCGCTGCGAAGCCGCGGTCGGGCCTAGCGGACAATCCACCTCACCACCCGGGCACCGACGAAGCCGGCGGCGACGGCCACGGGGACCTTCACAGCGGGGTCGAGCTCGTCGAAGCGGGCCTTCAGCTCTCCGAGGATCTCTCCGATATCGACCTGGGTCGGGTCGATCGCGCCAACCTGGTCGACGATCTCGAAGAGGTCGAAGGAGCCGAACTGGCTGAAGAGTGCGCCAGCCTTCTCCCCGATCTCGGCCACGGGCACTCCAAGCGACCCGAGTTTGTCCAACGCCTGCTCAATGGGATCCTGCGTCACCGATCGTCGGCCTATTGACACGCGGCTTCATCCTCCCTTTTCCGGGCTTCGGCACAGCTGCTGGTCCCGACCGCCCGTTGGTACCACGGTCGCGAGCGTGGGCACAAGGTGACGTAGACATCTAGCGCCGGGGTTGCGCGAGTGATACGACTCCGTCTGCTTGTGAGGAGTGCAGAGGCAATGCCGTTCCAACGGGAGGCTTGACGACCGAATATGTGCTTGGCGATTCCCGGTCAGATTGTTGAAGTCGTCGACGAGGCCAATCGTCTCGCGAAGGTCGATGTGGCGGGCGTTCAGCGCAACGTCAACATCGGTCTGCTCGATGACGATGGACTCGGCGTCGGCCCCGGCGATTGGGTTCTCATCCACGTCGGCTTCGCGATGTCGAAGGTCGACGAGGCAGAAGCGCTCGAGACCCGCCGGATGCTTGAGAGTATGGGCGAGGACTACGAGAACGAGCTCGAAGAGCTGAAGGCGAGCATCATCGAATGACGCGCCTGATCGCCAACGCGGCCTCCGCACTGGCACCGACCTGTGACTACACGACCGGCTGCATCACGTGCGGCGATGTCGCCATCGCGCTCACGGTCCTCCGCCTCGACGAAGGCAGGGGGCTCGCGCTCTGCGCTGATGACGACGGGAATTCGGAAACGGTCGAAATAGACCTAGTCGCCCCGGTGGCGCCGGGGGATCGACTCCTTGTTCACGCCGGCACTGCGATTGCAAGGCTGACTGAGGAGGTCCCTGAATGAAGTACGTCGACGAGTTTCGCGATCCCGCGCTGGGCGAGGTGCTCGCGGGGGAGATCCTCGGCCTCGTAGAGCCCGGCCGCCATTACAAGTTCATGGAGGTGTGCGGCGGGCACACGCACTCCATCTACAAGTACGGCATCGACGATCTGCTGCCTGCGAACGTCGAGCTCGTGCACGGACCTGGCTGCCCGGTCTGCGTGATCCCGATGGGCCGCGTCGACGACGCGATCTCGCTCGCCCACGAGCCCGACGTGATCTTCACGTGCTTCGGCGACATGCTGCGCGTCCCCGGCTCGGGCGGGACGCTGCTCGACGCCAAGGCCGAGGGCGCCGACATCCGGATGGTGTACTCGCCGCTGGACGCCCTGCGCATCGCGAAGGCCAACCCGGAGCGGCCCGTGATCTTCTTCGCGATCGGCTTCGAGACGACGGCCCCGTCGACCGCCCTGACGCTCAAGCGCGCCAAGGCCGAAGGAGTCGAGAACTTCTTCTGCATGTGCAACCACGTGACGATCGTGCCGCCGCTGCGCGCGCTGCTCGACTCGCCCGACCTGCGCCTGGACGGCTTCATCGGCCCGGGCCACGTCTCGACGGTCGTCGGCGTCCGGCCGTTTCAGTTCATCCCGGACGAGTACGGCAAGCCGATCGCCGTCGCCGGCTTCGAGCCGCTCGACGTGCTGCACGCGGTGCACATGATCCTCACGCAGCTCAAGGAGGGCCGCTGCGAGGTCGAGAACCAGTACTCGCGCGTCGTGCCGTGGGAGGGCAACCCCCGCGCGCTCGAGGTCATGTCCGAGGTCTTCGAGCTGCGCCCGCACTTCGAGTGGCGCGGCATGGGCTTCATCTCGCAGAGCGGGCTGAAGCTCTCCGAGGCCTACGCCGACATGGACGCCGAGATCCAGTACAGCGTCCCCGGCATCCGCATCGCCGACCCGAAGGCCTGCCAGTGCGGCGAGGTCCTCAAGGGCGTCATCAAGCCGTGGGAGTGCAAGGTCTTCGGCTCGGGCTGCACGCCGGAGCGCCCGATCGGCACCTGCATGGTCTCCAGCGAGGGCGCCTGCGCGGCCTACTACAACTACGGGCGTTTCGCCCGCGAGCGCGAGGTCGTATGACTCGTCGTGCGCAGCTCCTGAGGCCGCGATGAGCTCTCCCGTCTCGGAGCGTGAGCAGAAGGTCCTGAACATCATCGAGACTGCGCGCGCGAAGCGTCAGAAGTTCCGCGACACGCAGATCACGATGGCGCACGGGGCCGGCGGCAAGGCGACGGCGAGCCTCATCGAGGGCCTGCTCGTCCCCGCGTTCGCCAACCCCACGCTCGAGGCGCTGGCCGACGCCGGCACGGTCTCGGTGCTCGGTGGCAACGTCGCGATGACGACGGACTCCTTCGTCGTCAACCCGATCGTCTTCCCCGGCGGCACGATCGGCGACCTGGCGGTCAACGGCACGGTCAACGACGTCGCGATGGCCGGCGCCAAGCCGGTCGCGCTCACGCTGTCGCTGATCCTCGAGGAGGGCCTGCCGGCCGACATCCTCAAGGAGCAGGTCGCCGCGATCGCGTTGGCCGCCGCGGCGGCCGACGTGCCGATCGTCGCCGGCGACACGAAGGTCGTCCCCCGCGGGATGTGCGACCAGATGTACATCTGCACGACCGGGCTCGGCGTCCTCGACGACCGCGCGAGCCTGGCGCCGTCATCGCTGCGGCCCGGGGACAAGATCCTCGTCTCCGGCCGGATCGGCGATCACGGCACGGCGATCATGCTCGCTCGCGGAGAGTTCGAGCTCGACGCCGACATCAAGTCGGACACCATGTGTCTTTGGCCGATGGTCGACACGCTGCTGGACCAGGCCGGTCCGTCGCTGCGCTGCCTGCGCGACGCGACCCGCGGCGGCGTCGCATCGGTCCTCAACGAGCTCGCACGAGCATCGCGTGTCGCGATGGTCATCAACGAGGCCGCGGTGCCTGTGCACCCGGCAGTGGCAGGTGCCGCGGAGATCCTCGGAATCGATCCGATGCACGTGGCGAACGAGGGGAAGCTCGTTGCGATCGTCGCCCCTGAGGCGGCGGACGCAGCGCTGGCCGCATTGCGGTCAATGCCGGGTGGCGAAGAGGCCGCCGAGATCGGCGAATGCAAGACCGAACCCGAAGGCATGGTGCTGATGGCAACCGCCTTCGGAGGTAAGCGCGTCATGGATCAGCTCGTGGGCGATCCTCTGCCGCGCATCTGTTAGTCGAAAGGGAGGAGCTCACGTGGCATCAATCGAGTTCGCACCAAGGCAGCACGAGACGGAGCAGATCACTGCTCACGTCATCTGGCTGACGTCAGGTCTGAGCTGCGACGGCGACTCGGTCGCCATGACATCGGCTGTCGACCCGAGCCTCGAGGACATCATCACGGGAGCGATCCCGGGGTTCCCGAAGGTCGTGGCGCACACCCCCGTGCTCGCGTACGAGAACGGTGCCGAGTTCATGCAGGCGTGGTACGACGCCGAGGCCGGCAAGCTCGATCCGTTCGTCCTGATCGTTGAGGGTTCCATCCCCAACGAGAAGATCAACGGCGAGGGTCACTGGGCCGGGATGGGCGTCAACCCGTCCAACGGTCAGCCGATCACCACCAACGAGTGGATCGATCGCCTCGCGCCGAAGTCCGCCGCAACGGTTGCCCTGGGCACCTGCGCGACGTACGGCGGCATCCCGGCGATGAAGAACAACCCGACGGGCGCGATGGGCCTGTGTGACTACCTCGGCTGGGGCTGGACCTCCGCCGCGGGCATTCCCATCGTCAACATCCCCGGTTGCCCGGCGCAGCCGGACAACACCACCGAGGCGCTGACCGTCCTCACGATGGCCCTGGCCGGCATTGCGCCGATCCCGGAGCTTGACGAGCAGCATCGCCTCGTGATGCATTTCGGCCGCACCGTGCATGAGGGCTGCAACCGCGCTGCCTTCTACGAGCACGGCAATTTCGCGACGGAGTACGGCTCCGATCACCGGTGCTTGGTCAAGCTCGGGTGCAAGGGTCCGGTCGTGAAGTGCAACGTTCCGATCCGCGGTTGGCAGAGCGGCGTAGGCGGTTGCCCGAACGTGGGTGGCATCTGCATGGCTTGCACGATGCCGGGCTTCCCCGACAAGTTCATGCCGTTCATGGACGAGGATCCCAAGGCGAAGCTGTCGTCGAACACGGCGAAGTTCACCTACGGTCCGCTGCTGCGCTACTTCCGCAACCAGTCGATCAACAGGATCGGCGACAAGGAGCCCGAGTGGCGCCACCCGCGGAACGAGATCACCACCGGCTACACGCCGCACTGGCAGTAAAGAGGAGGAGAGAACTCACACATGGCCACACTTCAGACACCGTCGACAACCTCCGGGGTTGTCGTCAAGGAGATGGCGTGGGATCCGATCACCCGTATCGTCGGGTCGCTCGGCATCCACACGGAGATCGACTTCACGAACCGCAAGGTCAACAAGTGCTACAGCACTTCGATGATCTTCCGTGGATTCGACATCTTCATGAAGGGCATCGATCCGCGTGATACGCACTTCATCACGAGTCGTATCTGCGGCATCTGCGGCGATAACCACTGTACGGTTTCCTGCCTGAACCAGAACATGGCCTATGGGGTCAAGCCGCCGAAGCTCGGCGACTACGCCTTCAACCTGGCCGAGACCGCGGACTACATGTTCGACCATGCGATCTTCAACGACTGCATGTGCAACGTGGACTTCTGCGAGCAGATGGTCAAGGAGACCAACCCGTCCGTCCTGGCGAAGGCTGAGAACACCTCGGCCCCGCACTCGGACATCCACGGCTACAAGACGATCGCGGACATCATGCGCGCGCTGAACCCGTTCACGGGTTCGTTCTACCTGGAGACGCTCGGCGTCGCCCGGTACACGCGTGAGATGTACTGCCTCTTCGGCGGCCGGCACACGCACCCCTCGACGATTCTGCCGGGCGGTTGCAGCGCGGACATCACGCATCAGACGATGACCGACTACTACGTGCGGCTCATGCGCTACATGGACTACATCAAGCGCACGGTCCCGATGCACGACGACCTGTATGACTTCTTCTACGAGGCCATGCCCGGGTACGAGCGCGTCGGATACCGCGACACGGACATCATCTGCTGGGGCGCCTTCGACGACCCGGAGTACGTGACGTACGAGTACAAGACCATGACGGACTGGGGCCGCAAGCGTTTCATCACGCCTGGCCTCGTGTTCAAGGGCGAGCTGATCACGACCGACCTGGTCGAGATCAACCTGGCCATGCGCATCCTCCTGGGCCACTCGTACTTCGACGATTGGGATCAGGAAGAGACGTTCGTCACGCACGATCCGCTTGGGAACCCGGTGGACAAGCGCCACCCGTGGAACAAGCAGACCCTGCCGCGTCCGCAGAAGCGCGATTTCAACGACAAGTACTCGTGGGTCGCTGCCCCGCGCATGTACGACAAGCGCAACGACATCTACGTTGCGACCGACACCGGTGGCGGCCCGTTCGCGCGTAACTGGTGCACGGCCAAGGCCGGGCTCGTCGATCTCGGGTACCTCAAGGCAACGGGTCACAGCATCCAGATGGTGCTGCCGAAGTCGCTGAACATGCCTGAGATGGAGCTCGAGTGGAAGATCCCGCCGTGGTCCAACGCCATCGAGCGTGACCGTGCCCGTACCTACCATCAGCCGATTTCCGCGCTGATCGGTCTGTACAACCTCGAGAAGGCTCTCGTCGAGGTCCGCGCCGGCCGCACGAAGTCGTGGAACAGCTTCACGGTGCCGGAGGAGGCAATCTCCTGCGGTTTCCATGAGGCCGCTCGCGGCGTCATCAGCCACCACATGGTGATTCGCAAGGGCAAGGTCGCGAACTACCAGCCGTATCCCCCGACCCCGTGGAACGGGAACCCGCGCGACAAGTTCGGGACCCCGGGACCCTACGAGGACGCTGTCCAGAACACCCCGATCTTCGAGGAGAACGGGCCGGACAACTTCAAGGGGATCGACATCATGCGCGCGGTGCGCTCCTTCGACCCGTGCCTGCCGTGTGGCGTGCACATGTACAACGGCAAGGGCCGTGTCACGAAGGTGCAGCACACGCCGACGGGGATGTGCTAGGGGCCTAAGTGGCAACTACGTCCCAAGCTCCTGAAGAGCTGGTCGAGCGGGTCCAGGATCTCCTGGGCTCGCTCGACGAAATCGCCGACCCTGTCGCGCAGCAGCGCGTGCAGGAGCTCGTCGGCGCGGTTCTCGAGTTGTATGGAGCTGGTCTGGACCGGATCCTCGGCGTCGTAGCTGACGCCGGGGAGCCCGGGCTCCCGATCCGCGACGCACTGCTCGACGACGGCATCGTCGCCAGCCTGCTGCTGATTCACGGCCTGTTTCCGGTGCCGCTCGAAGAGCGCGTCACCGAGGCGCTGGACAGCGTGCGCCCGTTCCTCGCCTCCCATGGCGGCAACGTGCAGCTGCTGAGCGTCGAGGACGGCGTGGCCCGCCTGCAGCTGCAGGGCAGCTGCAACGGATGCCCGTCCTCTGCGGCAACCCTCGAGCACGCGCTGCGCGAGGCGATCGACGCTGCCGCTCCGGACCTGCTGGGCCTCGAAGTCGAGGGCGCGGTCGGTCTTGAAGATATGAAGGACGACAAGCCCGGCTTGTCGCTGCCGATGGTCCAGGTCGGTGGCACCGCGCTGCCGATGGCGGACTCGCCGTACACCGAGTGTCCCTCGGGCGTGGGTAAGTGACTGCCAGCGGACGGCTGCCCTCCACGCTCGTGACTGGCCTGGGCCGCCTCGCGCGGCCCGCGCCAGTTCAGCAGACGGAGAAGTGCGAGCTGTGCGACCGGCCGTTGTCCGACGAGCATCGCCACCTCCTCGAGCTCAACGAGCGGCGCATCCTCTGCGCCTGTGAGCCCTGCCTCGCGATGAAGTCCGGGCTGGAGAACTACTGCCCCGTGAGCACGCGCACGCTGTGGCTCGACGACTTCGTCTTCCCCGACGAGCTGTGGTCGGCGTTCCAGCTGCCGGTGGGCCTGGCCTTCTTCCTGCGTTCGACGGGCACCAACAGCGTCGTCGCGCTGTACCCGAGCCCGGCCGGTGCGACCGAGTGCGAGCTGCATCTCGAGAGCTGGGACAAGCTCGTCGAACTCAACCCGATCCTGCTCGACCTCGAGGCCGATGCCGAGGCGCTCGTCGTCAACCGGATGGTCGGCGCGCATCAGCACGCGATCGTCCCGATCGACGAGTGCTACCGCCTGGTCGGGCTCATCAAGTCGACATGGCAGGGCATCTCGGGCGGAAGCGCTATAGAGGACGCCGTGCCCAAGTTCTTCGACTACGTACGTGACAAGGCTGGAGTTACATGACTATCCCACCGGATGACGCCGAGCTGCGCTCGACCGGCAATCGCGATTTCGGGCCCCAGGTCACGATCGAGATCCTCGGTGCCGCGCACGAGCCGTTCGCGGCGCAGCCGATACTGCGCTTCGAGCTCAGCGTCTTCGAGCCCAGCAACCGGCCGATCTACGCGATCGCGCTGAAGGCGCAGATCAACTTCGATCCTGCCCGCCGCGACTACGACGCCGCGACGCGCGCGGAGCTGTTCGAGATCTTCGGCGCCCCCGAGCGCTGGCCGTCGACGACACGCAGCTTTCTGTGGTGCCACTCGAGCACGATCGTCAACTCGTTCACGGGCGCGACGACGTTCGGCCTCGAGGTGCCGTGCACGTCGGATCTGGAGATCGTCGCCGCGCGCTACGTCTCGGCGCTGCCCGACGGCGACGTCCCGCTGACGTTTCACTTCACCGGCCGCGTGATGTACCAGGGGCCCGAGCGTCAGGTCCAGGTCGTCCATCTGCCGTGGAGCCTGTCGGCCTCCTACCGGATGCCGGTCACGGTCTGGAAGCAGATGATCAAGCACCATCACGGCAACTCGGGCTTCGTGCTCCTGCACGACGACACGATCGCCGAGCTCACGAAGCACAAGCGCAACCGCGGCCTGCACAGCTACGACGGGGTCGTACTCGACTTGCTCGAGCACGCACCGGCCGGCGACGCGGAGGGCATCGTCGGATGACGGGCAGCCACGGCGTCGAGCCGATCACCCCTGAGAGCCCGTCCGACGTCGGCATCACGTCGACGAAGTCCCATCTCGAGCGGCTCGTGGACTCGCTGCTGTTCGAGGGCTACGCGTTGTACCCCTACACGCCGGGCGCCACGAAGAACGCGACGCCGACGCCGTTCGGGATCGTCTATCCGCGCGACTACGCGCAGAACGAGACGCACGCCTTCGACCGCATGCAGATGCAGTTCGTCGTCGACGTCGACGCGGTCGTCACCGGCGAGGTCCGCTTCCTGCAGGCATCGGGCGAGAAGCACCGCGCCATCGAGCGGCGCGTGCAGCTTGGCGTGTCCCCCGCGCGGGTCTCGTTCGAGTTCGACGAGCTCGAGGGGATCGCCGAGATCGATACTGACACGCTGCCGGACGGCCGCGGGCGCGTCACCCTGAGGGTCGAGAACGTGACGCCGCTGAGCGAAGAGGAATCGACCGGCGACCGCAAGGACGCGCTGCTGAAGAGCATGCTGTCCACGCACCTGCTCGCGCAGACGGAGGGCGGCGCGAAGATCGTCTCACCGCTGGAGCGCGGCGACGACGGCGTCGCCGGCTGCTGCCAGGTCAACACCTGGCCGGTGCTCGCGAGCCCCGCCGACGACGCGATCCTCGCGCCGACGATCATGCTGCCAGAGCACCCCGAGATCGCGCCGGAGTCCGTCAACGACTTCTTCGACGGCACCGAGATCGAGGAGGCGCTGGTCCTGCACATCCAGGCGCTGTCCGATCAGGAGCGCGAGGAGATCAGCGCGCAGGACCCGAAGGTCCGCGAGATGCTCGCGCGCGCCGACGCGACGACGCCGCAGCAGCTCATGGACCTGCACGGGCGCGTGCGTTTGGAGGACCCGCCCGGCGAGCGCGAGGTCACCTTCGAGGGCGTCACCTACCGTCGTGGCCAGAAGGTCATCCTGCATCCCCCGCCGAGCGCCGACGTGTACGACAAGATGCTCGACGGCCGCCGCGCCACGATCCACCGGCTCTTCCTGCGCGTCGACGACCGCCTGCACCTCGGCGTGACGGTCGACGACGATCCGATGCAGGAGATCCTCGGCGAGAGCGGCCGCTTTCTGTTCTTCTTCGCCGAAGAGGTCGAGGTGGTGTCCTGATGATCGGAGACGACGACGAGGAGCGCGAGCGCGAGACGCTCACGCCACCGACGGACACGTGGCGACCGCCGGCGCCGGACGCGCCGCTGGAGCTGCACGAGCCCGACGTCACCGCCCGCCCCAAGCGGGTCCTGATCGCCGGCATCGGCAACTCCTGGCAGCGCGACGACGGCTTCGGGAGCGAGGTCGCCCGGCGCATCGAGGCGCGTGAGCTGCCCGAGGGCGTCGCCGTCATCGACTTCGGCACCGGCGGCCTGGACCTCGCCTATCAGGTCATGTACGGCTACGACGGCCTGCTGATGATCGACGTCAGCCGCCAGGGCGGATCGCCCGGCACGCTGTACGTGATGGAGGTCGACGAGGACGAGGTGGCCGGTGGATCGGTCGAGGACGGCGAGGTCCTCAACCCCCACGGCATGGACCCCGAGACGGTCCTGCGCTTCATCAAGCTGACCGGCGGCTGGCCGGGCAAGGTCGTCATCGTGGCCTGCGAGCCGCAGACCGTCGAGGAGATGGGCGTCGGCCTCAGCCCGGTCGTCGAGGAGGCCGTCGACCGCGCGGTCGACCTCGTCATCGAGACCGCCAAGGAGCTCTTGACGGACGAGGCGTACGCCGTCGACGAGCCCAAGTAGCGTCATGCACGAGTTCGACCTGTCCAGCGCGATCGTCCAGACGGTCAACAAGCACGCGGCCGGGCGCCGGGTGACGCACATCACGCTGCGCGTCGGCCGGCTGCGCCAGGTCGTCAAGGACACGCTGCTGTTCTATCTGGCGATCGTGGGCAAGGACACGCCGTGCGAGGGCGCTACCCTGGAAATCATCGACGTGCCCGCGGTTCTGCGCTGCAACACGTGCAAGAACGAGTGGGAGATCGAGATCCCCGCCTTCATCTGCGGCACCTGCGGACCGGGTGCAGTCGAGGTCGCGACGGGCGAAGAGTTCATGGTCGAGTCGATCGAGGTCGAAGACGAGGAGGAGGCGGCATGCACCGCACCAAGGTGAGGGTCGTCGAGGACGCGCTCGACGCGAACAACACGATCGCGGGCGCCAACGCCAGCGACTTCGAGCGCTCCGACGTGACCGTCGTGAACCTCATGAGCGCCCCCGGCGCCGGCAAGACGACGCTGCTCGAGCGCGCACTGGAGGGCATCGTGGATGAGGACCCGCCCGCCCTGCGCGTCGGCGTGCTGGAGGGTGACGTCCAGGGCAGCTTCGACGCCGACCGCCTGTCGGTGCTGCACATCCCGGTCGTCCAGCTCAACACCGACAACGGCTTCGGCGGCGAGTGTCATCTCGACGCGAACATGGTGCGCTCGGCGCTGCCCGCGGTGCCGCTCGACGACATCGACGTGCTCATCGTCGAGAACGTCGGCAACCTCGTGTGCCCGGCCGAGTTCCGGATCGGCGAGGACTCGCGGATCATGGTCTGCTCGGTCACCGAGGGCGAGGACAAGCCGCTGAAGTACCCGCTGATGTTCCGCGCCTGCGAGCTCGTCGTCATCAACAAGGTCGACCTCCTCCAGCACCTCGACTTCGACGTCGACCGCCTCGAGGCGAACATCAAGCAGGTCAACCACCACGCCACGGTCATGCGCGTCAGCGCGAAGACCGGCGAGGGCGTCGACGAGTTCCGGGCCTGGCTGAAGGCGCTCCCGGCCCGGATCGCCGAGCAGGAGGCCGCCGCTCAGGCTCACGGTCACGACCATGACCACGACCACGATCACGGCGACCACGACCACGAGCATCACGACCACGCCGAGCAGCAGCCCGCCACGGCGTGACGCAGGCGCCCGGTGGTGTGAGACCGACCACCAGCACCGGGGCCGACCGGGTCGAGGCCCTGCTGCGCGAGCGCGTCGAGGCCAACGGCCGGTTCTTCGCCGCTGAGGCCGAGCGGCTCGCCCGCCTGTGCCACAAGATGGCCGAGCGCTTCGCGCGCGAGGGCCGCCTCGTGGCCTTCGGCGCGACGCCGGCCGACCGCTCCGACGCCCGCCACGTCGCGGTCGAGTTCGTTCATCCTGTGATCGTCGGCAAGAGCGCGCTGCCCGCGCTGGCGCTCGCCGGCGAGGGCGGGCCGGTGGCCCATCAGGTCGCTCTCGAGGCCGAGCACGACGACATCGCGATGGCCTTCGGCGATCACCCCGACACGCTCGCGGCGCTCGCCGCGGCGCGCGCGCGAGGCTGCCTGACGATCGCGTTCGAGCCCGACTCCGGCGCCGAGTGGGAGTTCGACCTCTCCGCGGTCGCCGATCCGCTCATCCGCCAGGAGATCGTCGAGACGCTCTACCACCTGCTGTGGGAGCTCGTCCACATCTTCCTCGACCATCGCGGCCTGCTCGAGGGCCGCCGGGCCAAGCCGGTCCACGACTCGGGCGCGTCGAGCTTCCTGTATCCGTTCCTCGGCCAGCAGGAGCACAACCTCGACGAGATCCTCGACGACGTGCGCAAGTCGATGCTGCTCAAGGCCGAGGAGATCACCGCGCTGCGCACGCAGACCCTGCACGACGGCTGCGACACCCTGCTCGACGCGGCCCGCGTGCTGCGCGACCGGCTCGACGCCGGGGGGCGGCTCATCGCCCTGGGCAACGGCGGCTCGGCGACCGACGCGATGGACGTCGTCGCCGACTTCCACACCCCGATGTTCGGCGGCCCGGCGCGCCGCGCGCTGGACCTCACCGAGGACACCGGCATCATCACGGCCGTCGCCAACGACATCGGCACGGAGGAGATCTTCCAGCGCCAGGTCATCGCCTACGGGCGCGAGGGCGACGTCCTGCTGGCGATGTCGACGAGCGGCAACTCGCTGAGCGTCCTGCTGGCGCTCGAGGAGGCGCGCAAGCGCAAGCTTGTCACGATCGCGTTCGTCGGCTACGACGGCGGCAACGTCGCGGCGAGCCACCTCGCCGACCACATCGTCGTCAGCGGCTCGCAGAACATCCCGCGCATCCAGGAGGCGCACGCGAGCGCCTACCACGTGCTGCGCGAGCTCGTCGAGCTCGCCGGACCTGCGACCGCCGCGTGAGCATGCAATCCGAGGGCGCCCTGCGGCGCGTCCGCGCCCGCGTCGACGGCACCGTGCAGGGCGTCGGCTATCGCCCGTTCGTGTACCGCCTGGCCGGCGAGCTCGGCATCGCGGGCTGGGTGCTCAACGACGAGCGCGGCGTGCTCGTCGAGGCCGAGGGGCCGCCCGGCGCCGTCGAGGTCTTCCTGGCCCGGCTGAGCTCCGATGCGCCGCCGCTGGCCGAGGTCCGCGGGGTGCAGGCCGAGCCGCTCGACGTCGTCGGCACGGAGGGCTTTGAGATCGTCGCCTCCGAGCGGGGCGGTGCGGCGACGGCGCCGGTCACGCCGGACTCGGCGACGTGCGCGGACTGCCTGGCCGAGCTCGCCGATCCCGCCGACCGCCGGTACCGCTATCCGTTTCTGAACTGCACGAACTGCGGGCCGCGCTTCACGATCGTCCAGGGCATTCCCTACGACCGGCCGCAGACGACGATGGCCGGCTTTACGATGTGCGCCGCCTGCCAGGCAGAGTACGAGGATCCGCTGGACCGGCGCTTCCACGCCCAGCCGAACGCCTGCCCGGTCTGCGGGCCCGCAGGTGCGGCTCGTCGAGCGCAACGGCGCCGAGGTGGAGGGCGTCGAGGATCCCCTGCGCGCCGCCGCGCAGGACCTGCTCGACGGCCGGATCCTCGCGGTCAAGGGCCTCGGCGGCTACCACCTCGCCTGCCGCGCCGACAGCGAGGAGGCGGTCGCCGCGCTGCGCGCTCGCAAGCACCGCGAGGACCGGCCATTCGCGCTGCTCGTCGCCGACGTCGATGCCGCCCGGCGGCTCGTCGAGCTCGGCGCGGACGAGGAGGCGCTGCTGACCTCGCGCGCGCGGCCGATCGTGCTCGCCCGCCGGCTGCCGGACGCGGACGTCGCCCCGTCGATCGCCCCCGGCGCGCCCGACCTCGGGCTCATGCTGCCCTACACGCCGATGCACCAGCTGCTCGCGACCGACGTGGGAGTTGCGCTCGTGCTCACGAGCGGCAACCTCTCCGACGAGCCGATCGCCTTCGACGACGAGGACGCGCGCGAGCGGCTGCGGCGGATCGCCGACCGCTACCTCGTCCACGACCGGCCGATCGCGACGCGCACCGACGACTCGGTCGTGCGCGTCGTCCGCGAGCGCCCGCTCATGCTGCGCCGCTCGCGCGGCTACGTGCCGACCAGCCTCGACCTGCCGATCGCCGCCCCCGTGCACCTGCTCGGCACCGGCGCCGAGCAGAAGAACGCGTTCTGCGTGGCCAAGGACGACCGCGCCTGGCCGAGCCATCACATCGGCGACCTGAAGAACTACGAGACGCTGCAGTCGCTCGAGACGGGGATCGCGCATTTCGAAACGCTCTTCGAGGTCACGCCGGAGGTCGTCGTCCACGACCTGCACCCCGACTATCTCTCCACGCGCTACGCGATGAGCCGCGACGACGTCAAGCTGCTCTCCGTCCAGCACCATCACGCCCACCTCGCCGCCACGCTCGCCGAGCACGGCGAGACCGGGCCGGCGGTCGGCGCGATCTTCGACGGCACGGGCTACGGCACGGACGGCACCGTGTGGGGCGGTGAGATCCTCGTCGGCGGCCTGGATCACATCGGCCGGTCGGGGCGCCTGCGGCCGATCCGTCTGCCCGGCGGCGAGCGGGCGATCAAGGAGCCCTGGCGGATGGCCTGCGCGTGGCTGACCGACATGCAGGCCGCGCTGCCCCCCGCATTCGAGGACATCGCGCAGCAGCGCTGGAACATGGTCGCGCGGATGTCGCTGCAGGGCGTCGGCTCGCCGTTCACGTCGAGCATGGGGCGCCTGTTCGACGCCGTCGCGGCGATGTGCGGCGTGCGGCTGGAGGTCAGCTACGAGGGGCAGGCCGCCGTCGAGTTCGAGGCTCTCGCCGACCGCGCCGCCGCCGACCCGTATCCGCTGGAGTTCGAGCACCGCGGCGAGTCGGTCGCGCTGGATCCGCGTCCCGCCATCCGCGCCGTGCTCGACGACCTCGCCGCCGGCGTGCCGGTGTCGACGATCTCGGCGCGCTTGCATGCCGGCCTGGCGCGGGCCACGGCCGACGTGCTCGTCATCGTCGCCGAGCGCCGCGACCTGCAGCTCGCGGTCCTCTCCGGCGGCGTCTTCCAGAACCGTCTCCTGCTCGAGCTGACGCTCGATGCCCTCGGCGCGGCCGGGCTGCGCGTCCTCGTGCCGCAGGCGCTGCCGCCCAACGACGGGCAGATCGCGTTCGGCCAGGTCGCCGTCGCGGCGGCGCGTCTCGCCGCCTCCTCCTGACCTGCGCGCTGCCGAGCGTATGCTCTGCGCATGGACGGCTTCGCGCTGAGCGAGCGCTGGAACGGCTGGACGAACCTCGACGTGATGGTGCAGGCCGCGCAGGCGGCCGCCGCGGCGGGGCCGCTGGATCCGCTCGTGTGCGACGTCACGCTGGAGTGGGACATCGACGAGGACACGACGCTGCACAGCCTCGACGAACTGCGGGCCCTGGTGCGCAGCGGCGCCGAGCCGATGTCGCTGCAGATCATCGTGGCGCATGTCGTCGAGTCCGAGGCCAGCCTCGTGATCGACTTCAACGGCCGCTGGCTGCAGATCGACGGCGCCGGCAGCGACTGGTCGCGCGCCCGCCAGGCCTACGATGCCGCCCAGGTCGAGCTCGCGCTGGAGTACGGGATCACGACGTTCCGGCTGCCCGAGCTGCCGGCCGACACGGTCACCGAGGTGCGCCGCCGCCATGGCGTCAAGGATCAGGATCCGGGCCGTACCGAGGAGGACGCCGGCCGGTTCAGGCCGCTCCCCCCGCCTCAGGGCTGAGGGGTGCCGGGTTCCTCCGCGGGCGGGGCGCCGGCCGCGTCGGTGCCGGTGCCGGTGCCGGGGGCGAACCAGTCGGGGATCGTGAGCGGGGCGTCGGGGGCGGCGTCGAGGCCGTCCGGCGGCCAGCGCTGCGGGTAGGGCGGGCGCTTCCAGACCCACTGCTCGCCGCAGTAGGCATAGTGGAAGCGGATCGACTTCAGCAGCGCCTTGCGGTGATCCGGGCAGGCGTAGCGGCGCGGGCCGAGCAGGCCGCCGGCGTGCCAGACGAGCCACTTGCCGGGCATCGCGTCGATCAGCTCGCCGAACAGGTCCTCCCGCGTCGACGCGCCGATCGCCGCGCGCGTGTCGTCATCCGGCAGGCAGCCGCAGATGTCACAGCGAAACCAGTAGCGCACCGGCATGCCGACAGCGTAGGCCCGCTCGGCCCGCGGCGCCAGTCGCTCATCCGTGATGTGGGCGCTCCGTAAGCACGATGACATTGCAAGAGCGACGGCACATATGTTACGTTCGACCCATGCCGCAGATGTCGTTCTGCGGGGGGCCGAACAGGGGGCAGGCATGACGAGGGTGCACCAGGGCGTTGTCGGGATCGGCTTGGCGCTGGTGCTTGGCGTCGTCGGATGCGGAGGATCGGACGACGATTCCACGAAGACGGCGGCGGCCGCCGGCACGCTGGTCGTCGCGCTGCCCAGCCAGCCCGAGAACCTCAACCCGATCGGCTCGGACAACGTCTACGAGGGCAACCTGAAGTTCTTCAACGGCCTGCTGCGCTACGACAAGACGCTGCGCGCGCAGCCCGACCTCGCCCGCGCGATGCCCGAGCGCAGCGCCGACGGCAAGACCGTGACCGTCCAGATCCGCGATGACGTCACGTTTCACGACGGGACGAAGTTGACATCGAAGGACGTCGCCTTCACGTACAACGCGATCCTCGACAAGGACTCCGCGTCGCCGCTGGCGACGCTGCTCGACACGCTCGAGGCGGCCACGGCCGTCGGCGCCAGCACGGTCCGCTTCGCGCTCAACCGGCCCGACCCGGCGTTCTACGACAAGCTGCAGGTCGGCATCGTCCCGGCGGCCGCGCTCGAGGGCCAGGACATCAAGACGGCCGCGTTCAACCGCAAGCCGATCGGCACCGGGCCCTACGTGCTCAAGGAGTTCGAGCCGGGCGGGCGGATCGTCATGGAGGCCAACGCGAAGTACTTCCGCGGCGCGCCGAAGATCAAGCGGATCGTCATGACGGCGGTCGAGGACGAGAACGCGCGCGTCGCGCTGCTCGAGAAGGGGACCGTCGACGCCGCCGGGATCGTTCCCAAGCTCGCCGACCGCGTGCGCCGCAACGGCAACTACAACGTGTTCGAGGTGCCGACCGCCGATGCCCGGGTCGTGGCAATGCCCAACCGCGACCCGGTGCTGCGCGACGTCGCGGTACGGCGCGCGCTCTCGTTAGCCGTCGATCGCGAGAAGATGGCGAAGGTCACCCTCGCCGGCGCCGGCGAGCCGGCCTTCGGGCCGATCATGAAGGGCCACTGGGCCTACAGCGACGTCGCCGACCAGGACTTCGATCCGGCGCAGGCCGAACGCCGGCTCGACGCCGCCGGCTGGACGCGCGTCGGCGGCGACATCAGGGAGAAGAACGGCCGCAAGCTCTCCTTCACGCTGATGTATCCATCCAACGACAGCGTCCGCAAGGACCTCGCGCTGGCCTTCACCTCGGACATGAGGAAGATCGGCGCCGAGGTCAAGCTGGAGGGCCTGACCTTCGACGTGATCGAGAAGCGCCAGGACCAGGGCGCCACGGAGTTCGGCTACGGCACGCCGTACGACCCCGACCTCGAGCTCTACGAGCGCTACCACTCGAAGTTCGCGACGGCGGACGCCGACCCGTTCACGAACTACCCGCGCACGCGCAGCGACGCGATCGACGCCTCGCTGGACGCCGAGCGCTCGACGCTGGACCAGGGTGAGCGCAAGCGGCTGTTCGCCACGCTGCAGGCGGACGTCGCCCAGGACGCGAGCTGGCTGTGGCTCGTGCGCCTGCGCCACATCTCCGTGGTGTCCAAGCGGGTGAAGGGCGTCGATCCCCAGGTCGAGCCGCACGCGCACGGGTTCTCCCGCGGCACGTCGTGGAACCTCGAGGACTGGTCGCTCGAGCCCAAGAGCTGATGGCGCGATGCTGAAGCTCATCGTGCGGCGGCTCGCGCTGCTGCCCGTCATCCTGCTCGCCGTCGCGGCGATGACGTTCGTGCTGACCGCGATCTCCCCGTTCGATCCGGTCGACGCCTACGTCGGCGCGGAGAACAACGTCAGCCTGGAGCGCAAGGCCGAGATCGCGCAGGCGTGGGGACTCGACCAGCCGATGTACGAGCAGTTCGGGCGCTGGGTCTGGAACGTCGTCCAGGGCGACATGGGCAACTCGATCGTCTCCGGCGGCCAGCCGGTCGCCGCCGAGATCGCCTCGCGGGCGAGCGCGTCGATCGCCCTCGTCGGGGGAGCGCTGCTGCTCGTGCTCATCGGCGGGCTCGTCTTCGGCGTGCTGGCGGCGGCGTTTCGCGGCACGTTCTTCGACTGGCTCGTGCGGACCCTGTGCTACTTCAACACCGCGGCGCCGTCGTTCTGGATCGGCCTGCTGGCGCTGTACCTGTTCTCGATCGAGCTCGGCTGGCTGCCGGCGGCCGGGATCTCCGATCCGCGCGCCGTCGACAGGGGTGTGGACGCCTCGCACCTCATCCTGCCGATGCTCGTCCTGGCGATGACGCAGTACGCCTGGTTCACGCTGTTCGTGCGCAACACGCTGCTGGAGGTCCTGCGCGAGGACCACGTGCAGTTCGCCCGCGCGCAGGGCATCGGCGAGGTCGCCGTGCTCCTGCGCTACGCGCTGCCCAACGCCCTGATCCCGTTCGTCACGCTCGTCGGCACGCACCTCGCGGAGCTGATCGGCGGGACCGTGATCGTCGAGACGATCTTCGGCTGGCCCGGGCTCGGGCTGCTGACGCTCGACGCCGCGCTGGGCGAGGACATCCCGATGCTCGTCGGGATCGTGCTGGCGGGCTCGGCGCTCGTCGTGCTCGGCAACCTGTTGGCCGACGTCCTCTACCGCGTGATGGATCCGCGCGTGCGCCAGGCGGCGGCGTGAGCGCGGCCAGCGGCGCGCTGGGCTCCTCGCTGCGCCTCGGCGGCGGGCTGTGGCGGCGCTCGGCGGAGGCGGTGGGGCGCTGGCCGACGTCGGTCCGGATCGCCGCCGGCGTGCTGGGGCTGCTCGTCCTCGCTGGGCTGCTGGCCAACGTCATCGCCCCGCTCGACGACACCGCGGTGGACCTCGACCACGTGCTCGAGGGCCCGTCGTGGGCCCACCTGATGGGGACCGACGAGGTCGGCCGCGATCTGCTCGCGCGGGTGCTGCACGGCGTGCGCATCTCGCTGGCGATCGCCGTCCTGGCGTCGCTGGCGGCGGTCGCCGTCGGCACGCTCGTCGGCCTGCTGGCCGGGACGATGGGCGGCCGGGTCGACGCGCTCGTCATGCGGGTCACGGACGTCTTCGCCTCCCAGAACCACCTCCTCTTCGGGATCCTGCTGCTCGTCCTGTTCCGGCCGGTCCTCGGCGGCCCGGGCGCGATCATGCTCGCGGTCGGGTTCACGCACTGGCCCTCGCTGGCGCGGATCGTGCGCGGCGAGCTGCTGTCGCTGCGCGAGCGACCGTTCGTCTCGGCGGCGATCGGCGGCGGCGCGGGGCGCCTGCGCCTGGCCCGGCGCCATTACCTCCCGCACCTCATGCCCGCCGTCGGCCTCGCGTTCGTGCTCACCGTGCCGCACGCGATCTTCCACGAGTCGGCCTACTCGTTCCTCGGGCTCGGACTGGAGGCGCACCGCGCGTCGCTGGGCAACATCCTCGCCGACGGGCGCGGCTCCCTGCTGGCCGGCGGCTGGTGGGTCGCGCTCTTCCCGGGCCTGGCGATCCTCGTCGCGGCGATGGCGATCGGGACGCTGGCGGAGTACTGGCGCGAGCATCTGCACCCGCGCTGGCGCTCGGAGCTCGAGCTGTGACGTCCGCACTGCTCGAGGTGGAGACGCTGAGCGTCGGCTTTCGCACCCGCCGCGGGGTCGTGCAGGCGCTGACGGAGGCGAGCGTCACGGTCGCCCCCGGCGAGCTGCTGCTCGTCGTCGGCGAGAGCGGCAGCGGCAAGACGGTGCTCGCCCACGCACTGCTCAGCCTGCTGCCCCAGAACGTCAACGTCACGGGCTCGGTGCGCCTCGGCGGCCAGGACATGCTCGACCTGCCACCCAGGGAGCTGCGCCAAGTGCGCGCGAGGCGCATGGCGCTCATCCCGCAGAGCCCGGCGTCGTCGCTGAACCCCGTGCGCAAGCTCGGCGGCCAGCTGCTCGAGGCCGCGCAGGCGCGCGGGCTGACGGAGGGGCAGGCGCGCACGCGTCTGAGCGAGCTGCTCGCCGAGCTCGGCCTGGACCTCGAGTTCATCAGCGGCCGCTACGTCCATCAGCTCTCGGGGGGCATGCAGCAGCGCGTCGTCAACGCAATGGCGCTCGTCGGCAAGCCCGACATCGTGATCGCCGACGAGCCGACGTCCGGCCTGGACTCCGACCTCGTCGACACCACCGCGGCCCAGCTGCAGGCGATCTCGGCGCGCGGCGCGGCGTTGCTCGTCATCACGCACGACCTGCGCCTGGCGCAGCGGCTCGGCGGCCGGCTCGCGCTGCTGTACGCCAGCCGGATCGTCGAGGTCGGCCCGACCGACGAGTTCTTCCGCGCCCCCTCGCATCCCTACGGACGCGAGCTGCTGCGCGCCCTGCCCGAGCGCGAGGGCAAGTCGATCCCGGGCATGTCGCCGGAGCTCAGCGCGCTGCCCGGCCACTGCGCGTTCGCCGACCGCTGCCCCGACCGCTTCGAACCGTGCCGCGAGTCCGTGCCCGATCTCTATCCCGTCGTGGGCGGCGTGCTCGCCCGCTGCTTCGCCCATGCTGAGCGCTGACTCGATCACGAAGACCTACCGCGGCGGCGGCGGGCGCGTCGTCGCGCTGGAGCGCGCGTCGATCGCGATCGAGGGCGGGACGCGCTTGGGCCTCGTCGGCCCGAGCGGAGCGGGCAAGAGCACGCTCGCGCAGGTCATGGCCATGCTCCTGGCCCCCGACAGCGGATCGATCACCGTCGACGGCGACCGCGTCAGCGCCTGGGGCGTGCGCTGCAGCCGCGAGCTGCGCCACCGCGTCCAGCTCGTCTTCCAGGCGCCGCGGGTGTCGGTCGACCCGCGCCTGCGCGTCGGCGCGGCGATCCTCGAGCCGCTGGCGGCGAGCCGCATGCTGGCGCCGGGCGACGCCGCCCGCAGCGCGCTGCTGGACGAGTGGGCCACGCGGGTGGGGCTCACGCCCGACCTGCTCGAGCGCTTCCCGCACGAGGTCTCCGAGGGGCAGCTGCAGCGGGCCTGCCTCGCGCGGGCGCTCGTCGTGCAGCCGCGCTATCTCGTCTGCGACGAGCTGTCGTCGATGCTCGACGTCTCCACGCAGGCGGCGCTGCTGGAGGTGATCGCCGAGATCCAAGCGGAGCGCGAGCTCGGCGTGCTGTTGATCACGCACGACCGCGTGCTGGCCGACGCGTGGTGCGAGAGCGTCGCCGACATCCGCGAGCTCACCGCTCAGCAGGAGGGCGCGCGGACCTTCCCGACCGTGGCGACGTCGATCTGAACTAGGTCCTGCCAGGACTCGTGGTCGACCTGCAGCGTGGTGTGCCGGATGTCGAATCGCTGGTGCAGGGCGTTCTGCAGCTCGCGGCGGCGGAGGTGGCAGTCGTCATCGCGTGCGACGACGACGTGCGCGGCGATGGCGACGAAGCCGGACGTGACCTCCCAGATGTGAAGATCGTGGATCTCGACGATGCCGGGCATGGCGGCGAGGGTGCGGCCGATGTGGTCGGGGTCGAGGTTGGCGGGGGCGGCTTCGAGCAGGACGCGGGTGGAGGCGCGCACGAGCGACCAGCCGGAGCGCAGCATGAGCGCGGCGACGGTGAGCGCGGCGAACGCGTCGACCTCGGCCGGCCCGCCGGCGGCGATGATCGTCCCGGCGGTGATCGCGGCTGCTGAGCCGTAGAGGTCGGCGAGGACGTGGGCGCGGGCGCCGGCGATGTTCAGGCTCTGGCGCTCGGCGCGTGAGAGCGCCCAGAACGCGGCGATGTTGATCATGGCGCCGAGGGCACCGACGGCGATGACGACGGGTCCGTCGACGACGGGTGGGGTGCCCAATCGGCGGACGCCTTCGACGGCGATGACGCCGGCCAGGACCAGCAGGGTGGCGCCGTTGATCTGGGCGGAGACGATCTCGGCGCGTCCGAAGCCGAACGTGTAGGCGCCGCGGGCCGGGCGCGTCGCGAGTCGCGCGGCGAGCAGGGCGAGGCCGATCGAGGCGGCGTCGGTGAGCATGTGCGCGGCATCTGAGAGCAATGCGAGCGATCCGGCGAGCAGGCCCGCGACGACCTCGACGGCCATGAAGCCCGCGATCAGTGCGAGGGCGACGGTCAGCCAGCGGCGGTCGGCGTCGGCAGAGGGAGCGTGGGTGTGCCCGGCGCCGGAGTGATCGTGCCTGTGCCCGTGCCCGCCGTGCGCACGCCGGGGGGTACGGTCCGCCATCGTGCCGAAAACCGTATTGCAACTATTTCGTGAAAGCAACCAAACCGCGTTAGCCAGGCGCCGGGCGCGGGGTCCCAGGCCTACCTTGTCGCGAGCAGCTTGCAATCACGTTAGGCTGGCTCACACTACGTGCGCGTGGTAAGCACGTGATCGCACCCGGCCACGGAGGTTCCCGCCCGCCATGCCTGATCGGATCTGCCGTCTGTCTGTCCTTCCCTGCCTCTGCCTCGCGCTCGTGCTGACCGTGTCGGCCTGCGGCAGCGACGATGACGCGGGCGATGGGGCGTCCTCGGGCGGCGATCAGCTGAAGTCGTCACGACGGTCGCGCCGATCACCAGCATCGTCGCGAACATCGCGGCGACCGGGCCGACGTCGACGGGCATCGTGCCCGGAGGGCACGAACTCGCACACCTTCGAGCCGAAGCCGAGCGTCGCCGAGCTGCTGTCGACGGCCGACGTCGTGTTCGTCAACGGCCTGAAGCTCGAGGAGCCGACGAAGGAGCTCGCCGAGGCGAACCTCAAGGACGGCGCCGAGATCGTCGAGCTCGGGCACGCTGACGATCCCCGAGAGCGAGTACATCTACGACTTCTCGTTCCCGGAGGACGGCGGCAAGCCGAACCCGCACCTGTGGACCGACCCGACGCTGGCGCGCCGCTACGCCGAGATCGTCGCGCGACGACATGTCCGACGCGCGACCCGGCGAACGCCGACTACTACGCGGCCAACTACGACGACGTTCGCGGCGCATGATCGACGAGCTCGACGCGGCGATGCGCGACGTCGTTCGCCACCATCCCCGAAGCGCGAGCTGCTCACCTACCACGACGCCTACGCCTACTTCGCCCGGACCTACGGCTGGACGGTCATCGGCGCGATCCAGGTCGTCCGACTTCGAGGAGCCGACGCCGCGGAGGTCGCCGACGCTGATCGACCAGATCGCGGAGAAGGTCCCGGCGATCTTCGGCTCCGAGGTGTTCCCGAGCCCGGTGCTCGAGCAGATCGGCAAGGAGACCGGCGTCGAGTACGTCGACGAGCTGCGCGACGACGACCTGCCGGGCGAGCCCGGCGACGCCGAGCACTCCTGGCTCGGGCTGATGCAGTTCGACTACGTCACGATGACCGACGGCGCTCGGCGGCGACGCGTCGGCGCTCGAGGCGTTCGAGGTCGCGAACGTCGCCCCCGACACGGCGGAGTACCCGCAATGAGCCGCGACCGCGCGTGCCGAGCTGCTCGCGCTCGACGGCGTCACCTGCGGCTACGGCACGACGCCG
This sequence comes from uncultured Actinomycetes bacterium, assembly GCA_963709935.1. Taxonomy (GTDB): domain Bacteria; phylum Actinomycetota; class Thermoleophilia; order Solirubrobacterales; family Solirubrobacteraceae; genus CADCVQ01. The sequence goes on along the minus strand of CAVPYM010000001.1, from coordinate 5,250 downwards.
GTGCTCGTCGACGTCGACCTGACGATCGCGCGCCGGCGAGTTCATCGGCATCGTCGGGCCGTCGGGCTCGGGCAAGACGACGCTGCTGCGGGTCCTGCTCGGCAGCGTCGCGGCCCGTCGCGCGGCATCGGTCGACGCGCCGGCCGGGCCTGCGGATCGGCTACGTGCCGCAGGTCGAGACGATCAACTGGAGCTTCCCGGTCACCGTCGCGCGAGTGCGTGCTGATGGCGCGCACCAGCGGCCGGCGGCTGCCGTGGCGCGAGCGCGCGCCGAGCGCGCCGAGGTCGGCCGACGTGCTCGACGCGGCTCGGCATCGGCGACCTCGCCGACCGCCACATCCGCGAGCTCTCGGGCGGCCAGCAGCAGCGGGTGTTCATCGCCCGCGCGCTGCTCGGCGAGCCCGACCTGCTGCTGCTCGACGAGCCGACGTCGGGCGTCGACGTGCGACCCGCCACGAGGTCCTGCACCTGCTCGACGACCTCAACGCCGACGGGCTGGCGATCGTGCTCACGACCCACGACCTCAACGGCATCGCCGCGCACCTGCCGCACCTCGTCTGCCTCAACACGCGGGTGATCGGCGAGGGCGCGCCGCGCGAGGTGCTCACGCCGGACGATCCTCGAGCGCACCTACGGCGCGCGGATGGAGGTGCTCGAGCACGCCGGCATGCCGGTCGTGCGTCGATCACTACCACCGCGGCGCGACGTCGTCCCGCTGCGCGGCGACCGGCGGCCTGATGATGCGACGAGCTGCTGCGACCGTTCGAGTTCGAGTTCTTCCGCAACGGCGCTCATCGTCGCCACGCTCGCCGGCGCGCTGTGCGGCCTGATCGGCGTCTACGTCGTGCTGCAAGGGCATGAGCTACATCGGCCACGGGCTGTCGCACGCGATCTTCGGCGGCTTCGCGGCGAGCGCGCTGCTCGGCATCAACTTCTTCCTCGGCGCCGGCGCTGTGGGGCGTCGCCTCGGCGCTGATGATCAACGGCGTCACCCGCCGGCGCGTCATCGGCGCCGACGCCGCGATCGGCGTCATCACCACCGCCTCCTTCGCGCTCGGCCTCGCGCTGTTCGCCGCTCTTCGGACGGCGCGGGCGCAGCTTCGACGCGGCGCTGTTCGGCAGCATCCTCGGCGTCGCCGACGGCCGACGTGCTGGCGATCGTCGGTCGTCGCCGTCGTCGTCGGCGTCGTCGTCTTCTTCGGCTACCGGCGCTGCTGTTCACCACGTTCGATCCCGAGGTCGCCGACGGCTCGGGCGTCGAACACGGCGCGCATCGACGCGCTGCTGATGCTCGTGCTCGCCGGCGTCGATCCTCGCCACGATGCAGGTGCTCGGCGTGACGCTGATCGCCGCGACGCTCGTGATCCCGCCGACCGTCGCCCGCATGCTCACCAACTCCTTCAGCCGGATGCTCGTGGCTCGTCGACCGGCGATCGGCGCGGTCTGCGGGCTTCGTCGGGATGTACCTCAGCTACCACCTCGACGTCCAGTCGGGCCCGGCGATCGTGCTGACCGCCGCGACGCTCTTCGCCGTGGTGTTCATGGCCACGGGCATCACCGGCCGGCGACGAGCAGCCGGAATCGTGGCACCGTCCGCGCTCGTCGCGCGCGCCGACTGATCCCGTCAGGCATGACCGAACGGCTCGCCCGGTAAGTCCGGGCGGCAGGTTGACATGCAGGGATGTGCATGTAAGCATGTCGGCAGATGGGATTCGAACACGGCGTCCACGCCAGCACCCCGATCAGTGTTCACGACGCGCGCCACGTCGCCCGCGTGATGAGCGCACTCGCCACGTCGAGCCGCGTCCGCATCCTCGGGCGCCTGCGCGACGGGCCATGCGCCGTCGGTGAGCTCGCGCGTGCCGTCGAGATGGAGCAGCCGGCCGTTTCTCATCAGCTGCGGATCCTGCGCGACCTGGGACTGGTCGTCGGAAGCCGCAGCGGCCGCCAGGTGATCTACGGGCTCTACGACCCGCATGTGGCGAGCCTGCTCGACGAGGCCCTGCGCCACATCGAGCATCTGCGCATGGGGGCGGCCGACCCGCCGCACCCGACCGGCAGCGACACGACAACGATCGACCAAGGAGCCACCATGGCCGAAGAGCACACACACGACGCACCGCACGCGCACGAGCACGAGCACGACGGCGAGACGCACGTGCACGCCCACACCGACCACGACCACGACCATGTCGAGCACGAGCACGACCACGAGCACGACGGCGAGAAGCACGAGCACCCGCACGTCCACGAGGCCGGACTCGAGGACGTCCACGAGCACGAGCACGCCTGACCGCTCGCGGGTGCCGCGGAGACTGGGAGCGCGTCTGCGTTGCCGGCCTCCGCGCCGTCCGCGGGCTGGGCCGCGCGCGCGTGATGCTGCCCTCAGGCGGTGCTGCCGCAGCGCCGGCGGGCCGCGCGCGCGTGCGCTGCCCCAACGCTGAACATCAGGTCTTGCGCCTCGCGTTGCGCGCGACGCTGCCCTTGCGCCTCTTCGCGCAACGCGCGCACAGCCCGACGATCGGGAAGTGCGAGAAACGCGCCTCGAAGCCCGACAGCTCGCGCACCTTCTCTCGCACGCCGTCCAGCGATGACGGCTCGACGGACTCGAGCGCGCCGCAGGACTCACATGCGAGGTACTCGTGCTCGCCCAAGCCTTCGAGGACGTAACGGCCGGGACCGTGGCCGGCGTGGAAGTGTCGAACCAGACCGAGCTCGCCGAGCGTCTCGAGGTTGCGGTAGACCGAGGCGATGTCCGACTCCGTCATCTTGCCGCCCAGTCCGTCGGCGATGTCCTCGGCAGAGATCGGCTTGCGCGCCGCGAGGAGCGCCTCGAGCACCAGCCGTCGCGCGGAGGTCAGCCGCAGCCCGCTGGCGCGAACCGCGTCGATGGCCTCCTTGAGATCGGCGACCACGACTGGCTGCCGATCAGGTGAAACGGTCACGAGCAACCTTCCATTCGATCCTGCTGCAAACGTAGCGCATCATTCCGACGGCGCGGAACGGTGTGCGCCTGCGGTGGATTTCAGTACACCGGATACTTGGGCGGCGGCGAGTAGTCCTTCGTGCGGCTGGCGAACAGCTTTATCGCCAGCAGGCCGAAGAGGAAGCCGCCGATGTGGGCGAAGTAGGCGACGCCGCCCCCGCCGCCCGCAGGGTTGGCGAGGTCGAAGTAGCCGAACGCGACCTGCTGCAGAAACCAGAACCCGAGGATCAGCATCGCCGGCAGCTCGAGGATCGTGAAGAAGAAGACGATGAAGATCAGCGTCACGACCCGCGCGCGCGGATAGAGCAGGATGTAGCCGCCGAGGACGCCGGCGACGGCGCCCGACGCGCCGATCGTCGGGACCGCGGCGTTGGGCTCGATGACGATCTGCCCGAAGATCGCCACGAGCCCGGCGAGCAGGTAGAAGGCGACGAACTTCACGTGGCCCATGCTGTCCTCGACGTTGTTGCCGAAGATCCAGAGAAAGAGCATGTTGCCGCCGAGGTGCAGGATGCTGCCGTGCATGAACATCGAGCTGAACAGCGTCAAGATCGTCGCCGGCTGGTCGGGCGCGGTGCCGGTGACGCCGGGCTGGCCTTCGCAGACGATCGCGTTGGCGGCGATCGCGCACTCGTCGCCGGGATGCGGACCTCGTAGGGGATCGCTCCGTAGTCGACGACGCCGGTGTCACTCGGGCCCGCTGAGATGCCGCCCTTGGCTGCAGCACGAAGTAGACGATCACGTTGATCACGATGAACGCGATCGTGACCCACGCCGTTCGTTCTGTCGGGATGTTGTCCTTGAGCGGGAACACGGTGCTCGGCCCGCACCCTACCCGCCGGTGGCCCCGGTCAGCGCTCGGGTGCGAGCACCCGCGGCTGCACGTCGGCCATGAGGTCGGCCGGCACGCCATCGGGGTCGATCAGCCGCTCGAGGGCGAAGCCGTTGGAGAGCGCGAGCGTGACCAGCGCCCAGCGCGGCGGGTCCATCGGGCTTTCCGCCGGGGCCAGCTCGGCCAGGCTCGCCCGCAGCCGGCGGTAGCGCTCGGAGAACGCGTCCAGCAGCGCGGGCTCGTGGGCGGCGTGCACCCAGAACTCGATCGAGAGCAGCAGAAAGCGCGCGTTGCGCTCCTCGACGGGCTGGTCGGCCAGGGCCCGAGGCTCGACTCCGGGCTCGAGTCGCCGGTCCCGAGGACCGCGCGCGTGCCGCCAGGCGCTGGTCGACGATGTCGTCGAACAGCGCGAGGAACAGCCCGGCCTTGCTGCCGAACGTCGAGTAGACGGCGCCTTTCGTGTAGCCGGCGTCGTCGGCCACGTCATCGAGCGTCGTCGCGTGATAGCCGGCGACGAAGAAGCGCCGTTGCGCCGCGTCGAGCAGCTCGTCGCGAGTCTGCGCGCTGCGTTCGGCTCGCGTCAGCCGGGCGGCGCCGCCATGTCACGGCTGGAGCGCAGATCGTCGCGACCGCACGGCGCGTGCCGGGCGCCGCGGCGGGCGGCGTCGGCCGACGCCGTCGACGAGCGCGCGGTGTCGGGCGCGCAGCTGCGTCGATCCACTCGGCCGGGACGACCGGACCGATGTGACCCACGTAGTCCGGGCAGGACCCGCCGCGCGAGGGCCGCGGCCGGCGCCGTCGACGAACGGGCTGAGATCGTCGGACAGCATCAGCGCCGAGACGTTGACGCCGATCTGAAAGTCGGCCGCGTTGAGCTGCTCGCCGCCGATCACGCCCTCCTCGATCCACGCGTCGATCTGGTCGAGGCGCTCCGGCAGTACCGCGAGTCCTCCGGCCGGCCTCGTCGGTCGCGCGATGCAGACCCGTCGCGAGCTTGATGATGACCCGCGCCAGCACGCGCATCCCGACCCCGCTTCACCGGGCCGCGCCCCCGAGCCGAGCCACGCTGAGAAACGCCTTGCGATCGCGCCGCGCCGCGCAGTAAAAGATGCGGCGCACCGAGTTTGGCAGATCCTCGCCCCAGCGCTCGGCGTCCTGCGACCTTGCGGCGCTGCACGGGGTCGGTGGGGAACAGCAGCGGCTTGTCGGGATACAGCTCGTCCAGCGCGCGGGCGATCCAGCGGGTGCCCGGGACCCGGACGCCGTCGACCTTGATGCGCCGGCACGCCCATCGTCGGAAAGCCCATCATGAGCATCGCGGGCGCGTGCACCCGCGGGCGGCAGCTTGACGAAGTCGTACTCCACTCTCTTGTGCTCGAGCATGAGCCGCCCCGTGTGGACCGAGTTGGAGCCTGTGAAGCCGTACAGCTTG